>CAJUCT010000001.1:0-28732 GCA_910585015.1 uncultured Acetatifactor sp.
CAAAAATCGGGTACTACACAAATTCAAAATGTCCTTGACAAGGGGTACAATTTAGTTTCCCAGACTTTTCCACTGAAAAAACTGCAAAAAGTTCGTAACACTAACTTGACATACTCGGGATTGAAATCTTTGCAAGTTCCACATGGATTTTCAGTGGTATGGGTCACTCCCCTTGCGGGAGTGTGGATTGAAATCTCCACCAGAATGTAGTCTCCTACGGGCAGCTTTTGTCACTCCCCTTGCGTGAGTGTGGATTGAAAGTAGATGAACGTATGTGTTTGCTTATTGAGAAGCAAGGGGCAGGTCAGCATTTTTATTTACAAAAAACCAGATATATATAGATTTAGTGCATACGAAGTATGTCTTAAAGGCCAAAACTCAAAATAGTCTACCCTTTGTCATCCGAAAAGGCTAGGTTCCTGAAAGAGCAGTTCTCCACAGGCTGGCGGCTGTCCGATGCACCCAACAGTTGCCAAATTGGAACGCAGGGATAGATTGCCAGCGTGAAATCGGCAAAGTATAATTAATGTCTGGGAGGAAGTCATAATGGGATTTAAAGAAAAACTGCAATTACTGAGAACAAGTATGAAACTGTCACAGGAAGAACTTGCAAACAGACTGGATATATCGAGACAATCCATAACAAAATGGGAGAACGGCCAGTCCTTTCCTGATATCCAGAACCTTATACAGCTAAGTGAAATTTTTAAAGTCTCCATTGACAGACTTGTAAAAGAGAACGCCACCTGCACGGTCAGTCTCTGTTGTGAACAGAAATATCCTATGCAGGATATCAGGAATTTTTTAGTTAGAGCGAAAAACAATACCTATATCACGGGTGAAAATGAGATTATGCCATCTCAGCCTGGTTCCCATGATTTTCGCTATGAGGATGGTGATTATTTATATATGGATACCTACCTGGGCGGACAGATATTTGTAGGTGAGGAACGTGTATGGGCGAAACAACAGGCAGTGTGGGCAATGAATTATTATGGGCAGAGTCTGCAGGAAAATTTTGACATTTCCTTTTTAAAGGAAGCGCTTTCCTGTGTATCGGCTGCAGCGCCATTCCGGGGGCCGGAATTTTATCAGAAAGGTGATTTTATGTACCACTGCCAGATACAGGGGAATTTTGAATGTTTTACAGGAGAGGAAAGAATATACTGCAGGCAGGAAAAAGTCTATATCTGTACATTCCATGGAGGCGTTGTTCTGTGAGAATAGTAGAAAATGAGATTGCGGTCAAAGATCTGGTCACGAAATCTAACCTTCCGGCAAGCGATTATGTGATAAATCCTTATGTGGGCTGTCCTCACGGATGCAGGTATTGTTATGCCTGTTTTATGAAGCGGTTTACGCGCCATAGAGAGGAATGGGGAAGATTTATTGACATTAAGCGGTGTGATAAACCGATAGATAAAAAGAGATTACGGGGAAAGTCGGTCTTTCTGTCGTCCGTGACGGATTGTTATAATCCATTTGAGGAAAAGTATGGCAATACACGGAAGATACTGGAGCAGCTGGTTTCTATAGAATGTGAACTGAATATCTCTACAAAATCCCATCTGATTGTAAGGGATCTTGATTTACTGAAGGGGTGTAAAAATCTGATAGTCTCCATATCGGTCAATACGTTGGACGAACAGTTCAAAAGCGATATGGACCAGGCCAGCAGTATCGGAAAACGGCTTGAAACATTGGAAACATTACATGAAAATGGAATATATACTGTCTTGTTTATGTCACCTATCTTTCCGGGTGTAACGGATTACAAAAAAATTATAGAAAAAACACGCAGATATGTGGATGAATACTGGTTTGAAAATCTTAACCTGCGGGGGAGCTATAAACAGGATATTCTCGGTTATATAAAAAATGCTTACCCGCAATTAGGGGAACTGTATGATGATATATATGTTAAAAAGAACAGGAACTTCTGGAATAATCTTTCTGCTGATATTGAGGAATATTGTGGGATTCATTCAATAAAGCATATCAACTATTTTTATCATAAGGAACTGGTAGATGCTAAATTGAGCCAAGGAGGGCACTAATGCATAGGAGCATAACGGTGACAGAGAAAAACGGCATGGGCATCATGCTGTTCCCACGCAGACCTTCCCTTGATGATGGAATACCATTTTCAACTCCAAATCCTGATTCAGAACCACCACATTCGCATATTTGCCGGGGGTGAGACTCCCATATTCATCAAAAAGCCCAATGGCTTTTGCGGGATTGACGGCGGCGCACTTTACAGCACTGGCCAGGGGGATCCCCATATCCCGGACGGCAGTGCGCATACAGTCCATAAGATTGGTCGCAGATCCTGCAATGGTGCCGTCTTCCAAGACAGCCAGATTTCCTTTGACAAGCACAGTCTGTCCCCCCAGATCGTATTGGCCGTCCTCCAGGCCCGTGGCCCGCATGCTGTCGCTGATCAGTATGATTCTGTCATCCCCAAAGATTTTGAAAGTAGTTCGTACTGCGGCAGGATGAATGTGTACGCCATCACATATGAGTTCCACCATGCAATGGCGGCTGTCAGCGGCAGCGCCGATGGGGCCGGGCGCGCGATGGCTGAAGGGCATCATTGCGTTATACATGTGCGTCAGCTGGGAAGCGCCGCAGGCCAATGCCTCCCTTGCGGTATCGTAATCCGCAGTGGTATGGGCAAGGGAAACGCGCACACTGCCACTGTTTTGACGGATGAAATCCATGGCACCTTTTGTCTCGGGGGCAATTGCCACGATGCGGATCATGCCGCCGGAAATTTTCTGCAAACGCGTTAACATCTCCGTGTCTGCGGAACGGATATATTTTTCGTTCTGCGCGCCTTTTTTGGCGGGGCTGATAAAGGGCCCCTCCATGTACAGCCCGCAGAGATCCGCGCCGTCCGTGTGGAAATAGTCCCTTGCGCAGCGACAGATCCGCGACAGTACTTCTTCAGACATGGTCATTGTGGCGGGGGTGATGGAGGTGACGCCCTGGCGCAGTTCGTACTCAGCAATAGTCCGAAAAGCCTCTGCAGTGCCGTCACAGCAGTCGCTTCCCATACAGCCATGAAAATGGATATCTGTGAGCCCGGGAATGACATAACCGCCCGCCGCGTCCCACAGGGTTTCGGTTTCGGAGGCGGCAAGATACGCTTCCTTTGAAACAATCCTCCCATCACACATATAGACGGATTCAGATTTGAAAAAGCCGTCTTCCTGAAAAACAAGTCCGTTTACAATTTTATACTTCATTGCCATTTCCCTCTTAGTATGAATGCCGCAGCCACTCTGACAGTACTATCTGCGGTGGAAGAACCTTTGCCTTAAGCCGGGGCGACTGCGGCTGTGCACTGTCTATTTCCTCCCACGAAAAGTGCTGTGAAGGAGCAGGTGAGTCCTGGTCAAATGCTCCACAGCCGCCCGGACGACGGTATATCACACAGGGACAGCGCCGCCTCGTCAGCCACAAGGCGGACATCGGCATGGAACTGTAGAATGGAGGCCGGCACCTGCGGTGTGACGGGCCCGAAAAAGGCAGTCTTTACAATCTCCGCTTTATCTTCCCCGGAAACCACTACAAGGATTTTTTTTGCGGACATAATAGACTTAATCCCCATGGTATATGCCTGGCGGGGAACCTCTTCCTCCGATGCGAAAAAGCGCCGGTTGGCCTGGATGGTCCGGTCTGACAGAGTGACGCAGTGTGTCTCTTTCTCGAAGAAAGTCCCCGGCTCGTTAAAGCCGATATGTCCGTTGTGACCAAGCCCCAAGAGCTGGAGATCCACGGTTCCCGCGGAGTGCAGGACTTGATTGTATTTCCGGCAGGCGTCATCGCTGTCAGCCTCCGTTCCATCGGGGAGGAAAGCTCTGCTTCTGTCAATATTCACTTTCCGAAACAGATTTTCCTCCATAAAATAGTGATAACTCTGGGGATTCTCCGGGGAAATCCCCTTATACTCATCCAAGTTGACTGTAGTCACAAGCGAGAAGTCCAGTTCCCCCTTTTGATGCCACTGCGCAAGCTGACGGTAAATGCCTACAGGAGTGGAACCTGTGGCAAGACCCAGCACACAGTCGGGCTTCATAATAATCTGTGCGGAGATAAGGTTTGCAGCCGTCCGGCTCATGTCATTGTAATCCTTTGTCCTGTAAATTTTCATGCTTTCCTCTTTCCTGTATATCCGAAATTTACTTTGCTCAAACTCCGCATATACATTAATATATTTGGATGTATGACAGAAGAGCTAAACGCAAGGCGTTTTGCTAATTATACCATGATCCGTGCCTGCCTTCAATGAAGATATTGAAATCTCTTTTCCTTGACATCTCGACCGGCCCGGCATAAAATTTTATTTATAGGCAGGCGGCAAATTTTCTGCCATTGGTAAACAAACAACAATTGAATAGGATATGACACATGTTTGCGAGGGAACTGAACAAGTTGAAAAAGGTTAAGAACTGACCTCTGGACTTGTCGGCTAATGCCGGCGTAGGGAAGCAATTTCTTACGCCGTTTTGCGTCTGAAAGAGCTTCTTATTGTTTGAGAGGCTCTATTTTTTATTCCGATAAACAACGTATGAACTGACGCGGAATCCCTTTAACAACATGCATAATTCTAAAAGGAGAACCCCAAATGTCATTTATGAATGAAATACTGGCTGCCAATATCCCCATCCGGGACGAGTGTGCCGCCACTTACTTTGTGACGGAACTGCAGACGGGTTCGCTGCCCTTGGATATTTTTAGGGAGTACATCATACAGGACAGCAGCGATGCCCGGTTGGTTTCGCTTTGTGAGTTACAGGCAATCCGCCAAGCCGTCTCCATTCCCATTGTAGTTATCGGGGGAATCAACAGGGAGATCGCCGCCTTGTTTCCCGGCATGGGCATAGACGGACTGGCGGTAATCTCCGCAATCCTGACCCGGCCGGATATCCGGCTGGAGGCTTCCGAACTGATAGATATTTTTAACCATGCAAAGTCCTCAAATCATGTGGAATAGAGCCGGGTGATGTGGTAAAATGGAAAAGTGAAGGCAAGACGAAACCATAAGTTGCCGACAGAGAGGTATCAGCATGGAGATTCGGTATTTATACTACATAACGCCGGATTTTACCATCTTGCGCTGATTAAACGTATATGGCTGGCGTTATGTAGTCAGGCCGCTCGGAAATCGGCACATCCAGTTTTTACAGGGGACGCATGGCGGAAATGTCTGATTTCGGAGAGGTCATTTCTATTTATTTCCTGCCGGAGTACATGGGATAAGGATATGGAAAATTACTGCTGGAGGCTGTGACAAAAGAATTGGCACAGAGGGGTTTCGACAATATTTATCTATGGGTGCCTGCAGATAACGACAATGGGAGACGCTTTTCTAAAAAGTTTGGCTTTTTAGAAAGCAGCCGTTCCGGGGAGGACACCATAGGAGGAAAGCGGCTGAGAGAGATCCAGTATTGTTATAGAATTTAGCGGCGGGAGACCGGGAGCTTTGCAATCACCTGGTTTTATGCAGGTATGAAAGGACGGGAAAAGACAATATGGAGCAACACAAGACACACGAAGAGGCGGAACGGGTAAAAACGCTTTTGGAGAAATACGATACTATAGACAGGGAAACAGAGCAGCGATTCCAATTTAGGAACATCCTTCCCGAGGAGGCGGATCAGGCGGCCAGGATCGAGGAAATCTGTTTTCCGCCCAACGAGGCATGCAGTGAGAAGATGATGCGGGAGAGGGTTTTAACGGCTCCGGAACTGTTTCTGGTGGCCATAGACAGGCAATCCGGAAAGATAGCAGGCTTTTTGAATGGTCTGTCCACGGAGGAGAGTGTTTTCCGGGACGAGTTTTTTACCGACGCAAAGCTGTATGATCCCGCCGGAAGGAACGTGATGCTTCTTGGACTGGACGTGCTCCCGGAATATCGCGGGCAGGGCCTGGCCAGGGCAATTATGTTCCAATATCTGCGCAGAGAACGGGAGCGGGGCAGGGAGGCGGCTATCCTGACATGCCTGGATTCCAAGGTAAAGATGTACGAAAAGATGGGACTTGAAGACCGGGGTATAGCCCAATCCTCCTGGGGCGGGGAGCAATGGCATGAGATGATCTGTAAGCTGAATATGTGACGCGCAAATGACCGTTATCCTGTCTTAAAGTGCATATTTCTTCTCTGTTTTCCGCATGCTGCCTTGGATATAATATCTGTAAAACAGCATCGGAAACATGCAAAATCGGAGGTCTAAGATCTCCAACAGGAGGAAAACGGTATGTCAAATCTGTCTCTGCAAAGGGAAATCAGTGAAGCCATACAGGCGGGGAATGAGGCGCTGCGGTGTCTGGAAAACGCGAAGGATTATCTGGACAGCGCAGGTAACTGGGGGCTGCTGGATATTTTCGGAGGGGGGCTGCTCACCACATTTGTCAAGCACTCCAAGATGAACCAGGCTAACGAGCAGATCCAGGCGGCCAGGACGGCGCTGATATCTTTTCAGAGGGAACTGCATGATGTACAGCAGCTGGGAGACCTGAAGGTGGAGACAGGGGATCTGCTTGGCTTTGCGGATTACTTTTTTGACGGATTGCTGGCGGATCTGCTGGTACAGTCCCGGATCAACAATGCCAAAAATCAGATTGACAATGCGATACAACGTGTGAAATATATCCTGGCACAGCTACGGGGAATATATACTGACTAACGTTAAGATTTTCCAATTCCCGCACAGTACATGTGGCATAATCGGGCAACATGCACTGTGCGGAAAGGAAAATCTAAGAGGTCAGCCAGCAAGGGACGCTTCAGACGAATAGTCGATAAAATACTAAAAACCATACTTGCGGATTGGATGGACATATGCTACAATATAAAAACATCTTTGCGCTTTACTTATTGTAAGGATGTAAGTAGAAGCACAAAAATCATAGATTACTCAACAATGAGTTGCGAGAGGGTGTTGTCGTGTTAATTTTCGTATGCGGAAGAATGCGTTAGTTTAAGAAGCAGATAGGAACGGGGTAAGCCCGTCTATTTGTAATGCATTTTCCCGTGATGACATACGACATACTCATCTCCCCGGATAGGAGATTTATTTTCCGTGCAGAAAACAGGGTATTTCCGGTCTGCGTGGATGAACAGGTATGTTGTGTATTGGCTGCGGGTAAACCGCAGCTTTTTTCGTGTATATATATTGACGGTTACAGAAACTTGTCAAGTAACCCGATTCATGAGCGAAAGTTTTCAAGGACATCGCGGCAAATTTCATCGCTCGTGAGTATAGAAACTGAAAATGAACAAGCCAATACATCGGGAGTCAGTTGCAGCTTTTATACTGATTTCCGAACATGCAGAAAGAGGTATCTATGAACAAACATAAATTATTATGCGGACTGCTGTCGCTTCTGGGGAGCGCGGCGGCGGTCAGCCTGTCGCTGGTTGCGCTCTATCTTCCCAAAATGGTTTTGGACTGTGTCACAGTACAGCTTCCTGTGCAGGAACTTCTCAGAAAGCTCTTTTCAGTGGGCGGTCTGTGGCTGCTTTTGACCGTGGTCAATCTGGCCATGCAGAATCTCATCACCGCATATGCCCAGACCAGGCTTTACACCCGGCTGATACCGGCCTGGGAGGAGAAAACCATGGAGATGGAGTATGAACTTTTTTCTTCCCACCAGGGAAAGGTGCAGATGGAAAAAGCCAGGCAGGCGGTGAGCGGCCCCAACTGGGGCATTGTGACTTATCTGCCCCGGCTGACGGCGCTGTTGACGGCGGCGGGGGGACTGCTGGCCTACAGCACAGTTCTTTGTACCTTACACCCGCTGGCAGTACTGGCGCTTCTGGCCCTGTTTGGCCTGGAATTGGGGCAGGGCATCCGCACGGAACGCAGGAAGCAGTCCCTGAAGCAGGAGAAAGCGGAGGCGGGGCGCAGGCTGAACTACATCGCCTATGGCACCCGGGGGCTTCAGGAGGGGAAAGATATCCGCGTATACAATATGGCAGGGTGGCTGCGGGAGATGGCCCGGCTGGCCCTGGGGCAAAAGCGCCGGCTGGAACAGGTGACGGCGGGATATGATCAAAGGAAGCTGTTGCTTGGCAGTGTGCTGATTCTGGTCCGGGACGGCTGCGCCTACGTGTATCTGTTGTATTCCTTTTTTCACAGGCATATGTCCGTGGGAGACTTTGCTCTGTATTTTACGGCTATCACAGGGCTGGGCGGATGGCTCAGCCGCTTGACGGACAGTATATCCCAGCTGCAGGAGGCCCGGAACTTTGTGAAAGATTACCGGGAATACATGGAACTGGGGGAGAAAGATAAGGTACGAGAACAGTGTATTATGGAGCGGAATCCCCAGGGCACTGTGCAGAAACAATACGCCATGGCACAAAAGCCGGAGGACGGTGCCGTGCAGGAGCGGACGGAACTTGATGGTCTGTCAAGCGTTGAGAGATTGGCCAAAGGGGGCATAGGCTTTCGGTTTCGGGATGTGTCCTACGCCTACACTGAGGTGGGAGAGGACGGCGAAGAGCGCAAACATCAGGTGTTTGCGCATCTGAACCTGGAGATTGCACCGGGGGAAAGACTGGCCGTGGTGGGCGGCAACGGAGCAGGCAAGACAACTCTGGTCAGGCTTCTGTGCGGTCTGCTGCATCCTCAGCAGGGGGAGATTCTGGTGGGAGGCACATCCGGCGGCGTAAATCTCAGCTTACGCCAGGCATCCTTTGCGCCCCGGGATTATTACGAACTGTTTTCGGCTGTTTTCCAGAGTTCGGGGGCATTGCCGGTGAGCGTGGCGGACAATATAGCGCTGAACACCACAGGCGACGTGGACGAAGAGCGCCTGTGGCGCTGCATACGGGCCGCAGGGCTGGAGGAGAAAATCAAATCTCTGCCCAAGGGGGCGGATACCTGCCTGGTCAAACGGATCACGCAGCAGGGAACAGAGTTGTCCGGCGGGCAGCTGCAGCGGCTTTTGCTGGCCCGGGCGCTGTACAAGGATGCCCCGGTGCTGGTGCTGGACGAACCCACCGCCGCGCTGGATCCGCTGGCGGAGCAGGAGATCTATGAGCAGTATCAGCAGTTCACAGCCGGTAAGACAGCCGTCTTTATCTCCCACAGGCTGGCCTCCACCCGGTTCTGTGACCGGATTATACTGCTGGAGGAGGGGCGCGTGGCGGAGAGCGGCACCCATGAACAGCTGCTGGCCCTGAATGGTAAATACGCGGAGATGTTCCGGGTGCAGAGCCGGTATTATCAGGAGGACGAGGGGAGCCTGGATACGGCACATGCAAATAGTGATTGGAACGGAAAAGAGGTAAGGATATGAGTTGGAATAAAAACGGACGTACATTGAAAGAAGATATGAAACTGATACACAGGGGCCTTTGGGAATTTAACCGTATTCTGCCGGGGCAGCTGCAATATGTGGCGGGCAGGAGTCTGTTGGGGGCGGTCAGCCCCTATGTGGCGGTCATTGCCATGGCGGGCATACTGGGGGAACTGACAGGGGACAGATGCCTGGAGAAGTTGTTTTTGTATGTGGCGGTGTCCGTAGCGATTGTCTTTTTGCTGACGCTGGCGAAAAGCATACTGGAGGCCAGGATCTCCGTGGGCTACAGTGATCTGTTCGCCGCCCATGAGATTCATCTGACGGATAAGGCATATGGGCTTGTCTACGAGTTGTTGGAAGGAGAGGAGGTAAGAAACCTGCGGGATCAGGTGTCGGGCAGCATCAGTGTCTCCGGGGCGGGCATGGCCAGCCTCTACTGGGACATGGAGGTTATATGCGGCAATCTATGTACAGGGACCATTGCCCTGCTATTGTGTGTCCGCTATGGGGTGCATATGGCACTGGGTGTTTTGCCGGTGCTGCTGATACTGGTGGCGCTTTGTACCTGGATCTCCTGTCGTTTGACTTCCCGGCGCTGGGACGTGGGCTACCAGATCTTTGAACAGGGAGCGGTGTACCAACGATATGGGGATTATTATACAATGAATTATCTGCCGGACGAGAACATGGGTATGGATATTCGGATTTTCCGGCAAAAGCAGCTGGTGCTGGCGGAGAGCCGGAAGAAGTGCTATGAGCCCTTCGCCAGAGGGAAAAGAAGGGAGATGCGGGCGGACACCTTTTACGGCAGTGTGAAGCTGTTGTGTACGGGCATATGCGGACTGGCCGTCTATGGGCTGGTGGCGGCGCAGTCCCTGCAGGGGCATGTGCCCGTGGGGGATGTCCTGGTGGTCTACTCCGCCGTGACCTCTCTGATTTTATCCCTCAGCAATATGGCGGAGATATTTACTGATCTGCGCAACAACAATACCCATCTGACGCACTACTTCGCCTATATGGACCTGCCGGAGGAGGGGGAGGATATTTCCTGCTCTTCCGGGAACGGACCAATACTCACGGGCCGGGCAGAGGGAGCGTGGGATAAACGGCCGGATGGCACAAAGGAAGGCAGAACAGATGAAAACATACGGACGGCAGACCAAAACAACCACGCTGACGGGCAGCAGGGGCGGATTGTATACACGGCTAAGACGCCGGTTTGGGAGATATGCTTTGACCACGTGAGCTTTTGTTACCCCGGCAGCGAGGAAAGAGTGCTGCGGGATGTAAATCTGACCGTCTATGGCGGGGAGAAGCTGGCCATTGTGGGAGAGAACGGTTCCGGCAAGACCACGTTGATCAAGCTGCTGTGTCGTCTGTACCGTCCTACAAAAGGGCGGATTCTGGTAAACGGCAGGGATATCTGGTCTTACTCCGCGGAGGATTATCAGCAGCTTCTGTCCACGGTATTTCAGGATTTCTCTTTGTTTGCCTTTTCGCTGGGTTCCAATGTGGCAGCCTGCCGTGATTTTGACCGGCGGCGTGTGGAGAAAGCGTTGATACAGGCGGGGCTGCAAAGCAGACTGGAGAGTCTGCCACGGGGACTGGATCAGGCGCTCACTGCGGACTACGAGGAGGACGGCGTCCGGCTGTCCGGCGGGGAAGCTCAGAAGGTAGCCATCGCAAGGGCCTTGTATAAGGACGGCGCGGTGCTGATTCTGGATGAACCCACGGCGGCGTTGGACCCTTACGCAGAGGCGGAAATCTATGAACAACTGTTCAGGAATCTGGGGCCGTCCTGCGGAAAAGGGCAGACGCTGCTCTCCATCAGCCACCGCCTGTCCACTTGCAGATACTGTGACCGTGTGGCGGTTTTTTCCCAGGGCCGACTGGTGCAGCTTGGAACTCACCGACAGCTGGTGCAGGAGGAGCAAGGTCCCTACCAGCGTCTGTGGCAGGCCCAGGCCCGTTACTATCAGGAGTGTTCCGAATAGTGTGCTGGGGGTCCCGGTTTGGAGCAGAAAAGAATGAAGGCCGATCCCTTGTAAACGTAAGATGTGTATGTTACTATATTTTTACAGAGATAGCTGTGTAAGGTTAGGAAATTGCGAAACTCCTTGAAGCAAGGGAGTTGTTTGACAGAGCGGGAGTTTCGCAGTTACCTGCCGTTTGTTTAGGGTGCCGGAAAGGGGTGTGACGGTAGGACGTGGAAATGCCTGCCATGTATGTGGGAAGAGCAGCGTTGGACAACAGGATATCTGACAGCAACGGGATTCTGCTCTGGCGTTATGAGTATGATTATGACGAACAGGGAAACGTGTTGGAAAA
Source organism: uncultured Acetatifactor sp. (assembly GCA_910585015.1). Lineage (GTDB taxonomy): Bacteria > Bacillota > Clostridia > Lachnospirales > Lachnospiraceae > Acetatifactor. The sequence continues at coordinate 11,647 of CAJUCT010000001.1, forward strand.
GAGGATATACAGAAGCGATGGAGAAATAGAGGGTTATATTGAATATATATCAGAGGGCAGAGGAAAAAGCATCCGCCTATGAGTAAGTGCGGATGATATCTTCGGCCACCTGGCGTTTGGGGACACACAGGTCCATGGACTGCTTTTCGATGTAGCGGTGGGCCTGGGGCTCCTCCATCTTCAACTCGCTGATGAGCAGCCATTTTGCCCGGTTTACCAGCCGGATCTCCTCCATTTTTTCCTCGATGGACAGGGTTTTCTTCTCGATCCTGCGCAGCCGTTCCCTAGCGCTGATCATCCAGCTTAAGGCCAACTGCAGGGACTGCCTGGATATGGGCCGCGGCAGGGTGAATACGCCGTGAACTACTACCTTGTCGTTGACGCTGATGTAGGCATCGGATTTTACAAGCAGCAACACCACAGTTCCCCTGGAGGCGCATGCGTCTATGGCAAAGCGCACACCGGGATCGTCGGGAAGGGGGGAATTGACAATCACAAAGTCAAAACTCCGTTCCGCCAGCATTCTCTTGGCGGCGCTGACACTGGCGGCCACATGCGCCGGGGAGCAGGCGGCCTCGGAGAGCAGAGGCGACAGGGCCGAGTTGAAATTGTCCATGGCAGAAGCCACAAGAACACTGTATTCCCGCTGTTCCAGACTCATCTTACTCCCTCCTTTCCCGGCATTTCATTGTTATCTCCACTCTACTTCTTTTTCCGATATAAGCAAAAACTAGAAAGTGCAAAAATCATCGGTACAACGGCATAGCCTGCGTCGGACTTGCCGTGATATAATAGCACATATCCCGCACCGGCAAAAGTCAAAATAATAAACATGATACTTGATAGAAGAGCCAGCTTTTTCACGGTCTGGCCTCCTTATCGGCATGCTTTCCACAATAGATATCCAGTATGGCGGCAGGCACATGTTCCCTGACAAAGGAACTGGCCCGGGCGGCCTGACAGGCGCTCTCCAAATCATCGGGCAGCCGTCCCAACCGCGCCAGAATGGACGGGTCAGCCTTATATAAGTTGTAATCCACCGCCTCGGGCAGTTCCCTTTTATCCCGTATCCCCTCCAGTCCCGCATAGATGATCAGGGCAAAGGCCAGGTAGGGGTTGGCGGCGGGGTCGGGGGAGCGGAGCTCCGCGCGGCGGGTCCCTCCTACCTGAGCGGGAACCCGTATCAGCTGGGAGCGGTTTTCGGCGGACCAGGAGATATATTTGGGAGCCTTATTGTTTCCGAAACGCTCATAGGAGTTCTCAGTAGGATTGAGGAACACCGTTATATCTTGTATTTTTTCCAAAATTCCCGCAATCACTTGATCCAGGGGGGCGGATGCATCCCCCGTATTTACGGATATATTGATATGAAATCCGTTACCCGGCCTGCGGGGCAGGGGCTTTGCGCTGAAATCCGCCGCAAGTCCGTTTCTGTGGGCCACGATCCGGGTCACATTCTGGAAGGTCATGGCATTGTCGGCGGCGGTCAGGGCATCCGAGTAGCGGAAGTCAATCTCGTTTTGCCCCGGACCCTCCTCGTGGTGGGAACTCTCAGGCTGGATCCCCATCTGCTCCAGAGTAAGACAGATCTCCCGGCGGATATTCTCTCCCCTGTCGTCCGGGGCAATGTCCATATAGCCCGCTTCATCATAGGGGAGATTGGTGGCTTTGCCGTTCTCATCCATATTGAAAAGATAAAATTCCTGCTCCGCTCCGAAGTCAAAGCGGAATCCGGCTTTCCCGGCCTCCTCCACAGCTTTCTTTAACAGATTTCTGGTATCGCACTCAAAGGGGCTGCCGTCGGGGTAGGAGATACTGCTGAACATACGCACCACCTTGCCGTGCTCTGGCCTCCAGGGCAGCTGCATCAATGTCTCCGGCTCCGGGTGGAGCAGCAGGTCCGAGTGGGCCTCGTCCCCGAATCCGGCCACGGAGGAGGCGTCAAAGGCGATTCCGTATGCAAAGGCCCGATCAAGCTCCTGGGGCATAATGGAAATATTTTTCTGTCTTCCAAACACATCACAAAAGGCAAGGCGGATGAATTTTACATCCTCCTCCTGAACATACTGTATAACCTCCTGCGCCGAATATTTCATAATGCTGCCCCGCTTTCTATCAGTGTTATGACATATCCTGTCAAAACACAAGTTCGATGCTCCGTATCAGGTCATATTACTATCCCGATATGGGGCATTGCGCTGGCAGGAATATGCCGAATTAATTTATTATGGATAAGGCATCCATTTTAGTGCAAAGTAAGACTCTACTTTGCATTAAAATGAACGCCCTTGCTCATTTATCAATACTCTACACCCAATCCTTTCTTCTGTCAAGAAAAATGTAATGAATAACCGGGATAGACGCTAAATACATGACTTAATAATATTGACAGATTAAAAAGAATAACATATAATGTACTTTAATATATATTGGAGGGCTGCTTATACATATGATGCTCCATCATATGAATGCGGTGACTTGTCAGGCATGCCAAAGGATTTGCTAAGTGAACGTATTGAATGGACACGGCTATCCGGCAATAAGGGAATTGCGCTTGAGAGTGGCGTTCAACCATGTTATGATCCGATCATGCCGCTTGTATGGGAGGATTCGTGATTTGAAAGGAAAGTATGTATTTACTGTATGCATAGTGGCAGTATTTATTGCGTTGGCAGGCACGGGTTTGGCGATGATGCTCCATGACCATAAAGAAAATATAGATATGGTTCAAATCAGCTACAGCCATTATGCCAATCCGGCTGCGGATGTAATCTATAAAATTGACGGACGTGAGGATATAGCAAGACTGATCTCCTATTTTGAGGAAATGGTATATACTCCTCTCGTATTTGATATAGCAACAGTCAATTGCGGCTGCGGCTTATACACAGTGTCTATGTTTCGCAGTGATGAACTGATACGGGAATATACGATGGACACAGGAACGCCGGATTCAAGATATATCAGATTTGCTGACGATGGCGAATGGTATGTTGTTTCCCAGGAGGATGCATACAGATGGGATTCCTATATTGCGGCCATGCAAAAATCTGAGCAGTAATATCTCTTAAAAAAATCCCCGATTTGCGCCAGGCGGTTACTTTTTGCAAAACAGGACTTGACAAATCCCTGACGAGGGTGCATAATGCAGAATATGAAAGGCAAAGGCGTCTTTGAGTGATGTACTCAAGGACGCCTTTTCTTTTTGTGTATGGTTGTCAGCCTATTCCCTGACAGCGGGGATCATCTTGAGGACACCTCAAGCAGCCTCAGGAGATCACTGGTATTATGCGCAGAAAAGGGAATGTGCGGAACTCATACTCACGAGCGATGAAATTTGCCGGGATGTTCTTGGAAGCTTTCGCTCGTGAGTCGGGTTACTTGGCAGGTTTTTGTGACCGTCAGTATAAATAAGAGGAGGAGTGAAGTTTATGGAAAAAGTATCGGAGTATTTCGGATGTCTGGTTTTTGACGACAGGGTGATGAAGGCGAACCTGTCCGCCAAGGTGTACCAGTCCCTGAAGAAAACCATTGACGAAGGGGCGAAGCTGGACATCGGCGTGGCCAACGCGGTGGCCGCGGCTATGAAAGACTGGGCGGTGGCCCATGGCGCCACCCACTATACCCATTGGTTCCAGCCATTGACCGGCATCACGGCGGAAAAGCACGACAGCTTTATCTCCCCGTCCCCGGACGGCGGCGTGATCATGGAATTTTCCGGAAAAGAATTGATCAAGGGAGAGCCGGACGCCTCCTCCTTCCCCTCCGGCGGTCTGCGGGCCACATTTGAGGCGAGAGGGTACACCGCCTGGGATCCCACTTCCTATGCGTTTATCAAGGGAAAGACCCTGTGTATTCCCACCGCGTTCTGCTCCTATGGCGGAGAGGCGCTGGATAAGAAGACACCGCTGCTGCGCTCCATGGAAGCGCTGAACAGGCAGGCACTGCGCATCCTGCGGCTCTTTGGCAACGATTCGGTGAAATGTGTCCGCACCTCCGTGGGTCCGGAGCAGGAATATTTTCTGATCACCAAAGAAATGTACGATCAGCGCCCGGATCTGCGTTTTACCGGCAGGACCCTGTTCGGCGCCAAGCCCCCCAAGGGGCAGGAGATGGAGGATCACTATTTCGGCGTGATCAAGCCCAGGGTTGCCGCTTACATGGAAGAGTTGAACGATGAACTCTGGAAGCTGGGCATCCTGGCCAAGACCGAGCACAACGAAGTGGCGCCCGCGCAGCATGAACTGGCTCCCATCTATACCACCACCAATATAGCCACCGACCACAACCAGCTGACCATGGAGATCATGCAGAAGGTGGCGGCAAAACATGGGTTGGTTTGCCTGCTCCATGAGAAGCCCTTCGCGGGTGTCAACGGCAGCGGCAAGCACAACAACTGGTCCCTGGCCACGGACGCGGGCGTAAATCTGTTGTCTCCCGGTGAGACGCCCTATGAAAATGCGCAGTTTCTGCTATTCCTCTGCGCCGTGATCAAGGCAGTGGATGATTATCAGGATCTGCTCCGGCTCTCGGTGGCCACAGCGGGCAACGATCACCGTCTGGGCGCCAACGAGGCTCCCCCCGCCGTAGTTTCTATTTTCCTGGGAGACGAACTGAACGCAGTGCTGGAGGCTATCGAGTCGGGCCAGCCCTACAGCGGCGTGGAAAAGACCCAGATGAAGTTAGGTGTGAATGTGCTGCCCAAGTTCAACCGTGATACCACGGACCGCAACCGAACTTCACCCTTTGCTTTTACCGGCAACAAGTTTGAGTTCCGTATGCTGGGATCTTCCAACAGCATCGCCTGTGCCAACATGATGCTGAACACGGCGGTGGCGGAGAGCCTGAAAATCTATGCGGACCGGCTGGAGGGCGCGGAGGATTTCGAGACCGCGCTGCATGAGATGATCCGCAGGACCATCAAAGATCACAAGAATATCATTTTCAACGGCAACGGCTATGACGACGCCTGGATCAGGGAGGCCACGGAGAAGAGGGGGCTGCTGAACTACCGCACCACCCCGGACTGTATGCCCCATCTGCTGGATGAGAAGAATGTGAAGATGCTCACCTCCCACAAGGTATTTTCTGAGACGGAACTTAAGTCCAGATGTGAGATCATGCTGGAAAACTACTGCAAGTCCGTTCTGATTGAGGCGGGCACCATGGTGGATATGGCCAGAACCCAGATCGTGCCGGCCATCGAGAATTACACCTTGAAGCTGGCCCAGACGGCGGCGGCCAAGAAGGCGTTGGACGTGGGCATTACATGCGGCTATGAGACGGAACTGGTGAAGAAGCTTTCCGTTTTGACGGACAGGATCGCAGTGAAGGTGGAGGAATTGGAGGATGCTATTGTATCTCTCCACAGGGCAGAGGATATCACCTCTCAGAGTTATGTGGTCCGGGACAGTATTCTGCCTAAGATGAACGAACTGCGGATTCCCTGCGATGAGGCGGAGACCCTTACCGCCAAGAGTTATTGGCCGTTCCCTACATATGGGGACCTGCTTTTTGGTGTGAGATAGACTGGCAAGAAATACGTGATATAAATAAATAGCATATCGCAGGGACATGGTAAGTGTGGAAGTTTCACTTCCAAATACTGATTAATGCAGTAACAGGGGTGCAACCCGTGTTATGCATGCAGAGGGTATGCATGAAAAGAGGAAGATAATAAATGAGAACTGGCTGGCATGTTGAAAGCAATATGTCAGCCAGTCTAGTGTGGTCAGTACACAGCCCGCTGAATCGGACAGAAGAGCGTTATACTGACAAACGCTAAGATTTCCAATTCCTGCCGGTCGGCAGCGCAGGCACAGTGGCGGTTTGACTTAGGTTAGTGCCGAAGTATCCGGGAACGGTTTGTGCCTTGAGAGAAGCGAAAGGAACGGGATAAAATATGACAAAATATATCTTTATAACAGGGGGGGTAGTCTCCGGTCTGGGCAAGGGGATCACAGCCGCGTCCCTGGGCAGGCTCCTCAAGGCCAGGGGGCTGAAGGTGGCGGCGCAGAAGCTGGATCCCTACATCAATGTGGATCCCGGCACCATGAGCCCCTACCAGCACGGTGAGGTATACGTGACCGAGGACGGGACGGAGACGGATCTGGATCTGGGGCATTATGAGCGCTTTATCGACGAGGACCTGAACCAGTATTCCAACCTTACCACCGGCAAAGTCTACTGGAATGTGCTGAACAAGGAGCGCAGGGGGGAGTACCTGGGCTCCACTGTGCAGGTGATTCCCCATATTACCAATGAGATCAAGGAGTTTGTCTACAGTGTGGGAAGAAAGACGGAGGCGGATGTGGTGATCACCGAGATTGGCGGGACCATCGGCGATATAGAATCCCAGCCCTTTCTGGAGGCGGTGCGCCAGATTTCCCTGGAGGCGGGCAGGGAAAATAGTCTGTTCATCCATGTGACGTTGGTCCCCTTTCTGCGGGGGTCCGATGAGCATAAGTCCAAGCCCACCCAGCATTCCGTCAAGGAACTACAGGGCATGGGGATCAATCCCAACCTGATTGTGCTGCGCTGTGACGAGCCGCTGGAGGAGGGGATTTTTAAGAAAATCTCCCTGTTCTGCAATGTAAAACCGGACTGCGTGATAGAGAATATCACACTGCCCAATCTCTATGAGGCGCCGCTGATGCTGGAGAAATCCCATTTCTCCGCGGTTGTGTGCCGGGAACTGGGTATAGATGCTCCGGATCCGGATCTGGGGGAATGGATGGAGATGGTAGATCGGAGCCGGAGGGCGGAGAATACTGTGGAGATCGGTCTGGTGGGTAAGTATATGGGACTTCATGACGCCTATCTGTCGGTGGCGGAGGCCCTGCGGCACGGTGGTTTTTTCCATCAGGTCCATGTGAGTATTCATTGGATTGACTCGGAGGAAATCACGGCGGACAACTATGAGGAAAAACTGTCCGGGCTGGATGGCATTCTGGTTCCCGGCGGATTTGGCAGCAGGGGCATAGAGGGCATGATATTGGCAGCAAGATTTGCCAGAGAGCAAGGGCTTCCCTATTTTGGCATCTGCCTGGGTATGCAGATTGCCGTAATGGAGTATGCCAGAAACGTGGCGGGCATTCCGGATGCCAATTCCGGGGAATTTGACGAGCAGTGTACACATAGGGTCATAGACTTCATGCCGGGGCAGAGCGGTGATATTGACAAGGGCGGCACTCTGCGGCTGGGCGCTTATCCCTGCGTGATTCTGCCCGGCTCCACCATGGAAAGATGTTATGGAGAAAATCGGATCAGTGAGCGGCACAGGCACCGCTATGAGTTTAACAATGACTACCGACAACAGCTGCAGAACATGGGACTGGTTCTCAGCGGAACTTCCCCCGACGGCAGGCTGGTGGAGACGGTGGAACTGCCGGATAGGCCGTTCTACGTGGGCGTACAGTTTCACCCGGAGTTCAAAAGCCGTCCAAACCGTCCTCATCCGCTCTTTAAGGGATTCGTGGGAGCGGCGGCGGAGCATAGCCGGAGAAAATAAGCGCCGCGCATACTGACGCGGATTAACGCAATAACACATGTACAACCGGGGGATGGGTGAAACCAAACTTTGGTTGTGCGGGGAAGAGGATCGCAGACAGAGTCTGCGATATGCAAGGGGATTATTATGAACAATATTCATGAAGAATGCGGTGTGCTCGGCGTGATCAGCCAGGGCAGCGCGGATGTGGCGGGCATGGCCTACTATGGGTTGTACGCCCTGCAGCACCGGGGCCAGGAGAGCTGCGGTATCGTGGTGAACGATGACGGCGTGTTTTCTTCCTATAAAGATTTGGGACTGGTCAGCCAGGTGTTTTCGGCGGACACCCTGTCCCGCCTGCCCCGGGGCAGCATGGCGGTGGGGCATGTGCGCTACGGCACTACGGGCGCGGCCAATCGCAACAACTGCCAGCCCATAGAAGTCAATCATCAAAAGGGGAAGATGGCTCTGGCCCACAACGGCAACTTAAGCAATGCCGCGGAGCTTCGCAATACACTGGAACTTTCCGGGGCTATTTTCCACACCACCAGCGATACGGAAACCATCGCCTATATCGTCACCAGGGAGCGCCTGCGGACGCCCTCCATTGAGGACGCCTTGAGCGCCGCCATGAATACCCTGGAGGGGGCCTACTCCCTGGTGCTGATGTCCGCCCAGAAGCTGATCTGTGCCAGAGATCCTCACGGTTTCCGGCCCCTCTGCTATGGCAGAACCCCTGACGGCATCTACGTGGCGGCCTCCGAAAGCTGCGCTTTGAGCGCTATCGGGGCCCAGTTCATACGGGATCTGGATCCGGGAGAAATTCTGGTGTTTGGCCCGGAGGGCGTCATATCCCGGCGGGAACACTGCGGCCAGCGGGAAAAGAAACTTTGTATCTTCGAGTATATCTATTTTGCCAGGCCGGATTCGGTGATTGACGGGGTATCCGTTCACGGCGCCAGAATCCAGGCCGGAAGGATCCTGGCGCGGCGATATCCTGCGGCGGCGGACCTGGTGGTGGGTGTGCCGGATTCCGGGCTGGACGCGGCGCTGGGCTTTTCCCTGGAATCCGGGATTCCCTACGGCATCGGTCTGATCAAGAACAAGTATATCGGCAGAACCTTTATCTCCCCCGGGCAGCAGGCCAGGCTGGACCAGGTGCGGATCAAGCTGAGCGCCATCGAGGAGAGCGTCAGGGGCAAGAGGGTAGTGCTGGTGGATGACTCCATTGTGCGGGGCACCACCAGCGGACGTATCGTGAAGCTGCTCCGGGAGGCGGGAGCCAGAGAAATCCATATGCGCATCTCCTCCCCGCCATTTATGCACCCCTGTTATTACGGCACGGACATTGACTCCCGGGAACATCTGATCGCCTGCCGCCACAGCGTGTCTGAGACGGCGGAGATTATCGGCGCGGACAGCCTGGGATATCTGCCGGTGGAGGAACTGCCCTCCCTCGTCGGGGGCTGGGGTTACTGCAGCGCTTGCTTTGACGGGAATTATCCCACCGCCATTCCCGCGGATACCCGGAAGGACCGGTTTGAGCAGAAGCTTTCGGAGAGGCGGCGCTAAAAAAGCCTGTAAAGCGTCCGCTCAGATTTGAGCATATTGTCGTCGCACAGTATTTTCACGCAGGCACTCCGTTGGGGATGTAAATAGGTTACACCCATTGCAGGGCGGGAAAGGCTCTGCAATGGGTGTTTTTTGAATGGTAATAATCCCAAAACCATGATGGACGTAAGCGCGGTTACGTCCATAGGTCATCTGGTATAATATTCGGTTTAACCCATATAATAGCTTTCAGTGACATTCCCAATTGTGTGTCTTTTTATCTTTAGGAAAGGAAGCGGACATGAGCAATCACCTGAAAAGCGCCACAAGCCCCTATCTGTTACAGCATGCGGAAAACCCGGTGGACTGGTATCCCTGGTGTGAGGAAGCATTTGAGAGGGCGAGAGAGGAAAACAAACCGATTTTCCTGAGTGTGGGCTACAGCACCTGCCATTGGTGCCATGTCATGGCCCATGAGAGTTTTGAAGACAGGGCAACGGCTGAAATCCTCAACAAATATTTTATTTCTGTAAAGGTTGATCGGGAGGAACGCCCCGACATTGACAGCGTATATATGACGGTGTGCCAGGCATTCACCGGCAGCGGCGGGTGGCCCATGAGCATTTTTATGACCTGGGACAAGAAGCCCTTTTTGGCGGGCACCTATTTTCCCGTGCGGCCCCAGCATGGTATGCCGGGATTTTCCGATCTGCTTAAGGCTGTGGCGGCCCAGTGGAACGGCAGACGCGACGAGCTTTTGGATTCGGCCCGGCGGATTGTGGCCCAGCTGCGGCAAACGGAAGCTGTTTCTGAAAACATGGACACGGAAAATCTTTGCGGGAGAGCAGTGCAGATGTTTTTCGACAGTTTTGACAGCGTCTGGGGCGGATTCGGATCCGCCCCCAAATTCCCTGTGCCCCACAACTTATTGTTTCTGACGCTGTACGCCGGGCAGAAGGATAATCCGGGCGCGCTGAAAATGGTTGAAAAGACGCTTACGCAGATGCAAAAGGGCGGCATCTTTGACCATATTGGTTATGGCTTTTCCAGATATTCCACGGACCAATATTACCTTGCGCCCCATTTTGAGAAGATGCTGTATGACAATGCTTTGCTGATTATGGCATATGCGTCGGTTTATGTTATCACCCAGAACCGGCTGTATCTGGACACCGCCGAAAAGACCGCCCAATATGTACTCCGCGAAATGACCTCCCCGGACGGCGGATTTTACAGCGCCCAGGATGCGGACAGCGAGGGGGTTGAGGGGAAATATTATACCTTTACATTGGATGAAATTATTGATATTCTGGGCAGAGAGAGGGGAGGGCAGTTCTCAGAGACCTTTGACATCACCGCGGAGGGCAATTTTGAGGGGGTAAACATTCCCAATCTCCTAAAGAGCAATGCTCTGGACGCTGATTTCGGCGCTGAGATTCCCAGGCTGTATGACTACCGGAAAAAACGTTCCAGGCTGCATCTCGACGACAAGATTCTGATTTCCTGGAATTCCATGATGATAGCGGCGCTGTCTCTGCTCTACAGGGCATCAAGGAACGGGAAATATCTACAGTCGGCGGTCAGCGCCCAGACATTTCTTGAAGGGAACTTAAGCGAGGGCCTGCGCCTTAGCACAAGCTGGCGTGACGGAAAAGCTTCGCAAAAAGGTTTTCTGGATGACTATGGGTTCTATGTGGCAGCGTTGATGGAACTGTATCATTCTACCTTGGACAGAGCGTATCTTGAAAAGGCGGAGCGGCTGTGCGGGGAGGCGGTAAGGCGATTTGCCGATGAGAAAAACGGCGGCTTTTATCTTGCGGACTTAGCCGATACAGAGTTGTTTATGAATCCCAAGGAATCCTATGACGGTGCGATTCCCAGCGGAAATTCCGTTATGGCGTACAACCTTGTCAGGCTGTACCAGCTGACCGGAAAAGAAGAGTACGGGGAACTGGCGGAGAAGCAGCTTCGTTATATGTCTGCCCAGGCCCAGGATTATCCGGCAGGACACAGTATGTTTCTGCTTGCGAAGCTGATCTATGACAATCCCCCGGATCATATCGTCATCGCCCTGAAAAACAGAGCGGATCTGGAAAAAATAAAGGAGCGTCTTCCGCTGCTGGCCAATGTAATTGCAGTTTCCCAGTGCCGGGAGTATCCCCTGATAAATGACAGGACTACTTTTTATATCTGTAAGAATCACACCTGCCTTGCGCCCACCAATACGTTTCAAATTTGACAGTGAAATTATCAAATATGCATTAATTCAGTATCGCATGCCAGCCTGCGATATGCAGGAGCAAGGTAGTTTGAATGTATAACATTCAAATACGTAGTAAGGGATATTGCAGGCGCAGCGGGAGTTTGGCTTAGCCAAACTCCGGATATCCACGAAGAGGTAAGTTAAAATAAATATCGGTTTCCTTGTCACACAAAGGTGCGGCGGTTGTCTAATCATATATAACCTACAAAGAAAAGGGCAAGAGCAAACGTAGGCAGCATGTTCCCGGAAAGCACACGGATGGATAACCGGATGCTTAAAGCGGCCGTCCATTCGTCACTGGTTTGTGCGTTTGCAGGGAAGATGCGGAACTCTAAGCAGGAGGTACAAAACATGAATAACATTACAAACGAAGAACTAATGGCTTTGATAGACAAAGCCACCGCCGGGGACAAAAGTTCGCTGGAAACCGTCATTCTCAGTGTGCAGGATCTGGTGTTCAATCTTTCCCTGCGGATGCTGGGGACTTTTCCTGACGCGGAGGACGCGGCCCAGGATATCTTGCTGAGAATCATAACCCACCTGTCCTCTTTTAGGGGGGAAAGTTCTTTTTCCACCTGGGTGTTCAGCATTGCGGCAAACCATCTGAAAAACTATAAGAGGCATATGTTTGCAAAGTATCCTCTCAGTTTTGAATTTTATGGAGAGGATATAAAAAACGGAAAGATTGATGATGTGCCGGATCTGACGCAAAATGTGGAGAAAGCCATATTGGCGGAGGAGTTGAAACTGTCCTGTACCAATGTCATGCTCCAGTGTCTGGATGCCGAGAGCAGGTGTATCTTTATTCTGGGCACCATGTTCAAGGTGGACAGCAGGATTGCCGGGGATATTCTGGGGATCACTCCCGAAGCCTACCGTCAGCGGCTGTGCAGGATCCGCAATAAGGTGGCGGACTTCCTGAAGGAATATTGTGGTGAGTATGGCAGCGGAAAATGTCACTGTGTTGACAGGGTGAATTATGCGATCCAAAATCACAGGATCAGTCCTGTCCATTTGGATTTCACCGCCGCCGTTCCCGGGAAGACGCTTCTGGAAGTGAAAGAAGCCATGGAGGATATAGATGATCTTTCGCAGCAGTTCTCCTTTTGCAAAACATATCAGTCCCCGGCGGGCTTAAAGGAATTTATACAAAAATTTCTGGACGGGACTTCGTTTTCCGTTGTCCAAAATGCATAGGGAGGGCCGCAGACACATGGATATACAGTTGATTATAAAATACCTGACCGATCTGGGCGGGAACAATAACCGGGAGTGGTATCATGCGCATAAATCAGAAAATAAAGCCGCCAGTGCGGAATTTGAGGCGCTGATCCGGGAACTCATTTTCAGTATAGGTGAATTTGACAGCAGTGTGATACATAACGAGCCCAAAAACCTCACCTTTAAGCTGACGAGGGATACCCGCTTCAGCCATGATAAATCCCCCTATAACCCGGCGTTCCGGGCCCACATTTCCTCCATGGGAAAACTGCCGGTTCCCGTGGGCTACTACATTATGCTGAAGCCGGGAAACCAGTCTTTCCTCGGCGGCGGTTTGTTCGCGGACATGTTTAAGGACGCAACGGCGATGGTACGGGATTACATTGTTCAAAACGGAGAAGAATGGGAAAAGATCATTCAAGCGCCGGAGTTCATGAAATACTTTGCCGTACAGGGATCGGCATTAAAGAATGTTCCTGCGGGATATGAGAAGGAACATCCACAGGCGGAATATTTAAAGTTTAAGAGCTGGTATCTGGAATATCCGATCAGGGATGAAGAACTGAGGGACGCAGAGGCATTTCTAACAAAAGCCACAGAGCTTTTTCGGATTATGAAACCTTTTAACGATTATCTGAACAAGGCCCTTAAAGGGTTTCAGATGCCGGTGAGATAATAAATGGAAACTGGAATGAAGCATTTAGAAATCATTAGGCACTATAATCTGTGAAGTAATAAATACTCCAGAGCGGCTGGGGGGAACTGACCATTATGATCAGAATTACGAGGTGAAATGTTTAAGGAGGGATTTTGTCCAGGGCAGCCGACACTGCTGCAGATGTTTTTGCGGTAAGCTAACTACATGACTTAGAACGAAGAGCCCCCATGCCGGCATATGTCCGGTACGGGGGCTTTATAATGTGTCAGTATGTCCTGAAAAGACCAATTATGCAGGGATCCGCTGAAAATATGTGGGCTGTGCGGCTTAAAGGTGATTTAGAGGTTGGTTTGGTATATTGGATATAGCGGAGTTGAAAACACAGACAGGACCTGAATACTGAAAAACGGATGGAGGTATTTTGGAACTAATGCTCCAAATACCTATTGGCGCCATATCGCAGGTGAAATCGGAGTTTGGCCAAGCCAAACTCCAGATATGCAGGAAAGAGGAAAGTTTGGAAGTAAAACTTCCAAATACGCATTAACGCAATAACACGGGCACAGCCCGCGTTATGCAGGGACAAGGAAAGTATGGAATTTACAGAATTTTACGCGAATGAGGGAAAGAAAATTGTCATCTCAGCCAACGGGAAAATCTATGCCCGCCATGCCGTTGCGACTCATTTTGTCCAGATCGGCGAGAGTTACATCAGTCTCATTGAGGAGTATGTGAAACCCATTTACCAGCCGGGGGACATTCTTTTTTCCAGTGAGAAAATCATAAGCCTGTGCCAGGGGAGGATCGTCACGGAGGAGGAGGTCAGGCCCGGGATATGGGCCAGGATTTTGTCCCGCTTCGTGCGCCAGACGCCGGCGGGGCCTGGGATGGGTCTGCCGGCGAAGATGCAGTTCGCCATCAATCACTGCGGTCTGGCCAAGGTTCTCCTGGCGGCTGTCTGTGCGGGCTTTGACACACTCCGCGGGGTGCGCGGCACTTTCTATAAGATGCTGGGCAGGGAGATCGGCGGACTGGACGGTTTCTATGGAGAGGATATCTCAGAATACGCGCATATTGGAATCCGCATCCCCAGCGAGCCGGACAAGGTCTGTGAAGAGGTCTGGCAGAAGACCGGCGTCATGATGGCGATTGTGGACGCCAATGACTTGGGAATTGAACTGCTGGGTAAGTGCGGACAACTCCGGAATTATTCCGAAGCGGAACTTCTAAATCTGGTTGCGGATAACCCGGCAGGACAGAGCCGCCAGTTTACGCCTTTCATTTTGGTCAGGGAAATCCCGTTTTAATATCAATTAACATTTCTTTTGGCATACCCTATCTTTTTCCCTAATAAAAAAGTTATACTATATAGAAAGCGCTTTTCATAGCAAGGCTGCAATCGTCGAAATGGCGGTTGCGGGACTAAAATAGAGTGGGAGGGAGAACGTGGATTTGGACCTGGACTGTCTGCTGGTGCAGAGGATGCGCATGGGCGACGAGAGAGCACTGGATGCCTTTGTGACCAAATATTATCCGGCGATACTGAAATACTGCCGCCTGCATATAGACGATTACGGCTACGCTGAAGACATGGCCCAGGAGACTTTTGCCCGTTTTTTCCGTACCCTGAAGCAATACCGGCACTATGGAAAGGCGGCCAACTATCTGTATGTAATCGCGGCCAATGTGTGCAGGGACTATTACAGGCAAAAGCGGGAACTGCCCTTGGAGACTCTGCCGGAGGGCCCGGATCAGAGGGTGGAAAGCCCGGAGATACAGGCTGAGGTGCGCATGGCCTTGGACAGCCTGCCGGAGGAAATCCGGGAGGTGGCGGTTCTGTATTTTGTGCAGGAGAGAAAACAGAAGGACATCGCCAGGGTCCTGGGTATCGGCCTGCCGTTGGTCAAGTATCGGATCGGCAGGGCCAGAGAACTTCTGTGCGCGTTTCTGGACAATACCAGGTAAATCTCAAGTATTGGATTCAAAGGATTCCTCGAACGTCTATCGATTAAGACTGTGTGAGGAGCGGAAATGGAGATGGAGGGAACGCTCTATATGAGACGATCAGACAGACAGATCCATAAAATGTTGTCAACAGATTTTTATTTGCCCCATGGCGGGGGGGGCCTGCAAAAAGCCCTGGGCATATCCCGCCAGGCGTTCTATGAAAACGAAACGGCGGACACCCTGTCGGATGCGGAATTTTTATTCCAGCAGAGCAGATATATCCGCAAGCGCTGGTGGCTGCTGCAGGCGGGCGTCCTGATGGCTCTGTGGCTTTTGCTGCGGGCGACGGCCAGTGGTTTTTATATCCAGAGATATCTGGGTGTGGCGGCTTCCCTATTTGGCATATTGGTGCTGCCGGAGATGTGGAAGAACCGAAGCGCCAACGCCCTGGAGATAGAGGGCGCCGCCTACTATTCCCTGCGGCAGGTGTATTCGGCCAGGATGTTCCTGTTCGCTCTGGTGGATTTTGCGCTGCTCTGCTGCTTTTCTCTGGCAGCAGTCCTGGGCGGTGTCATCGGCATGGAGGAGGTGCTGGTGCAGTTTTTCCTCCCGTACATTGTGACCTGCTGTATCTGCTTTAAAACCCTGTACAGCCGAAGGATCGACTCGGAGGCATTGGCCCTGTTTTTGTGCGTTGCCTGGAGCCTGGTATGGATTCTCATCCTGCTGGATGAAAAAATATACAGCGCGGTCACTTTCCCTGTTTGGGGTGTTATGCTGCTGGCCGCCGCAGTGTACCTGGGCTACTGCATACGGCGGGGGCAGAGAAACTGTGTGAACTTGTTCGGGGCCGGACAGTACATGCACACAGGCCCCTGATTCGATTATCAAGGAAAGGTGAGATATATGGAATTAAAAATAACGGATTTGACAAAGAAATTTCAGGACATAGCCGCCGTAGACGGGGTGTCTTACACATTGACGGCGGGGGTGTACGGCCTTCTGGGGGTGAACGGCGCGGGAAAGACCACGCTGATGCGGATGCTCTGTACCTTGCTGCGGCCCACCAGCGGATCCATCACCTGGGACGGGAGGGACATCTTTGAGATGGATGGAGAGTATCGCAGGATCCTGGGATATCTTCCTCAGGATTTCGGCTATTACCCCGACTTTACGGTGTACGATTATCTGATGTACATTGCGTCCATCAAGGGCCTGCGCCCTGTGACCGCCGAAACGCGGGCGGAAGCGCTGCTTAGACAGGTGGGTCTGGCGGGGGCCAGAAACAAGAAGATGAAAAAGCTGTCCGGCGGCATGAAGCGCCGGGCGGGAATCGCCCAGGCCATGCTGGGAGATCCCCGGATACTGATCCTGGATGAACCCACCGCCGGTCTGGACCCCAATGAGCGGATCCGCTTCCGCAACCTGATCAGCGAACTGGCGGAGGAAAGGCTGGTGCTGCTCTCCACCCATATCGTATCTGACATTGAGTATATCGCGGGGGAGATTCTGCTGATGAAGGACGGCCAGATCAAAGCTTCGGGCACCATACAGGAACTGCTTGCCGCCATGCCAGAGCAGGTGTGGAGCGTCAATCTGCCCAAGGCGGAGGTGGAGTCCTACATGAAGTCTTATAAGGTCTCCAACGTGAAAACCGTTCCCGGCGGGGCGCAGCTGCGGATCATCTCGGCGGAGAAGCCTGCCGATGACGCGGCGCCGGAGACTGCCACGCTGGAAGACCTGTTCCTGGACTATTTTGGGGAACAAGTAGAAGGGGATCCGGAGATCTAAGGATCTCTAAACAGCATATTCCCGGAAAGTACCCTGATGACTATATGGACGCCGGAGCGGCCGGATAGTCATCACCGGGAATGTGTGCTTGCAGGGAATATGCGGAACTTAATCTCTAAACAGCATATTCCCGGAAAGTACCCTGATGACTATATGGACGCCGGAG
>CAJUCT010000001.1:28832-43763 GCA_910585015.1 uncultured Acetatifactor sp.
CGGCCGGATAGTCATCACCGGGAATGTGTACTTGCAGGGAATATGCGGAACTAAAATAGGAGGATAAAGCGGATGCTGAAATTTGAACTTAAAAAAGTGTTTGCCCGGACCAGCAACAAGATTGCGCTGCTGATACTGTTGGGGGTTATGGGTGTGACCTGTTATTTTGCCATGGGGGTATCCTGGGTGGATGAAAACGGCGAAACCCACAGGGGGCCGGCGGCGGTGGCCCAGCTGCGGGCGATGCAGAAAGAGTGGGCCGGGTATCTGGACGAGGAGGCCATCCGCCAGGCGATTGAGGAGAACCAGCGGATACAGAGTATGCCTGAGGCACAGTCGGATAATTTGAGGGACAGCGAGATCTCTTATAGTAGAGGGCAGGGCCTGCTGGAGATCCGCAATCTGTTGAACTCTTCCTTTGCCAGCGGTTTCCGGGAGCATGACTACTATCGGATGGACTCCCTGACACCGGAGGACGCGCCGGATTTTTATACCAATCGTGTCCGGCTGCTGCGGGAGTGGCTGGCGGAGGAGGCGAAGGATCAGTTTTCGGAAGAGGAGAAAGCCTTTCTGGTGAAGCGGTATGAAAGCCTTGAAACGCCATTTTATTATGACTATGCAAAGGGATGGACGCAGCTGTTTGAGTTTTCTCCCACTATTGTAATGCTCACCATGCTGGTGCTGGGATATCTGGTGGCAGGTATTTTCTCCAGTGAATTTACCTGGAAGTCGGACGCTATATTTTTCACTTCGCTGTATGGAAGGAACAGGGCGGTGCAGGCCAAGATAAAAGCCGGATTCTGCCTGGTGACAGGGATCTACTTCGCGGTTTTTCTGCTCTATAGCGGGATAGTGCTGGCATATTTTGGGGCGGACGGCTGGAATCTGGCTGTCCAGGCGGATCGCGGAGGCTGGAAATGCTTCTACCACATTGCCATATGGCAGAAATATCTGCTGATTGCCGCAGGCGGATATGTGGGCTGCCTGTTCATCTCCTTTTTGTGTATGCTGGTATCGGCCAGAACCAGGTCGGCGGTGGTGGCGGTGATGGTGCCCTTTGTGCTGATCTTTCTCCCGTCTTTTCTGGCAAATATCTCCGGCGCCACGGCGCAGAAAATCATAGGGCTGCTGCCGGACCAGCTGCTCCAGACAGGCACGACGCTGAATCTGTTCAACCTGTATTCTGTGGGCGGAAAGATACTGGGAGCGGTTCCTATCCTGCTAACACTCTATAGTCTGCTGACGGTAATTTTGTGGCCGATGATCTACAGGGAGTATCGGCACAAACAAATCAGCTAAAAGAAGTAACCCGCCCCGGACAATCCGTTCCCAAATAACAGCCTGAAAAATTTATAAAAAATGTAAAATAGGTCTTGACATAAATCTCGTATGTGATAACATATCTCATATACGGGATTTTGCTTTTTAGGCAACTCAAAAACAGTGACTGCCCGAACGGTCACGAAACTGTAAAACAGCAGCGGAACGCGAAACAGGAGGAAGAGCAATGAGAGAAGCAATGGACTACATTATGGATCTGGATGGCAACAAGATTTTGATTGAGGAGGAGCAGAAGCATATGAAGCAGGATCTGGCGGATCAGTATGTGCGTATGCGCAAGGATATGAAGCTGACCCAGGAGCAGGTGTCCCGCCGCTCCGGCATTCCCAGATCCAACATAGCAAGATTTGAGAGCGGCAGGTACAATCCCTCTCTGGAACTGATGGTGAAGATGGCGGCGGCCATGGGCCTGAAAGTGCAGATCCAGCTGGTGCCGGACAAGGATGCCAAGAGATAACAGGAATATGCGGAACTCTATCCGGGAGGCAATAGAAATGTTGAAAGAGATGAAATGGAATATGATTTTGTCAGCGGCGCTGTATATGGTGCTGGGGCTGATACTGTTGATTTTCCCGGCCACCACGGATCATGTGATCTGTTATCTGGTTGCTGGAATCGCTATTGTGATCGGGGTGGTGAATCTGATAGTCTATTTCACCAGAAATATTACCCGGAATTATTATCGAAATGATTTTGTAACAGGATTAATGCTGATAGTTCTGGGTGTTTTTGTGATCTATAAGGTAGATTTAGTTATAGAGTTGGTGTCTTTCATAATTGGTCTGTGCATAA
The DNA here is from genome assembly GCA_910585015.1 of uncultured Acetatifactor sp. Classification (GTDB taxonomy): domain Bacteria; phylum Bacillota; class Clostridia; order Lachnospirales; family Lachnospiraceae; genus Acetatifactor. The sequence continues at coordinate 30,966 of CAJUCT010000001.1, forward strand.
TTGTGAGCGGATTGTTCAAATTGCAGGACTCCCTGGATGTGCAGCGTATGGGCGGCAACGCTGTGGTGATTCTGGGGCTGGCTGTGGTCAATGTGGTGGTCGGTATCCTCATGGTGATCAAACCCTTTGAGGCGGCTATGCTATTCCATCGCCTTCTGGGTGCGGGCCTGCTGTTCAGCGGTATGACAGACCTGGCATCCACCCTGTATCTCTCCAGCAAGATGCATGGTTACATGAAGAAGCTGAGTGAGGCCGACGAGGCCATCAAGGTGACGGAGATTCCGGCGGAGGGAGATTCCGGGGAGGAGAGCAGGGAAGGCAGTGCATCGGCCCAGGAGACAGCCATGGGGACCCAGACAGTGTCGGACGGTCAGGAGCCGCCGGTAATATAGCGCTAATAGCGCTCTGATTTTAGTGCTATCGGACTGTTATATGCAGGAACGAACGCCGGTACAGGTAAACCTGCACCGGCGTTTCTATGTGTGAACAGTACATGTGCGCTAATGCACGGCACTGTAATATTTAGTCGAAGCTGGTCAACACCGATATCAGCACTGGCAGCTTCATTTTAATATCAGTTTCGTCTTGCTGATAAATACAGCATACCAGCAAAATGTGTCCAAAGTGTAGATGAATTCGAAAGATTTCATGAAGAAAAAATTAAAAGGGCGGAACACTAATATAGAAAGGTGGAATCAATATGGAGAGATGGGCAAGGGCAAAGTATCAGCCGGTTCTTCCGCTGGGGGAGGACGGACGCCGCGTTACGGGCAGCAGGGAGCATATTATGCTTTCCAAGGACGCGGCAAAGGAAGGCATGGTGCTTTTGAAAAACCAGGGAAATGTGCTGCCTATGGCCAAGGGCAGCAGGGCTGCGCTGTTTGGCAAGGCAACCTTTGACTATGTTAAGGGGGGCGGGGGAAGCGGAGATGTGACCGTGGCTTACACCCGCAATCTGTATGAAGGGCTGAAGCAAAAGGCCGGCCATGTGGAAATCTTTGAGGAGCTGGCTTCATTTTACAGGGAGAATGTGAAGAGGCAGTATGCCCAGGGCATAGGGCCCGGCATGACGGTGGAGCCTGTGCTGCCGGAAGAACTCCTGCAAAGGGCCAGAGCTTTTACGGACACCGCCATTATCAGCATCTGCCGTTATTCCGGCGAGGGCTGGGATCGAAAGAGCATTTATGATAAGAAAAACAAGGCGGACGATATGGTTATAGCCGGACAGGAACAGAAGCAGGAGGTCGAGGACGAGGTGTTTGAGGAGGGGGACTTTTACCTGACCTCCGGGGAGAAGGCCATGGTAGAAGCGGTGAAGAGTCGCTTTCTCAGGGTGATCGTGGTGATGAACGTGGGCGGTATGGTGGACACGGACTGGTTTGCCGGGGAGGATAGGATCCAGTCCGTCCTCATGGCCTGGCAGGGCGGCATCGAGGGGGGATTGGCTGCGGCGGAACTGCTCATCGGCGAGGGCAATCCCAGCGGGAAGCTTTCGGACACCTTTGCAAAGAAGCTGGAGGATTACCCTTCTACCTATAACTTCCACGAGTCGGATGCCTATGTGGAGTACACCGATGATATCTATGTGGGCTATCGTTATTTTGAGACTGTTCCCGGAGCGGCCCAGAAGGTAAATTATCCCTTTGGCTTTGGCCTGTCTTATACGAAATTCACGCTCTCCATGCCCCTTGTGGAAAAAAGAGGACATCATCTGCGCGTCGTGGTAGATGTGTGCAACTTTGGAGAGATGGCGGGAAAAGAGGTGGTACAGGTCTACTACAGCGCTCCCCAGGGCAGGCTGGGAAAGCCGGCGAGAGAACTGGTGGCTTTTGGCAAGACCAGGCTGCTGCAGCCCGGAGAAACCCAGACTATGGTGCTGCGGTTTAATATAAACGATATGGCTTCCTATGACGATCTGGGCAAGGTGGCAAAATCGGCCTGGGTGCTGGAGCGGGGCGAATACCATTTCTATGTGGGCACATCCGTGCGGGATACCGTGGAGAGCAATTATGTGATGGTGCAGGAAGAGGATGTGGTCACACAGCAGCTTTCCCCTAAAATGGCGCCCACCCAGCTTGGCAAGCGCATGCTGGCGGACGGCAGTTTTGAACAGCTTCCTCAGGGAGAGCCCGTGGACACGGATGCCAGCGTATTTCCGGCCAAACTGCCGGAGAAGGAGACCGCTGGGGTTACGCCCGCTGTAAGGCAGCGTGACGGCTATCAGCTGTGGGGGTGTGTTGACAACAGGCCGAAGCTCATAGATGTGGCGGAGGGCAGAATGGCGCTGGAGGAATTTGTGGCCCAGCTTCCCGACGAGCAGCTGGCGGAGCTTCTGGGGGGACAGCCCAATACCGGGGTGGCCAACACTTTCGGCTACGGCAATCTGCCGGATTACGGCGTACCCAATATCATGACGGCGGATGGTCCCGCAGGGGTGAGAATCGCGCCTCAGTGCGGTGTATGCACCACCGCATGGCCCTGTTCCTTCATGGTGGCCTGTACCTGGAATCCCAAGCTGGCGGAGCAGATTGGCGCGGCGGGCGGCGCGGAGGCCAAGGAAAACAATATCGGCGCATGGCTGACGCCCGCCATCAATATCCACCGGAGCCCTCTCTGCGGCAGAAACTTTGAGTATTATTCCGAGGACCCCTACCTGACCGGGAAGATGGCGGGGGCCATGGTGACGGGCATCCAGAGCAACCATGTGGCGGCCACGGTAAAGCATTTTGCCCTGAACAATAAGGAGACAAATCGCACAGAAAGCGATTCCAGAGCTTCGGAGCGGGCCATCCGGGAGATATATCTCAAAGCCTTTGAGATGATTGTAAAGGAGGCGAAGCCCTGGAGCATAATGTCCTCCTACAATATCATCAACGGCTATCGGGCCTCCGAGAACAGAGAGATGCTGGAGGATATTCTTCGCGGAGAGTGGGGCTTTGAAGGTATGGTGACCACTGACTGGTGGACCCACGGAGAGCATTACAAGGAGACAAAGGCGGGCAATGATGTCAAGATGGGATGCGGCTTTCCCCAAAGGCTCCTGGAGGCCATGGAGAAAGGGGCGCTTACCAGGCAGGAGATGGAAGTCTGTGCCCAAAGAATTTTAGGGCTGATATTAAAGATAGATTAGTCAAACGGTATATAAGGACTGCCTGCGCAGATAGGTTTACGCAGGCAGTCCTAGATTATAAAGATTATAGATTTTCATCCAGATACAATTGCACACGGTCCTGGATTACTTTTACTGTATCCTCCACAGAGCGTCCGCCCGAGAAACAGGTATCCAATTCCTCAGACATAATCTCGTTTATCACAGTCAATTCGTCATCCCTGATTACCGCGTTGTCCAGCAATTGCCGGAATTGTTGAAGATCTTCGTCCGTTGCGGACGGGATATCATGGCCGGACATACCGATAAACTTCTCTTCCTTTGACTGTTCCAGCATTTCCTCCATGGCTGAATTTAATGTAGCTATACCATATTGATAGGTATCCTTTCCTGTTTGGTTGGCCGCCAGATATTCGATAAACGCCCATGCGCCTTCTTTATGTGGGCTGGCAGCGCTGATCCCATATGTGCCATAAGCCCCCAGTATATTGCAAGGCGTTCCCTCCTGGGTAGGAAACCCGATTGCCACTCCGTCTCCTGCCAGTAATTCCTGATACTGCAAATAAGTTCTCATATCTGTTACCGGACGCGAATACAATAAAAGCCGGTCTGACTGCCATTTTTCTTCCGCATACTCGGACCCGCCATCGTATTTCGCTTCATACGCTGCGGCAAATCGCAAAAGTTCCTCAAATTCCCCCTGATCGAAAGCAGCTGTTCCCTGTTTCCAGTCCACCCATTGCTGCTGTCTGGCATACCACATCATCATTACCATAACCTTGCGGGAATCGTCCCTCATGAAGCCCTCCATGACGGTGAGACCACGGTGCCTGTCCACATAATCCAGAAATTCCTCCATTGTCCAGCCGGGTTCATTTCCCAGTTCAGATTCTTTGCCATAAAGAGTTGTGACAGAAAAGCTTGGCGGGACACAGGTCAGCCTTCCATCCACTGTATAAAGATCCAGAACCCTTTCGTTGAGCATATCCCGCGACAGTATTTCGCTTGCCTCCAGATAGGGGTTCAGATCTTCCACTATTCCTTTATTTGCGGCCACTGATACCCCTATTGTGCGCAGTGGTATTAGATCAGGTCCATTTCCGGTCATAATTTCCGCCGCAAGTCTGTCATGCTCATACTCCTTGATTTCGACATGATATTTGTCGCTCACCATATTAAACATCCCCACTGCCTTCGCAAGTTCTGTATCCCTTATTTTGTCGCCGCAGATAATCACCGTTTCTTTTGCGCCAACCGATTCGTTTTCGCTTCTCACGGCAGGTTCCTGCAAGAGCATCATTATAAGAACGTTTTCTTCTAAATTCGGCAGTACCCAGAGCTTCCCCTGCGCGTCCATAAAGAAATCCTTTATATTACGGCCATCCATCCCCGCATTGGCCCAGGCGTAGATGTCTTGTCCCTCTCCTTTTTCCAGATCATACCGATAGAGAGCGTCATAATATCCGTATAAAACGGTATTGCCCTGTCCGGGACGCAGCATAACGGTGCCTCTGCTGTCAGGAAGTTTCGCTACCGTTTCCAGTTCCTGTTTCTGGCTGTCAATGTGAAAAAGGACATCCGTTCCCTGCGATCTTCCTACACAGTATACCTGCCCCTGGACATTGGTCATATCATAAAGCACACAATCCTGTCGGTTCAGGACAAAGGCCAGGCTCCCATCCTCCCGCAGGACAAGTATATTACATTCAGTCCCCGCCGTGCCGATATACACAAGTCCGTTTTTGTCCGCGGCAGCCAGGGAGGCTGTGCGTTCTTCGGCAAAAGCTTCCTCCCAGGCCGCGGTAATGTCAACACGTTCCATATTCTCTTTTCCCGTGTCCTGCGTATACAAAAAACAGGCATCTGCGTCCTCCGTAATGCAGGACACAAGTATGTAGAGTTTTTCTCTGTCTGAGAACAGACGGAATGGCTGATGCTCAGTGGGCATTTCGATGACTATATCTTCTAAAGTATGCCTGGTTTCGGTCTGCCCCAATTTCTGGGAGGAAAGATAATATAGGGGATACTCTTCAGAGATTTCCGGTGCTCTGCTGAAGGAGATATACAGCCCTTTTTCCGTCATGGCAAATCCCAGAAGCTTGCCGCCTCCCCCCGCTGCCATCTCCACATACTGTACATTCCAGTCTTCCCCCGGCAAAGGGTCGCCTACATTGGTCTTTTGGGCCGCTGATTCTCCGGGTTCTGTCTGTCTGGTGGCACAGCCCCCAAAGAGCAGAGACAATAATGCCAATAATAAAAAATATCTATAAATGCCTGTTTTCATTTTTGAATCCGCTCCTTTATCTGGGAATCGAAATTATCATATGCTATATGAATTATCGAGGACAGCTGCCATGGGTTTCTACCTTTTCAGGATGTGAACTTCCGTCAGTTGCGTAACACCCCGGTTCACTGCATCTGTAAGTATAATATTCTGTTTCGCACATTACCAGACAGGTTCCATAGGTAACTGTGCCAGTGGTTGGATTGACCCCCGTGATATAACTATGGGTGTACGAACCGTCCTGCGTTGTCCTGACATAAGTTTTATCGTTATAAATGTGAACATGCGATCTTGTGTTAGCCTGCACGGGCAATGCATTGAAAGCGACTATTGCCGCAGTTAATACCATTGCGATTAATTTTGTTTTCATAAAATAGTCCTCCTTGTGAATTTTAAACGTTGATTGGATTTACGTATTGATTTATAAATTAGCAATCATAGGCATCACCTGTCCTTTGAAATGATTTAAAATAAATGGCACATATAAGAAATTTACAATACAATTTTATATTAATCTCAATTTAGCGTCAAGATAACTTTAGAAAAAATATATTTTCAAAAATTTAAGACTTGCATTTTAGAGATTTCATGCAATAATCCTGAGTCTAATGCTTAAAATGAGAAAAAAGTCTCACAAGCCTTGATTTTACTGGCCTGTGGGACTTTTTGTGATTTTGCCGCCGCACGTTACATCTCCCTTTTCCGGAGTCAGCCGCCAACAAGCACACTTTTTGGCATATACCGGGGCAATGCTTGCCTTTGCTGCCTGGCACATCATTCTGCCGCAATAACAAAATTGTGAGGGTCAGCTTTCTATCTCCCGCAGTCGCTCCACAATAGTGCGGCGGTTAACGGAGCGATACATCAACAGAGGGACCAGAATTCCCAGAATCAGAAACAGCGGTATTACCGTTAAAACCGGCAGGACGGTAAATTGATAGGTGAAAAACCAAAAGGCGGAGCAGAGTGATCCCACCAGCGGTCCCAACGCGGCGCTCAGGACCAAGGAGAGGGCGGCGGACAGCATGGTGTAGTACAGCCCTTCGTACACCAGCATGGTATTCATCTGCTTTCCGGTCATACCCACAGATTGGAGCATTGCCAGCTCCCGCTTCCGGGCAAGTATGCCCGTCAGCACGGTATTGATGAAGTTGAGCACACCTACCAGACCGATAATCCCTGCCAGTGTGCCGCCCAGGGTCAGGAACATATTCCGAAAGCCCTCAAACTCGGCCGTCTTGCTCTGTCTGCTCTCGTAGTCGCAGGTAGGCTGGACGGACTCCGTGTATTCCTTCAAAAAGTCCTCCATAGCGGCATTGGACTCCTGGGCGGTGTTGAAAGCGTAGATCATGACAGAGTTCATGCCGGTATCCCGCTTGAACAACTCCGCTCCCATAGCCAGTTTGCTGGCCCCGAGGGTGGAGTAGCGGTAGGTGAGGGCGCTGGGGATCTCGATCAGGGCGCAGACAGTGTACTCTTTTTCCGTATAGCGCTTGACCCGGGGAATGAAGTTGGCCTCCCCGCGCTCATAGCGGGCGTCCGCCTCCTCTGGGGAAATTTCCTCTCCAGTGTCCGTATCAACATTCGTCCACTCCTCCACATATCGGAGCTTCACGGTGTCCCCCACCTGGAAGCAGTTGGCATTCTCGTTGATCATCCCGTATTCGTCGGCGGAATAGACGGCGGCAATGGCGTTCTGGTCGGGATCGGATAAGGGGGCAATGTCTCCCGCCAGCACATTTATCTCGCCGAGAATGAAGTCCTCCAGGCCATAGAGCTGGGCATTGCCCACGATGGTGCCCTCGCTCACATGCTCCTGGGAGGCGACGATGCTGTCCAGCATCTCTTCGGGATAGTGCCTGCTGTAGTCCTGGCGGAAGTACTCCTCCGGCAGAAGGGCCTGGATAGCCCCATCCTGGCCATAGACCCGGCCTCCCTCGGTGATACCGCCCTGGGTGCTGACCTGGGCGATGATCTCCTCCGAAAGCGCCTGATCCGCCGAGCGGAAGTGGGCGCCGGTCTGGAAGTAGTCGGCGTGGCCCAGGACAAAGTCGGTGACTGCTTGACCGGAGAGATATTTCTCCATATCGAAGCCGCTGACAAACGTATACACCAGATTCATCAGCACCACCGCCAGGGTCAGAGAGATGACGGTAACTACCGTTTTACTTCTGCTCCGGCCCAGATTGGCCCAGGCCATTTCCGGCAGGGACGCGCCGGCGGTGCCTGCCCGGACTGCCCGTTTGCCGCCTTTCTTCCCGGACTGCTGTCCGCCTTCGGTATAGCGCACCGCCTCCACCGGGGATACCCTGGCGGCAATCCGCCCAGGCCGTGCGCAGGAGAGGAACACCGTCAGCAGGGAAAACGCCGCCGCGCCGATAAAAATCCAGGGGCTACAGGAAACAAAGGCGTTCTTATAGCTGAGATGGGCCATGATGACCGGGGTCAGCTTGTTGCCGATGACGAAGCCAAGGAGCAGGCCGGCAGGAATGCCCATCAGACTGAGCAGGAGGGCCTGCTGGCGGATCACACGCTTGAGCTGCTTTCCGGTGGTGCCGATGGTTTTCAGCAGGCCGTAAAACCGGATATCATTGGTGACGGAGATCCGGAACACATTGTAGATGATGAGATACCCGGTGAAGATGATGAGCAGAAGGGTTATCACAATGGCGGCGAACGTCAAGGGATCAAAACTCTCGGTGATCCGGTCCCCGGTGTAGCCCCAGTTCACGCCGATGCTCAGGTAGTTCTCCTTCCCTGCCTCGGTGCATTGATAACCGTAATTTCCCAGCACCGTGCCCAGGTTTTCCCTGATGCCTACCGAACTCTTAAACATCACATCCAGGTTCCATGCGCCCGTCATGGAGTTCCGCTCCCCGCCCGACAGGGCGCAGATCTCCTCGGCGGCGGACCGGGGCAGAAGCACGTTGTTGGCGCTCACGGCGCTGTCGTACTCCCACCAGCCGGAGAGGGTGAAAGTCCGCTCTATTGTGCGGGGATGCGCGGTTCCATCGTCCAGAGTAATAGGCATGGTAAATTGTGCGCCCACCCTGGGCTCGACGCCCAGCAGGGCCAGGACGTGGGTATCCGTCGCGGCCTCGCCGGTGCCTTCCTGGGGGAGTGTGCCTTCCACGGGGGTGCAGAAGTAGAGATATTGACAAAACCGAGGGGTGTAAAAAAGCGGCTGATTTAGCTGACGCGATATAAGGAGAATAATGAAATATGCCTTTTTGTGTGCAGGCAAAAAGTGAGGACTTCACAAAAATTTTTTAATTTTCAAAATTTAGGACTTGCATTTTAAGCATATCGTGCTATAATAAAACCCATGGAAGCATAGCTCAGCCGGGATGAGCGTTCGCCTCACACGCGAAAGGTCAGGAGTTCGAGCCTCCTTGCTTCCATTTTTTTACAACCCGATAATTTAGCGGTTTAAAGTGCGAAACTTTAAAGCGATAAAATAAACGGGACCATAAGAAGCAAGTTCCATCGGTCATGTATACATGCAAATACTGATCGACACAATAACACGGGTACAGCAGGAGCTTGGTTTAAACCAAACTCCGGTTATGCAGGGACAAGGATAGTATGCGAAAAATGAAAATCAGAAAGGAAGTAGTATAAGCATGAGCAGAGAGAGACAGGGCAGCCTGGTATCCTTCCGCCCGGATATCAAGGTAGTGGATTGTACTTTGAGGGACGGCGGTCTTGTGAATAATTTCCGTTTTACGGACGAGTTTGTGAAGGATCTGTATCTGGCCAATATCAAGGCCGGTGTGGACTATATGGAGTTTGGCTACAAGGCGTCCAAGGAGATTTTCAAGAAGGAGGATTTCGGCAAGTGGAAGTTCTGTGACGAGAAAGATATCCGGGACATTGTTGGGGACAACAAGACGGATATGAAGATTTCCGTTATGGCGGATGTGGGCCGGACAGACTATAAGAAGGACATTTTAAACCGCAAGGACAGCGTGATAGACCTGGTGAGGGTGGCCACCTATATCAACACCATCCCGGCTGCTGTAGAGATGCTGGAGGATGCCAAGAAGAAGGGCTATGAGACCACGGTGAATATCATGGCGGTGTCCAAGGTCAGCGATGTGGACCTGGACGGTGGACTGGAACTACTGGCGCAGAGCAGCGTGGATGTGATTTACCTGGTGGACAGCTTCGGCGCTTTCTACCCGGAACAGGTGGAGCGTCTGACAGACAAATATCTGGATGTGGCAGCCAAATACGGGAAAAAAGTGGGTATGCACGCCCATAATAACCAGCAGCTGGCCTTTGCCAACACCATTGAGAGCCTGTCCAGAGGCGCAAGCTATCTGGATGCCACAGTCAGCGGCATGGGCAGAGGAGCGGGCAACTGCTACATGGAGCTGCTGCTGAGTTTCCTGCGCAATCCCAGATATAACAAGATTGCCATTATGAATTTTATTGAGAAGCACATCGGAAAACTGAAGGAGGAGGGGGCTGTGTGGGGCTATGACATTCCCTATCTGCTCACAGGCACCCTGAATTGCCATCCTTCATCAGCGATTCAGTTTATCAAGGAAAAGAGAACGGATTATGCCATGTTTTATCAGGACTTGATTGACAGCGCCTTATAAAATAGGGATTTGGTTCAGTACATTTGTATAGAGAAGAACATTATACTAATCTGTATGGGAGGGCTTATGAATGAGACATAAAGTAAGCAGAGGGACTTGCTGTCTGCTTCTTGTATTGTTGTCGCTGGCAATGTATTCATGTGGACTTCGGGAGAATCCGGAGTCCATTTCCATATCAGAGGAAGATGAACTTGTACCTGTGGCGCAGTTTTTTGATTTCAGACTGCCGGTACCTTTTTATAGGATCCCGCTTTATACATTTAATGATGATTGGTTTTATTTTATTATAGGTATGTATGACCAGGAAAAGCAGGGGCTTCGCCTGGATATCTACAGGAATGATCTGTTTGGGGAATTTGAACCCGAACTTTATGTGGAAAGGATAGGCAGGTATTCCATTACGTTGCTGGCAGACAGGAAAAGCAACTGTGTGTTGTTCAGCCAGGAAGAGGATGGAAGCTTTTCGCTAAAAAAGTATGACGGAGACGGCATGATGCAGTGGCACACGGAGTATTCCGCTTCTGATTTGCAGGGGCAGGGGAAAAAACTCACAGACGGAGTGATCACGGAGGACGGCAGAGTATTTCTCTATGCTTATGGCGAAGGAGGCAGCGTCTTTATATTCGGGCAGGACGGCAGTCTACAGGGAACTTATGTGCCGGAATTGGAGATACTGGAAGGAATCGCGGAGAGCCGGGAAGGCCGGGTTTATGGATATTGCATTACAGGGGAGGAACCGGTATTCGCGGATGTGGAGCATGCTGGTGAGAAGCATATCTGCCCTGTCACTCCGCTGCAGGTATATGGCGGGTGCGAGGACGGGATCTATCTATGCGACAAGGACGGGCTGTGGATGTATGACCCGGAGACAGGGGAAACGGATCGCATGTGGTACTGGGACGATGAGTATGTGCAGATAGACGGCATTCGGGTGCAGCGGATATTCCGGGGAAAAGAAGTCATATGCCTGATGTGCCGGGAACGCCATTCGGACTATTATGAAAAGGGGGAAATACTGACTTTCGTCTCGGCTGCTTATGGAAGCCGCAGGGATTATCCAAAGAAAGAGGTAGTGACGCTGGGAAGGGCATTTAATACGCCCTATGACACACAGATCAGCAGGATGGATGATCTAGTGAGACAATATAACAGGCAGGATAGGAGTTATCGGGTGGAGATCCTCTATCCAGAGGAAGAAGTGATGAAGGACTATGCTTCCCAGAGAGAACTCCTGAGCGAGATGGAGGTAAAGTTCCTGCGGGGAGAAGGCCCTGACTTGATCCAGGTGGACGGACTGAATGCGAGAAGTATGGTGGTGAAAGGCGTATTTGAGGACTTGACGGGATATTATGAGGCGAGTGAGGTAGTGAACAGGGAGGATATTCTGCAATCTGTCAGGAAGGCAGGCACGGTGATGGGGACGGAGGTGTTTGTGATTCCTTCCTTCAGACTGCATTCCATGATGGTCAAGGTGGATGTATCTCCGGAGGAGTGGACACCTTGGCGCTTTCTGGAACTAAGTCAAGGGGACGGAGCGGTATTGTATCCGGCTGCATCCAAGCTGGACGCATTCTGGTACTGCATGGGACTTAGACTTGAGGGGCGTTTTCTGAATTATGAGAGGAGGGAATGCTATTTTGATAATGAGGAATTTCGGAGAATACTGGAGGTGTGCAGCAGGTGGGAGGCGGCGGAGTCCCCGGTGACATTTGTGACGAAAGAAGACGATTTGGCGTTGATTGATATCACGCAGCCGGAATGGATAATTAATGACACATTTTTTAATTCCACATCCAGTTTTATCGGTATGCAGCATCATAATGCCCGGTGGCTGGGATATCCCGGCTGGGAGGGCGCGGAAAGCTTACTTCATCCGACAGACACTTTTGCCATAAACAGCGCCTCGGAGAATAAGGAGGGGGCATGGGATTTTCTGGAGTTTCTTTTATCTGAAGAATTTCAGGATGCCATAGACAGGGATTTCCCAGTGAGAGTGGACAGCTTTGAGAGATACCTTGCTTACAGTTATATTAATTCGGATGACAGTTATGAGGAATTTTCATACAAGGTGGAACCTACACGACTGCCCACTGAGGAGGATTTTGCTGCTATGTATGCCATGGCAGAAAGCGCTGTGTGCGGCGACTCCCTGAACGTGGAAAGTGAAAGAGGTGACCCTGTCAGGAGGATTCTGGAGGAGGAAGCAGAGATGTACTTCGCAGGGGATGCCACGCTGGAAGAAACTGTAAAAAAGATTCAGAGCAGGGTCGGATTATACTTAAATGAATTATAAATTGTAGAGTTTGAGATAAATATTAAAAAAATGTTAAAAACTTTTTAAGAAAGTATTGGGAAATGTTACAAGATGTGTTATACTGAGAATCGGTGCCGGTAGTTTGGACAAGAGGAAAGATTTAAAATATACGGAATCGAGGTATAACATACAATGAAAAAGAGAGTGATCAGTGTGTTGCTGGTGGGAGTATTGACAGCCCTTATATATCAGCAGTCAGCTATGGAGATGCCCACGATAGCAGCGGCGATGGGACCGGAGGCCGGAACTTATGCCGGGGAAGAGGCGGGTGGGGAAGAATCTGCCTCTGACATAGAACCCTCAACAGACAGTCTGGAGGAGTCTCAGGCGGGAACCGTGGAGTCTCAAGAGGGAACGCAGGAGCCGGAGGCGGGAACCGTGGAATCCCAAGAGGGAACGCAGGAGCCGGAGGCGGGAACCGTGGAATCCCAAGAGGGAACGCAGGAGCCGGAGGCGGGAACCGTGGAGTCTCAAGAGGGAACGC
>CAJUCT010000001.1:43863-162110 GCA_910585015.1 uncultured Acetatifactor sp.
CAAGAGGGAACGCAGGAGCCGGAGGCGGGAACCGTGGAGTCTCAAGAGGGAACGCAGGAGCCGGGGGCGGAAACCCTGGACTCCGGGACAGAACCCCAGGAACCTCAGGAAGGGGCATCTGAAAAAGAGATTTCCCAGGAGGAGAATGTAGCGGCGAATGCGGAGGAAAGTGAGTATGCCAATTTGGCCATTGCCCAGGTGAACCACTATGTGAATGTGCGGAAGGAGCCAACTACGGACAGCGAGATTCTGGGCAAGATCTACAATGGGGCCGTGGCCCAGATCCTGGATGTGGCCGGGGAGGATCAGGACTGGTTCCATGTGGTGTCCGGAAGCGTGGAGGGATATATTAAGTCGGAGTACTTCCTCTATGGGGATGCGGCTGTGGAGGCAGTGGACAGTTATGTGACCCGATATGCCACCGTGCTTGCGAACAGATTGAATGTGCGGCAGGAGCCGGGCACGGATTCCAAGCGCATCGGCTATATCAGCCACGGGGAAAAGGTGAAGCTTTTAGAGCAGCAGGGAGACTGGCTGCTGATACAGTATACGGAGGACAAGACCGGCTATGTGGCCGCCGAGTATGTAACGGTTTCAGAGGAGTTTATCTATGCCAAATCCATAGAGGAGGAGCGGGCGGAGCAGGCCGCCCAGCGGGAACTGGCCCAGAGGATGGCGGCCCAGGAGCAGGCGGCGCCGGAGAATACCGTGGTTACGCCGCTGACCCCGCCTGCCACCCTCTACACCTCCAATGAGGAGCTGCGCCGCTCCATCGTGGATTACGCCATGCTGTATCTGGGCTATCCCTATGTGCATGGGGGCAGAAGCCTGGCGGGGGGGACGGACTGCTCCGGCTTTACCTGTTATATCTATGCGGATTTCGGCTACTCCATCAGCAGAACGCCATCGGGCCAGTACAGTTCGGATGGCAGGAGTATCGACTACAGCGAGATCCAGCCGGGTGACATCATCTGTTATGGTAAGAGCAAATGTACCCATGTGGGTATGTATATCGGAGACGGACAGATCATTCATGCGGCCAATTCCCGCAAAGGCGTGGTGATCTATGACGCCGACTATGACAACATTCTGGCCGTAAAAAACATTATTGATTAAGGGGCCAGTCCAGAGTGGCATCCTCAGAAGTGTTTTCGTGAAATATTTCTGAGGACCACTTCAACAGGTCGTCCAAGCTTAAATTGACGCCGCCGTAAGAGCGGATGCCATGCCGGGCGGCCTGTTCCTGGGTATAATCCTGCAGCAGATAGACCCCTTCAAAGCGCACGGGGCCGCTGGTGTACTGGCATACCAGGGGGATTGCGCCGCTTTGACTCTCCGCAATGGATACCCCGTATTCATCTACATGGAAGGTGATCCAGGCCATGGCTTCCAGCATACAGATCCCTTCTTTCTGGGTGGATACATAATTGCCCAGAGAATAAAAGCACAGGGCACGGCGGCCGTTTTCCGCCTGGATCCATTCCACTGGCTGCACCACATGGGGATGGGTGCCGATGATAACATCCGCCCCCGCCTCCACCATCTGCAGGGCAAATTTTTCCTGATAACTGGAGGGAGTGGTGGAATATTCCGTGCCCCAGTGAGGACAGACCACAACCACATCCGCCTGCTGGCGGGCGGCGGCGATGTCTTCCGGTACCTGGGGATTCAGAGTGGTAAAATCCAGCTGGCCGCTGTGGGGGTCATAGCCGCAGAGGATATTCAAGTGCCCCATGATGGAGGGGGGAATCACCTCCATGTTGGGACCGTAAGTGTAGTTGAGGATGGCAAAGGTAATGCCTTCTACAGTCATATAGCCGATGCCGCGTTCGTCGATGTGCCAGTCGGCAGATCTCTCCCCGAAGGCATGGGCGGCGCCGGCGAGCAGCATATCGGAACTCTCTGCCCCCTCGATGCCCAGCATCATCACCTCCGGGTGCCGTTCACGCCAGAATGCGGCACAGTTTTCCAGCCCCTGGAGTTTTTGGTCCGCCGCATGGTTGGAAGCGTGGAGCACCACGTTAAAATCGGCAGCGGCGATGGCATCCCCCACCTCCGTAGGCGAGTTGAAATTGGGATAGCCTGAAAAGCCCAGTTCATTGCCTCCCAGGATAGTCTCCTGGTTGATGATTTTGATATCCGCAGTCTGAAGCTGCTCGGAGATGTCCTCATACAGTGCATTGTAATTGTAGCTTCCATCCTGTTGTTTCCCACTGTATACAATGCCCATATGCATCAGGTTGTCCCCCACCATCATCAGAGAGATGTCGTACTCTGGAAAGGGTGTGGGCGCAGGCGTGGGTGTGGCCTGGGGCGGGATGGTATGCACCGGCAGCCCCAAGTCATCCAGAATGACATTCTCCTGGGCCGTCTGCCCTGCAGCATCCATAAAGCTGTCTCCGCAGCCGGTAAGCAGAAACAGATAGATCAACAGAACCACTATATAATGTGTGTGTTTATTTGCTCTCATAATTATGCCTCCGTTACTTTTAACATCTTAGCCGGTAAATGGCTTCAGATGGATATTCGTTTCTGGCAGAACCGTCCGAATACATAACTTGACTCTGTTCTCCTCGGACATTATACTACAAACAGGGACAGGAAAAAAGAAGTAAGTGGGGTGTTTTATGGAAAAACGTCTGAAAAGCTATCTGGCATATATGGAAAAACTGAGAGCGCGGGAGGGGGAACTGCATGCCGGAGACGCGGCGGAGATCATAAGTGATCTGCTGGTACAGATCCGGTTTTTCCAGCATGAGAGACTGGTGCATCTGATTGTGACGGCGGTCTTTGCCATCCTGACAGTGCTGGCTTTTCTGGGCTGCATACTGACATCCCGGTGGGAATTGCTTGTGTTGGTGACGCTGTTGCTGGCATTGCTGGCGCCCTATATCCGACACTATTATATCCTGGAAAACGGAGTGCAGAAGCTGTATACATACTACGATTTTCTGAAAGGAATATGTAGCAAATAGAACACTTTCGGGTTCTTTTGGTTTTGCTATATAATAAAATAAAAACATTTCGTTCAACAAAGTGTGTTGGATTTTGACTATTATATTCTTATAGGGAATAAGGGATGCGAAAAGGCACAGGGGAAAACCTTGAAGTACATGATGGTAGGGAAGCCATAGTTCAAGGTTGTGCGTTAAGCCGAACACTTTCCCGTAAAAGGGGATTGGTGTCCGCAAGAAAAAAAGGGGAAGGATGCAGGTATGCAGTGTGCAAGTATGCATCATGCGGACACACGCGCCAAAGGAATAGGTATCAGAAAAAGGGTCAGCGGAGATTCCGAGGACTCTTTTTTTGCTGGGGAATTTGGTACTTGTTCCTTTGGACTAAATCAAGTATGATATAGATAAACGTATTTATAAAAGTATAGCACACATCAGCGGAGGATGAAAGTATGAAATTGATTTCCTGGAACGTTAATGGGTTGAGGGCCTGTCTGGATAAGGGCTTTATGGATTTTTTCAAAGAGGCGGAGGCGGATGTGTTCTGCCTGCAGGAGATTAAGCTGTCCCAGGGGCAGCTTGATCTGGAGATGCCGGGCTATCACCAGTATTGGAACTACGCGGAGAAAAAGGGGTACTCCGGCACGGCTATGTTCTGCCGACAGGAGCCGGTCAGCGTGGCCTATGGCATCGGGATTCCGGAACACGATCATGAGGGACGGGTGATAACGGCGGAGTTTCCGGAATATTATGTGGTGACGGTGTACACGCCCAATTCTCAGAGGGAGTTGACCCGGCTTTCCTACCGGATGGAATGGGAGGCGGCTTTTCTGGCTTATCTGAAGAAGCTGGAGGAGAAAAAACCTGTGATTTTCTGTGGGGACCTGAATGTGGCCCACAAGGAGATAGACCTGAAGAACCCTAAAAGCAACCGGCGCAACGCAGGCTTTACCGATGAGGAGAGAGGCTGTTTTACCAAGGTGTTGGAGAGCGGCTTTGTGGACAGCTTTCGCCATTTCTATCCGGATCTGGAGGGGGCCTACAGCTGGTGGAGTTATATGGCTAACTCCAGAGCCAGGAATATCGGGTGGCGCATCGACTATTTTGTATGTTCCCAGGCGCTGGCGGGGCAGCTTAAGGACGCCAAAATCCACGCCCAGGTAATGGGGTCAGACCATTGCCCGGTGGAACTGGATCTGATCTGAGAAGTACTCGGGATCCGTGTGATAAGTCCCGACATGATATTTACTAATCATAACGGAACCGCCGCAAGGCGGCAGGGAGGCAGCCATGAGTCTGCGGTTTTATTTTGGGCCTTCGGGCGCTGGAAAGAGTTATCAATTATATCGGGAGATTATCGCCAGATCCATGGGGCAGGACGGGGACGTTCAGACAGGGAAGGAAGCTGCAGGGCAGGACGGGAGGAAACAAAATTTCATGATTGTGGTACCTGACCAGTTTACCATGCAGACGCAGCAGGAACTGGTGACGATGCACCCCTGCGAGGGAATCATGAACATTGATGTGCTGAGTTTCGGCCGTCTTTCCCACCGCATCCTGGAGGAGGTAGGGGGAGAGGACATCCCGGTGCTGGATGACACGGGAAAGAGCCTGGTGCTGCAGAAGGTGGCGGCGGGGCTCAAGGATCAGCTGCCTGCCCTGGGAGGCTATCTGCATCGCCAGGGTTACATCCACGAGGTGAAGAGCGCCGTTTCCGAGTTCATGCAGTACGGCCTGTCCCCCGAAGATGTGGGCAAGCTGACGGAGTTCGCGGTAAAAAGAGGGGCGCTGCACCATAAGCTGAAGGACCTGGGGCTGTTGTACCAGAGCTTTTTGGACTACATCCGGGGACATTTCATCACCACGGAGGAGACCCTGGATTTGGTGTGCAAATCCCTGCGCAAATCCCGGCTGATTCCCGGCAGCGTCATTGTGTTTGACGGTTTTACCGGATTTACCCCCATACAGAACCGGGTGATTCAGGAACTGATGCGTCTGGCGGGGGAGGTCATTGTCACGGTGACGCTGGGACAGGGGGAGAATCCCTATGAGTTGGACGGGGAGCAGAAGCTGTTTTACCTGAGCAAGAAGACCGTGCATGACCTGAGCGCCCTGGCCGGGCAGGCGCAGGTTGCGCGGGGGCAGGACGTGGTGATCCATCCCGGTCC
Organism: uncultured Acetatifactor sp.; assembly: GCA_910585015.1. Classification (GTDB taxonomy): domain Bacteria; phylum Bacillota; class Clostridia; order Lachnospirales; family Lachnospiraceae; genus Acetatifactor. The sequence goes on from CAJUCT010000001.1 coordinate 48,986, forward strand.
CTGTCATCGTTTTGCCCAAAATCCGGCGCTGCAGAGCCTGGAGCAGAACCTGTTCCGCAGCCATCCCAGGCCCTATGAGGGCAGTCAGGAGCAGATCCGGCTTTTTGAGGCGGATACGCCCAAGGAGGAGGTACATCAGGCAGGGCTTTACATCTTGTCGCTGATCCGGCAGCAGGGGCTGCAATACCGGGACATTGCGGTGATCACCGGCAGTCTGGAGACCTATGCCCCCCATGTGGAGACGGAGTTCGCGGATATGGGCATCCCCTGCTATATCGATCGGACCAGGGGTATTGCCCTGAATCCCATGACTGAGTATATCAAGAGCGCGCTGCAGCTTTTTCTGCAGGATTTTTCCTATGAGGCGGTGTTCCACTATCTGCGCAGCGGGCTGGCGGCGCTGGAACTTTCGGAGATCGATGACCTGGAAAACTATGTGCGGGAGACAGGTATAAGGGGACTTAAAAAGTGGGACCAGCTTTTTACACGCAAGACCCGCTGCATGGGGGAAGAAGAAGGACCTTTGCAGAGGATCAACGAACTGCGGCAGAGGATGATGGACCAGCTGCTGCCCCTGAAGGGAGAGAGACAGGCCCAGGCGGCGGTCTATGTGAATCGGCTCTATGATTTTCTGCACGACAACCAGGTACAGCGCCGGCTGGTGAAGATGGCGGCGGAGTTCAAGACCGCCGGGGATCTGGTGCGGGCCAGGGAGTATGAGCAGATTTACCGGCTGGTGATGGAATTGCTGGAGCAGATCCACGGGCTGCTGGGAGAGGAGGAGATCACCCGGCAGGAGTTTTACGATATTTTGGAGGCCGGATTCGGGGAGATCCAGGTGGGCACACTGCCCCAGAATGTGGACCGCATTCTGGTGGGGGATATGGAGCGCACTCGTTTAAAGCAGATAAAGGTGCTTTTTTTCTTGGGGGTAAACGACGGCAATATTCCCAAGAGCGCTTCCAAGGGAGGGATTATCTCGGACATGGACCGGGAGTTTCTGAAGGATTCCAAGCTGGAACTGGCTCCCACGCCCAGACAGCAGATGTTTATCCAGCGTCTGTATCTGTATCTGAACCTGACCAAGCCCTCCAGGCAGTTGTATCTGTCCTATGCCCGCATGGGCAATGACGGCAAGAGCATCCGTCCGGCGTACCTGGTGGGAACCCTGAAGAGACTGTTCCCCGATCTGGAGACGGAGCACCCGGCCCAGGCCCCGGTGCTCTCCCAGGTGGTGACGCCCCGGGAGGGGATGCGCTATCTGGCCCAGGGGCTGCGGGACTATGTGGAAGGTGTAATGGAGCGTTCCGAAGGACAAGTCGGCGAGGAACCGGGCAGCCGGGAGTTCTTTTCCCTCTACGCCGCATACGCGGGACGGGAGGAAGAGCGGGAAATGGTGGATCTGCTGCACCGGGCGGCGTTTCTTCACTATCGGGAGAGCGGACTGTCCCGGGCGGTGGCCAGGGCCCTCTACGGCTTGCAGCTGGAAAACAGCGTCAGCCGTCTGGAGACTTACGCGGCCTGCGCTTACCGTCATTTCCTGCAATATGGCCTGACTTTGCGGGAGCGGGAGGAGTTCGGCTTTGAGAATGTGGATATGGGCAATGCCTTCCATCAGGTGCTGGACGCCTTTGCCGGGCGGCTCACGGAGAGCGGCTATACTTGGTTCGATTTCCCAGAGGAGTGGGGGGATCAGGCCGTGGAGGAAGCTATGGAGCAGTTCGCGGCGGAGTATGGAGGCAGTGTGCTCTACGCCAGCGCCCGCAGCGCCTACGGCATACGGCGCATGGCCAGGATTTTAAAACGGACGGTCAGGGCATTGCAGCGTCAGTTACAAAAGGGCAGCTTTGTGCCCGACGCTCATGAACTGTCCTTCCATATGGCGGATCGGCTGGAGGCGGTGAATATCGCATTGTCGGAACAGGAGAAAATGCGGCTTACGGGGCGTATTGACCGGGTGGATATCTCGGAGAGCGAGGATCGGGTCTATGTGAAGATCATCGACTACAAATCCGGGGACCGGCGTTTTGACCTGGCGGCGCTGTACTACGGTCTGCAGCTGCAGTTGGTGGTATATATGAATGCCGCCATGGAGATGGAGGCCCGCAGACATCCGGACAAGGAGATTGTGCCGGCGGCCATGCTCTACTACCACGTGACGGATCCCATGGTGGAGTCCCAGGTGGAACTCAGTCCTCAGGAGATCAATGAGCAGATCCTGGAGCAGCTGCGGATGAACGGCGTGGTATGCGGCGAGGAGGATATCATCCAGAGGCTGGACCGGGAGATGGGGGATAAATCCACTGTCATTCCTGTGGAGAAAAAGAAGGACGGAAGCTACAGTGCCCGTTCCTCCGTTATGAGCAGCCAGGAACTGGGGCTGGTGTCCGCCTATGTGAGCCACAAGGTGCGGCAGATCGGCCAGGAGATTCTGGGGGGCCACAAGGAGGTAAACCCCTATGAAAAGGGCAGCAATGAAGCCTGCACCTACTGCGCCTACAAAAAGGTGTGCGGTTTTGATCCCGGCATACCGGGCTACCGCAGGCGGCTGCTGAAAGAACTGGACAGGCAGGAGGCTTTTGAGAGCATGGAGGAGGAACTGGGCGATGAGCATAGAATTTACGCCGGATCAACAGAAGGTCATTGATCTGCGGGAGCGGAATATTCTGGTGTCTGCGGCGGCGGGCAGCGGCAAGACTGCCGTGCTGGTGGAGCGTATCATCCGCATGATCTGTGACGCTTCCCGGCCCGTGGATGTGGATCGCCTGTTGATTGTGACTTTTACCAACGCCGCCGCCGCCGAGATGCGGGAGAGGATACGGCTGGGGCTGGAGAGGCAGTTGGAGGAGCATCCCGATGATGCCCATATTGAGCGTCAGGTGACGCTGCTGCACAACGCGCTGATCACCACCATCGACAGCTTCTGTCTCTATCTGATCCGCAACCATTTTCAGGAGATCGGTCTGGATCCTGCCATGCGGGTGGCGGACGAGGGGGAGAGCAAGCTTCTGAAGCAGGATGTGCTGCAGGATCTGCTGGAACAGCATTTTGCCGATGGAGATCCCGCTTTTGTCCGGTGTGTGGAGTTTTTCTGCCCCGGCGGGCGGGAGAGTGTTTTGGAACAGCATATTCTAAAGCTCCATGAGTATGCGGAGAGTTGTCCCTGGCCCGGACAGTGGCTGGAGGAGCGGAGGGACGACTATGCTATTTTAGACGAAGCTGACTGGGAGCAGTCCGCCTGCGGCATCTACCTGCGGCGTTACCTGGAGAAGATGCTCCAGGGCTGCGCAGATACCCTGGGGCAGGTGCTGGAGATCTGCCAGGAGGCGGACGGCCCCTATATGTACGGGCCTATGGTGGAGCAGGAGCGGGATATGCTGCTGGAGGTGCTGGGGGAGATTGTCACGCAGGAATCGGGACAGGACCGTGGCGGGAAGGGAGCAGAGAAGGACAAAGCCGGCACAGTGTCAGGGATGGGTAAAGGGGAGACTGTGGCGGAACAAGACGGTGACGAACCGGGCACAACCATGGTCATGGAACGTCTGGCGCAAAGTCTGACACATGTGAGTTTCGGCAGATTGCCGGTAAAAAAGGACCCGGCTGTGTCCGCCGACAAGCGGGAACTGGCGAAAACTCTCCGGGGCAGGGTGAAGGACACTTTGCAGGAGATGCGGGAGCAGTTCTTCACCACGCCCATAGATCTGAGTCTGGCCCAGATGAATGCCTGTCAGGCCCCGGTGCGTATGCTGGCGGAACTGGCTATGGAGTTCGGGCAGGCTTTCCGGGCGCGCAAGCAGGAGAAAAAGCTTATGGATTTCTCCGATATCGAGCATTATGCCTTGGAGATTCTGCTGCGCCGAGAGGGAGGGAAGGTTCTGCCCAGTCCCGTGGCCCGGGAGTATAGGGAGTATTTTCATGAGATATTGATAGACGAGTACCAGGACAGCAACCTGGTGCAGGAGTATCTGCTCTGGGCGGTATCCGGCGAGGCGGAAGGGCATTTCAATCGTTTTATGGTGGGAGACGTGAAACAGAGCATCTATAAGTTCCGTCTGGCAAGGCCTGAACTTTTTCTGGAAAAATACGAGACCTACACCCATGAGGACAGCAGCTGCCAGCGCATCGATCTGAGCAGAAATTTCCGAAGCCGCCGGGAGGTGCTGGACGCGGTAAACAGTATCTTTGTGAATTTGATGAGCCGGGACAAGGGCGGTATAGAGTATGATGCCCAGGCGGCGCTCTATGTGGGGGCCGAGTACCCGGAGGGGCCGGACTGCCGCAGTGAACTGCTGCTGGCGGAGAAGCCAGAGCAGGGAAGCGAGGAGACAGCCAAGACTCGGGAGGCCCGGATGATTGCCGCCCGGATTCATGGGCTTCGCCGGGAATATCTGGTGACGGATAAGGTCACAGGAACCTTGCGGCCCGCCCGGTATGGGGACATGGTGATTCTGCTGCGCACCGGCAGCGGCTGGGACGAGGAGTTCAAGGAGGTACTGGAGGGGGAGGGAATCCCGGTATATATCTCCTCCAAGACCGGGTATTTTGCCGCCACGGAGGTACAGGAACTGCTGCAGCTGCTGCGAGTGCTGGACAATCCCACCCAGGATATCCCGCTGTTTGGGGTTATGAAATCCGTGTTTGGAGGGTTTACGGAGGAGGAGATCGCGGTTCTGAGGAGCGAGAGCCAGGAAGTGAGCCTGTGGCAGGCAGTGCAGAGCGGGGCGGGTCTGGAGACAGATTGTTCTGCCCAGGCGCCGGAAGAAGAGAGCCAGGCATTGTCTGTGGAGGGCGGGGAGGGAACCGTGAGTCAGGCATCGTCCTTGGAGGGCGGGGAGGGAACCGTGAGTCAGGCATCGTCCTTGGAGGGCGGGGAGGGAACCGAGCCCCAGACACTTTCTGTGGAGGGCGGGGAGGGAACCGAGCCCCAGACACTTTCTGTGGAGAGCGGGGAGGGAACCGAGCCCCAGGCATTGTCTGTGGAGGGCGGGGAGGGAACCGAGCCCCAGGCGTCGTCTGTGGAGGGCGGGGAGGGAACCGAGCCCCAGGCATCGTCCATGGAGAGCGGGGAGGGAACCGTACCCCAGGCATTGTCCGCGGAGATTCAGGAGAAAACGGTAAGTCCGGCAGTCTCGGAGGGAGCGCCGGATATACTTCCGGAAAATGACGCGCAGTGTGGGCTGAATTTAGAATTACAGGAAAAATGCCGCCGCTTTGCGGAGAAGATTGACAATTACCGAAGTTACACGATCTATATGCCTATTCGCCAGCTTTTAGAGACGGTGATCCGGGACCACGACTATCTGCAGTATGTGACCGCCATGCCCGCAGGCAGCAAACGCCGGGCCAATGTGGAGATGCTGCTGACCAAGGCATCGGACTTTGAAAAAACCAGCTATTTCGGACTTTTTCACTTCGTCCGCTATATTGAGCAGTTGGAACAGTATGACGTGGATTTCGGGGAGGCAGGATCGCTGGACGAGTATGCGGATGTGGTGCGGATTATGAGCATCCACAAGAGCAAGGGACTGGAATTTCCCATCACCTTTGTCTCCGGACTGGCCAAGCGTTTTAATATGCAGGACGTGAACCAGAGTTTTCTGATGGATATGGACTACGGCCTGGGAACGGACTTTGTGGATGTGGAGGGGCGGGTGCGCAACAAGACCCTGCGGAAACTGGTGGTGTCCAGGAAGATGCGGGAGGAAAATCTGGCGGAGGAACTGCGTGTGCTGTATGTGGCGCTGACCAGGGCCAAGGAGAAGCTGATTATGACAGCCTGCGCGGCGGACGCGGAGGCGTTGTGGCAGCAGTACAGGCTCCGTCAGCCAGGCCCTTTGAGCTATCTGGACTTTATGAAGGCGGGCAGCTATCTGGAAGATATTCTGCCTGCGCTGGACCCGGTCCAGGTACAGGTTGCCATCTGGCAGGAGGAGGGACTTAAGGGGGAAGCCGTGCGCAAGCAGGTGGACCTTGCCCGCAGGGAGATGCAGCTGGAACAGGCCGGACTATGGGCGGATCCGGCCCAGGTCCGGGATCTGGAACAGCGCTTTGCCTACACCTATGCCTACCGGGAACTGGAGCAGCTGTATACCAAGACCAGCGTATCGGAACTGAAGATCGCCGCCATGGAGGAGAAGGACGAGGCGGCTTACCAGGCTTTTGAACAGAAAGAGATAGTGCCCTATATTCCCAGCTTTAGAAGAGACGAGGAGGAGGCCGGAGGAACCCTGCGGGGCAATGCCTTCCACAAGGTTATGGAGTTGGTGGATTATGGACAGTTATACCAGGGGGTATATGAGAGGATGCCGGAGAGCGCGGAAATCTTTGCGGTGTCCGGGGACGGGGAAAAGCTGAAGGCCAATCTGCGGGAGATGCTGGCCCGGGAGGTGGCGGAGGGCAGGCTGCCGGAAAGCTACCGCCAAGTGCTGCGGGAACATCAGCTGGTGCGCTTTTTCCGGGACCCCATCGCCTGGCGCATGTGGCGCGCCGCCGCCGCAGGGACGTTGTACCGGGAGCAGCCCTTTGTCTACGGTATCAGCGCCGCCCGGCTTAAGAGCCAGTTTCCGGCGGAGGAGAAGGTACTCATCCAGGGAATCATTGACGCTTTTTTTGTGGAAGACGGGCAGATTGTAGTGGTGGATTACAAGACGGACCGGGTGGAGACCGGACAGGAGTTGTGGAACCGCTACGCGGAACAGCTGAAATACTACGAGGAGGCATTGGGCAAGCTGATGCAGCTGCCCGTGAGGGAGAAGATCCTATACTCCTCCCGGCTGGGCGGCTGCGTGACGGAGCCGGGTCCCCTGCCCGCTAACCCTTGAAAGGTTTATAGAGAATAGCCAGCAGGGGACGCTCCTGTTCAGACCCGCTTATCTATCTGAAGCTTGTTACTGGCTAGAATGTGAAAAGCATTAGGAGATTTTTCGAGTGGGAAGTCAGCCTTGTTAATTTATTCTAATTCCCATATAATAGAACTAGGCGGGAACCGGCAGAATTTTGTGTGGAGGCATTTTATGGGAGTATATCTGAATCCGGATAATAAGAACTTTGGGGATGCGCTCCGCTCTGAGATCTATGTGGACAAGACAGGGCTGATAGCGCACACAAACAAGTGCGTCAATACAGAGCAAAAATATATCTGCGTCAGCAGGCCCAGGCGTTTTGGGAAGTCCATGGCGCTGAAAATGCTTGCCGCTTATTACAGCCGCGGCTGTGATTCCAGGGAGATGTTCCAGGGATATAAGATAGAGAGCAGCGAATCTTTCAGAGAGCATTTGAACCAATACGATGTAATCTATCTGAACATGCAGCAGTTTTTGATCAGGGCCCGGAAGCAGGAAGTGACGGAGTATCTGGAGCAGGCGGTTATCGCTGATATCCGGAAGGTATATGGGGATTTTTTTTCAGAGGAAGAAACTATCCTTGCGGCTGCGCTGGAGCAGATTTACAGTGAGACGGGCAGAGCGTTTATCTTTCTGATTGACGAGTGGGACTGCGTGATGCGTGAGAGACAGGAGTCTGAAGCGCTGCAGAAAAAATATCTTGATTTTCTGAGAGATCTTTTCAAGGATCAGCCCTATGTGGCGCTGGCTTATATGACGGGTATTCTGCCTGTAAAAAAATATGGGCAGCACTCTGCATTGAATATGTTCTGGGAATACTCGATGACAAACCAGTATGTTTTTGAGGAGTATACCGGTTTTACGGAGGATGAGGTAAAGGCGTTATGTGAGCGGTTTGACATGGATTTTGCCCAGACAAGCAGTTGGTATGACGGATATAGATTCAAGAAATATAAGCATATTTATAATCCCAGGTCTGTTGTGGCGGCAATGTACAACAGAGACTTTTCCAGCTACTGGACTTCTACTGAAACTTATGATGCCCTGAAAATATATATGGATATGGATTTTGACGGACTGCGCACAGATATTGTGCAGATGCTTGGCGGAGAATGCATCAGGGTAAATACGCAAAGCTTTCAGAATGATATGCGCAATTTCGAGACAAAGGATGATGTCCTGACATTGCTGATCCATTTGGGCTATCTGGGATATGATTCAGAGACTGAGGAGGCATTTATTCCCAATAAAGAGATCATCAGAGAGTTTGAAAACGCCATGAGCGTAGGGGGATGGACGGAGGTTATGCGTGTTCTGAAGGCATCCGAAAAGCTGCTGGAAGATACGCTTGGGGGCGATGAAAAAAGTGTTGCAAAGGGGCTGGACAGAGCCCACACGGAGGTGTCCTCCATACTGACCTACAACGATGAAAATTCCCTTAGCTGCGCCATCGGACTTGCGTACTACAGCGCCAGGAAGGACTACCGGATCATACGGGAACTCCCCGCGGGAAAGGGCTTTGCGGATGTGGTGTTTCTGCCTCTGCCCTCCACAAATAAGCCGGCGATCCTGGTTGAACTAAAGTACGGCAAGCCAGTCGAAACAGCCCTGCAGCAGATCAGGGACAGACAATACACCCAGGCGCTGGAGGGATATACCGGAGAGATTCTGCTGGTGGGGATAAGCTATAACAGGGAGGACAAAGAGAAGCCGCACAGCTGCGTCATTGAAAGGAAAGACTTCTATACGGGGAAAGTTCCGAAGAATGCGGTGAAATGGGCATTCTTCGGAACTTTTTGGTGTTTAGGTGGTGTTTAAAGTTATCGCATATAATAGCATGATATTGAATTATAGTGGATAGTATTTGTACTTATGGTAAGCTAATACGGATGAATCTATTTTAGATAAATCAGTACGTAATTCCCCTATTTTGGTTCCGTCATTAATAACTTCGATAATTTTTATGCCTCCAAAATGCTGTCCGATGGTGTTAGAATGCGGCGGCATTATTTCTATATTATCACTAGCATTAAATTGTAGATTTTCAATCCAATATCTTTTCATATGTTGCCCATCAACGTCAAACTCAGCATGGAGAATAAGACCAAGATTATTTCCATCATCCTCTAAAGGCGTATTGTCTATAATCATTTGGCGGATATGAAATCTGTTTGGAATGGGCTGTATATTATGTAGAATCGTGTCTATGCTATCCATTATGTCAATGTATTTACCGACAAAAGTTTCATAATAGGAAATCATCTCATTTGTCGATTTTGACTTGTAAATAGTGCCTTTAAACTTAAAGTCTGGGATATGTATGTCCCTTTGTCCGGTGAGTACATCTGTAAATAATGAGTTGCCATATAAAGCTAATGTATGTTTGCTAAAATTATATGCAGAGCGTATGTACGCAACCATATCATCATCCCATAAGGCATTTACAGCACTCTTGATTGAAGGATAATTGCCAAGTTTTTCTCCAAGATGCTTTATAACCACATCTCTATGTGGTAATCTAAGACATAATGTCGAATTAATATATTGGAGTAAACAGTCAAGAGAGTTGGAGATGTGTGATATCCATTCTAATGTTAGTTTGTTCAAAAGGATTTCGGCCTTATAATGCCATCCAAGTAATTCGACACTGTTGTACATGGGATTTTTATTGCTTTCAGCTACATTCTTTTTTCCGATAGCTTCATATAATTTGGCTGTTTTTAGCGCATAGTTTAAATAAAGCATTGATGAGTGCAAAAATTGTCGCGCATCCAAGACGCACTTTTCTTTTAGGAAAGATTCATATTCGGGTTGTTGATAAAATTTCATTTTGTCAGTGTATTCTTGTTTCATATAGTCTCCTTTTCTTTTATTCAACTAAATTATCACATAATGGCAGTAATATATCAAGCTGTTTTACGATACGTTGCTGTTCTTCAATCGGCGGGATTGGAATCATCATTTTTGAAAGTGCTTTTCCGTTACAGTTTGGCTGTGCTGTTTGGGTTGTTCCATTTCGTAGCTGCGACCAGTACAAAGGACTGTCCATAAAATATTTTAAATATTGAGGGCAAAGTCTTTTATTATAGTTAGAGCGAATAAGGTATCCTGCATAAATAGCCCGTTCTGTCATGTTAGTGACTAAATATGATTTCCCGACGGTTCCTCCTGTTCTGGCAAATAGTAAATCATTTTCTGCAAGAAGATATGTAGGAATTTCTTTTTCGGAAATTTGGCAATACGGAACTGTGTTCCAATCTACAATATTGTCTTGGATATCGCTGATTCTTACCATCCGTATATCGCCTTGAGGAATGGCAGGAGCATTATAGCCATATTGTATGCTGTTTGCCAAATTGCCCCATCGTTCCCATCTCCAGGATACAGGGATTTCAAATGGAATATCATCGTCTGTAATAGAAGGCAATGGCTTCTCTCTCTTTATTTCACCTGCCAGAATTAAGTTTTCTTTTTCTGTAAAAATAAGTTCTAACAATTCATCCACAGAACTATCCGTTTCTAATTGTTCAGTGAGTTTTCCTTGTAATGCGGATTGCAAAATGGCTTCTCGCATATCAGAAGGAAATTTATTTTTAAGAACGGTTAATTGCTGTTCTATTTTTTCATATTCATCAACTTTACAAAAAAGCATGTCTAAGCAATCCACAATACGCAACTGCTCCTCAATTGGAGGAAATGGAAATAACATGGAATTGATTTTGTCTAGGCTAAGATTGCTTTGTGCTATTTTTGATGCTTTTGCATTCATACGATGTTTGTATGCCAATAACATATAATATACATATTCTTTGGATACCTGCTCAGAAAACGGAAGAAAGCCAAGGACGCTGTCTGGGAAACAGGCATCAAATGTCAGTATAGCGACATCGCCAATATTTGCGGCTATCGTGATGCATAATGTCCCCTTTTTCCATAGCCTGCTTTGGGCAAGTCCCTTTTCATTATAACAAGTGTTAAATTGTGTAATGTATTTATTGGCTGCGGCTACATCTCCAGTCTGGATCATAGGGATTGTTCCGTCAATATAAAGGCTTTCATCATTTCGCGGCCTGTGTTTTGATTTCCCTCTTGCTAATTCGCCAATATCACACAGCTTCACCCATGTCCAATTATCAGGGATATTAAAAGGTATTGAATCTTCTGTTTTTGAAGCGGCCTTCTTAATTTTTTTGTTATTGGCAAGATTGTTTTTTATATCCTGCAACCTGTCCAATGTTGTTTCCACAGGCGTATCTTTAGCAGACTGTTCTGTCAGTTTTCCTTCGACTGCTGCTTGAAGTATGGATAGCCGTAAATCTTTTGTTAATATCATTGTTCCACCCCCAGAAGCTCAAGAATCTCCTGCAATTTTTCATCCAGTCTGCGGTCAAGCCGATCTCGTTCTTCTTTAAAATTAATTATAGTATCTTCGGGTGATAAGATTACTTTCTCCTCATTTGGGAATCCGCAAAAGTCAAGGTTATAGTTTTTTATCAATGATTGTTTCGATGCTGACACATTGAGATTTCCATGTGTCGGATAAAGAAACGTCTGATTTCGTATCTTTTATTTCAATGCGGTTATCCCACCATTCGTCAATAGCAGACAGCTTCTCCCGTGTGATTGGATTCCGTTTCATGCTGAATCTCTGCCCGTTTTCCAGGTTAAACCGATAGAACCATGTTTCAGTGGTTCTGCCAGTTTTGTCAAAAAACAACAGATTTGTGGCAATCGGCGTATATGGGGCAAAACAGCTTCCCGGCATACGGATGATCGTATGTACATTACAGTCCTTGAACAGTTTTTTCTTGATTTCGATTAAGCTGGCATCATCATTCTGCATGAATCCGTCCGGCAGGATTACGCCGCAGCGTCCGCCATCATTCAGACGGTACAGTATTTCAATCATGAAAAGGTTGGCCGTTTCAGAGCTGCGGAGTTGTGATGGGAAGTTCACCTGTATGGCATCCTGCTCATGGCCGCCGTATGGGGGATTCATCAGAATGAAATCAACTTTTTCAGTATCTTTGTAGTCCCGTACATTTTTCATGAGGGAATTCTCATGGTAGATGCGTGGGTAATCCACATCATGGAGCAGCATATTGGTGGTACACAGCATATAGGGGAACTGCTTTTTTTCCACGCCGAACACGGTCTTCTCAATAATGGCATTGTCCTCGGCTTTCTTCCGCTGTTTCCGCAGATGTTCTACAGCGTCAATGAGGAAGCCCCCTGTGCCGCACGCAAAATCAGCCGTGACTTTGCCAAGCTGTGGATTCACTTTTTCTGTGATTAGCTGCGTCAAGGCGCGCGGCGTGTAGAATTCGCCGGAACGTCCTGCGCTCTGCAGGCTTTTCAGCAGGGTTTCATATATCACATTGAAGGAATGGTGTTCTTCCCGGTCATCGAAGTCAATGCCGTCCAGCAGGTTGACGGCTTTGCGGATGCACACACCGTCCTTCATGTAATTGTAGGATTCCGCCATCATTTCCTTCACGATTATCCTACGCCTGGAACTTTGCGCGGTTATGGACAGATTCTTTAATTCCGGGAACAGGGTATTGTTCACGAAATTTACCATATCGTCCCCGGTCATCTGGTCTTTCTGGGATTTTCCCTTTGCCCAGTTCCGCCAGCGGCATTTTTCCGGGATGGCGCTTTGGAATCCGTCCTCATACAGCTCCCACATATCCTCTTTTAAGTCATATACTTTCAGGAACAGCATCCACACGAGCTGCGACAGCACCTGGACGGTCCCGTTCACGCCGTCGTCGTCACGCATGATGTTCTCCCATGATTTTATCAGGTTTCCGATTGCCATATGTCCCTCCGTTTACGCTACATATATCTGCTGTTCGATTTCCGAGAGCATTTCCATATATTTCTCTTTCCCGCCGAAGCCCTTTACAATGGCAGTCGGCGCGTTGATCTGTATAAATTCCGGCATGTTCAGGATGCGCATATTGGTAAGCTCGTCAATGTTCCGGTCACGGTACGCATCCAGCAGCAGGCGTATGACGCCCTGGTTTTCCTTACTGAATTTATCGAGGTAGCCGGACACCAGTATGCGGTCGATGCGTTCCTCCTTAGTCAGCGGCTGCTTTTCATAGCCGATATAAGAGAGGACGTCGTAATCATCCACATGGCTTTCCGGGATCGTTTCACGCACGAAATCAATGAACACGCCGTCCGCGACAAGCTGGTCCAGCAGTTCCTGCTTCTTTTTCTGCGCGAGCCATATTTTCCTGAACTCTTCATAATATGGGTACAGCCTGCGCAGATTGCTGCGGGAATAGTCGATGATGGATTCGGTGATCAGGTTCCCGTTGGCGTCCAGGTATTCCACCTTTTCGTTTATGATGCTGACAGGGATGCCGTTGATCACATATTTTTCCCGGCCAGTAGGTTTTTGTCCGCCGGGCCGGTCTCCACTGTGGCCGTCTGTATCATCGGAAAAGCCGCCGCCACTACCCATAGCATCATATGGAATGTCGGCCTCCAGACTGCCGTCTGTGAAACTGTCATCTTCACCAACGTCTTTTATCTGTGTAGGGTCGCCGTCAAAAGCCGGGTCTGCAAATTTCACATAATTCCTGCGGAAGTCCATGATAGTGAAATACAGTTTGCCGCAGTCCTCGCGGACGCGGGTGCCGCGCCCTATGATCTGCTTGAATTCCGTCATGGAGCCGACCGTGCGGTCGAGGACCACGAGCTGGCAGGTCTGGGAATTTACGCCCGTGCTCATCAGCCTGCTCGTGACGGCGACCACAGGGTACGGCTCATGGGGGTCTGTAAAATCCTCCAGCAGCGGCTTTTCATCCGAACCGGCGGTGATCTGTGCAATGTAATGAGGCTGTTCCCTGACCAGGTCTTTATTTTCATTCACCAGGGCATTGCGCATGCGTTCAGCGTGGTCGATGTCCTCACAGAACACAATGGTTTTAGAAAAGCGTCCGGTTTCTTTCAAAAAGTCGGAGATGCGCCTGGCAACGGCAAGGGTACGTTCCTCCACGACCAATGTACGGTCAAAATCCTTCTGTTCATATATCCTGTCCTCAAGGGGCTTTCCGTGGATATCCAGTGCGCCCGGTGCGGGACGGTATCCGTTCACGTCTATGTCCAGATTGACGCGGATGACCTTGTATGGGGCAAGGAAGCCGTCGTCAATGCCCTGTTTTAAGCTGTATGTATAAACCGGATCCCCGAAATATTCGATATTGGATGTATCCTTTGTTTCCTTTGGCGTGGCCGTCATGCCGATCTGTATGGCCGAGCTGAAATACTCTAGGATTTCATGCCAGGAACTGCCCTCATCGGCACTCCCGCGGTGGCACTCGTCCACAATGACCAGGTCAAAGAAGTTGCGGTCATAGGCGGTGTAATAGTTTTCCGCCCCGTCCTTCATCTGGTGGTATAAAGAGAGATAAACCTGGTGTACGGTATCCATCTCACGGTTTTCAAGGCGGTGCATCTTTTTCCCGAACGGCGCAAAATCGTCACGCATGGGCTGGCCGACAAGGACATCCCGGTCAGCGAGGAAAAGGGCGCGCTTTACCGCGCCTGCCTGCAGCAGCCTCCAGATGATCTGGAATGCGACCAGTGTCTTGCCTGTGCCTGTGGCAAGGACGACCAGCATACGCCTGTCGCCACGGGCAATGGCCGCCAGGACGCGGTTGATGGAGATCCACTGGTAATAGCGCGGTTCGTGGTCGCCTTCTTTATAATGGTAGGGGACGGAGAGCATCTTCTCCTCCTCATCGGTAAAACTGCTCTCTGCCCGGTAACGCTGCCATAATTCTTCCGGGGATGGGAATGCTTCCAGCGGGATATCCGTGGATTCCTCCCCGGTCAGCATGTCGTGCATGGTAAAGGAGTCGCCGTTGGACGCAAATGCGAACGGGACGTCCTCCATATGCATAGCGTATTTAATCGCCTGCGGCAGCCCGCCCAATGGGGAATGGCTGTTATCCTTCGCCTCTACAACGGCAAGCGGGAAATTCAGGCTGGCGTCTGAATAGAATAGAAGGTAATCGGCAAAGTATGCTTTCCCGCGCTTTGCTTTTTTCCCGTCGATCATGATGCGCCCTTTGGTTATAGGAAATTCCATGCGGATGCAGTTTTTTGGCCACGTCCGCTCAATGGCCGGGGTAATGAAGTTCAGTTTTATCTCTTCTTCGGTCATTTGTTTTTTATCGATCATGTCCCGCGCTCCTTCCTGTCTTGATATGGTGCAGGATGTCGCCATAGTCGCAGTCCAGTACATCGCATATCCTGCCGAGGACGGCGATTGAGACTTCCTGCTCTTTCCGCATCCGGGTCATTGTGTTTGGGGCGATGCCAGCCGCTTTCCGCAAGTCGGATGCACTCATTTTTTTATCGATCAATAATTTCCATAATGGATCATAGGATACGGACATAGTTTTTCTCCAAAGGGTGATGTTTGGTATCTATTATAGGGTAGCCATACACATTCTGTCAATTAGATTTCGCAATATGTTGCGATATTTTCTTTTATTGAAATCCGGTTTAAACACAGAAAGAGCAAGAAAAGCGGGCGGCTGATCAGGGTATCAGCGCCTGCTTCCCTCGGTTATTTTTGGATGGGAATTATTTGGATGCGTATCCTGCTTTTGTATCGCAGACCATGGTGGGTTCGGATTGTGCCGGAGATGCAAGTGAGATGTGAATGGAGCCTTCTTCGTAAGCTACCTGGATGGCGTCCCCGATGTGGAAGCCGAGCGCCTCCAGCCATTTCCCCTCCATCTGGATTTTCGGTGTTTCGATGTACCCGCTGCCGAAGTAATGGTTTTTGCCCTGCCGTGCGCGTGAGGAATACTGTACTTTCATTTTCTTTGTCTGCATAAGCTGCCTCCTTTTCTTTTGGTACGGACATGTTAAATCTGGTTTGGGATAATAGCAAGGTAATCCTGTGCCATAAACTGCACAAACATCCCGGCAGATGATTGTCCAGTATTTTGGGGATTTCTGCTTGCTATTCTGTGCAGACAGAGCGAACATGTACCTACCAAAACGAAGGAGGGCACACATATGCAGATGGATATTAAATTTGAACTGAAACCGAAGCAGCGGCCGAAGCTGGCGGAGGAGATCGCCACGGCATTGCACACAGTCCCATGCTACCAGAAAGCGCCGAGCTTGGCCTATAAGATCGGCGACTGCACACTGGAAAGGGACGGGACGCTCCGCATCCCGGACAGCGTGGACAGGGAAACGGTCAGCAGCCTTTTGGAATATCTGAAAGGGAAAGGCTTCACAGGCGAGGCAGAGCAGACGGAGGACAGGCTGACCGTCAGTATGCCAAAAGAACTGTTCACACCGGAGGCATTGGAGAACCTTGCAAAGCTGGTGGAGAACAAGGGTGGGCTGATGGCGCGGGCTTTCCAGGCTGATGATATCCGCCTTACGGTCACGGAGGATGCAGTCAGCTTCCCGTGGTTCACGTTTACAGCCAGTCCGAAGGAAACGGCGGCTTATGCGGAATTCGTGGAGAAGCTGTGTGGGATGGCAAGGAGCATGAAGCGTGTGTCCGGCAAGCCGACGGAAACGGACAATGACAAATACGCATTCCGCTGCTTCCTGCTCCGGCTCGGTTTTATCGGGGATGAGTACAAAGCCGCCCGGAAAATCCTACTGAAGAACCTCACAGGCAATTCCGCTTTCCGGCACGGGAAATAAAAGCTGGATATTTATAGAAGACGCCCTGCACCCCGGATTTGCGGATGCAGGGCTTTTTCCGTGGTATCGCTTTGGTTGTTGACGGATGCCTATGCAGCCTTTATCTGCAAAGCCTTGACGGCTTCCGGGCGGGTAAGCCTGCCGTCCAGGAACTCGTAGGCAAGGTAGCCCGTCTGGTGCTGGAGGGTGAACCGTTCCGTTAGCGTCCGCACGGACAGCGGGAGGCGGTTCACGATCCAGTAGTGGCTGAAATCCCCGAATGCAACGGGCAGGCTTCCCGGCATGGCAGATGGCATGAATTCAGAGGTATGCACAGGCTTTCCAAAGATAGTGTCGCTGTTATGGTTCCACAGGTAGCTGCCGCCGTTATCCTTTAACGTGCGGAGCGCAAGGGCAGTCTCGTCATTCATGATCCACACGCCGTTTTTGCGGTATTCCGGCTTGACGGAGAGGTACAGCTCTGCCATATCGTCAAAACTGATCTCTGCGGTTGTCAGGCCGATTTCTGCGCCGTCTGTGCCATGCAGGATGCCTGTCGGCATTCCCTCGCCGCTCCCGTTGATGAATGCGTTTTCCTCCGCCCTGCCGAAACTCTTAGCCAGGTGTGCCGTGAGGTAGCCTTCCGCGTCAAAGCCGATGTCCTGTACATAGTTGTTGGTGAGTTTTGCGATGACCGCCAGTTTATTACAGCGGAAGAGCTGCTTTGTAAGGCCGCCCGTGGCGTCCATGATGTTGACTTTGCCGTTTTCAGGTACCCATTCAGCGAGGTCTTCACAAACGGAAGTCCAGATGGAGCCTTCCGACTGCGGCGCACTGATGCAGGTGGCAAGCTGGCGGAAGATGCTTTCCCTACGCAATGCCTCCTGGAATCTCTTATTGCTGTCAGCCGGGAGGACGAGCGTGTCATGCAGGGAATTCCCGCTCTGCATGACCTCACGAGGGGCCTGGCCGCCCCGCATGGCTTTGTCCCAGAACGCCCTTTTGTACTCCGCTGTGCCGATTGTGTAGATGTCATATGCTGTCATAAAATCCCTCCTTGAAAATAATGTCATCTGCGCGGTTGGATGCTTTTTGGAGCGTCCAGCCGCACAGGTGGAAATAATGTGTCTGTGAAATATCAATGTGTGCATCTGTCCGGATTTACCCGGTGTGATTTGCACAGGCTTTCCCTGCGGACTTATGGTATTTCCTCGTAAGCCGTTTAGCGGCGGTGGGGCGGAGGTACTGGCATTTCAGACAGGCTTCCATCATGTTTTCAATGCTGCCGTAAAAATAGGAATGCCCGCGGTACTGCATACAGAAAAACTTATCCGTTGTAATATCCCTTGGGCCGAGCAGCAGCACGGCGTTCTCCTTATCCTGCACGGCAATGTCCAGGACAAAGAAGCTGTCGAAATCCACATTGCCCCGGAGGTAATGCGCGATTTTCCCTGGAAGTTTCACCGTAATCCCTCCCTTGCCCGGAGCAGCCGCTCCATCACGCTGTCCTGCGGCGTTGCGCCCTGGTATTCGGTGGAGCAGTTCTCCTTGACGATCTGGTAGAGCATCGCCCACATCTGGTTGGACTGCTTCATATAGCTTTGCGCCATGCCGACGAACGGGGAGGCGATGGCCTGCTGCGTGGTCGGGTGCTTCGCCAGGAAGCCGAATTCCGAGATGGCCTGCTCGCACTGTATCCAGCGCGACACGCTCATGGCGTACTGCTCGATGAGCTGCGTTTTCACCAGTTTCTCACAGCCGCGCTCTTTGAGCCATTTCCATGTTTCTGTATAGATTTCTTCGGCGCAGAACTCCCCGCCGTTCTTCTGTTTCTCCCTCATGTAATCCTTTGGCGCGGGCATCTCCACACACTCCAGTGTGGCGGTTTCCGGCGCGCCCATCACCATGAGCGGGCGTTTGCCCGGATTGCCCGTTCCTATTTTTTCTGCCAGGGCTTTCGGCGGCCGCCCTCCCGTGCCCGGCATCGGCCCTCTTTTTCCCATATGCTGCTCCTTTCCGGGAAGATCCCTTGAAAACTTATTGGTTAATACCCCAAAAACTTATGCGGTTTTTGCGCGTGTGCCTGCCCGCCCGTCAGGCAGGAGGGCAGGCACAGAGGTGGAGGCCGCCCCTGCAGCTAAAAGATGCGGCAGCGGTTGCTGATCCCGTTCAGGCAGAGGCCGGCCTTGTGGTCATGCTCCTCTGTCCAGCGGGTGAGGCTACGGCGGATGATGTAATCCTCCATGTCCCTGTAATGCAGGAAATGCACGCTGTACATCGTGCCGATGATGCTCCATGCGGCAGGCTCCGGCTTTTTGCTGCACATGACCATTAGTGGTATGCATCCAGGCGTTGCCAGCAGGTCAAATGGCTGGTAGTGCCGGGTGCTGTTGTCGTAGTTTTCCAGGAAGCTCAAGTCCATCTGGTATTTTTGTTTTTCCATGTGTTCCCTTTCCTTTCTCTGCGGTAGGCCGCAGGCAGTGTTTTTGGTGCTGCCATCAGGGCAGGGTGTAAGCCACAGGGGCTTCCCCTGATCTGGCGGCAGGCTTTGGAGTAAAGCTGGTAATGCATGATGCGTCTGCCTCCTTCCACAGTGTTTTTATTTCCTAAAACAGTGTCCACAGTGGCTGGGGCAGTCTGTGGCAGGTAAAATATATTTTTCCTATAAGGGCAAAATCTGGAACTATATATAGAACCTGCCACATGCTGCCCCAACTGTGTTTAAGGGATGAAATCCCCGCACAGCAGGCGGTAGCCGAGTAGCAGCGTGGTCTTTTCGCCGCCGTCCTTTGGACGCTTGCGAGCGATCTCCCCGAATGTGCGGAGCGCCTGGTTGAAATTGCGGCTGTTCTCCGGGAAGCACCCGTTCTGGCCGCACCAGATGCGGTACTGCTGGTAGACGGCTGACGTCTTTACTTCGGCCCCGCCGCAGGCTTCTAGGCACTCTTCGGAGAATAACTTGATCTTGTCGCTGTCATGCTCATAGGCTTTCGTTGCTTCCGTCACACATGGCGGGGGAGCCAGCCCTTCTGCCAGGAGCATCGCGTACCCCTCCAGCATCCAGTTCAGGATGGCGCTCCGGGCTTCCTCCGAGGCAAACTCCCGTTTCAGACCTTTGTCCTGTTCCCATTCCTCAAAGTGACGGTCATAAGGGATGAGGATGATGCGTCCGCTCGTGAAGAGCGTCATGTCTGTGATGACCGGGAGGTAGTTGGCGTTCATATATATCTTGAACTGGGGGTGGAAGTCGAAGCTGTTCTCATGCAGGAACCGGGCGTTCAGCGTGTCGTTGCCCGTCATGCTCTTTACCAGGGCCTCATTGACCACGAGGCCGCGCCTCGGCTCCGCGATGCTGGTGTAGCGCACCCCGGCAAGCCTCGCGATGTCCTCGCTGGGGGCCTGGCTGTTCGCCGTGTGTTTTGTGGCTATGGTCTCTGGCCGGACGGAAAGCCCGTAATCCCCGGCCACGTTCAGGCAGCTCTCGTTCATCGTCCCCTTGCCGTTGCGGGTGGTCGCACCATATTCGATGAACAGGCATTCCAGGGAAGTGTCCCCGGTCAGGCCGTAGCCTTTCGTCTTCTGGATGAACCGCGCCTTCTTCCTGTCGCCGCCTGTGACTTCGTCAACGAACTGCAGGAAGCGGGGACTTTTCGCGTCCGGGTCATAGGAAGCCCCTGCCGTTTTTGTGATCAGGTCATCTGCTGTGTGTCCGTGCGCGATGCCCGTCCTTGCATCCACAGTCACGTTCTTGCAGTTGATGTAATAGATGTCTTTGTCAAATTCCGCCATGGAGATTGGGTAGATGCTCTGCGCGTCATTGATGAAGGTGCTGCGCAGGCTCCGCGCCTGCCAGCGTGCGCTGTATTCCAGGTAGCTCTTGCGTTTCTGCTCGTCCTGGATGGTAAGGGCGTAGCGCACCAGGCTGTCGCCCAGGCTCTTGGCAAGCTCCATTGTCCGTAAGCCGCCGATATCCGGCACCCACTGGACGCCGTCATAGGCGAACCACATCCTGCGCTCCGGAACATACCGGGCGATACCTTTATAGATGTCTGCGAACAGCCTGCCGGAGCCGCTGTCGTTCCAGGTGTAGCGGGCGTTACAATCCGGGTGCATTTCTGCCAGCCGTGGGGCAAGTGTGTCAAAATCCACCTCTGCTGCGGCGTGCTTCCTTGGCCTGTAAAAATCGGACGCCAGGGATACGGCTTTTTCCAAAGTGATCTGGCCGTAGGTGGAGCCGCTCTGTATCCTGTCCCATTTACCGCGCATCAGCCCAGACTGCCGGAACAGCCGGTCCATCTGCCCGGCGTCCCCGCCGCACCAGAAGGCCAGGATGGCGGCGAGCGTCATGTCGGCTTCGCTGTGCGACTTCCCTTCCGGGATGGCGCCATTCCACAGGCTCTGGAATTTTTTGCCCTGGGCGGAGGCGGACGCCATACGGATAACGGATCTGTCTGATAAAAAACTTCCTGGCGGCGATGTGGCACCGGCTTTTTTCTCCAGCACTGGGCGCACCATGTATCTTTCCAGCACGGCTTCAAACTGTGCGCTGCGCTCCTCGCAGCCGCGTTCCCGGATGCAGTTGCCCGTGATGGTGCAGAACCTCCCGGTGGCGCCGGGGGCATAGGCTTCCAGCCCAATCTTCCGGTTATTGATATAGTACCTTTTGGCGTCAAATTGGAAATGGGCGGCCCGGAACACCATGCGGATGCCCGTGCCGGACGGGCTGCTCTCCGTATAAGTGTCCATGGTGTCCGTGACGTCCTGCGCCATGGGGGACAGCGTGCTGTCAAAATAGCAGGCGTCTCCATCAATGCAGCCGAACGGCTCGAACACGCCCAGGCCGATCCCGCTGTATTTCCCTTTGGATGAGATGAGGGCGTCTGCAGCAAGGCTGAAATCCACATAGTGCTTTATGTCCGTTGAGTCTGCCCGCCTGCCGTCCGGGCGGTATGGGACTTTATCCAGCCGCCCTTTCCGTCTTTCGTATCTCCAAAGGCAGAAATGCCCGTCCTCCTTCAGTTCTTCCGGCAGTTTCTCAAACATGCTGTCCGCCTCCTTCCTCCGATTGGTGGCCCCGTCATTGGAACCACTGCTTTTCCGGCTCTTTCGTTAAATCCGCGCCCAATGTGCTGAGCTGCTCGCACAGCCTGTCGTAATTGATGAGTGCCTTGTTTCCCACAAAGATGGCGGGGAGCTTCCCGGCTTTCAGCATCAGGCGCAGCGCGTGTTCCGACAGCAGGCCAGTCCTTGCGACCTGGCGCACGGTCATCATTCTTGGTATGTTTTCAGTCATATGCAGTTCTCTCCTTCCGTGAGATTGTGTATATTATCATATAACAGTTAGTGACCAATGTCAAGAAAAATACTCACAAAAAGTTATTTAACGAAATGGGGTAATACAATTTTATTTTACAAAATGTTAGAGAATGCTTGACTGTACTCACAGATGGTGATAAGATTGAGAAAACGGAGGTGCATAAAAATGTTTGCAGAAAGGTTGAAAGAAATCCGGAACGGGGCGGGGATGACGCAGGTGCAGCTTGCGGAAGCCCTGGGGGTTTCCAAAGGCACGGTAGCCATGTGGGAAATAGGGAAACGGGAGCCGAATTACGAGACGCTGAACGCCCTGTCGGGGATCTTTGACAAGCGGATCGATTATATCCTCGGCTATTCCAATGACAGTTCCTCGGCGCGTCTCAGTGAGAAGCAGATAGAGCAGCTTGGCGCATGGATGGTGGAGGATGACGCGCAGGAGGAATTCATGGACATCATGGCTCTGGATAATTACGGCAGGACAGCCATCCACGGGCTGGTAATGGCTGAAAAGGCAAGGTGCCGGGAACAGGGGACGCTCATCCCGACGGACAGCGTGGAAGTGACGGTAAGGTTAAGGGATAAAAGGTGATGCACACAGGGAGGGAAGCCGGAATGGTTTTTCTCCTTATATTTTTGAAAAAGCCGTTGACTTTACAGGCATTCAGAGCAATGTATAGTAGTGGAAATTTAAGAAAGGGGGCGCACACATTATGCCAAGCGTAAAAAGGCGCGGGGACTCCTTCCGCATCATGGTATCCCTGGGGTACGGGATGGACGGGAGGCAGATACGCAAGACAACCACATACACGCCGCCGGAAGGCGTCACACCCGGCAAGGCGGAAAAGCTGGCCACGGCCTTTGCCTACGAGTTTGAGAAGCAGTGTAGGGGCATGGTAAACTTCAATGAAAATATACGGTTTTCCGAACTGGCGGATTGGTATTATGACCAGATAGCAGTTCATAAGCTGAAGCCGATGACGCTCTACTGCAACCGAAAGATTATAGATACCTATGTGCTGCCGTACATCGGGAATATGAAATTAAAGGACATCAACACAGCCCGGATCGACAAGCTGTTCAACGAACTGTACCGGGACGGGCGGAAGCGCGAGACTTACCGCCTGCGCAGCCCGGAACTGATACCGGAGGGGACGCGCAGGCCAGTATCCAGGAAATCTGGCGTGAACCTGAACACGGTCAAGAGCTGCGTGGACGGCATCCCGGTACTGAAAGACACGGCGCAGCGGCTGGCGGACGCCATCGGCAGGAAGCTGAACGACGCATTTATTAAAGAAGAAGCGGGCGGCGGGCTGGACGTGGGAACCATCAAGCGTGTCCGCACGGCACTGTCACCGATCTTCTCCACAGCGGTGAAAAAGGAACTACTGCTGAAAAACCCGGTCACCCATGCCACAACGCCAGGCTCGGAGCCAAAGGAGAAAGAATTCCTGGATGCGGGGCAGTGCCGGGAACTGCTCGGTTTCCTGCCTGAGATGACGAACCCGCAGCTTCCACGGGCAATAGAACTTTTACTTTATACGGGGCTGCGTGTGGGCGAACTGACCGCCCTGCACTGGAATGAGGTTGACTTGGAGAAAGCCACAGTAACCGTAAAATACAACCTCTACCGTCTGGATGGCGAATACCGGCTTTCCACGCCAAAGACGAAGAGCAGCACAAGGGTGGTGGCATTGCCGCCGCAGGCGGTGAAACTTTTGCAGGAGCAGAGGGAATGGCAGGACAGGCGCAGGCAGGAGGTCGGGGATAAGTGGATTGACCGGGGAGCCGTTTTCACGGGGCAGTTCGGGGAATACATGAGCAAGAATTACATCAACCTGCAGTTCAAGCGGCTTTTGAAGAAGCATGATTTCCCCGACATACACATCCATGACCTCCGCCACGCGAACGCCTCGCTCCTGATAAACATGGGCATACCCACGAAAGTGATCTCCGAGCATCTCGGCCACTGCGACACCCGGACAACGGAAAATATCTACGCCCATGTGTTTGCGGAGACGCTGGCGCAGACCTCGGATGCTATCAGCCAGGCTCTGGCAGGGGAGAACGGATAAGGCGCACAGCATTAGGCGGCACAGGCACAGAAAACACCAGGGTTCCCGCACAGGTACAGAATGGCGGGAACCTTGGTGTTTATTGGTTGTTTAAATCCCCAAAACGAGTCGGTACGAAGCGGAACGAAACACATCTTGGAGTGCCACGAAATCGCATGAAACGGGGATTCTCCAACGATAGGAAACCCTATGAATGATTGGAAGTGGTGCTTGAAAGAATAAATCTATGATACTTGTATGCAATGGGTGGGGCAGCTGTGCATGTATATATGGATTTTGCGAATACTTTGAAGGCTGGCATCCCTGCTGCTTGTGGAAGAGATGCTTACAAAGGGCTACTCCAGCGCCATCTTCTTTATGCTGGCCAGTGCCTTCTTTATCGCGGGCAGCATAAGGATGATTACGGTGATGGCGGCCTCGGAAAAGATATACATGGCGTTGTACGCAAGGGAGTAGGGCAGTGGAGCCCAGCCCTCCCAGGCATAGGCTCCAAAGAAGATCCAGCCGGAGATCACGGCAAAGACAAAGCGGCCCAGCACTGCCGTGATATACCCCTTGATCATGCCGTTTTTGGCATTGGTGAACAGGCCTGACAGTCCCAGCGCACCGAAGGCCAGAAGATAGTCCACCACCAGCTGCATGGGATACAGCACATAGGGATCAATCAGCAGCTGCAGTACGCCATAGGCAACACCGGTCAGCAGCCCGGCCCCCAGCCCGAAGAAATATCCGGGCAGGCAGATCACCAGCATGGACAGCAGGGTGATGGAGCCCCCGTTGGGGAACTCAAACAGTTTGATATTGGACAGCACAGTGCCCAGGGCGATGGCCATGGCGCAGAACACCAGCTGCTTGACGGTCAGTTTGCCGCCGGGCTTTTGGGCGGAAGCCCCCGCATTCTTCTTCCACTGTATACGGGCAAAGGCCACGGCGCCGCCGAGCAGAGCCAGGACGAGTACGGCCAGCAGCACACCGCCCAGGGCGGTGGGGACATAGGTAGTCTCTTCCCATTCATTCACAATAACATCATAGAACATAAAAAAATCCTCCTTTGTGGGTGCAAGGAGGGACAACATCGTGCTACGGACAGGGAAAGCTTTGTGCTCCCTTGGCCGTATACTTCTGCTTCCTTACGCCGGTATTGTCCGGGTCAAGTAGTGAGGGTTAGGATCCGTCGAATCCAATCTCAGCGATGTGCTCCCCTAGCGAGTAATATTTGGTTTGTAGACCATCATATACGATGAACAGGATGTTGTCAAGAAAATAATTTTGAGAAGAGAATTTTGTGTTTTTGTATGCGGGCATTTGCTGTAGAATTAATGGCGGAATATGCGGAACTCTAAATGAACAGCCTGCAAGAAAAGTCAGGAAAAAATCAAAACAGCACTTTCCGGGAACATGTGGAGTACAGTTTCTGGGTGAAGGCGGGCCGGTTGAGGCATTCATTCACTGCGGATTTCAAACAAATCACCCACTGTACAGTCAAGATATCTGCACAGTTTGATGATCATATTGGCATCAACCCGCTGGAACTCATCGCGGCAGTAACGATTGAAGTTTCCCCGCTGGAAGTCCAAGTCCTTGCAGATCCTTGTTTTTGAGATTCCTTTCTCCTGTAGCAACTCAATGATGCGGATGTGTAAGTATTCCATAGCGCCCTCCATATGAGTTATTATATACAGGTAATAAAAATTTAATAACTTTATATATAGACACTGTACAAATATATACGTATAATTATGTATAGTATAGACTCTAAAAGGAGCAAGAATATGTTGTATGATATTATTGGATGGGTGTATGGTATTTGGGCAATTGCTTTTTTTGTGTATGCTGTCATATGGAACATCAGATGGCTGTGCTTTAAAGGCAAATGCAGCAATACAATACAGTGCAGGCGGAGAGACTGCTGGTTTAGCTGCTACTGTGATAAGCAGGTAGAAGTTCTGACAGAGGAAGAGATTCAGCTTATACAGGAATGGATCGAGAGACTTAAGAGCCAGAAAAAGACTGCATAGGGGATTTTAGGAATAGTATATAAGGTGCCCCCCAAAAGAGCATTTTGGAAGGTTGGGGCACGGATTTTAGAAAACGTAAACTAACGTTGTTGCCTGACATACAAAATCGTGATATTCCCATCCACAAATTCCACGCCTACTCCGTCAAATTGCTTTAATCTTTCCGCAAATCCGCCCTTCGACAGATATTTTCTGAGGATAGCCCAAGTCCAGCGTTTTTCGCCGTTCGCCCCATAATCTTCGTACAGGTAAAATTAAGCCCGGTAATTCCTCCAGGCATATCCATCTGCTACTTATCAAGGACATAGGCATCATTTTTCATCACTTTTTCTCGGACTGTACTGTTTCCCATGTGTCCGGCCTACTGCGGGATAGCGGCAGGCCCAGTGAGATATTCTCCACTATGTACTTTTCTGATTAGCAGAACGCGAGATTCAAAAGGTATAGACAGCTATTACGGTTAGTGATATTATATTTGCAGTAACCAAGTGGGCGTTTATCTTTAGGCGCAGGAACATTATACGGCGCATTAAATACCCTTGAAGAAAAAGGCTGGGCCGCACTATAAATATCTTATTACTGATCTCGGCAGAGAGATTGTAGCAAAGGAATTAGCAAGACTGCACAAAGGAGTGGTGAATATGGAAGCCAAACGGAATAAAAAAGTAATAATCGCAATAATAATTGCTGCTGTCGCGCTTATCTTTTTGGGATATTTTGTTATGCGATTTACCTCAAAAAGAGGACAATCATCTGGAGAAATATTTTTATATGGGGAAAAACATTCTAACAAGGATATTTTAGAAAAGGAATTTGAATTGTGGGCATCATATTATCAAAATGACGGTGTGAGAGATCTCTTTGTAGAACTTCCATATTACACAGCAGAGTATATGAACTTGTGGATGAAGTCCGATAATGATGATATTTTGGATTTGCTATATCAGGATTGGGCTGGAACGGCTATGTACTCTCAAGAGGTTATCGATTTCTATAAACGGATTAAAAATGAATGCCCAGAGACTGTTTTTCACGGAACAGATGTTGGTCATCAATATGATACGACGGGAAAACGTTTTCTGGAATACCTTGAGTCCATAGGGCAGAAACAGTCTGAGTTATATCGGCTGTCACAAGAAAACATCAAGCAAGGGCAATATTACTATCAACATTCTGATAACGCATATCGTGAAAATACAATGGTCAAAAACTTTATTCGGGAATTTAACAGTTTGAATGATGTTGATGTGATGGGAATATACGGTTCAGCTCACACCAACATAGAGGCAATGGATTATGCAACAAATTCGGTTCCTTGTATGGCAAATCAACTTTACAAAAAATATGGCAACGCATTGCACACGGAAGATTTGACTTCACTGGCTCTCAATAATGAGGCATCTCGGATTGATACTATCAAAATCGGTGAGAAAGAGTATACTGCATTATATTTTGGAAAGGTAGACATATCAGCAGTTTTACCCGATTACCAATACAGGGAATTTTGGATATTAGAAAACGCATACGATGATTTCAAAGATAATTTCAAGACCGGAAACGTTCTACCTTACAATAATTATCCCATGGAAATTGAAATGGGTCAAATATTTGTAATTGACTATATGATGGCAGATGGTTCTACTGTGAGAGAATATCATCGTTCAGATGGGAACACATGGCAAGGATTGCCTGTGACAGAGGAGTTTAGCATTGATTATGATTAAGATAGAGTTTTAATAGGAACGCTGCAATATCACAATGTCATTAACTTAGGAAAAAACAATACGGAGGAATTGATGGAGACATATCGCATTATGGATGCAGGATGCCACAAAGGGGAGTATTTGGACTATTTGAAATCCTGTGATTTGATATAAGGCGCAGAGGGGGGCCATTTTCCCAATCACTGGTACTCCAGAAAATCTTCCATGTTTCCGTTAAACACGTTCATGTCGATATATTTCTCATCCCCCTGGTATCCCTCCAGCTTTTCCCGATCCGTATATTGCCAAAAAGTCCATTGTCGATGATCTGAGAGGTGGGGAGCGGTGACCACATTCCTTATCCAGATATCATATTCCTGGAAAGCATCCGCAAGATATAGAGCATAGGATTTTTCCGTGGCGTAGATGATAGGTCTCATGCCATAATGCTCTTCCAGCCGGTCCAGCATAATTGCGAGTTCTTTCCTCACCTGGTCCCGGCTGGGGGGATTTTGCTCCTTGTCTCCATAAAATTCCAGATCTATCACGGGAGGGAGCATATCGTCAGTCTTTTCTACGACAGCAATATAATTATCTGCCTGGGTCTGTCCTTCGCTGTCATAGCTGAAAAAGTGGTAGACGCCTATGCGCAGACTGGTTTTGCGAGACTCTTCATAATTATATTGAAAACAGGGGTCCACATGAGTGCTGCCCTCCGTGGCTTTAATAAAGGCAAAGCAGATATCATTGGAAGCCAGGATATTCCAGTCAATGTGTCCCTGATACCGGGATACATCCACCCCTCTTACCGGGTACTGACTTCTGGAGGGATTGTTCAATAGGATGGTCCCGTTCCGGGCCAGGGCGAAAAGAACAAGTATTGCCAGCAGCAAAACAATCAATACCGCGCCAGCAGCGATCCATTTCTTCTTCCTGTTCATCTTTTCCCCTTTCATGCGTCTGTTTCCCAATCCTTTAGTCCTTTCCGAACAAATCCGCCTGTCTGCATTATTCTGAATGTCCCTGAAACCAATTTATACTGCATATTTTTCGCAGCGGCCATATTTTGCCTTGTTCCCCGTATACATATGCTTTTTGCAAATATGTTCTATGTATTTGATTTTGGGTCTGCCGATATAATTATAATCGGTTTTTCGCAGGAACACAATTCCCAAAAGGAAATAATAAATTTTATATAGTATCCGCACATACATAAATCTGATTCGTTATACACAGTGAAAGCTTCCTGTATAATATAAACAGATGACAGGGGTTGACTAAAAAATATACCTCATTTGGCGCTGCTGGCGGCCCAGGAGCATATGCGCTCAGCCATGTACAATATGACGGAACTGGAATTGTGTACCCGTTTTTCCGTAAAGAGCATTGTGCTGGCAAGAATGGGGCTGCTGGGCAGTTTTCATTTACTGTTGCTGCTGGTGCAGCTGCCGCTGCTTTTATTGTACGGGCAGGTAGGGATTCTGCAGACGGGGGTTTATCTGCTGGTGCCTTACCTGATGACCACTTTTCTGAGCATGGCCTGGGCCAGAAGAGTGCGGGGACGGGAGGCCCTGTACCTGTGTCTGGGCATAGCCGTGATGGTCAGCAGTCTGCAGGTGGTGGGCAGCAATGTGGCGGATTGGTACAGGGGACAGTTGTTTCCCTGGTGGCTGTTGGTGTTGGCGCTGCTGCTGGCAGGCAATGTATGGGAATACTACCAAGCCGCATGTCGGGCGGGCAGTATCTATGAGAACATGACGGCATAGAGCAAAAGCGCCTTATCCGGATTTTTGTTAAGAAAGGAAAACGGTGGTGGATCATGTCAGCCTGAAGCTGCGTACGGGAGTCTATGGTCTGCTGGGGGCCAATGGCGCAGGCAAGACTACTCTGATGCGGATGATCTGTGGGATTCTGCGGCCCTCGGAGGGGCGGATCACGCTGGCGGGGCAGCCCGAGACCTGTGAGGCATATTGGTCCATGCTGGGTTATCTGCCCCAGGATTTCGGGTATTATCCCGATTTCACAGGCAGAGAATTTCTGCTTTATATGGCTGCGCTGAAAGGACTGCCCAAGTTCCGGGCCCGGCAAAAGAGCGAGGAACTGCTGGAACTGGTGGGCCTGACGGGGCAGGCCGGCAAGAAGATCAAGACCTATTCCGGCGGCATGAAGCAGAGGCTGGGAATTGCCCAGGCGCTGCTGAATGATCCCTGTCTGCTGGTGCTGGATGAGCCCACGGCGGGCCTGGACCCCAAGGAGCGGGTGCGCTTTAGGGATCTGATTGCCCAGGCGGGCCAAAGCAGCATCGTGCTGCTGTCCACCCACATTGTGTCAGACGTGGAGCATATTGCGGACAGCATTCTGATGATGAAAGAGGGACGGCTGATCTATCAGGGCAAATGGGAAAAGAGCCGGGGAGATCTGGAGGCGTTCTATTTGGAGCAATTTGGGGACGAGACAGAGCGCCGAGACGGAGAAGAGAAGCCTCCCCGAGGCCAAGGGTGGCAGAGACAGAAGCCTTTCCGAGAGGCATTGACTGCCGAAATAGACAGGGAATATTCCCCTGGAAATGGCACTGGCGGTGAGGATACAGAAGCAGAGACAGGAGGACGGCAGAAATGAGTCAGTTGGGGATATTATATCAATATGAGATGAAAAAGATTTTGAAGAAAAAGATGACATGGATCTCCTTTTGCGGAGTGGTGCTGGTCATGGCGTTCTGCTGCTTTGGGGTACTGCTGAACAGATATGTCCTCACCGACGCGCAGACAGGGGAGAGCGTGTGCTACAGCGCCTATGAGAGAGCCATGGATCGGCAGGCAAGGGGGGAGAAATTTAACGGACGCCTTATTGATGATATTCTGCTGCGGGAGATGCAGGTGGCATATGCGGATGTGCAGACGCAGGAGCAGGAACGGGTGACGGACAATGCCACAATAAATGTCTCAGCCGTCACAACGGCTGAAGTCCCCGATGACCCAGCGGAGGCGGAAAGGCTTTCGCAGCAGCGCAGACAGTATGAGGCAATCTACAATTATGTGAGGGGCGTTGTGGGCAATGAGGAGGTACACACTGTGGACGCCGCCGCCTTTTACAGGGCAAGGCAGCAGATGATAAGGGATTATGAGCAGGCTCTGTGCCTCACGGAAGGAGAGCAAGAGTATTGGCGCAGACATGAGGCGCAGACACCGTGTGTCTATTATTGGGATATGGGGGTGAGTATGATGCTGGTCAGTTCCAGGACTATGCTGGCGCTGACTGCCCTGATGATAGGCATGGTGTTTTCGGGGGTATTTGCGGATGAGCATATACGCAAGACGGATCAGCTAGTGCTGTGCAGCCGCCATGGGAGGGGTATGCTCTACCTGGCCAAGCTGCTGGCCTCCATGACGCTGGCCGCCGCAGCGGCGCTCCTGGTGGGGGGCGCCACATTGCTGAGCTTTGGTGTTGTCTATGGGTACGGAGAAAGCTGGAATGCGCCGCTGCAAATCTATCTGGAGTCCTCCCCCTTTGCCCTGACCATGGGACAGGGAATTGTTATTCTGCTGGTACTGCTGCTGTTGGCCACAGTGCTGCACAGCGTTCTGGCTCTGGTGCTGTCTTGCTGGACCAGGAGCGGCGTGGCGTCCATGAGCCTGATGATGGTTTACACGCTGGGAACTTTGTTTGCCAATGTGCCGGAACGGCTGCGGCTGTTGTCCCAGTGCCTGTACCTGTCACCTGCAAAGGCAGTTTGTGCCAGCGCCTTTTACGATGCGCGGCTGGTGGGTGGAGCGGGACATTACCTGACTTTCTGGCAGACGGGAATGCTCCTGTACCCGCTGCTTGCCCTGGGGCTTGCTCTGCTGGGAGGGCTGATTTACCGCAGGTGGCAGATCAGCGGGCGGTGATTTTGCTTCCGGCGCCGTCTTGAGCGCCTGCAAAATAAAGAAATTAGCTGTAGTTTTCACAGATTTTTGATATAATATGAGTAAAGAAAAATATAGTTTTTGGCGGCAAAGTATATAGAATAATACACATGAGCGATGGAGGAACACTGAAAAGAGTTTTTCGCATTTCGAACGCTTTTGACGGATTGTAAAAAACTTATCATTCCGGTGGTAAACGAGATATTTAAAGAGGACTACACAGGCAGGGAACAGGTCATTTTAAAAGAAAATGAGATTTTTCTCAGGCAGCAGGGCGGAGGAGAAAATAAGAAGATTACGGATTCCTCTTTTGCCATTGTAGAAGGAACGATTTCCAGGAGGTAAAGAAGGTTATGGGCGGACAGATACTTGAATATGAGGCAAAGAATATTTTGCGTCAGGGAATAGAGCAGGGCTTAACAAATCCGTACAGAAAATGCTGACAAAAGGTTATTCATGTGAGGAGGTATCCGATATTCTGGAGATGGATATTGAAGAGGTGAGAGCCATACAGGAAGAATTGCGGCAGATGGCTTAGAACAGGGATTAGTTAGAGTGAATATAGGAACAAACATGGACGTGTTAGGGGAGACAAAGTCTCCCCTAATTGCTTTGTGTCGCAGCAAAAAATAAGCCGCCGGGTGCCTTTTTGTGAAGAATTAGTCGAAATACGTCAAAAAAATCAAACTTGTGCAAAACCGACAAAACTTAAAGAGCAGATTTGTGAATAAAATTGATTGAATTTGACTGAATTTGAATGTATAATAAGACCATAAAAGATGGCAGGAGGAAACGGGATGATTTACACAGTTACATTTAATCCATCTCTGGACTACATCGTTTCGGTGGATGATTTTAAACTGGGCCTGACGAATCGAACCAGCTCTGAGTTGATGCTGCCGGGGGGGAAGGGGCTGAATGTCTCAATGGTGCTCGGCAACCTGGGCATCGACAATACGGCCTTTGGGTTCGCGGCAGGATTTACAGGAGATGAGATTGTCCGCCGGGTGGAGGAGATGGGAGTAAAAGCCGAATTTATTCGGATTCAAGACGGATTTTCCAGGATCAACTTAAAGCTTAAATCCATCGACGGTACGGAAATCAACGGCTGTGGTCCCCGGATCAGCGGGCAGGCAGTGGAGCAGCTGATGGAAAAGCTGGCTATCCTGAAGGCGGGGGATGTGCTGGTGCTGGCGGGAAGCATACCCAGTTCCATGCCGGACGATATCTACAGGAGGATCATGGAGCGGCTGGACGGGCGGAACGTGATGATTGTGGTGGATGCCACGAAGGATCTGCTGGTCAATGTGCTGGAGTATCATCCGTTCCTGGTAAAACCCAATAACCATGAGCTGGGCGAGATTTTCGGGGTCACGCTTCAGCGCAGGGAGGAAGTGATTCCCTACGCGGAGAAGCTTAAGGAGAGGGGAGCGGTCAATGTTCTGGTGTCCATGGCAGGCGAGGGCGCGGTTCTGGTGGCGGAAGACGGGAGCGTATTCCAGGCTCCGGCGCCGAAGGGAAAGCTTGTCAACGGTGTGGGGGCAGGCGACTCCATGGTGGCAGGTTTCCTGGCGGGCTGGATGGAGCGGAGGGATTACAGACACGCGTTTTACATGGGAATATCCGCCGGCAGCGCCAGCGCGTTTTCCGAGCAGCTGGCAACCAGAGAAGAGATAGAGGCGGTATATGGACAGATGCAGAACACCTATACTCACGGGCGATGAATTTTGCCGCGATGTTCCCGGAATCTTTGGAGCGTGAGTCAGGTTCCGCGGCAAGTTTTAGTGAGCGTCAGTAAAAATCAGTGACAATGGGAGGTTGAAGATGAGAATTACGGAATTGTTGGATAAGCGGAGCATTTCCCTTACCGGAGCGCCGAAGAGTAAAAGCGAGGCGCTGGACCAGGCGGTAGAACTGATGGTTAAAAGCGGCAAGATCAATGACAGGGAGGCATACCGGAAGCAGGTTTACGCAAGGGAAGAGGAGAGCACTACCGGCATCGGGGAGGGGATTGCCATTCCCCACGGAAAATGTGATGCCGTCAGCAGGCCGGGACTTGCGGCGATGGTGGTGAAGGACGGGGTGGATTTTGATTCCCTGGACGGGGAGCCGGTGACTCTGATTTTCCTGATAGCCGCTCCCAACACGGAAGACAATGTACATCTGGATGTGCTGAGCAAATTGTCCGTGCTGATGATGGACGAAGATTTTTCCGATTCCCTGCGCAGCGCCGGTTCTGTGGAGGAGTTTCTTGAGATTATTGACAGGGCGGACGAGGAGAAAGCGGATATCGACCAGCGGCTGCAGGATACGGGAGAGGCCGGAAAGACCGGGGCGAAAATTCTGGCGGTCACCTCCTGTCCCACGGGGATTGCCCACACCTATATGGCGGCGGAGGGGATTGAGAAGGCGGCCAAGGAAAAGGGCTGCTATGTCAAGATTGAAACCAGAGGTTCCGGCGGCGCCAAGAATGTGCTGAGCGCTCGGGAGATACAGGAGGCGGACTGCATTATCGTGGCGGCGGACGCCCAGGTGCCCATGGATCGTTTCGACGGAAAGAAAGTGATTCAGTGCCAGGTTTCCGACGGTATCAGCAAGGCGGGAGAGTTGCTTGACAGAGCCTTGGCCGGAGACGCGCCGGTGTATCACGCGTCGGCAGGTTCCCAGCCCTCCGCGCAGAGGACGGGTAAAAGCGGCGGCGTGGGGCATCAGATCTACACGCAGCTGATGAACGGGGTCTCTCACATGCTTCCCTTTGTGGTAGGCGGAGGTATTCTGATAGCGCTGGCCTTCTTAATCGACGGAATCTGCGTGGATATGGATGCGCTGGATATAGCGGAAAGGGCAAACTTCGGTACCATTACGCCCGCGGCGGCATGGTTTAAAAATCTGGGCGGTGTGGCCTTTGGATTTATGCTCCCGGTACTGGCGGGATTCATCGCCATGGCCATTGGCGACAGACCTGCCCTGGCGGTTGGATTCGTGGGCGGGATGATTGCGGCAGGCGGCACTTCCGGTTTCCTCGGGGCATTGGCGGCAGGTTTTCTGGCGGGCTATATCATTGTTCTGCTCCGCAAGGTATGCGGCCATCTGCCGGACTTCCTGGAAAAAATCGCTCCGGTGCTGATTTATCCGCTGATTGGCATATTGCTTATGGGAATTGCCATGTCGTTTGTGATAGAGCCGGTTATGGGCGGCATCAATACGGCCTTAAACCACGGCCTCACCAGTATGGGCGGCGCAAGCAAAGTGATTTTGGGATTGGTTCTGGGCGGAATGATGGCCATCGACATGGGCGGGCCTTTCAACAAGGCGGCATATGTGTTCGGCACGGCGGCAATCGCTGCGGGCAATTACGATATCATGGCAGCGGTCATGATTGGCGGCATGACGCCTCCCTGCGCCATTGCGCTGGCAACCCTTCTCTTTAAGAAGAAATTCACCAAGGAGGAGAGAGAGTCCGGTCCCACCAACTTTATTATGGGATTGGCGTTTATCACCGAAGGCGCAATTCCCTTTGCAGCCTCCGACCCGCTGCATGTACTGCCCGCCTGCATCGTCGGTTCAGGCGTGGCCGGAGCTCTGTCCATGCTGTTTAACTGTACTTTGATGGCCCCCCACGGAGGAATCTTCGTATTTCCGGTGGTGGGAAACGCCGCCATGTATGTGGTGGCACTGCTGGCAGGCATAGCTGTATCCACATTGCTGCTGGGTGTATTAAAGAAAAATGCAGAAGCGTAAAAAGGACAATTGCAAAACCCTTCTATGTTATGAAAAGAGTTTTACATTTGCAAGATAAAAATTATAAAAAGGAGAATCGCCATGAGAGAATTTAAGTATGTAATCACAGACCCCGAGGGAATCCACGCGCGTCCGGCAGGAGAACTGGTAAAGGCGGCAAAGGCATTCGAGTGCGGCATCAAGCTGGAGAAGGACGGCAAGGCGGGAGACTGCAAGAAGATCTTTGGCATCATGGGACTTGGCGTCAAAAAGGATAATGAGGTGGTCATTACTTTTGACGGCGCGGACGAGGACGCGGCCTGCGAAGCCATAAGTAAATTTATGCAGGATAATCTGTAATACGGCCTGTGCGGGAGGAACCGTCTCATCGGGAGAAATATGTGGACCTGACAGACGGTTCCTTTCAGATTAAACGACATAGGCAATTGCGAAAGGTTCTCTGCAAGTGACGCGGCTGGTCAATATATACAAAAACGGGCTCCGACGCAGTGGCAAGTCGCCCTTATTTTGTATATATTGCCCATCCACTGTTACCGGAAAGGGAGTTTCGTAATCGCCTTTAAACGGCAGTCAGGCAATTGCGAAAGGTTCTCTGCAAGTGACGCGGCTGGTCAATATATACAAAAACGGGCTCCAACGCAGTGGCAAGTCGCCCTTATTTTGTATATATTGCCCATCCACTGTTACCGGAAAGGGAGTTTCGCAATCGCCTTTAAACGGCAGTCAGGCAATTGAGAAGTGTTTCCGGAGGTTGAGATGAAGGTATATAAGGGAAAAAGTGTATTTGGCGGTATCGCCATAGGAAAGATCCAGGTGTACGGCAGAGGGGAAAAACAGGTAAAGCGTGTGAAGGTGGAGGATACAAAAGGCGAGGTCCTGCGTTACCGTGAGGCCACAAAGGAGGCTATAGAGCAGCTGAAAGCGTTGTATGAGAAGGCTTTGCAGGAGGTGGGGAAGGAAGGCGCGGCGATCTTTGAGATCCACCAGATAATGCTGGAAGATGGGGACTATCAGGAGTCCATAGAGAATATCATCCACATCCAGGAGGTCAACGCGGAATACGCGGTGGCACAGACCGGGGACAATTTCGCGCAGATGTTCGCCTCCATGGAGGATGATTATATGCGGGGCAGGGCCGCCGACGTGAAGGATATTTCCGAGCGTCTGCTGTCTGTTCTGCAGGGCGGGGAATCTGGTTTGCTGGGTGGGGAAGAGGAAAAGATGAGCGTCCGGGAGCCGGTGATCATTGTGGCGGACGACCTGGCCCCTTCTGAGACGGTGCAGCTTGATAAGGACATGGTACTGTCCTTTGTGACGGCACATGGTTCTTTGAACTCCCATACGGCCATCCTGGCCAGGACCATAGGCATTCCCGCCCTGGTGGGCACCGGACTTTCTCTGGACGAGGCAATCGACGGGAAAATGGGCATTGTGGACGGCACGGACGGGACTTTCTATGTGGAGCCGGATGAGGAAACTTTGAGCAGGCTGGAAAAAGCCCGGCAGGAGGAACTGTTAAAGAAGGAACTTCTCCAGACCTTGAAGGGAAAGGAAAATGTCACGCTTGACGGCCAAAACATCCTGCTGTATGCTAATATTGGAAACATAAAAGACCTGGCCGCCGTCTTGCAGAACGACGCAGGCGGCATCGGGCTTTTCAGAAGCGAATTTATCTATCTGGAGAGGGACGATTTTCCCACGGAGGAGGAGCAGTTTAAGATCTACCGCACCGTGGCGGAAACCATGGGGAAAAAGCGGGTGGTCATCCGTACCCTTGACATTGGGGCGGATAAACAATGTGGCTATTTCAATATGGAGAAAGAAGAGAACCCGGCTATGGGATGCCGCGCCATCCGTATCTGCCTGACCAGGCCGGAGATCTTTAAGACGCAGCTGCGGGCGCTTTTCCGTGCAAGCGTATTCGGAAAAATCGCCATCATGTATCCCATGATTACCAGTGTGTGGGAAGTCCGGAAAATCAAGGAGATCGTGGAAGAGATCAAGCAGGAATTGCAGGCCCAGGGTATCGCCTATGGGGAGCCGGAGCAGGGGATTATGATCGAGACTCCCGCCGCCGCCATCATAAGCGATCAGCTTGCCAAGGAGGTAGATTTCTTCAGCATAGGCACCAACGATTTGACCCAGTATCTGCTGGCGGTGGACCGGCAGAATACGGCTCTGGATGATTTCTGCGATACCCACCATCCCGCCATCCTGCGGATGATAGAGACGGTGGTGGAAAATGCCCACAAAGTGGGGATATGGGCGGGCATCTGCGGGGAGTTGGGAGCGGACCTGGAGTTCACCAGAGATTTCCTGGCTATGGGAGTGGACGAATTGTCCGTATCTCCGGGAAGAATACTGCCCATCCGCAAGATTGTGCTGGAGACAGATGTATCCGCATACAAAAAGGATTGGCGGAAAAGTTGGAAGTGACAACGGAGGACCACATGTTATCAGAGCAGAGACACAGGATGATATTGAAGATTCTGGAGGAGAAGCGCAGTGTCACGGTGGCTGAACTGACGGAGAGCCTGAATATCTCGGAATCCACGGCCAGACGGGACATTGCCATCCTGGACAAGGCCGGTCGGCTGGTGAAGGTGTTCGGCGGCGCAGTGTTGGCGGATAAGGAGAATGTCTATCTGTCCGCGGAACCCACAGTGGCACAGAAAGCGGAGGTCTATAAGGAGGAGAAAACGCGGATCGCCAGATACGCCGCCTCCCTGATCCGTCCCCAGGATTTCGTGTATCTGGACGCGGGGACCACCACCGGATACATGCTGGACTTTCTGGAGGGAATGGATGTGACTTTTGTGACCAACGCGGTGGCCCATGCCCAGCGCATTGCCGCCCTTGGAATGCATGTCATTCTGGTGGGAGGGACGCTGAAGACATCCACGGAGGCGGTGGTAGGGACCTCGGCGGTACTGATGCTCAAGGACTATCACTTCTCTGTGGGATTTTTCGGGGCCAACGGAATCAGCAGGACCGCCGGCTTCACCACGCCGGACGCCAATGAGGCGCTGGTGAAGAAGACGGCGTTAGAGCAGTGCAAAAAGCCTTACATGCTGTGTGACCACAGCAAATTCAACATCGTCAGTTCCGTGACTTTTGCCCCCATTGGAGGAGGAACCATTTTGACGGACGAGAGGATGGATGAGTTCAGGGACGCGGCGGATATTGTTCTGTGCAGATAAGAGGAGGTCGGCTTAAAGACTGGTATATGTGAATCCTAAAATAAAGTAGACAATCTTCCTAAAAAGGACGATTGTCTACAGTCCTAGACTCATTTTTTAGTGAGTCTTTTTATTTTGAATAAGTAATTTCTTCCGAAACCCAATCAAAGGTGGGCATACTAAATTTGTGTGTTTATTGTTTTGATACAACATCTACTCCCTGTACCTGGCCAGGGACTATCTGCGCAGGGATGACACGGTGCTTCTGGAGTCCGATTTGATCTATGAGCCCTCCATTATACAGCGCCTGGTACAGGACGAGCGGGCCAACCTAGCTATATGGAATATCAATTCCTTCGCCGAGTATTTCCTGGAAATATTTCCCCTATATAACAGGGACTATGTCAAAGGCTGTGACCGCCTGTCCAGGGAGAGGGAATATCTCATAAAGCGACTGGAGGAACTTGGCTTCCTGAAAGTATACCCTTCCCAGGCAAACTATGTGATGTGCAGAGTGGAGGGGATGTCCTCCAGGACGCTGGCGAATCTGCTCATCGACAAGTACAATATCCTGATAAAGGATTTATCCACAAAGCTGGGATTTGAAGGCAGACAGT
This sequence comes from uncultured Acetatifactor sp., assembly GCA_910585015.1. Lineage (GTDB taxonomy): Bacteria > Bacillota > Clostridia > Lachnospirales > Lachnospiraceae > Acetatifactor. The sequence continues at coordinate 88,054 of CAJUCT010000001.1, forward strand.
ATATCCGTATCGCCATAAAGGGCAGAGAAGAGAACGAGTTTTTGCTCAAGGCTTTGGAGGAGATAGGAGAGGAGAAAAAATAGAATTGAACCAATGGACATCGGCGGTGTGATGAGTTATAATCTGGAATGAGCAAAAACGATATTTACGGCAGACGCAGGTGGGACAAGCGGCAATGGCAAAAATTCTGATTATAGAAGATGATACGGATATCAACAACCTTTTGGCCAAAATCATGGGCAGGCAGGGACATGAGACGGTGCAGGCGTTTTCCGGGACAGAGGGAAAGCTGCGGCTGGAGTTGGGACAGTATGATTTGATGCTGCTGGATCTGATGCTGCCGGGGATGATGGGGGAGGAACTGATCCGGGAGATTCGCCGGACGGATCCGGATCTGCCCATCATTGTGCTGTCGGCCAAGTCAGGGCTGGAGGACCGGGTATCCGTGCTGGAGTTGGGGGCGGATGATTATCTGGTCAAGCCCTTTGCCGTGGAGGAGGTGTGGGCCCGGGTGGCGGGCGCTTTGCGGCGAAGCGCCAGACGGCAGGACAGCAGCAGGCCGTTACAGGCACAAAGTTTGTCTGGGAAAAGGCCGGATGGCCCGGATACCGGACAACCGTCTGGCCGGAGTGAACATGGGAGGCCGGAGGAAAACGGAAGCGGACCGCAGCTGCAATTTAAAGAACTGACCCTGGATACGGACCGCCGGGAAGTGCGGGTACGGGGGCAACTTCTGAACCTCACGGCCCGTGAATATGATATTCTGCACATCCTTATGCAGGAGCCGGGCAAGGTATATTCCAGAGAGCGCCTGTATGAACTGGTCTGGCAGGGCGGTTACTACGGGGAGGATAACACCGTGAATGTCCATGTGAGTAATCTGCGCAAAAAGATTGCCGCCGTGGACTCTGCGGAATACATTGCCACCGTGTGGGGCATCGGGTTCCGCATGGCCTGACGCCGCCGGGAAGCGCCTTCTGCTGCCCGGATTCTGGGACTTGAACTGTCCCAGTGCTGTGCTGGCGGGTATGAGATGGAGAATGTAACTGTATATTACAATATTATGGAGGCGGTCAAGGGGATAGATATAATATGTACGGATTCCCTGCCCGCCCTTTTTCCGCGGCGAGGAGGTCAGCGGAGAAGTAATGGAATCCCCCTGCTTTGTGGGGGATGGATTTAAGAAGCATCTGCTGACGGTTCAGCAGGCGGTTATGTTGTATTGTCTCTGACTATTCTTTACGATTTCTTTAAACTTTCTAAAGGACTTATTTACAGGGAATGGTTTATGATCATATCATCACAGGGGCCGGGGCCTGACGGATAAGGTCATAACTTGAGTATGACAAGGTTTCGCGCTCCACAGGAAGGAGAATACAAGATGATAAACAGCAATGTGATCATACAGACCCATCAGCTGACCAAACAGTATGGTCAGGCACTGGCCCTGGATCATGTGGATCTGTCCATTCCCAAGGGAAGCATCTATGGCCTGGTAGGCAACAACGGCGCAGGCAAAACCACTTTATTGAAAATATTATTGGGGCAGGTTTTCCCCACCTCCGGGAGTTTCAGCCTCTGGGAGGCCCAGGAGGAGACGGCCTGGCGGAGGAACCGCAGACGCTGTGGGGCCATCATCGAGGCGCCGGGTTTTTACCCGAATATGACGGCAGTTCAAAATCTGGAGTATTATAGGCTGCAGAGGGGCATTCCGGGCAAAGAAAAGGTGTGGGAGAAGCTTAAGGAGGTAGGGCTGGCAGATGCCGCCCACAAGAAATTTAGGCAGATGTCCCTGGGCATGAAGCAGCGCCTGGGCCTGGCGCTGGCGCTGCTGGGGGAGCCTGAGCTGCTGCTTTTGGATGAGCCAATCAACGGCCTGGATCCGGCCGGAATCATTGAGATCCGCAGCCTGCTGCAGAAACTGAACCGGGAGAAGCACATCACGATACTGATTTCCAGCCATATTCTGGCGGAACTGGAAAATATGGCCACAGACTACGCATTTCTCAGCAGGGGAAAGGTCATCCAGCAACTCAGTGCCAAGCGGCTCCATGAGTTATGCGGCACCTATCTGGAGATTCGGGTGACAGAGCCGGAACGTTACACGGCTTTGTTGGAAAAAGAACTGCACCAGCGGGATTATAAGGTTCTGCCGGATGGAACCATCCATATTTCGGGGCAGCTGGAGGATGTGACACCTTACAGTAAACTGGCTGTGGAGCAGGGCATCGGCCTGCTGGCGCTGGAGCGCCGGGAGATGCAGCTGGAGGATTATTATATGCATCTGGCAGAGGATGCGGAACGCCGGTAGGACGGATGCGGAACTTAAAAAGGAGAGCGACAATGACAAACTGTATTAAAAGTGAATTTTATCGGGTATTTCATACAAAATCAGTCTATTTGATGACCGGAGCATGTCTGCTGGTGGTGCTGCTTTACAATGTGATATTGTGGTGTATGGCCACATTTACCATGGATTTTCCCTGGGCCACAACGAAATATGCCTTTTCCACGTTGGAGGCGGATATGCATATCCCGTTGTTTTTATCGGCTGTGATGGGCAGCGTGGTGGTCTCCGATGAACTGAAGCACAGGACAATCAACAATAGTGTAGCTTTTGGACTATCCAGAGAGCAGATCTATCTGGCCAGGGTGATTGTGGGAATGGCGGCATCAGCCGTGTGTCTGCTGGTGACGGAGGCCGGGCTTATCGGCAGCGGGTATCTGCTTTTGGAGAACAGCGGATCCGTGTATACGCTGTCCCTGCTAAAGGGCACGGTCGCCTGCGTTCCGGCCTGGATTGCGGGGATGGTGGCATTTATCAGCCTTTATTACGCAACCGGCAGAGAGAGCATCGGTATCTGGAGTTGGATACTGGTTATGGTGGCTGTGCCGGCGGTGGTGCGTCTGCTGGGGATGAAGTTTGAATTGTGTACAAGGCTGTCGTCCTGGCTGCTCTACACTATGATCTCCTATACGGAGCCTGGCGAAGAGTGGCTGATCTACAGCTGGTCCACCACAGGGGGATTCCTGAAGTGCCAGGAGGCGGGGATCATCGGCATCGCGCTGTTCATCGTGCTGGGAATCTTGGTCATCCGGCGCAGGGAACTTTAAAGCGATTTGCTTTCAGCGGGCCGAAACGGGAATTTTGTATTTCTGTTTCCGGCCTTGCAGAATCCATATACGAGAACTTTTGTGAGGTCGAAAACGAGATTTCTAAAGTGGTTTACTTTAAAAAAAGGAAAGCGGAGAAATAGAGACTGATATGAAAAAGAGAAGAAAAAATAGAATCGGCGGTCTGCTGGCAGTTGTTATTCTGGTTTCCCTGCTGGCGGGATGTGGGAAGGCGTCGCCGGACATGGCGTTGGTACAGGCAGATATGGGGACAATCACCGTCCCGGAGGGGGTGCAGGTAGTGGGGCTTGGTGAGGCAAGCCACGGCGTTAAGGAATATCAGCAGATGAAGGAAGAAGTGTTTCAGGCCCTTGTGCAAAACAATGGCTGCCGGACTTTTGTCATAGAAGGGGACTTCGGCAGTGCTTTGAAAGTGGATGCCTATATTCATGGGGGAGAAGGCACTCCGAAGGAGGCGGCAGCGCTGATCGGTTTTCGGATATATCGAACCAAAGAGATGGAACACCTTCTTCAATGGATGCGATCCTACAACGAGACGGCTTCCCAGGGGGAGGACCTGCATTTCTACGGGATGGATATGCAGTGGGCGGACAATGGAAAGGATTATCTGTTCAGGATATTGGAACAGGTTGCTCCCCAGGTCAGTGCGGAATATGAGGAAAAGTTTGCCTTTTTAAATGACGAGGATATGTATGAGATAAGCGGGGATGCCTTTGTGCAGGGAATGACAGAGGCGGAGGAGCTGATAAAGGAGGTGGACGAAGCGCAAAGCCTTATTGAGGAAGCTTTTGGCCCGGAGACCTTTGCGTTTGCAAGAGAATGCGCCTACAGCCTCTATGCCTGCTGCGATATCCGCAAGTCCGATAACACCTATAACAAGATAAGGGACAGCTATATGGCGGAAAAGGTAAAGTGGTTTATCGAGCACGGAGACGGCAGTGTGATTTTTATCAATGGGCATAACGGGCATATCGGCAAGGTCAACGTAAATCCTTGGTATGACTGCCTTGGCAAACTGCTGGCAGAAGATTTAGGCGATAAGTATTTTGCGATTGGGACGGATGCGGAGATCACAGAATTTAATTCACAGACCGAGGATGATTTCAAAGAGTTGAAAGTGGAAAATAGGAATGTGCTGAATGCCCTTGCCGAAGATTTGGAGGGAAAAAGATATTATGTGGATTTTGCCGCAGTAGCCGGAAGCGACGGCTGGAGTGAGATTATAGCCAAGGAACAGAGAGTTACGACTCTGAACGTAAGCGCCGTCACGCTTTTGAAAGCATTTTACACCACGAAGATCATTCCCAATGAGACTTTTGACGGGATGATTATTTTTGAGGAGGTATCGCCTACTACGACGGACCTATAAAATTGGGGGAAGTGCGGAACTCTCAAACAGCACATCCCCGGCTATCACACGGATCGATATACGGATGCCCAAGCGTCCGTATATCGATCAAAAGTAAAGAGTGATGGCCGGGGAAGTGCGGAACTCTCAATAAGGAGACAACATATGTGGATTGCGGTGGGAATTTCCGTGGGAATTTCCGTGGGAATGGGATTTATCGTTCTTTGCATGGCGGTGAGATACATGATGCTGAAAAACTGCATAAGGCAGGCCGGGCGGGATCTGGCCGAACTCATGGATAACCCGGGGGATAACCGTATCCTGCTGGCGGCGTCTCCCTCCCGGGAGGCGGAGCGGCTGCTGCAGCAGATCAACCGCTTTATAGAGTACCATCAGCGGGAGCGGATCATCTGGCAGCAGCAGGAGAGGCAGCTGCAGGAACAGATAGAGAATATCAGCCATGACCTGCGGACGCCGCTGACTTCCATACTGGGTTATCTGGAACTGGTGGATGACGGCAGCCTCTCCGGGGAGGATAGGGAGGCTCTGGCGGTGGTGGTGAGGAAGAGCCGCTATCTGCAGGGGCTGATCCGCGATTTCTATGATCTGTCCAGACTGGAACGAACTGACCCGCGCCTGGAACAGGAGACCGTGGAGATCACCCGGATAATCAGGGAAACGGTACTCTCCTATTACCCGGAGTTTGAGGAGCGGCATCTGGCTGTGGAACTGGCGCTGCCGGAGACCGCGGTTCTGATAAAGGGAAACCAGGAGGTCCTGGAGCGCATCCTCCAGAATATGATCCAGAATGCGCTGCGGTATGCCCGCAGCCGTTTCCACGTCCGTGTCTGTCACGCCCAATCCGTAGTCGGGCAGGGCAGTGAAAACTTTGTAAATAGAAAGGAGCGGATATGCTTGGAATTCAGCAATGACACGGAACATCTCACCCAGGCGGATATCCCTTTTCTTTTTGACCGCTTCTACACCGCGGATCATGCCCGCCCCAGCGGCAGCACCGGTCTGGGGCTGACTATCAGCAAACTGCTTGCGGAGGCCATGGGCGGCGCGGTGACGGCGCGGCTTACAGAACAGAGAGAATTGCAGCTAACGTTTGAATTTTTGTCTCCTGAGGATTAAATAAGGCCTTGATGTATGCACAATCGCTTTCTGTTTTGACCAGTACAGCCGCATGATTGAGGTGCAGACCCGCAAAAAAATCTCTGAAAATGCAAACTAAATTGGGATGGACCAGACATTCATGTGTGTTGTGCCCAAGAGAAGAATTCTCTTGAACTTTCTGCCTATTTATGCTATTCTTTAAGCAGAAATAGGCGGCTGCTGGTAACAGACGCCCCCAGGAGCCACCGATAGACGGTTAGCCCAACAATGTAAAGCAAAATAGCCGCTTAACTTGTCCGGTTGGGGCGGCTATTTCTGCGTTTTATGATTATCCATGCTTCCGATGGCATATCCAAGACCAAACGCTGTCAGCACTAGGCTGATCACCGCTGGCAATCCTTCAATCGTCAACATCCACTCAGCCTTCCTTTTCCAGATTCCTTGCCGGCGGCACAAAAGGCGGCGGACGCTCTCATTTGCATCCCTTCGCTCCCCGGACGTTATCCGTCCGTGAATGCGCAAGATTACAGACATTCCCCGATGACTATATTTTTACAGGGGCTAACGCCAGGCAATTTACACAGGTAGGTAATGCAGTTCCTCCATTACTCGCATACAAATTAGCAATGGCAATTAAAAACTCAGTGTTTTCTGCACAAGATGACAACTATATAAACGGCATTTAGTTCTTGCCAGCCGCATAGCACAGCCAGTCATGCCGTTTATCCGGTTTTGGGCAGGATTTAATCGCTGCATATATAAATACTTTCTTTCGATCCCGCCTTTGGGTGGGACCGTTGACTTTAGGAAAAGAATAGATATAGAGAATATATTGGGTTGGAACGCGGTTTATGAATAGTTACAGGAACATGAAAATTATCAGGGGCATATTGCTGGCGGTGACGATTGCGTGTCTGGTTCTTTTGGGACAGGCATACTATTCCTCTTTCCGGCAACGGCAGCAGACAAAGGCATTGAAGGAAATGCGGGAAATGATAGAGCCGGAACCACTGGAAATTGCCCGGGAGCCAGCGGTTTTGGAGAACAGCAGTGTGCCGCGGGAAGCAAGCGAGCCTGCTGAGGAACTGCCCACGAAGCCGGAGGATCCCCCGCCGCCCCTTTTGGAAAAGTACGCAGCCCTGTATGAGGAGAACCATGACCTGGCAGGGTGGCTCTCCATAGAGGGCATGGTCATTGATTATCCCGTTATGCAGTGTGAGGACGACGAATATTATCTGCACCACGATTTTTACGGCAATGACAGCAAATATGGATGCCTGTATGTGAGGGGCGTGGCGGATGTGGACACGCCGGGCACAAATTTTATCATCTATGGGCACAATATGAAGGATGGTTCTATGTTCGGGGACCTGGATCTGTACCGGAGAGAGAGCTTTTACCGGGAACATCCGACCATCTCCTTTGACACGCTTTACGAGGAGAGGACTTATGAAATCATAGCGGTGTTCCGTTCACAGGTCTACCACTCCGGGGAGGATGCGTTTCGGTATTACCAGTTCTATGAGGCGCAGACCCAGGAGGAGTTTGCCTATTTTTATGAAAACATCAAGGCGTTGGCCCTGTACGACACCGGCGTGACAGCCGAATTTGGGGACACTTTCCTGACGCTTTCCACCTGCGCCTACCATGTGGAGGACGGGCGGTTTGTGGTGGTGGCAAAGGCGGTGTCTGCAATATAAAAATCTGTTGCTTTAAGAGTGGAAAAACTATATATTATAACTATAGGGAAAGATATGTGTTGGAGAGAGCGGCAGAAAGAGGAGGATTATGGCGAGGACAATAAGTATTGGGCGTCAGGATTTTGAAAAGATCCGGATTAATAACAATTTTTATATAGACAAAACAGACTTTATCAGGCAGTGGTGGGAAGAGGGAGATGATGTGACGCTGATCACCCGTCCAAGACGCTTTGGTAAGACTCTGAATATGAGCATGTTGGAGCAGTTCTTCTCCATAGGTTACGCCAACCGCGGCGATCTGTTTGAGGGGCTCTTCATCTGGCAGGAGGAAAAATACCGCCGGCTGCAGGGGACATACCCGGTAATTGCGCTTAGCTTTGCGGATGTTAAAGAGAGAACCTATCAGGATGCCAGAAAAAGAATCTGTGAGAACATTATGGATCTTTACAATAAGTTTAGTTTTCTGGCAGAGAGCGACAGGCTAAGTGAGAATGAGAAAATGATATATCGGCAGTTTTCAATGGGTACGGGAGATCGCATGGATGCAGGCGCCTTGAAAACATTGTCCAATTATCTGATGCAGCATTATGGCAAAAAAGTGATTATTCTGCTGGATGAGTATGATACGCCCATGCAGGAGGCCTATGTCGGGGGATACTGGGACGAACTGGCAGCGTTTACCAGGGGATTATTCAACGCAACCTTTAAAACCAATCCGTACATGGAACGTGCCATTATGACAGGGATAACGAGGGTGAGCAGAGAATCCATGTTTTCCGACCTAAACAATCTGAAAGTGGTGACAACAACCTCAGAAAAGTATGCAGACAGCTTTGGGTTCACGGAGGAGGAGGTATTTGCCGCGCTGGAGGAATATGGCCTGTCAGATCAAAAACAACAGGTCAAGGACTGGTATGATGGGTTTACCTTTGGCAGTAAGAAAGACATTTATAATCCCTGGTCTATCATCAACTTCCTTGATGATAAACAAGTAGGAGCCTATTGGGTCAATACCAGTTCCAATAAGCTCATAAGCAAGCTGCTCCGTGAAAGTCCCCCGGAAGTAAAGAAGACATTTGAGTGTCTGCTCCAGGGAAAGAGCATTAAAGTAGGAATAGATGAGCAGATTGTATATGACCAGCTTTCCATGACGGACAGCGCTATATGGAGCCTTCTGCTGGCCAGTGGCTATCTGAAAGTGAAAAGCTATAGGGCATATGCCACGGAGGATGGGGACTGGCGGGAAGATTATGAACTGGAACTGACCAACTTCGAAGTGCGGGTAATGTTCCGAAACATGGTACGAAGTTGGTTTGACAACTCTTCATCCGGTTATAACGACTTCATCAAGGCGCTGCTGTTGGGCGATGTGGAGGCAATGAATCTGTATATGAACCAGGTGACACGGCAGATGTTCAGTTACTTTGATACGGGCAGCGGCGCCCAGGGAAAAGAGCGGCGGACCGGGAGCGATGCCCCGGAACGATTTTATCACGGATTTGTGCTGGGCTTGATGGTGAGGCTGACGGATCGATATATAGTCACATCCAACCGGGAGAGCGGTTTTGGCCGGTATGACGTGATGCTGGAGCCCAAGGATATGGCAAAGGACAATGCCATTATCCTGGAGTTCAAGGTGCAGGGCACGAAAGAAAAAGAACTGTCCGACACAGTATCCGCAGCCCTGCGGCAGATTGAGGAGAAAGACTACCAGGCATCCTTGGCGGCAAAGGGGATTCCGGCGCGGAGGATACGGAAGTATGGGTTTGCTTTTTGCGGAAAAGAGGTGCTGATCGGTACAAAAGAGGCTTAAATCCGGATATGTAATATGTTTCAGGCTGCTGCGCGACAAGTTGTGGCAGCCTTTGTTAGTTATATTATAATTGTAAAGCGGAGCCAGTGTGACGCAGCAATGTTTGTGGAAATATCAGGCGCCAGGAACTGGGATCTCCCACGCTATCAATATAAAATATGAGGATATATCAATTATTCCATAGGATAAATCATTGTCAGTTTCCCTATCGACGTTTTATGATTAGAAAAGTAAATTACGAAAGGATAATTGAACAATGAAAAACCTGAAGATGAGTACGGTAATTACCACCATTGTGGCGGTGGTGGCGGCAGCATGTATCCTTATGCTGTACCTGACGGCCAGCCGCAGCATGATGGTGTCTATGCGGGACACGGCGGTGGACAATATGCAGACCTCGCTGGAAGCCAGGACAGCGATAATTGAGGAATACGTGGATAAGGCGGAAAAGTTGCTGATTGCCTACAGCAAGGCGCCTGTGGTGGCTGAACTCCTGAGAGCGCCCCAGGATGCCCGGGCGGTAAAAGCCGCCCAAGGCTACACGGAGGACTTCTATGCCGGGCTGGAGGGTTGGGAAGGTATCTATATCGCCGAGTGGGACACCCATGTGCTGACCCATTCCAACCCGGCCGTGGTGGGGATTACCACCCGCGAAGGGGAGCCTTTGAAGCAATTGCAGGATGCCATGACAGCGGCAGGTGATATCTATAATACGGGCATTATCATTTCCCCGGCTTCCCAGCAGCTGGCGCTGTCTCTGTACTGCCCGGTGTACGATACGGACGGCAGGACTATTTTGGGCTATGTGGGAGGCGCGCAGTTTGCCGAAAGCCTGAAAGAACTGCTGGACGGACTCAGCGTTAAGGGCATGGAGGATGCCAGAGATTATATGATCAATACGGCTGCCGGTGTGCATATCTTTGACGAGGACCAGGAGCGCATGGCTATGCCCATTGAAGACACGATGCTGCGAGATGTCATCTCCGCGGTGTCGGGGGGCGGCTCTTCTGGCGGCAGCATGGAGTATACCTCCGAGGAGGGCGTGAAGTGTATAGCCGTGTACCAGGCCATGGAGGAACGAGGCTGGGCGGTGGTGCTCAGCGACAGCCAGAGTGAGATTTACCGGGAGGCTTATGCCAGCAGGAATATTCTGGCGCTGATCTGCGCAGGGGCCTATGTGTTGATTGTGGTCCTGGCCTGGATCTCCGTGAAGCTGTGTGTCAAGCCCCTGGACGTGGTGAAAAAGTCCATAATACGCATGAAAAATCTGGAACTTAAGGCCCCGGACGAGCTTGGAAAATATGTGGGGGGAAAGAGTGAAACAGGCCAGATTGCTTCGGCAATGGATTCCCTGTATGATATCCTGCGGGGGATTGTATCCACCCTCCAGGGCTGCACGGATTCTCTGGAGCAGTCCACAAGTACTATGAATGATGCCACCAACACTCTGATTGAATACGTGGGTGACAATTCCGCCACCACCCAGCAGCTGGCGGCCAGCATTATTACCACCAATGGAGCCATCGGCAATGTGGTCAGCGAGATTGAGAAGATATCGGAACTGGTAGGTTATGTGGCTGACAAGGTGAAGACCGGCGATGAGAAGAGCAGACAGTTGATCCAGACTGCGGAGAATATGAAGAGCATGGCGGGAAATGCGCTGCAGGAAGCCGGAGTGAAGATCCGGCAGAACCGCAGCAATATGGAAGCCGCCATGGTGAATTTGCAGTCCCTGACCCGCGTCAATGAGATGGCCAAACAGATTTTGGATATAGCCAGCCAGACCAATCTGCTCTCCCTGAATGCGTCCATCGAGGCCGCCAGGGCCGGGGAACAGGGCAAAGGGTTTGCGGTTGTGGCCCAGGAGATAGGGAATCTGGCCTCCAACTCTTCCGCCACGGCCAAGCAGATTTCGGACATCTGCGGGGAGATCAACACCAATATCGCCAATGTGCGGGAATGCGTGGATGACATTATCAGCTTTATGGAGGGGGATGTATCACAAAACTTCCAGGAGTTTGTGGGGATGGCCAATGAGTACGGGAAGTCTGTGGCCGACATCCAGGGCGCCATTTGGGACATCGAGGAAAGTTCCAATGGTTTTGTGGCCTCCATTGCCAGCATTCGGGACCGCATGAGTGTGATACAATCCGCCTCAAAAGAGAATGAGATAGGAGTGGACGAGATTGTGGCCAAGGTTGAGCGCACCAATGCCACGGCGGAAGAATTGCAGAACGTGAGCAGAACCAACAGAAACAATGCCAGAGAAATCAGTTCCGTGGTGGAGCAGTTTACATAGTAATTATGGCAGAAAACGGCCGGATGGCCCAAGTCTAAATGCGGCATACACTAAATCGGAGGGTTATATTGCGATGAATAGAATTGCGGATACGGAGAACGGCAAAGTCCGGGGACTGCCGGGGGCGGATCCCAGAATTACGGTTTTCAAGGGGATACCCTTCGCGGCCCCGCCCACAGGGGAGAACCGATGGCGGGCGCCCCAGCCCTGCCGGGACTGGGAGGGAGTCAGGGAGGCATATGAATTTGCGCCCATATCCATTCAGGATACCCCGGGACTGGGTTCGGACATCTATTGCAGGGAGTGGCATGTGGACCCGGAGATTCCCATGGACGAGGACTGTCTGTATCTGAATGTATGGACAGGTGCCGGAAACCCAAAGGAGAAGCTTCCGGTGCTGGTCTGGTTTTTCGGCGGCGGTTTCCAGTGGGGATATCCCGCGGAGATGGAGTTTGACGGGGAGAGACTGGCCAGGAGGGGGATCATAGTGGTATCCGTGAACTACCGGCTGGGGGCGCTGGGCTTTATGGCCCATCCGGAACTGACGGCGGAGCAGCCCGCCGCCCCCACGAATTTCGGCTGTCTGGATCAGCAGGCGGGCCTGAAATGGGTGATTCGGAATATTGCGGCCTTTGGCGGAGATCCCGGGCGAATCACTCTGGCCGGTCAGTCCGCAGGCGGCGCCAGTGTGCTGGCGCAGATGAACTGCCCGGAGAATGAGGGGCTTTTCCAGCGGGCCATCGTGCTCAGCGGCATGATCCGCAGCCCGTATGAAGAAGATAAATTCATCACCCCGGGCAGCTTGGAGGCGGCGGAACAAAAGGGAGTGGACTTTCTGGAAGTTCTGGGAGTGGACAGCATCGCCCAGGCCAGAGAACTGGATGCCCTGTACATCCGGGATAAATATGCGGAGTATGCCAGCAGCCATCCCCGGATGAGCATCTCCATAGACGGGCATTTCTGCCCCGGCGAGCCCATGAAGCGTTACATGCGGGGAGAACATATAGACGTGCCGGTGATGGCAGGTAACACGGAGGATGAGTTTCCCAACCTGATATGTGCCGCCTCCCGTCAGGAATACCAGGACAAGGTCAGGGAGATATTTGGAGAGAAAGCGGAGCGGTTCCTGGCCTTCCCGGAGGCAGGGAATTCCGGCCGGGACCCCTTGGGCGGTCAGGAAGCGGCGGGAGCGGGGGAATATGCGGCTGTCAGCGGCATTGAGTGTACGGTGAAAAGCGCTTTCATACAGGATGAGAGAAACGGATTTGGGGGCCGGAATTACTATTACCGCTTTGCGCCACAGATCCCGGGGTGGGACCATCCCGGCACTTTTCACTCTGTGGATCTGTGGTTTTTCTTCGAGACGCTGGCCAAGTGCTGGCGGCCGTTTACGGGAAAGCACTATGATTTGGCCAGGCAGATGTGCAACTACTGGGCCAATTTTGTCAAAACAGGGGATCCCAACGGGCAGGATGCGGACGGCAGCCAGATGCCCCGGTGGGATCCCTATACGGCGGAGTATCCCTGTGAAATGGTATTTACCACCCAGGGGCCTTTGCCCGGGCGGGAGAAAGATTCTCCCTTCCTTCGCTTTTTGATGGAGGCTTTGACAGAGCGTTTGCTCGGCAAATAAAAAATGTGGATCGGCAGGCCCGGCCTGCGATATGCAGGAATGAGGTAAGTATGAACAAAAAACAGGCATGGAACCCCTATCTTCCCTCCTGGGAATATATCCCGGATGCGGAGCCCTATGTGTTTGGGGACAGATTGTATGTATACGGTTCCCACGATTTTTACAATGGCTATGTGTTCTGCATGGGAGATTATGTGTGCTGGTCGGCGCCGGTGGACGATTTGGGAAACTGGCGCTATGAGGGAGTGATCTATGAAAAGACGGCGGATCCCTTCAACAGGGCGGGCAAGATGTGTCTCTACGCGCCGGATGTGACGGTGGGACCGGACGGCAGATATTATCTGTACTATGTGCTGGATAAAGTGTCCGTGGTATCGGTGGCGGTCTGCGATACTCCTGCGGGGAAATATGAGTTTTACGGGTATGTCCGTTACACGGATGGTACGCTGCTGGGAGAGCGGGCGGGAGATGAGCCCCAGTTTGATCCCGGTGTGCTGACGGAGGGAAACAGGACATACCTGTATACAGGGTTTTGCGGGAAAGGGGATCAGACCCGGCATGGGGCCATGGTGACAGTGCTGGATAAGGATATGCTGACCATAGTGGAGGTGCCCAAGATCATTGTGCCGGGTTGTGAGTACAGCGCCGGAACGGAGTACGAAGGCCATGCCTTTTTCGAGGCCCCCTCCATTCGGAAAAAGGGAGGCACTTACTATTTTATCTATTCCTCCCAGGTGATGCACGAACTCTGCTATGCCACCAGCAAAAGGCCCACAGGGGACTTCCGCTATGGAGGCGTACTGGTGAGCAACTGCGATCTGCACATCGACAGTTACAAGCCCGGTGATCGACCGACGGCCTATGGAGCCAACAATCATGGCAGTATGGTGGAGATTCAGGGGCAGCCATATATCTTTTATCACCGTCATACCAACGGCACCTGGTACAGCAGGCAGGGCTGCGCCGAGAAACTGACGATCCATCAGGACGGCAGCATTGAACAGGCCCAGCTGACTTCCTGCGGGTTAAATGGCGGTCCTCTGCCCGGCCTGGGATACTTCCCGGCCTATCTGGCCTGCAACCTGTTCGCGGGCACCCCGGATGTCTACGTGGGCGGCGCGGAACAGCCCAGAGTCATGCAGGACGGCAGAGACGGTGACGAGACACAGGGATATATAGGCAACATTCAAGATATGACCACGGCGGGGTTCAAATTTTTCCGGGGTACGGAGGCGAAAAGGATTCACATCTGGACAAGAGGCTACGCACAGGGTATATTTGAGGTGAGGACGGAAATCGGCGGCAGAGTGCTGGCGGCCCTTCCGATAGAGTATGCCAATGTGTGGGAGGAGTCCGCGGCGGATATTGCTCTGCCGCAGGGGGAGTATGCGCTGTTTTTGACGTTCCGGGGGCAGGGCAGCGCTATGCTGAAAGGATTTGAACTGAGGTAATTCCGGTATCGGTTACATGAATGAAGGAGAAAAGGTATGGGATATTTGAGGGTGTACACAAAGGAGGCGCAAGGGCCGCATTGTCCACGCGCGTTGGCGGACAGTGTGCATATGGTGTACATAGGGGCGGACGGGAAGGAGTATGCGCTGAACCAGGGGTATGGCATCCTTTACGCAGAGGCGGGCATACGCCCCGACAACACCATCGCGCCCAGGGGGATCAGAGATCCCAGGGTACTGGCGCTGGAGGAGGGCTACGGCATTCTGGCGAAACCGGTGGACGAGGCGGGGCAGCCGGTGGGGGAGAATGGTCTGATCCTCTGGAAAACCCAGGATTTTCTGCGCTTTCGGCAGGAGTCTGTGGAGCGCGGCCGGTGGCAGGCGGCGTATGAGGAGGCACGGGACATGGTGGAACTGCCCGACTGCCTTTGGGAGGGAATAGAGCAGCGCTGGGTTATGCCGGAGGTGAAACTTAAAAAGGTGGAATTTCCTCTGGCTGTGGGCTGGGCGGATCCGGTGATTTTCGAATGGGAAGGAAAATGGTATTTCCTGGCAACCAACGACAATAATAACAATATCGGCCTGTTTATCAGGGAGGCGGATTCGGTGGGGGGACTCTTTACCCCGGAGGCAGAGCCGCGGTGTATTCTGGACTATGACGAGGACAGGGAGTTTATACAGACCTTTTGGGCGCCGGAATTTCATGTGATTGGGGGGAGGGCCTACATTCTCTTTGCGGTGGGCGGCAGACAATGGGCCCCTCAGTGCCATATGATGCGTCTTAAGGAAAACGGCGCCCTGACGGACCCGACAGACTGGGAAGCGCCGGTGCGGGTGCGCAGACAGGACGGGGATTTTCTGACTGAGAGCGGGATTTCCCTGGACATGACCTACTTTAAGGCCGGGGGGAGGTCCTACTTGGTGTGGTCCTACCGCTACGGCATCGGCACGGCGGCGGACACGGGTTCCATGCTGTACATTGCCACCACCGATGAAGCGCGGCCCTGGGTTCTGACCAGCGAACCGGTGCTGCTCTCCAGGCCCCTGTACGGCTGGGAGAACCAGAGGGGGACCATTAACAATGAGGGCCCCTATGCGCTGCTTCTGGGGGATAAGGTCTATCTGGCTTACTCCGGCGGCGGGGCCTGCGATCCCACCTATGCGGTGGGCTGTCTGGTGGCGGATCAGGAGGATGATTTGTTGGATGTGGACAACTGGTATAAGGAGCCTGCGGCCATGCTCCACAGAGGTTCGGTGGAGGGCATAGAGGGGCCGGGCCACAATTCCTTTTTCCGCGACGAGAAGGGGGAGCTGATGATCGCCTACCACGCCCAGGATGTGGAAAAATCCCATAAGCGCTGCACTGCTTTTCACCGGGTGTATGTCAATGAGCAGGGGATGCCTCTGCTGCACATCCCCTTGTAAGACGCATTCATTGTAAATCCCTGCTTTCGGAAAGGGAGTGGAACTATGATTCGGTTTTACTGATTAAAAAAGGGAGAAAGAGTATGGGAAAGATAAGAATCGAGGACAAAAGGCTGGTGTTTCAGCGCAAGGACGAACTGACGGTGATTGAACCCTACGGCAGAGACTGTCTGCGCTGCCGCAGTACGAAGAACGGACGGGTTTCTGAGGAGAAATGGACGGTGCTGGAGCCTGCCACCCAGGACGAATGCGTGGTGTCGGGGGATGAGAGCAAGGCCACCATTAGAAACGGTATGGTCAGCGCCACCATAGAGGCGGGAAACATCTGGTACGGCGGGATTATCACATATTACCGCAAGGGAAAGCAGATCCTGCACACTCGCTTCGAGGGGGATTACACCAACCGCAACATGCATGTGGAGGGAGATCATTATCAGGTCAAAGTGATCTTTGACGCCAACGAAGGGGAGCATTTTTATGGTATGGGACAGGAGCAGGAGGATCTGTTTGACCGCAAGGGCAGCACCTGCCAGATCATCCATTACAACACCAAGTCTACGCTGCCGGTGCTGTATTCTTCTCTGGGCTATGGCTTTTTCTGGAACAATCCGGCTCCGGGGCGCTGCGAGACCACCCGCAACCACACCATGTTTGTGGCGGACAGCGCCTATCAGGCGGATTACTTTATCTATGCGGGGGAGACACCTGCCCAGACCATGGTCAGATATTGTGACCTCACCGGTTATGCGCCCAAGTTTCCCCGATGGGCGGCGGGTTTCTGGCAGTGCAAGCTGCGCTATGAGAGCCAGGAGGACTTGCTGGAGGTGGCCCGGGAGTACAAAAAGAGAGGGATCCCCATCGACGCCATCGTAATTGACTATTTTCACTGGACCGAGCAGGGAGAGTGGAAATTCGATCCCAAGTACTGGCCGGACCCGGATGCCATGTGCCGGGAACTGGAAGAAATGGGCATTCATCCGGTGGTATCCATCTGGCCTACCATCAATCCCGCCAGTGAGAACTACGCCGAGATGAGCGAGGGCAATATGCTGGTGCGCACGGAGAACGGACAGTTCGGCACATTTGATTTCTACGGGCAGCAGACTTTTATCGACCCCATGAACCCGGAGACCAGGAAGTTTGTGTGGGGCAAGGCAAAAGAGAACTATTACCGCCACGGGATCAAAACCTTCTGGCTGGATGAGGCGGAGCCTGAGGTACATCCCCAGCAGCCGGGGCATTTGAAATACTATCTGGGCAACGGCGCCCAGGTGGCTCAGATGTATCCCTACTATTATGCAAAAATGTTCTACCAGGGGCTCAGGGAAGAGGGAGAGGAGGAGATCGTGTCTCTGACCCGGGCGGCATACCCCGGCAGTCAGAAGTACGGCGCTATCGTGTGGAACGGGGATATTCCCTCCAGTTTCCGGAATCTGAAGATGAGCATTGAGAGCGGCCTGTCCATGGGCATGTGCGGCATTCCCTGGTGGAACTCGGACATCGGCGGTTTTCTCTCCGGGGATATCGAGAGCGAGTATTTCCGGGAGTTGATCGTCAGATGGTTCCAGTTTGGCGTATTTTGCCCGGTGATGAGGCTGCACGGTTCCAGGCTGCGCCCCTCCTGGTACAAAGAGCGCCATCCCGGCGTCAAGGAGGCCAGCGGCGGGGACAACGAGATCTGGAGTTTTGGGGAGCGCAATTATCCGATTCTGAAAAAGCTGATTGAACTGCGGGAGCGGCTGAAAGATTATACCTGCCAGTATATGGACGAAGCCAGCCGCACCGGGGCGCCCGTCATGCGGCCCATGTTCTGGGAGTTCCCGGAGGATGAGCAGTGCTATACACTGGAGGACCAGTATTTTTACGGCGCTGATCTGCTGGTGGCTCCCATCTACGAGCAGGGCGCAGTGGAGCGCCGGGTGTATCTGCCCAAGGGAAAATGGGTGTTGACCCGGGACGGCCATGTACAGGAGGGGGGCAAATGGATCACCTGTCACGCCGAACTGGAGGAATTTATCGTGTTTGCCCGGGAGGGGGCCAAGGTGCTGGCATGCTTTGAGCAGTAGAACGCTGCCATGCTTTTGCGGATTTTTATGCCGCATGAGTAACTGCCCAAGACTTCGGTTCCCGGGGGATGATAGATTGTGATTGCAGGCCAAGGGAGATGCCTGCCTGTATGTTGTGAAAGCGGAGGGGGACGGTATATGGGATGGAAACGAGGGGCGCTGATTTTGCCGCTGTGTCTGCTGCTGGCGGGATGCGGCGGGCAGCAGGCCGTGACCGGCGCGGGAGAGGAAGATGTTTCGGAAGAGGCCGGGAGGCAGGGACTTTCCCGGGAATCAGGAGAGACGGGAGGCCGGGAAGATGCCCTGGGGAGTTCCGGACAGGGAGTACAGGAAGACCATCGGGTACAGCTGGCAGGTGACCCGGAAGGGCTCGGAGGGGACGACGGGGAGGATAACCGGGAGGAGGAAGGAAATATGAATACGGACTATGCAGCTTATTTTGAGGATATGGTGACGGCGGAAGCCTACAAGGGCCTGGAGGACGCCAACCCGCTGATGACACAGCGCTTTGGGGCCGATCCCTATGCCATGGAGTATGACGGCAGAGTATATTTTTACATGACGGCGGATGCCTTTGAATATCAGGGCGGGGAAGTCATGGAGAACACCTACGGCAGGATCCGTCAGATTAACGTGATTTCCACGGCGGACATGGTGAATTTCACGGATCACGGTTCCATAGAGGCGGCGGGCAGCGCAGGGGCGGCAAAATGGGCCAGCAACTCCTGGGCTCCCGCAGCGGCCTGGAAAAATATAGAAGGGCAGGACAAATTCTTTCTGTATTTTGCGGACGGGGGCGGCGGCATCGGCGTGTTGACGGCGGACAGTCCCACAGGCCCCTTTACGGATCCTCTGGGCCATGGGCTGGTAACCCGGCAGACCCCCACCTGCGCGGAGGTGCTGTGGCTCTTTGATCCGGCGGTACTGGTGGATGAGGACGGCAGGGCCTACCTGTATTTTGGCGGAGGTGTGCCCGAGGGGAAGGAATCCGCCCCCGGAACGGCCAGAGTGGTGGAACTGGGAGAGGATATGATCAGCCTGAAAGGCGATCCCAGACCCATAGATGTGCCCTACCTGTTTGAGGACTCCGGCATACATAAATACAACGATAAGTATTACTATACCTACTGCACCAACTGGCAGGTGGACGCGGAGGGCACGGCTTCATACGGGTTCCACAATGCGGAGATTGCCAGCCTGGAGAGCCACAGCCCTATGGGGCCCTTCACCTTCAAGGAGGTGATCCTGGAAAATCCCGGCAAGTTAAACGGTTTGTACGGCAACAATCACCACTGTGTTTTCAGCTTTCAGAATAACTGGTATATCGCCTATCATGCCCGCACTCTGGAGAAAAATATGGGTGTGGAGAAGGGCTACCGCTGTACCCACGTGGACGGCTTTACAATGGGGGAGGACGGAACCATCGGCAAAATCCGCATGACCCTGAAGGGCCGGGAGCAGCTGGGGTATGTGGATCCCTATCAGGAGGTAAACGCGGCCACCATGGCGGTGCAGGGCGGCCTGGACACGGTGGCAGTGGAGATTTCCCCGGCGTCGGAGGGAGGGGATGAGACGGCAGGTGCCTTTGGCCGCATGGCGGTGACAGGTATTGACAGCGGAGATTTTTTCAAGGTACAGGGCGTGGACTTTGGAGAGAACAGCCCTAAGACTCTGCTGATATCCGCCTGCAATACCGCGGGTAAGGAGGGACTGATTCAAGTGCGGATAGACAGTCTCCAGGGGCAGGTGCTGGGCTATATGCCATTGGGGACCCTGCGGGAGGAGACAGTCCCAGACAATATGGACGGGGAAGGGTTTGTCACCTATGAGGCGGAACTGGACAGCGAAGTGACCGGCATTCATGACCTGTATTTCTTATTTTACAGCGGTCAGGGCAGCCAGGGCGGCTACCAGATAGGCGGCTGGCAGTTTGTGGGAGAAGAGGAAAAACTGCAGGCCCGGTGCCCAGAGGAAACGGCAAAGAGCGTGGCGGGAAGAGAGTATGGAAGCGTAGAGCATATCACGTACCACTCGGAGACCACGGGACTGGATCGGGGAGCCAATGTACTGCTGCCTGCGGGCTATGACCCGAAAAAGCAGTATGGGGCGCTGTATTTCCAGCACGGTATCTTTGGGGATGAAAACTCCCTGATAGGAGACGCAAACAATGCCATCCCGGAGATTCTGGGCAATCTGGCCGCGGAGGGCCGCGCCAGGGAGGTGATCGTGGTATTTCCGGATATGTACGCCACCTCGGATCCCGAATTAAAGCCCGGCTTCAGCGACCGGGAAGTGGCGCCCTATGACAACTTTATCAACGAGCTTACCGATGATTTGATTCCCTATATCGAGAGTCATTATTCCGTGGCGGCGGATCGGGAGAACCGAGGTATCCTGGGCTTTTCCATGGGAGGCAGGGAGACTCTGTACATCGGCATCAACAGGCCGGATCTGTTTGGCTATATCGGAGCCATCTCTCCCGCGCCGGGACTGACCCCGGCAAAGGACTGGGCCATGACTCACCCGGGCCAGATGCAGGAAGAGGAGCTGCGCTTTGCGGAGGGAGCAGAGCAGCCAAAACTCCTGATGATCTGCTGCGGCACACAGGACGGCGTGGTGGGAAAGTACCCGGAGGGCTATCATCAGATACTGGATCAAAACAGGGTGGATCATCTGTGGTACGAGGTGCCGGGGGCGGACCACGACAGTCAGGCCATCCGCAGCGGGCTGTATAACTTTATGATCAGGTGGAAATAGAGAGGTTGGGGAAAAATATACGGAACTTATACTACATAACGCCAGAATTTACCGTATTGCATTGGTTAAACGTATATGCTTAAGTTATGTAGTCAGGTTACTCGGCAAGTTTAACTGTTAAGCAGTATAAATAGAGGTGAGTTATGAGCAGATTATTGTGTTATACCAGAAAACCCATAGACAATGTGCTGTATGATCCCAAATTGGCATACAGCATGCATCTGGCATTGCAGGAGGGGGAACTATTCAGACCATTGAATCATAACAGCGGCGTACTGTTTGCCCTGGCGACGGAGAATGAGGATGGCTCCCTCAATCCCATGAGCCTCAGGAATCCATGGGTTTTTCCATTGAAAGACGGCGGCTACGGAGTGGCGGCGGTGCGCGTCTGCGGTGACGGAGAGGATGACTGTACCAGTCGGGGAAGCATTCTGCTGTGGACTACTCAGGATCTGGTGGTCTATCGGGAACTGGGCCTTATGAAGCTGGGAGAGCAATATGTGGAGTGGGTGAGGGCGGCGTATGACGGAAAGCGCAACTGCTATCTGCTGTGCTGGAGGGAGCGGTCCGGCTGCTGCTATCAGGCGCTGTATCCTTTGACTATGATGCAGGAGCGAATCCTGGGAGACGGCCCGGCAGCAGGCGGTTGTGAACCTTTGCTGACCTGTATTGTAGATGCTGAAAACGGAGAGAATATGCTGGGAGAGATTCCCCGGGAGCCGGAGAGGGATTTTTCGCGGCAGGCGGGCAATATAGAGGGCGTGGTGCCGCACTGTGTGGTGGAAATAAAAGAGCATGAGGCGTGGTATCTGCAGTGTAAGCTGCTGCCCCCGGTAAACGTTTGTGTAGAAACGCCCCAGGAAATAAAAATCCATCTGGACGAATTGGCTAGGGAGGAGAGCAAATCGGCAGGGGAGCAGAGCAAATCGGCAGGGGAGCAGAACGAATCAGCCGGGCAGGAGAACGAATCAGCCGGGCAGGAGAGGCAGAGGAAGCTGGTATTGCAGGTACTGCAGAAATATCAGGCGATTGTGCGATATAATGACGGGACATTCTGCAGAAAGAGGATAGATTGGAATCTGGAAAATACGGACTTGCTTCGGAGGGGAAGCCAGGTGATTCAGGGAGAGATTTACCGTCCCTGTTTTCCCTTCCCCGTGGCGTATAACCGTGCCGATCCCTGTGTGACCCGTTGGAACGGCAGATACTATTTTATCGCCACCAACGACGCGGACGAAAACCATACGCTGTATATCCGGGAAGCGGACACTCTGGAGGGGCTGGCACAGGCCCGGGAGGTACTGCTGTTGGACTGCGGCACCTACGAGGGTATAGGAGGTTTGCTGTGGGCGCCGGAATTTCATGAGATCGAGGGAAGACTGTATATTTTCCATGCAGCCACACCGGGCCCCTTCTATGAGGAGGAGAGCCATATCATGGCACTGCGGGAGGGCGGTAATCCGGCCAACCGGGAGGACTGGTCCGCCCCAAGAAGGGTTGTGAAAATGGACGGAACGGATCTGTGCCAGGCGGGCAAGACCATCTCTTTGGATATGACTTGTTTTTTCTGGGAGGGCGAGTACTACGTGATCTGGTCCCAGCGGCAGTTTTTACCAAAGGATCTGGGAGCCTGGCTGTATATCGCAAAGCTGGACGCACAGGAACCCTGGCGGCTGGCCTCGGAGCCGGTGGTACTGTCCAAGCCGGACTATGGCTGGGCCAACAACCATACTTTTGTGGAGGAAGGCCCCTATGCGCTTCCCGTGGGGGATATGCTGTATGTGACTTTTTCCGCGGCGGCGGTGGACACCTCCTATGTGGTGAGTTACCTGGTCATAGAGCGGGGAAAGGATCTGCTGCTGCGGGAAAACTGGCGCAAGAACAATTATCCGATTCTGACTTCCCGCAGCGTGGAGGGAGAGTATGGGACAGGGCACAATGCCTATGTGGAGGATGGGGAGGGCGTTCTGTGGAACACCTATCACGCCCGGCCCGGCGCGGAAGGTGTGCGCAGCAGCGGCATCCGCAGAGTACATTTTGACATTGACGGGGCTCCCGTGCTGGATATGACGGAGGAGATGGATCTGCGGGAGACATATCGCCAGGTGAAAACCAAACTGGTGATCAGCTAGTACTTTAATTTTCGTCCGTATGGGGCGGAATGATATTTCCCTCGGAATCCAAAACATCAGACGGCATGTCCGAGCCCGCCACATTATAGTGCGACAAATTGATAAAAGGGATGGGCGCGGCGCATTTGGGGTAAGAGACGGCATCGGAAGAAATATCCGGTGACGTCTCTTTTCTTTCCTCCGCCGGGGCGGAGAGAGTATTCAGGGCGCCGCGGCGGAAAGCGCTGGGAGTAAGCCCTGTCTGCTGCCGGAACTGGCGGCAGAAATGTTCCACATTGCGGTAGCCGCAGGCGTCGGCAATCTCGGCTACGGGTTTTTCCGTGTAGGTCAGCTGCTCTTTGGCCATGCGGATCCGACTGGCAATTACGTCATCCATGCAGGAGATGCCGAACATTTTTTTGTACAGGATCTGCAGGTAACCGGCGCTGAGATGAAGCTCATCGGCCATAGAACGGATATTCCAAGACAGGTGGGGACTGTTGTAGATTTTCTTGTGGAGTTGGAGCAGTCTGGCGGCATGGGCGGAGGTCTCCCGGCGGGCGGTATCCTGCCGCAGCCGCAGAAACAGTGCCTGCAACAGATTGGATATGATCAGGTCGCTGTCAGCCGAGGATAGCGAAGCTTCCCAAGTCAGGAGCTTAATCAAATTGTGACAGTATGCCGCGTCGGACACGGGAAAGGGTATCCCTGTCAGCGGGAACTGTGTCACAAGGGGATCGTCCGAGGAAAAACGCAGCCAATCATTTTGGTAGGTTTCCCGGCAGGCTCGGTAGCAGATGGCCTGCCCCGGCGCATAGAGTATGGCCGTCTCGGCGGGATATTCCATCCATTGCCCGTCCAGCAGAAACTGCACCGGAGTGGACACCAGCAGCAGAGTATACTGCCCGGGCGCAGTGGTGGTCTCAAAGTAAAAATCGGATGGATGTATGGCGCTGTAGCCGATAAAATGGATGGTGTTCATGGACTGCCTCCCGGGGATGGACCTCTTCTTATCAGTATAGCGCAGAGGAAGTTGCGGGTCAATAAAAGATGGGAATGTAAGCACTTACACTTTTGGAAATAGATAAAAATTTAACTTATGCAAAAACTATTGATGGTTTTCAATAAATATTGTAGAATTAGGAAAGACAAGTTTGTGTGAAAAGCACAATATGATGTAAATGCTTACACGATTATTTACATAAGCATATACCGCTGTATTGAGAATTTCTACAGGAAAAGCGCAATTGCCCAAGCATTAATTAAAGAAAAGAGGAGAAAAGAATGAGCCGACTGAAAATTGCAACACCTAATACGGCACAGCTGACGGTAGAGCGTCTGTACAAAGATCTGGAACGACGCATCATCGCCAGTCCTCCCGGACTTTGTCCGGTGGATCTGCAGCTGTCTTTTTTAAAGCTGTGTCACGCACAGACCTGCGGCAAGTGTACGCCCTGCCGTGTGGGATTGGGACAACTCCAGAATCTGCTGGAGAATGTGCTGGAAGGAAAAGCCAATTTAAAGACGCTGGATCTGATCCGTGAGACCGCCGGGAATATCATGGATTCCGCTGACTGTGCCATTGGTTATGAAGCGGCGCACATGGTTCTGACCGGTATGGACGGTTTTATGAAGGATTACAGGCATCACATTGAGCATGGAAAGTGTTCCTGCCATATTACGCAGCCTGTGCCCTGTGTGGCTCTGTGTCCCGCAGGTGTGGATATTCCCGGTTACATAGCTTTGGTGAAGGAGAAGAGGTATGCGGATGCGGTGAAGCTGATCCGCAAGGATAATCCTTTTCCTACGGCGTGCGCTCTGATCTGTGAGCATCCCTGCGAGGCAAGGTGCCGCCGCAATATGATCGACAGTTCCATCAATATCAGAGGTCTGAAGCGTATGGCGGTGGACAATGCCAGAGCCAACACGGTTCCGGTGCCTGAGAAAGCGCAGGGCACAGGCAAGAGGATCGCTATCGTGGGCGGAGGCCCCGGTGGTCTTTCCGCGGCCTATTATCTGGAACTTATGGGACATCATGCGGTAGTTTTTGAGGAGAAGAGTAAGCTGGGCGGTATGCTCCGTTACGGTATTCCAAGCTATCGTTTCCCCAGAGAGCGTCTCCAGGAGGATATCGATGCCATTCTTTCCACCGGCGTGGAGGTCAGGCTCAATACCAGGATTGGCAATGAAGAAGGGGAAATTCCTTTTGAAAAGCTGAGAGAAGAGTTTGATGCCGTACATGTGGCAATCGGAGCGCATACAGACAAGAAGATTGGCATTGAGGGAGAGGATTCCAAGGGCGTTATGTCCGCAGTGGAAATGCTCCGCAGTATCGGTGATGAGAATATGCCGGATTTTAAGGATAAGACAGTGGTTGTGGTAGGGGGCGGCAACGTGGCAATGGACTGTACCCGTTCCGCTATCCGCCTGGGCGCCAAGAAGGTGGGGATTGCCTACAGGAGGCGACAGGACGATATGACCGCCCTTCCCGAGGAAGTGGAAGGCGCTGTCGCGGAGGGCGCGGAACTTTACGCATTGAAAGCGCCTCATAAGATCGAGGCAGATGAGAATGGTAACGTAGCGGCGCTCTGGGTGGAGCCTCAGATCATCGGACCTATTGACGCATGGGGCAGAGCCCGTCCCATTCAGGCGGATGTGCCCTTGCTGAGAATCCCCTGCGATATTGTAGTGGTGGCCATCGGTCAGGGTATTGAGACGCGCCATTTCCAGGAGGCGGGGCTTTCCGTGAAGAGAGGAACCTTTTCCGCCATGAGTGACAGCGAGATAAAGGATGTGCCCGGTGTATTTGCCGGCGGAGACTGTGTGACCGGACCGGCAACCGTTATCCGGGCTATTGCGTCCGGCAAGGTGGCTGCCGCGAACATTGACGAATATCTGGGGTATCATCATGTGGTTCCCTGTGATGTGGAGATTCCGCCTGTAAGCTATGAGGACAAGGAGCCCTGCGGCAGGATTCAGCTTTCAGAGAAGGAGGCGGGAGACAGAAAGAAGAACTTTGATGCCTTTGAGTGCGGCATGACGGAGCAGGAGGCTTGTCAGGAGGCGGGACGCTGTCTGCGCTGTGACAAATATGGTTATGGAAGTCTGAAAGGAGGACGTGCGGCAATATGGTAAATCTTACAATAGATGGTCTTGGCATTTCCGTTCCCGAGGGAACGACCGTTATGAAAGCGGCGCTGGAACTTGGTATCGAGATTCCCCATCTCTGCTTTCTGGAAGGAATCAACGAGATAAGCGCCTGCAAAGTCTGTGTGGTGGAAATGCAGGGCAAGGATAAGCTGATCACCGCCTGCAACAGTCCTGTGGAGGAGGGAATGGTGATCTATACCAATTCTCCTAAGGTGCGCCGGGTGCGCCGCTCCAATGTGGAATTGGTGCTGTCGCAGCATGACTGCCATTGCGCTACCTGTGTGAGAAGCGGCAACTGTAATCTGCAGAAGATTTCCAATGATCTGGGAATTTTGGAAATTCCTTTTAAAGAGGAAGTGGCTGAGGTTCCCTGGGATTCTTCCTTCCCCCTGATCCGTGATTCCAGAAAATGTATCAAATGTATGCGCTGTGTACAGATCTGCGACAAGGTACAGGATATGCATGTGTGGGACGTACAGAATACGGGCTCCCGCACTACGGTAGACGTGGCCTGCAATAAAAAGATAGACGCTTCCGACTGTACGCTCTGCGGACAATGTATCACCCATTGTCCTACAGGAGCTCTTCGGGAGAGAAATGATATCCCCAAAGTATTTGATATGCTGGCGGATCCCGAGAAAATTACCGTGGTTCAGGTGGCTCCCGCCGTCCGTGCCGCATGGGGGGAGGAGTTGGGACTGACTCCTGAGGAGTCCGGCGAGGGCCGGATGGTGGCAGCGTTGAAGCGCATCGGTTTCGACTATGTATTTGACACCAACTTCGCGGCGGATCTTACGATCATGGAAGAGGGCAGCGAACTGCTGGATCGCCTGGGCAATCCCGGCAAGTATGCGTGGCCCATGTTTACTTCCTGCTGTCCCGGATGGGTGAATTTTGTATCCAAAAGATATCCCACTTATTTGAGAAATCTTTCCACGGCCAAGTCTCCCCAGCAGATGTTTGGAGCCATGGCGAAGACCTATTTTGCGCGGAAGAAGGGAATCGATCCTCACAATATCTGTTGTATCTCCATTATGCCCTGCGTATCCAAAAAGCGCGAGGCGGCGCTCTCTTATATGAGAAGTGCAGGAGCGGGACAGGATGTGGATGTGGTACTGACTACCAGGGAACTGGTGCGCATGATCCGTGCGGAGCATATCAATCCCAGATTCTTAAAGGATCAGCAGTTTGACTCTCCTCTGGGCGAGAGCACCGGCGCAGGTGTGATCTTCGGCGTTACAGGCGGCGTTATGGAGGCGGCGCTGAGGACCGCGTATGCTGTGGCGGAGGGGAAAAATCCCGATGCGGACGCTTTCCGGGCAGTGCGGGGAGAGAACGGCAGAAGAGAAGCGGATTTCGTTCTTGGCGACAGGACATTACATACCTGTACCGTCAGCGGACTGGGCAATGCGGAGAAGCTGATGCAGGATATCATTAACGGAAAGGTGAATTACGACTTTGTGGAGGTTATGGCATGTCCCGGCGGCTGTGTAGGCGGCGGCGGACAGCCTATCCACGACGGCTGTGAACTGGCTGGCAGCCGCGGGGGCAGGCTGTATCAGCTTGACCGAGAGAGAGAACTGCGTTTTTCACACGAGAATCCCGAGGTACAGAAGGCTTATGAGGAATTTCTCGGAAAGCCACTCAGCCATAAGGCGCATGAATTGCTTCATTCCGGCCATGTAAATGAGTTGTATTATGAGACTCACAATTATCTGTAGAACAGAAGAGGACTGCCGCTGTGCGGCGGCCCTTTTTCTGTTCTCGGATAACTTGCGGCTCTGGGGGAAATATTGCCGAAAAAACAGTATTAGCGGCCAATTCTGTTCAATAATCAGTAGAAAGATATGAAAAAGTGTTGTAAACTGTCTTTATCAATAGACAAAGGAGATGCCTGAAATGATAGATATTTACTTTGACAAATTATATCGGTACGACAGAATAGCAGAGCCCTGTTACATCGGGATACCGGTGCGGGAGGGGGAACTGTGGGATGCGGACAACGTGTGCGTGTGGCAGGGGGAAAAGCAGCTGCCCCTGCAGGCCAGGGTGACTTCCCGGCACAGGGACGGCTCCGTGCGCTTTTTGTTTCTGCGCTTTCTGGCGGATCTGCCGGGCAATAAGAGTGTGGTGCTGCAGTGTGACCTGCACGGAGCGGCCGGGGAGGGGCAGAGCGCCCAAACAGAGCCATATACCCGAATGAGGCACTGCGCGGAGGGAATATGGCCGGAGGGCATCTCCCCCGTGGAAGTCCATGCGGACAAGGAGGGGATCACGGTGTCCACCCTCTGCGGCGGGGAGGACCGTGGCTTCTCTTTCCGGGTAAAGCATGACAGCCCTGGCATTTTTGAGCAGGTGGGCGCGGCAGGGCGTGTTTACGGGCGGCAGCAGTTCACGGGACCGCTCCTGAAGGACGGGGAGGGGAGAAAATACCGGATGCGGATCGGCAGCTGGCAGGTGGTGGAGCAGGGACCGATCTGTGCCATTTTGAAGGCCTCGGGCAGCAACGTGCCCCAAGAAGATGAGGAGGAATCCAGAATTGATTTTGAGTTAAAGCTGACAGCGTGGGCGGGAAAGCCCTGGGTGGAGGTTTCCTATCGGATTGTCAATACCACGGCTCAGCCGCTGCATGTGGCATCTCTGGTATTTCAGCTGCTGCGGACCGGGGACGGGATCCCTGCGGAAGAAATCGCCCCCATGGTGATAGTGGAAAATCCCAAGGTCATGGGCGAAGGGGATCCTGCGGGGCAGTCCGGCTGCGTATTCCACGCCAGGGGAACGGGGGAACTGAGGGATGTGGCAGGGCTGACGCCCGGGGAAAATGTGCGCACCTGTGCGGGCAGTTCCAACTTCAAGACAGACTTTTATCTGGGCCAAGGCGGTGCGGCCGTAAACCGGGTGGTGGATTCAAAGTGGCTGCTCTACGAGTCCAATGAGCATATCTCGGAAGTGTTCTACGGAACGTTTTTCGCGGACTGTACGGACGCGGAGGGCGGTGTGTGCGCCACCGTGTTTCAGGCGCAGCAGAATTATCCCAAGGCGGTGTCGGCGGACCGAAACGGTCTGTCCGTGATGCTGGTGCCGGAGAACGTGGAGAAGGTTGTGATGCAGGTGGGTATGTCGAGAGAGCAGAGATTTCTGCTGCATTTTCATGATGCCCAGGAGAGTCTTGCGGAGATCGACAACCGAAGCCTGATCTATCAGATGCCCGACAGACCGTATCTGTCGCCAGAGACGCACAGGGCTTCCGGTGTCTGGCAGGATGTGTTTGCGGACAGATGGGATATGGAGGTAGAGAGAGCCCTCATCGGCAGGGCGGACGGCCATTGCCGGGCCTATGGTATGTTAAATTTTGGAGACTCTTATGACGCGGGGTATACGGCCCAGGGACGAGGGGGCGGCAAGCTGGTCTGGTGCAACAACGAGTATGACTATCCCCATGCCTGCGCCCTTTTGTATGTCCGCACGGGCATCAGGAGGTTTCTGGACTATAATATCGCGTCCTGCAGCCATTGGATGGATGTGGACGTGTGCCATTATCATCCGGAGGCGCTGTATATCGGCGGTCAGTGGGAACATACGGGAGGCCACTGCGTCAATGGGGAAATGGTCTGTTCCCATGAGTGGGTGGAGGGTCTTTTGGACTATTATCATTTCACCGGGGATGAGAGGGGACTTGAAACCGCTCTGGGCATCGGAGAGAATGTGCTGCGGCTTCTGGATACGCCCATGTACGCCAAAGTGGGAGAGGCCAGCGCCCGGGAGACAGGGTGGGCGCTGCGCACTTTGACGGCGCTCTATGTGGAGACCCGGGATGAGAGATGGCTGCCCAAATGCAGCCGTATTCTACAGGATTTCAGGGCGTGGGAGGAGCAGTACGGCAATTGGCTGGCGCCCTATACAGACAACACCGTTATTCGTGTGGGCTTTATGATTTCCGTGGCCATCGGCAGTATCATGCGCTATTACCGGGAATTTCCCGATCCGGAGTTAAAGGATATGATGCTCCGGGCGGTGGACGACCTGATAGAGAACTGCTACATAGAGAGATGGGGCGTTTTCTATTACAAAGAGCTTCCCAGCCTGAATAGACTCGGCACCAATACGCTTCTTTTGGAGGCTCTGGCCATCGCCTATGAACTGTCTGGGGACGCGGAATATCTGAGACCCGGGATCGCCACCTTTCAAAAGGCCATAACGGAACCGGCGCCGGGGACCGGGGGCGGTAAAAAGAACGTGGAGGACACGGTGATTGTCGGAAACGGCAGCAGCAAGAATTTTGCCCAGAGCATGATTCCGCTGGCAACCTATTACCGCGCCGCGTCGGAGTGCGGGATTTTGTATGATTACAAAAGACTAAACGCTAAAAGGTAATGAGAGAGAAATAAATTTGATACCCCGCTGCTTGCCGCGGGGTATTTGATTTGTGACAATAGAATCCCTGCGCAGCATGGATTCTATTGTTTTTCATGGGAGATGGGAAAATGAGATTAAGCAGGATATGTTTACCGGTCTTGAGCGTCATGCTTCTGTCGGCGCTGGCAGCCTGCGGGCCGCAGGCCCAACCAAATGAAGAGGATATCATCCAGGCCGTGAACGAGGATACATATTGGACGGAGGAACAGTGGATTCACAACGCGGGGCCGGGGGCTGTGTCCATGTATCCCCTGTATCTGGCCAAAGAGATCAGGGGGCTGGACGCGGAGCCTGAGGAAACATATGACGGGCATTTTGTGAGTTATTGTGCCCTTGGAAACGCCATCTATGGTCTGGAAGATTTCTATCGGCAGACAGAGGACGGGTGGGAGCACCTCTATTATACCAGCCGTTATGATGGGACAGACGATAATGTGGCGCACTGGCCCATAGAACTGCCTTTGCCGGAGGAATATGGGGTAAAGGGATTTAGTGTGGCAGCCTTTGATGTAAAAAAGGAAGGGGAACTGGTATTGTTCCTTCAGGGGCAGCCGGACGGATCCGCCAAAACGGCAGCCTATCTGGCCATGCATATAACGCCGGAAGGGGAGATCGTTTCCGTGACGGATCTGTATCCTGCTATGCGGGAGTTGGGCGTGGCTCTGAATACAATCTATCAAAAAGCCTATGTGGATGGAGCGGGATATTATTATCTGATTTCGGGACAGGCAGATTTCGGAGAGGGGACAAGAGTCAGTGTGCTTGATTCTGATGGAAAAGTCGTGAAGACCATGACTGCTGGAGACGGCTATACCGGGGTCAGGTGGGCCATGAAGCTGCCGGATGGCAGCGCTGTGTTTTCTTGGACAAGTTATGAACGAGGTTATATTCAGATGCAGGCATATGACAGGGAAAGGAACACAGCATATACGTTGCTGGAGGGGAGACTGATAGATGCCTGGCTGTGGACATCCGGAACAGACGGTCGTCTGTACTATGTGAACAGTTCGGGAAATCTGATGCGCTGTGATATTCGTACCGGTTCAGTGGAGGAATGTATCTATTACCCGCAGCTGGGTCTGGATGGGGAGAATAGATTTCCCTATTTGACGCGGATGCTTATAGGAGCGGATGGACAGCCTGAGCTTCTGGGCAGCAGAAATGGAGAAACCGTGCTCTGCAGGCTGAGTACTGAGAAACCGGAGCGGGAAGCGATCCGGCTTCTCAGCGCTGGGGCGTTTTCAGGCTATATAAAAGAGGGTGCCGCTTCGTTTTCCCAAAAATATCCGGACTGTCCCGTGGTGTTGGAGTATCCCGAGGAGAATGGAGAGTCTTATTGGGACCGCGCAATGGCGGAGTTGGTGGCCGGCCGGGGGGCGGACATGTACTATGTCTCCGTTTCAGAAATGCGGATGCTTCAGGAAAAGGGTGTGCTGGCGGATCTGGGAGAGTTGATTTCGGAAGAGACCCTGGAGGCGCTGTGGCCCGCGGCTTTGGAGAGAGGGAACGTGAACGGACAGCTGGCAGGGATTCCGCTGGAGGCAGTGGTGGAATCCCTGCTCGTATCGGATGAGATATGGGAAGGGGATCACTGGACGCTTGAGGAGGCTCTGGAGGTACTGGAAACGCATACGGAAAACCAATACCCGATCGTATCCAATATAGCGTTTGACAACTATGATGTGTTTTCGTGGCTTGTGTTGAAAAGTCTGGCGGATTCGCCTTTTCTGGATATGGAAAAGGGAACCTGTAATTTTGACAATCCGCTGTTTATCCGTGCCCTTGAGCTTACGGGAACCTATGGACGATCCTTTGATTTTATCGAGGCCCAGGCGTTGTACCCGGAAAAGAACTGGACTGCCATGAGAGTATCGGTGAATATCGGAAATTTTGAAGATTATAAGTCTATTTTGGGAGAACAGTACCATATAGTTGGATTCCCCACAACGGGGGAGAGCGGTACATACTGGAACAGTGGAATGCTTTTAGTGGTAAACGGGGAGACGGAGCATCTCAGGGAGGCCGGGCTGTTGCTGGAGGAACTCCTTAGTTATGACAGACAGTATACGCTCAGCTACAGTGCGCCAGTAAGGCGGGATATGCTGGATAATCGCCTCAGGGCACATTCCTATAATGGAAAAGACGGAATGTACATTGAGTTTGGAAATGGTATGATGAAGGAGCTTACGCCTGGTCCGGCGGGGGACTACAGGATCGGAGAGTTTAACGGAGTGATGGAAAAGAGCGTAGGCAGAGCCGTGGACACCAGCGAAATAGAAAATATCCTCCTGGAGGAGGTGGGCAGTTACTTCTCTGGAGACAAGGACGCAGAGGCGGTGGCCCAATTGATTCAGAACCGGGTGCAGCTGTATCTGAAGGAACGACAGTAGAAATATATGCGGAAGCATGACAAAAGTGTAATCTATAATGTCAGCCCTTGCAGTAGTGAGGGCTGACATTCATATTTTATTTCATGACTTGAAATAGACAATAAAATATTGTACGATGAAACAGAACTACAACTTCATGCGGAACACCAGAACTTATTTTACATCTAATATATTTTGAAACATCATATAGGAGGCGGAACTCATATGAAAAAATGGATAGTACTGCTGGTCGCCTTAATCTCTGCATTTAATTTGACTGGCTGTAATCAAAAGTCGGGCCCAGACAGGCCAATCACTGTATATATTGGTGATTCTGTAACCACGGTGGATATTATACACCACATTGGAGGCAAAACGATTCAATGGGCAGCGGAGGGAGAAGATGTTGACAGCCTAAGAGACTGGGTCTCTGAACTTGAATATGAACTTCTTGAGTTTGAAGAGGGACATTCCCCAGGTGATAGCGATGGCGGGGAAGTCTACGAGTTTGTTTTGACTGAGGAAGGTTATCCGGGTTTTTCCTATGTTATCAGTGGACCGCGGGACTGTTATCTGTTAATCGAGGATTGCTGGTTTTCTGTCTCAAATCCATCCAATCCTCCCGTAACGGAGCCTGAAGGTGAGAAACTAACGCTTGAGAAAGTTAAGGAACTTGCCCAGAAAGGAGAGGAAACGATTCCATTTTATACTGCTTAACAGTTAAAACTGCCGAGTAACCTGACTACATAACGCCAGCCATATACGTTTAACCAATGCAATACGGTAAATTCTGGCGTTATGTAGTATAACTTCATAGTTTAGATAGATACAGGGTGATTGTTCTGATTCAGTCACCCTGTATTTTGTACCCTTAAGACTGAAACAGTATGAATACACATAGTATGATTGCTGAAGCTCATTTAAATGAGGGAGGCGGATTCCGTTTGGCGGGGCCGGGCATGAAAGCCGCAGATTAGCAATAATTGACGAATATATGACAAGGTTTAAAGAGAAAAGAGCCGCCGGATATTGTATAATCCATATAAGACAGCTTATATATGGAGGGTGTAACAATGGCGGATTTTTCAGGCAAAGTCTACCGCAATATGTTTGCGGAGATTGGTATCTCCCAGGAGGAGATTGACGGAAAGCTCAAGGAGATCATACAGACCTTCTTTTACGGCAGCGAGGAGGAGAGAATCTATCATCCCGTGGGGGAGGATATGGGGTACCTGATGGACACCGGAAATTACGATGCCCGCACCGAGGGCATGTCCTACGGTATGATGATGTGTGTGCAATTGGACATGAAGGAGGAGTTTGACCGAATCTGGAAGTGGTCCAAGACCTATATGTTTATGACGGAGGGCTGGAGTGAGGGGTATTTTGCCTGGTCCTGCAAAACGGACGGCACTAAAAACGCCAACGGCGCCGCGCCGGACGGGGAGGAGTTCTATGCCATGGCTCTGTTTTTTGCTTCCCACAGATGGGGAGACGGGGAGGGTATTTTCAACTATTCCGGCCAGGCCAGGGAGATTCTGCGGGCCTGCCTGCACAAGGGGGAGAACGGTCGTCAGGGTCACCCCATGTGGAACAAGGAAAATCACCAGATTCTTTTTGTGCCGGGCTGCGATTACACGGATCCCTCCTATCATCTGCCCCATTTTTATGAACTTTTTGCCCTATGGGCGGACGAGGAGGACCGGGCCTTCTGGAAAGAAGCCGCCAGAGCCAGCAGGAAATATCTGGCAAA
The DNA here is from genome assembly GCA_910585015.1 of uncultured Acetatifactor sp. Lineage (GTDB taxonomy): Bacteria > Bacillota > Clostridia > Lachnospirales > Lachnospiraceae > Acetatifactor. Next base: position 122,599 of record CAJUCT010000001.1, read on the forward strand.
AGCCTGTCATCCCGTGACGGGGCTGAATGCGGAGTATGCGGAGTTTGACGGCAGTCCCATGAGCCGCCCCATCCCCTGGACCAAGGATCGGCATGACTGGTTTTACAGTGACGCCTATCGGACGGTGGCGAACATCGGTCTGGATTATGAATGGTTTGGCATAGATTTGGGTCAGAGAGAGGCGGCGGACCGCATCCAGAAGTTTTTGATTGAGGACTGCAGAAAGGGAAGTTACCACATCTATGAGGTGGACGGCAGACTTGCCGGAGATGCCGCGCTGCATCCCATCGGTATCACGGCCACCACGGCCCAGGGTTCCCTGGCGGCCCAGGGCGAACTGGTCCGGGAGTGGGTGGAATGTTTCTGGAACATGCCTCTGCGCACCGGCGAGAGAAGATATTATGACAACTGTCTGTACATATTCGCGTTCCTGGCGCTCAGTGGCAAGTATCGGATATGGTAGGGATTATGTGTGCTGGCAGGGAATATGCGGAACTTAAGAGCTTTAATCAGCATATTCCCGGACAGTACACTGATCGACATAGGGACGCCTAAGCGGCCATATGTCGATCACCCGGCTGGTGTGCTGGCAGGGAATATGCGGAACTTAAGAGTTTTAATCAGCATATTCCCGGACAGTACACTGATCGACATAGGGATGCCTAAGCGGCCATATGTCGATCACCCGGCTGGTGTGCTGGCAGGGAATATGCGGAACTTATATTAGGAGGACAGGAGTATGGAAGGACCTAAAGCGCCAAAGGATCCGACGAAAAAGAGAAAGAGTTTTTATATTATGCGGGGCAAGAGCGTGGCAGGCTCACCCCAGGCGGACGGCAGGGGAGTGCAGTTTCTTTATATGAATGACGGCAGGATGATAAGCAGCGCCAGACTGGTGGGCGGCATCACGGACGAGGAGATGCTGAAACTCTTGGAGACCGCGGCGGGCTTTCGGCAGCTGGTACACAGCGTCGGCGTCACGGTGGAGGCCCAGGACCGGGAACTGGTGACGGATTTCTGCCTTCAGATGTACGGACACAGGGACGTATACGGATCGGGAACCACGCTGCGGATGCCCGTGCAGGCCAACGGCATGGAACATATTTTGGAGTTGGAGGACTGTGACTGGTCGGAGGATGACAATGTTCCGGGCCAGATACGGTTTGAATTTCCCCAGGCGGGGACCCTGGCCACGGTGGCGGTGCGCCTTTATCTCCAGGACGGTTTTGACGCGCCGGAGGCGGAGGAGGAGGATCCGGTGGATTTCACCTCCCCTTATTATCGGCAGATGTTGAAAAAATCCCTGGTACAGACCGGCAACAATGCCCGGCTGAAGAGAGCCATGGAAAAGGCCCGCGGGGGAGAGGATGTGACCATTGCCTTTATCGGCGGATCCATCACCCAGGGAGCCGGGGCCATTCCCATCAACACTGAGTGCTATGCTTACAAGACCTTCAAGGGCTTCTGTGAGCTTGCGGGCAGGGGCACGGAGGAAAATGTACATTATGTGAAAGCCGGAGTGGGGGGGACGCCCTCGGAACTGGGCATGATCCGCTATGAGAGGGATGTGTTGCGGGAAGGCAGCGTGGCCCCGGATGTGGTGGTGGTGGAGTTTGCTGTCAACGATGAGGGGGACGAGACCAAGGGAGAGTGCTATGATTCCCTGGTGCGGAAGATCTTAAGTGCGGAAAACCATCCGGCGGTGATTCTCCTGTTCGCCGTCTTTGCCAATGATTTTAACCTGCAGGAGCGCCTGTCCCCCGTGGGCAGGGCTTATAACCTGCCCATGGTCAGCGCCCGCGACACCGTGCTGGAACAGTTTTATCAAAAGCCCGGCAGCGGCAGAGTGGTCAGCAAGAACCAGTTTTTCTATGATTCCTATCACCCCACCAATGTGGGGCACACCGTCATGGCGGATGGCATTCTACATCTGCTGCGGACGGTGGACGGCCAGGAAGCGGATGCGGACACGCTGAAGCTGGAGGAAATCGCCCCTCCCATCGGCGGCGCCTTTGAGAAAGTACAGCTGCTGGACCGCAGGCACTTTGCGGGGCGGATGGCGCTCGACGGGGATGGCGCTGTCCTGCAGGGCGGATCGGCAGCGGAGAGCGGCGCTGGTTCCGGGCAGGAGACAGAGCCGCCGGTGATGATTGACTGCGGAAGCTTTGCGCATGTGGACATGGAGCTGCAGGCCGTGGAGATGGATCTGGACCTGACGGGAACCCCGGAGTTCGCGGACAACTGGATGTACCGTGGGACGGAGAAAGCAGAGGGCTGCAGGCCCTTTGTTATGGATATCACCTGTACAAGTCTGCTGTTGGTATACAAGGACAGCGCCTCCAACCAGACAGGATGTGCCGAGGTCTGGGTAGACGGGGAAAAAGCGCTGTACGCAGACCCCCATGTAAACGGCTGGACCCACTGCAATGCCCAAATCTGCTTCAGAGACAGAGAGAGAAAGAGTTATCATGTGGAAGTGAAGATGGCGCCGGGCATGGAGGACAAGGATTTCACGATACTGGGCTTTGGGGTTGTATAAATAAGGGATATACATAAAACAGCATAACCCCGGACAGTGTACTGCTCCATGTTCGGATGCCTAAAGCGTCCGAATATGGAGCACCGGGTGGTATACTGGGAGGGGATATGCGGAACTTAAAACAGCATAACCCCGGACAGTGTACTGCTCCATGTTCGGATGCCTAAAGCGTCCGAATATGGAGCACCGGGTGGTATACTGGGAGGGGATATGCGGAACTTAAATGGAGGACATAGAAAATGAGACTGGCGTATGACGGGCAGGCGGTTCCCCTGTTGGTGGAAAGCGATGCTTTTGAAGGGGTAAAAAGAATTGCGGGCAAGCTGGCGGAGGATATCTGTAAGGTCACGGGCTGTAAGCCTCAGATACTGCCGGAAGGGCAGCTTTCAGCGGAGCAGGCAGGGGCGGTGCTGTGTGCCACGATGGGAAAAAGTCCTTTGCTGGAGGCGCTGGAGCAGGCGGGACTGCTGGATTTATCCCAGGTGAGGGGTAAGCAGGAGGTCTACCTGATTCAGAAGCTGGCGGCCCCGCAGCTGCGCAGGCTGGAAGAACTGTCCTCTCTGCCCGGTGTGAAAGGACTGCCGCGGCAGGAACTGCTGCTGATTTGCGGCAGCGACAAAAGAGGCACTATCTACGGCATGTTCGCCCTGTCGGAATACATCGGCGTGTCCCCCCTGTGCTTCTGGGGAGACGCGGAGCCTGCCGCCAATCCGGATCAGGAGATCGGCGACGATATTCAGGTCCTGTCCAAGGAGCCCAGCGTCCGCTACCGAGGCTTCTTTATCAATGATGAGTGGCCCTGCTTTGGCAACTGGACCAGTGACCACTTCGGCGGCTTCAACGCGGATGCCTATGAGCATGTGTTTGAACTTTTACTGCGGCTTAAGGGCAATTATCTATGGCCCGCCATGTGGAGCGCCTCTTTTCCCATAGACGGCCCCGGCAGCGCCAATGAGGAACTGGCGGACATCTACGGCGTGGTCATGGGTTACTCCCACCATGAGCCCTGCCTGCGCGCCAGCGAGGAGTGGGACAAAGTCAGAGGGCCGGAGACGCCCTACGGCAACGAGTGGAATTTCTACACCAATGAACAGGGACTTCTGCGCTACTGGGAGGAGGCCCTGAAGCGCAGCGGCAAATACGAGAACCTGATCACCATCGGTATGCGTGGGGAGCGGGATACTTCCATGCTGGGAGAACAGTCCACCGTGGAGGAGAACGTGAATCTGCTGAAGGATATCATCCGCAAGCAGAGGGCGCTGATCGGGGAGAATGTGAAGCGGGAGGAAGTGCCCCAGCTGCTGGCGCTGTACAAAGAGGTGGAGGCATATTTTTACGGGGACGAGCATGTGCGGGGGCTGAAGGACTGGGAGGAACTGGACGGCGTGATCTGCATGCTCTGTGAGGACAATTTCGGACAGATGCGCACTTTGCCAACACCGGAGGTCCGCCATCGCAAGGGCGGCTGGGGTATGTATTACCACTTTGATTACCACGGAGGGCCCATCTCCTACGAGTGGGTGGACTCCACACCCATGGCCAAGACCTGGGAGCAGATGTGCATGGCCTACGAGTACGGCATCCGGGACGCATGGATCGTCAATGTGGGAGACTTGAAATTCCACGAGGTGCCCCTGAGTTACTTCCTGGCTCTGGCTTATGATTACGACAAATGGGGTTATAGCAATAAGGACAGTTACCGGGAGTACACCAGGCAGTGGACGGAGAAAAACTTTCCCCAGGCTTCGGCCCGGCTGCGGGAGCAGATTGGCCGGGTGCTGACGGAATATATTGACATCAATGCCCTGCGAAGGCCCGAGGCGCTGAATGAGTCCATCTATCATCCCTGCCATTACGGGGAGGCGGACAGGATGTTAAAACGGGCGGAGGCATTGGAAGAGTTGTCCAGCCAGGTCATGGAGAGGCTCTGTGACCGGGAGAAGGACGCCTATTACAGCATGATCCATTTCTCCGCCATGGCCAGTATGAATCTGTTGAAGATGCATCTCTACGCAGGTAAAAACAATCACTATGCCCGTCAGGGAAGAACTGTGGCCAACAGATACGGTGAGTGGTCCCGGGACTGCGCGCAGGAGGATATCCGGCTGGCCCGGGAGATGGCGGCCTTCAAAGGCGGCAAGTGGAAAGGCATGGAGATGGCCCAGCATGTGGGCTTTACCAAGTGGAACGAGGACGGTTACCGTTACCCCCTCATCAGCCAGGTGCATCCGGTACACAAGCCCAGGATGAGTGTTTCCAGGGCGGATCAGGAGCAGATCGGCGTAAAAAACTACGGTGCGCCCCAGGTGATCCGGGTGCCGGATTTCTGCTATGCGGGGGCGGAACCGGTGCAGATCGAGATAGCCAATGACGGCGTGGGCAGTTTTGACTATCGGATCAGGGTGGAACAGCCGGAGACCGGATTGCCCGGGTGGCTGAAAATTTCCTTCCCGGAGGGAGACGGGAGAGACATGGAGGGAAACTGCCGGGAGTTGTCCGTGGTGACGCTGTGTTGTGACGAGTCCTGCCTTCCGGGGGAGACGGAGACCGTGCGGCTGCTGGTGCAGGGAGACGACACCACGGTGGCGGTGGAGGTGACAGGGCGGCGTCAAAGCATAGACGGTATTCCTCAGTGTACTTATCTGGAGCGCCAGGGCATGATCGTCATGGATGCTGCGGGTTACATCCACAAGCATGACACGGAGAAAGGCTCCTATCAGGTGATTGAGGGGTATGGCAAATATGGCAGCGGCGTGAAAGTATTCCCCAGCACGGCGGTATTTGCCCAGGGGGAGGAGAAGCCCTCCCTGACATGGCAGTTCCTGATTCCGGAGACAGGAGAATATCAGGTGGATCTGCTGGTGGCTCCCACCAATTCCGTGGTGAGCAGGCAGGGCATGTATGTGTTGGTGAAAAGCAGCTGTATGGAGCAGTGCCGGGTGGAGGTAACAGCACCGGACTTCCGGGCGGGGGAGAGCAGTGATGCCCGCTGGGCCCAGGGAGTGCTAAATCAGATTCGTGTGTGCAGCGTAAGACTGCCCTTTGAGGAGGGGCTGCAGCAGTTGACCGTGGAAGCGCTGGAAGCCGGGGTGGTGCTGGAGCAGATTCGGATACATAAGCCCCAGGCGGGACCCCGGGAATCTTATCTGGGACCCCGGGAATCTTACCGGGTGTAGCGCAGAACTATTAATGAGGATGACCGCTATCATGGAAACAGGAAAATGGTACAGGAAAAATAGAGTAGGGCGGCTGGCGCTGGTATGGCCGTTGGGGATTGCGTTGGCTATGACCGGCTGCGGACAGCCCCGGGACGACGACCGGGATATCATTGTGGTGGAGCAGGAAGCGGAACCTGTGGTCTATGATATGGCGGCGGTCACACTGGGGGATGTGCAGAAAACCCAGCGGATCAAGTGTACCTATCAGCAATTGAACGATGAGAGTCTGAGCTTTGGAGTCAGCGGGATCTCCGTGAAGAAGGTCTATGTGCAGGAAGGCGACGTGGTGGAGAAGGGCCAGGTGCTGGCCCAGCTTTCCAGCGCCAGTCGGCAGGAAGATATGGCCCGGCTGGAATATCAGATTGCCAGAAACCAGATACAGATGGACTATAGCCAGATCAATGAGGATTATGAGATATCATCCCTGTGGTTGAATTATATGTACCAGAGCGGCCAGTCCCGGGAGGATCGGGAACGCCTGGAGGAGGCCGTGGCGCAGGTACAGCAGAATTATTCCTATGCCAGGGAGGATTATCAGGACGCCATGAATCTGGATCTGCTGCAGCTGGAGCAGATTCGGCAGGAGGAGACGGCCAGCCGCCTGGTGGCGGGCATGGCGGGCACGGTGTCCCACATCAAGGAGAATCTGGAGGGATCCACCTCCGTGCGGGGCGAGGGGGTCATTACCATCATCGACGGCTCGGAGTGCCTGTTTATGACCGAGGCGGCGGAGTATGCGTCCTGTTTTCGGGAGGGGGAGGAAGTCTATATGGAGATCACTTCCGGATCCGGCGCGGGAAAGTATACCCTGCTCCCTCATGAGATGGAACAGTGGGGGGAGCAGCAGCTGTTCTCCCTGGCTGACGGCGGGGAGAATGCCATCATTGAAGTGGGGACCGTGGGCTCCATTGTGGCGGTGGTGGACCGTCGAAGCCAGGTGCTGTGCGTACCCGCCGCAGCGGTACACAGCGCGGAGGGCAGAGATTATGTCTATGTGCTGGGGGACGATCAGATGCGTGAGGTAAAATGGATCGAAACAGGTCTGTACGGAGACAGTATGGTGGAAGTGCTGTCCGGACTTTCAGAGGGAGAGAGGGTCATACTGCGATGAGGGGACGAAGGCTTTTGGGGCTGGCTATGACAGCCTTTCTGATGACAGCCATGACCGGATGCGGGGAAGCGCCTCAGCAGGCAGCTGTAACAGAGGAAGTAAAGCTGCTGGAACCCGTGGGACTTTCCGGCAGCGGCGAGGCGGCGGCATACCGCAATCTGTATGACGCGCAGGTGTATTCCGCCACCGTTGTGCCCTATGTGGAGGAGTATGGCTTTGAGGAGGACGTGGTACTGGACAGGATCTGCGCGTTTCCCGGGGAGGCGGTGAGCCGGGGGGAGGCGCTGGCATATTCCAGCACGGAAAACCTGGACAAACAGATAGAGGAGCTACAGAAACAGATAGAGGATATGGAGGCGGAATTTGTCGAGTATGAGCTCCAGGTCAGGGAAGATCTGGCAAAACCCCAGGATGAGGTGAAGAGGCTGGAGGATATAGTGGAAAACCTGGAGAGACGAAAGCCGGCGGAGTATCTGGCGGCGCCTGACAAACCGGAAGAGGATCCGTCTCAGAGCGTCAGCGGATCGGACGCAGGGGGACAGATGCCGGATGAATCCGGAGATACCGGGGAGGGGGAAAAACCGGGTAGTTCCGGCAATGCTTCGGACGGGTTGGAACCCGGCGACAGGGAGCCGACGCCCAACCCGGCCTACCGGGAGTGGGAACAGGAGTATAACTACTGGAACGGCCGGTACAGGATCACGGACCACGGCATCAACACGGCGCTGCTGCAGCTGGAGCAGAAAACGGCGCTGTATGAACTGGATCATGCCTACGCCTTACAGCAGATGGCCTTTCTGCAGGAAAAGAAGAATGATGTCACCATTCACACTCATATAGAGGGGAATGTGGTGGCCATGCCGGGATATGGCTATGGGGACCGTGTCCAGGGAGAAACGCCCATCGTGGCCGTGGGAGATCTGGGGCAAAAGATCCTGAAATGCGACTATATCAACAGGAAAACCGTGGCCGCTGCCGAGGATATCTATGCGGTTATCGACGGTCTGCGGTATGAGGTGGAATATGTGCCCATGGAGAGTGAGGAGTACACCCGGCTGACCACCCAGGGGGAGGAGGTGTATTCCACCCTGTACCTGGAGGGGGATGCGGAGGCTGTCAACATCGGCGACTATGTGGCGGTGGTGGTGGTGAACCGGCGGCAGGAGCATGCGCTTTCCGTTCCGGCGGACGCCGTTCACAAAGATGACACGGGCAGTTATGTGTATGTGTTGGACGGAGAGGAAAATGTGTACACCTCTGTCCGCACGGGCATGAGTGACGGTGTGTACACAGAGATCCTGTCCGGCATCGGGGAGGGAGATGTGGTGCGTCTGGACCAGGGCCGCCAGTACAGCGATCAGCGCTTGACAGTGGAGAGGGGGAATTTTTACAGTGATTTCTCCGCAAGCGGCATTATGATCTATCCCTCCAGTGTGGCGGCGCAGAATCCCATCTCCCACGGAACAGTGTACTTCCAGGAATTTAGGACGGCCATGTACCAGCATGTGGAAAAGGGCGATGTGATCGCCACCGTGCGGGTGGCGGCGGATGAGATCGGTATGCAGCGTCTGACCTTACAGTTACAGAGGCAGCTTGAGAGGGTGCAGGACCTTACCGCTCAGGGGGAAGAAAAGAATAAAAAAGCCATCGAGGATCGCATGAAGGCCATAGCAAAACTTCAGGAGCAGATAGAAGAGTTGTCTCAGGATTACCAGACCACTGTCATCCGGGCCGACCGGAGCGGCATCGTCATATGGATGCAGGATCTGGAGAAAGAGGATATCCTGCAAAAAGATCAGTATCTGCTGGAGATTGCGGACGAAAATACCTGCTATGTGGCCCTGAAAGATGAAGGGAATGTACTTTCCTACGGCAACCAGGTCACGGTGACTTACCGTAATCGTGAGGAGGAGGAGCGCACAGCCCAGGGCGTGGTGGCCAATGTGAACAGTCTGGCTGTCAGCAGAGCCCTGCAGTCGGAGTACACCTACATTCTGCTTCCGTCGGAACTGATCGGCGATATGTCCGTGGGCACGGAGGGCTGGGGCGGCTGGTGGAACAGGGCCAGGTTCGGCGTGGAGGCCCGGCTGCGGGAGATGGAACATGTGCTGGTGGTGCCCAGACGCGCCGTGCGGGAGATAAACGGGCAGACTTATGTGAATGTGGTGGAGGCGGACGGAAGTATTGTGCGCCGCAGTTTTATCGCCGGAGGCTATGACAAGAGCAATTACTGGGTGGTCGAGGGACTGACGGAAGGAATGGTGCTATGCTTGGAGTAATGTTGCAAAAGCTTTGGCATAAAAAATGGATGGTAATGTGTATGCTGCTGGGGTGTATTCTTCTGATTGCCACCGTGGTCAGTTTTCCCATGTACAGGACGGCGGCCTTTGACCGGATGCTCCAGGACGAGATGGAAGCATGGCTGACGGAGCACGGCAGCTGGCCCACTATGAACACCATAACCCTGATCTCCAAGAAAGACAACGGCGGAAAAACCATCAGCAGAGTGGAAGACCTGATGACGGAGATCTACGACGAGATGGGGGTGCGGGAGCGGGACACTATCTACTATTACAGCCTGGCCAAGGCGGAGGCTGTCTCCCTGATGAACCGCTCCGACAGCAAGGCCGTCTCCCTGCGCCTTAGTTCCCTGTCGGGTCTGCCGCAGCATACCACAATGCTGGCGGGGGAGATGTATTCCCAGGACGGGCTGGACGAAGAGGGCAATATTGAGGTGGTTGTCAGTCAGGCTTGCATGGTGGAAGCGGGGCTGCTGGTAGGAGAGACACTGGAGTATGACGGGCTGAAGGGACCGGACGGCAAGAACCTGCGGCTTAGGGTGACGGGCGTCTATCAGGAGTCGTCGGCGGGGGATTTTTACTGGCAGACTTCCCCGGAGGAAATGAATATAGTCTGTTTCATGGAAGAGCAGCTTTTTTATGACATGTTTACAGGAAAGAACGCAGGGAGGTACACGATTACCTGCACCTACTACAGCATGTTTGAATATGCGGATCTGAAGGCGGCGGATGTGGGACATATCCGGGAGTATACCGATTACCTGACCCAGGAGAGCCCCTATCGCACTACTTTGAAGGAGCCTGCCTACCGAGAGATCCTGGAGGGGTTTTACAAGAAGCAGAGCCGGATCGAGGCCACATTGTTTATCCTGCAGGTGCCGGTGCTGATCCTGCTGGGGGCTTTCCTGTTCATGATCTCCGGGCAGATGTATGAACTGGAGAGAAGTGAGATATCGGTGATGAAAAGCCGGGGCGGATCCAGCGGACAGATATTCCGGCTGTATCTGTATCAGAGCCTGCTTTTGACCCTGCTGGGGGCTCTGGCAGGCGCTCCCCTGGGAACGGTGTTTTGCCGCTTTCTGGGATCGGCCCGGAATTTTCTGGAGTTTTCGGCAAGGGATCAGATGGAGCTTGTGTGGTCCGGAGATGTATTATATTATGGAATGGCGGCCATGACGGCCTGCGTACTGATTATGACGCTGCCCGCCTTAAGACACAGTCGCCTGACCATCGTAAAGCTGAAGCGGCAGAAGGCCATGAAAAAGCGTTCCTGGTGGGAGATCTGCTTTCTGGATCTCATCTGCCTGGGGGTGGCGTTATACGGTTATTACAGCTTTTCCCGCAACCGGGGCGCCCTGGTGGAGGATGTGCTGACGGGAAAGGCACTGGACCCGCTGCTCTATATCAGTTCCTCCCTGTTCATCGTGGGGATGGGTCTGTTGTTTCTGCGTCTGCAGCCGCTGCTGGTGCGGGGGATCTATATGCTGGGGAGGCGTTTCTGGCGCCCGGCCAGCTACGCTTCTTTTCTGGAGATCCTTAAAAACGGCCGCAAGCAGCAGTTTATCATGCTGTTCATGATCCTGACCGTCTCCCTGGGCATGTTTCATGCCACGGTGGCCCGGACCATCCTGCAAAACGCGCAGGCCAATGTAGAATATCTGGACGGGGCGGACCTGGTGATCCGGGAGGTGTGGAACTCCAATGCGCCCGTGAGCGGGGAGGCCGTGGGAGAACTGCGGTATTATGAGCCGGACTACAGCAAGTACGCGGCCCTGACGGGGGCCGACAGCTATACCCGGGTGATTCGGGACGGGCAGGCATATGTGCCCATCCAGGGGGCCGAGCGGCAGCAGGTCACTCTGCTGGGCATCCACACTCGGGAGTTTGGGGAAAACACCTGGCTGGACCGGGAGTTGTTGGGCCGGCATTACTATGAGGTGCTGAACCAATTGGCGGTGGAGCCCACCGGTGTGCTGGCGTCCCGGAATTTCCAGACCCAGCAGGGCTATAAGGTGGGGGATACCATCCGATATTACAGCGGTTCCAAGAAGGAGATAAGGGGTAAAATCGTGGATTTTGTGGATTATTGGCCGGGCTATGAGCCCACCACGGTGAGCCTGCAGGCGGAGGGCGGCGTCAGTACCCGGGATAACTTCCTGCTGATAGCCAACTATGCCACTCTGCAGAAAACTCTGGGAACGGTGCCCTATGAGGTCTGGATCTCCCTGAAGGAAGAGCGCGATCCGGAGGAACTGTACCGATGGATCCGGGATAACGATGTACATATAGCCAGGTATGTGGACAGGGAAGCGGACCTGGAGAAGGTGATTACGGACCCTTTGATGCAGGGGACCAACGGCATCCTGACTATGGGCTTTATCGTCACGCTGATTCTGTGCGCCGTGGGTTATCTGATCTACTGGGTTATGTCCATACGCTCACGGGAGATGATGTTCGGTGTGCTCCGTGCCAGCGGTATGCACAAGGGAGAGATGTTTTTCATGCTGATCAATGAGCAGGTCTTTTCCGGGGTGTTTGCCATATTGGGAGGTGTTGGCATCGGACATCTCTCCTCCAGAATGTTCGTACCCATGCTGCAGACGGCCTATGCGGCCAGCAACCAGGTGCTGCCCATGGCGCTGATCACGCGCCAGTCGGATATGCTGCGGCTCTACGGCGTGGTGGCCGGGGTGATGGCGCTTTGTCTGGCGGTGCTAATCGCCATTGTGTTCCGGATGAATGTGGCCAGGGCGCTGAAGCTGGGGGAGGAGTAGGGCAGGCCGGGGCTGCTGGTCAGGGCGCCGGAGGCAGGCTCACCATGTTCTGCCGGCAGCGCGCTTTCGCTCCGTGGCAAATCGTAACAGTGCTAAGCTCGAAAGTACATCGCTAAGCACTGACGTTTGCCCTTGGGCTGGCGTAAGGGCAGTTGGCGGTGAGGGATCGGGAATTAAGCATTTTACAACGAAATCTTATGCATTCTGGCATAATTTTGGGTTCCGGCTTGTCAGGGTTAGGGAAGTAAAATATGTTATGATAGGGGAAGAGCATGGAAACGGATAATTTGGAAGTGGGGAAAAGAGCAGAGACGCAGGAGGCGGCCATCGTGATCAGCCATGTGAACCGGATATTTCCGGTGGCGGGGGGCGAGTTTCAGGCTCTGGCGGATATCTGCGCGGAGATTCCGGCGGGGGTGCTGACTATATTAAAGGGGCGTTCCGGATCGGGCAAAACCACACTGCTGAACATCGTGGGGGCGCTGGATGTGCCCACTTCCGGCAGTGTGCTGATCGGCGGGCAGGACGTGTGCAGGCTGTCGGAGCGGGCCAGGGAGAATCTGCGCAGGACCAGGGTGGGGTTTGTGTTCCAGTCCGTGTCCCTGATTCCCACCATGGATGCCTTTCAGAACGTGGAATTTTCCCTGCGCCTTGCAGGGGTGAAAAAGGGCCGGGGGGAGCGGGTGGAAGAGTGCCTTAAGATGGTGGGGCTGGGGAACCGGATGCACCATATGCCTGCGGAGATGTCCGGAGGCGAGCAGCAGCGGGTGGCCATCGCCAGGGCCATCGCCCACAGGCCCCGGATCATCCTGGCGGACGAGCCCACGGCGGAACTGGACAGCGCCATGGCGGCGGAGGTGGCACATCTGTTCCAGGAGATGACCCGCAGAGAGCATGTGACCATTGTTATGACCACCCATGACACGGGACTGATGGATGCGGGAGATATGGTGATCGAACTGGAAAACGGGCGGCAGGTCACCGCGGGACAGGAGCAAGCATAATAAAAGGGATAAAAAATGGCAGAGGCAATGATACAGGCGGACGGCCTGGTGAAGATATATAAGACAAAACAGACGGAGGTACTGGCGCTGCAGGGGCTGGATCTGACCGTGGAGGAGGGGGAACTGACCGCTCTCATCGGCAACAGCGGCAGCGGCAAATCCACCTTCCTGAATATGATCGGCGGCCTGGACAGGCCCAGCGCCGGCTGTCTGGTGGTGGGAGGCAAGAACCTGTTCACCATGACGGAGCGGGAGTTGGTAGTCTATAAACGGGACACCGTGGGATTTGTCTGGCAGAACAATGCCAGGAATCTGCTGCCCTATCTGTCGGCTCTGGAGAACGTGATGCTGCCCATGTACCTGGGGGATGTACATAAAAAGAAGGCTCGGGCCCTGGAACTGCTGGAGATGGTGGGCATGTCCTCCAAGAAGCGCAGCAGGCTGAACATGCTTTCCGGAGGCGAGCAGCAGCGCATAGCCATAGCCATAGCTTTGGCCAATTCACCGAAACTTCTGTTGGCGGACGAGCCCACCGGCAGCGTGGATCCCCGCACGGCCAACTACATTTTTGACGTATTCACCGAATTGAACCGCCAGGGTCAGACCATCCTGATTGTCACCCACGATGTGGCCCTGTCCAAAAAGGTGAAGCGGGTGGTGGCAATCCGGGACGGCAAGATCAGCAGTGAGCGCATCCTGAAGGAAAAATACGCGGATCGCATCCGGGAAGCCGCCATCGACTGGCGCGCCGAGGACACCCAGGAGGAGTACGCCATCGTGGACAGGGCGGGCAGAGTACAGATTCCCAGAGACATTCTCTCTTCCATGAATCTGCAGGACAATAAAGTAAAGCTGGAACTGTCGGAGGGGAAAGTCATTATCAGCAGCCCCTCGGATAACACGGACAATCAACGCTAATATGCGGAAATCTAAATAGGAGGTTCACATTATGAACAGACCGGCGCCCATTATCAAGACTGACTATCCGGATCCGGATATCATCCGGGTGGATGACACCTACTATATGATCAGCACCACCATGCATTTTATGCCCGGCGGTGTGATCCTGCGCTCCTTTGACCTGAAGAACTGGGAGATTGCCGGATATGTTTATGACACGCTGGAAAATACTCCCCAGGAAAAGATGGAGGGGGAGAGCAGCATCTACGGCAAAGGCATGTGGGCCGCATGTCTGCGCTATCATAACGGACGTTTCTATGTGCTGTTCGGAGTGCCGGAGAGCGGCAGTTATCTTTACACGGCAGAGTGTGTGGAAGGGCCCTGGACCCGGCAAAAGCTGGAGAGTCCCTACGGCTATCTGCATGATGCGTCCCTGCTGTTTGACGAGGACGACAGGATCTATATCGCCTTCGGACAGTCAAATATCCGGGTGACGGAATGGGAGCCGGACTTTTCCGGTCTCAGAGAAGGGGGCCTGGATCGATTGATTGTCAGGGAGAGCCAGCCTGTGAATCTGGGCCATGAGGGTTCCCATCTGTATAAGATCCAAGGGAAGTACTACCTGTTTACCATCCACTGGCCCAGTGAGGAGGGACGGGACCGGCGCACTCAGGTGTGTTTTGCGGCGGACTCTCTGGAAGGGGAATTTACGGAGCAGGAAGTCCTCAGCGATGATATGGGTTTCCACAACCAGGGGGTGGCCCAGGGCGGAATCGTGGACACTCCGGATGGCAAATGGTATGCCATGTTGTTTCAGGACCATGGCGCAGCGGGGCGTATGCCTGTGCTGGTGCCTGTGACTTGGCAGGGGGGACTGCCGGTATTTGGCCGGGAGGGCAAGGTGCCTGTCGTTCTGTCGGTGAAGAGCAATCGTCCCGACTACCAATATGATCCTCTATATACATCTGACAGCTTTCCCTGCCTGCGGGATTGGCAGGGCCGTTTTGAACTGAAGAGGCAGTGGCAGTGGAACCATGACCCCGATCCCAGACTGTGGGGGCTGAAGGAGGAAGGGGGACTTCGAATCCGCACCGGCAAGGTCTGTACCAATGTATTGCAGGCCCAAAATACACTGACCCAGAGGATGTTCTATCCGCGCTGCAGCGGGGAGGTGACAGTGGACGGTACAGCTTTGCGGGAGGGAGACTGCGCGGGGCTGTGCGCGCTGCAGGGCTGCTACGGCATGATTGGAATCACCCGAACGCTGAACAGTTATTATCTGGTGGTGATTACCCGAACGCTGCAGAATGACAAATTGTCCGGTAAAACCACACAGGATTATATGCCGGGCAAAGTGATGGAGCGGATCGCCCTGCCCGGGCCGGTGGCGCGCGTAAAAATATCCGCCAATTTTACGGATATGGCGGATACGGTGGAATTTGCCTGGAAGAACGACGGGCGCTGGGAGACGGTGGGAGAGAGGCACAAGCTGTATTTCCGGCTGGATCACTTCACCGGCTGCCGCTTCGCCCTGGCGGTGTATGCCACCCAGGAGAGCGGCGGGGAGGCGGTGTTCACGGATTTTACCTATCAGGCATAGGGACTGTCGTCCAGCAGAGTCCTGCTGTTTCTTGAACGGTACTCGCTGGGCGTACAGTTTTTATACTGCTTGAACAGCCGGTTAAAGGTGGAGATGCTGGGAAAACCGGCCTGCAGGGCCGCTTCGGTGATAGACAGATCCGGCCTGGCCAGCAACTCCTCCGCCACCTTGATACGCCGGTGGCAGAGATAGTCGCAGAAAGTAAAGCCCGTGTACTGCTTGAACAGCCGGGAAAAATGATACTTGGAAAAGCCCGTGGACTCGGCGATGTCCTCCAGATTCAATTCTTCCATATAATGTATGTCAATATATTCCATGAGGCTGTTGAACTTTTGGATGTATTCCTTCTGCTTGTACAGCCGGACGTTGGGAAAGAGATTGTTTGCGTTGATATGGTTGTAGCCGAATTTGGTGAAAAAGTTCAGCAGCAGAGAGAAAATGGTCAGTTCCGCGTACTCGTTCTTGTTAAAATATTCATTTCGCATCTGGATCAGCAGCTGGTAAATATCCTCATAGATCTGGGGATAGGTATCCTTGGTGACATAAAGGGGCTGGGACAAAATGGACTGGATGCCCACAAAGCCCTTTAGCTTGGTGATCAGGGAGATATCAAACATGAAGATAAAGCGGCTGCCGCTGTCCGGCGCATGGAGTTCATGCAGTTCTCCCGGCGGGATCACGATGATCTCTCCGGGCCGTATGTGGTAGTCGGTCTCCCCCACACGCACGTCATAGTAGTTTTCCACGGGCATAATGATTTCCAGCGCGGCATGCCAGTGGGCTTCAAAGCTCTCCACCTGGGTGTTGGGCCAGATGCGGATTGTGGAATTATTATGGAAAGAAACGGTCTCCTGAGAGTCCCGCACATCCCGGGTGCCGGTAAAATCGTGGTTGATTCCATAAAAATCAAGAAAGTTTCCGTTTATTATCAAATCTGTCATTCCTGCCTCTTTTCTGCATATCCGAACAATACCCTGTTAAATCTCCACACGGCCTGCGGCGCTGCGCCAACGCGTATTATACTGGCCACTGTTAAGATTTTCCAAATTCTGCCCGGTACACGCAGTGTAATCGGGCAGGAATCGGAAAATCTAATCAGTCGTGAGTATAGGAAGTTTCGATCACAAAAAACTGCCTGCTCTGTAGCAGTGCCCAAATAGGCAAATATTGCTAAATTACACAATAATTGCTCACGCATTTATGCAACACGGTTGATTCCTTGTATGGAAAATGCTCAAAATGCTTGAAAGCACGAGAAATTTCTATAAGTATATTCTAACATCTCAGATCTGAAAAGTAAATATTGCACAATATTTTTTTTGAAATTTCGCAATAAGTAAGCAATGTGTGAAGAGTAAATAGCAAAATATAGGGAGACAGAGCCGATATGGGAAGATATAATTGTAAGCATAAAGTGCGAAAATCGCATGATTTCTATTTTGTCATAGTAAACGGCATTGAACATTTGCCGGTGTTTACTATAGGTACACAGGGAGGCATGTATGAATAAGACTGTCAAAAAATTACTCATACTCATAGGCGTGATCGCGGCGTTTGCGGTATTTTGCATATTGCTGAGTCTGAGGGGAGTAGAGACCTTTGAGGATAAGTATGCGGGCCATGATCTGACTGCTGATGCGGAGGGTGCGGTGAGAGAGGGGACCTACACCCGCTATCTCAATGCCCATGCAGATGCTCCGCGTCCCCAGACGGAGGTGACATTAGATCTCTTCTCTTACACTGCGGAAGGCGGCGTGGAGGTTTACAACGACTATGAGGGCGTTGCGAAATCCCTGTTTACGGATACCAAGTCCATGGTGACTTGGGAAGTGGAGGTTCCCGAGGCGGGCTTCTACAATGTGGTGCTGGATTATCTGGCGCCCGAGTCCAGGGGCGTGGCGGCGGAGCGGGCCATTTACATCAATGGCGAACTACCCTTTGACGATGCGGCCAACATGGAGTTTACCCGTATCTGGACCGACGGCGGCGAAGTTCGGGTGGATAATCAGGGTAATGAGATCCGTCCTACCCAGGTGGAGAAGTTTGAGTGGCAGAGCGCCTACTGTGAGGACAGTATGGGCTATATTTCCGAGCCTTACATGTTCTATTTGGAAAAAGGCGCCAACACTGTCAGCCTGGAGGCCGTGAACGAGCCTCTGGTGATAAAGAATATGAGTATCCTGCCAGTGGTGGAGATGGACACTTATGCGGAGTACAGAGCCAAGCAGACCGGGAGTGCAGCTTCCGGGTTGGGGCTTTCTTATATACAAGTGGTACAGGGTGAGGATTCCACCGTTCGTTCTGAGTCCTCCTTATATGCGAAGTACGATAGATCCTCACCCTCCACTCAGCCCTACACTGTGATGCGCACTGTTCTGAACTACGTGGGCGGCGATGCCTGGGGGAGCGCGGGACAGTGGGTACAGTGGGACATCGAAGTGCCGGAGGACGGCTACTATAACATAACGGTCAAGGGGCGGCAGAATTACTCCCGGGGCAGCGTGTCCAGCCGTACCCTGTACATAGACGGCGTGATTCCCTTTGAGGAGGCCAAGAGCATTTCTTTTGACTATAAAAATGATTGGGAGTGCAAGACACTGGGGGATAAGGAAGGCAATCCCTATGAGTTCTACCTGACGGCGGGCACCCATACTCTGCGTCTGGAGGCTACTTTGGGAGAGATGGGTCCCATCATGGAAGAATTGGAGGACTGTACCTTCCGCCTGAATCAGATCTACAGAACCATTTTGGTGTATACCGGCGCGACACCCGACCATTATCGTGATTATCATATTGATACCAACTACCCTGAGGTCATGGAGGCCATGGATCTGGAGCGCATGAGGCTCTACAAGGTTGTGGATGATGTGGTGGCCTACAGCGGACAGAAAGCGGATAAGATTGCCACCGCCCAGACGCTGGCCCAGCAGTTGGAGCGGTTTTTGGAAAAGCCCGGCAAGATCACTACAGAGTTTACAACCTTTAAGGATAATATAACCGCGCTGGGTACGGCTATCCTGAATATGAGCGAGTCCAAGCTGGACATCGACTATATCGTGGTCAGCGGCACCCAGACCCAGCCGGAGAAGGACACCGCCAATTTCTTCCAGAAAGTGGCTCATGAGATTCGTTCCTTTGTAGCCTCCTTCGTCGTGGATTACGATGCGGTGGGTGATGTGTACGACGAGGACGGCGGCGATGTGATCAAGGTGTGGATCCTGACCGGACGTGACCAGGGCACCATCCTGAAATCCATGGTGGATGATACTTTCACACCCCAGACCGGCATCAAGGTCAACGTGGAGATCGTTGCGGCGGACGCTCTGCTGACGGCGGTGGTGGCCGGCAGGGGCCCGGATGTGGTACTTTCCGTCGGCGCGGACCAGCCTGTGAACTACGCCCTGCGTAATTCAGTGGAGGATATTACCCAGTTCCCGGACTACCAGGAAGTACTTGCCAACTATACGCCCAGTTCTTATGAACAGTACTCTCTGGACGACCATATCTATGCGGTGCCGGAGACGCAGACTTTCAACGTGCTGTTCTACCGCAAGGATGTGCTGGAACAGCTGGAACTGGAAGTGCCCAATACCTGGCAGGAGCTGATTGAGATGCTGCCCACAATACAGGGCAACAACATGTCCATCGGTCTTCCCAGCGCAGGCGGTTCCAGCAGCAGTACTACGGCCAGCACCCAGGTGGCATCCAACGCCCCGGATCTGAGTATGTATTTCAGCCTGTTGTTCCAGTATGGCGGTGATCTGTACAACGAGATGGGCACCAGAACCACGGTGGACGAAGAGGCCGGCGTGGAGGCCATGGCGGACTATATCAAGTATTTTAACGACTATGGTATTCCTACCTACTTTGACTTTGTCAGCCGGTTCCGTTCCGGCGAGATGCCTATCGGCGTGGCAAACTATGCCACCTATAATACCCTGATGGTATCTGCGCCTGAGATCCGGGGCTTGTGGGATTTCACACTGATTCCCGGCACGGAGAAGGTGGATGAGAACGGCGAGACCTATATAGATCGGTCAGATTTTATCACCGGCAGCGCCACCATGATGATTAAACAGACCGACGAGAACAACAGGCAGAACGCATGGGAGTTCATGAAGTGGTGGGCACAGATTGACACGCAGGTTCGTTTCGGACGAGAGATTGAAGCCCTGCTGGGGTCCTCCGCCAGATATGCCACAGCCAATATCAACGCGTTTTCCCAGTTGGCCTGGAGCGCGGACGACATCGAGGTGCTGCTGGCACAGTGGAACCAGACGGTGGGCATACGTGAGGTGCCGGGCGGCTATTACACAGGACGTCATATCACCAACGCCATCCGTAAGGTGATCAACGACAAGGATGACGCGCGGGAGACCATCATAGATTACGCCATCACGATCAACGAGGAACTGGCCAAGAAGCGAAACGAGTTTGGCCTGCCGTTGGAATAGGAGGGGAGAAAGCGGAATGAAAGAATATTTACAGAAATATGTCACCCTCCGGAAACACAATTTCCGGGTGGCGGTTAAGAAGGCGAAACGGGCAAAGATGTGCTATGCGTTCCTGGCCCCTTATGCAATCCTGTTCACACTGTTTTATATATTGCCGGTGTGCAGTTCCATCTTTTTCAGCTTTACTTACTACAACATATTGGAGTCTCCCAGGTTTATCGGGCTGCAGAACTATATCAGCCTGATCCTGCAGGACGACATTTTCCTGAAAGGCGTGAAGAACACATTCATGATCGCCGTGATCACAGGGCCGCTGGGGTACATTATGTCATTTTTATTTGCCTGGCTGATTAACGAATTGCCCCGGTGGATCAGAACTATCGCGGTGGTGGTGTTCTATGCGCCATCCATCGCCGGCAATGTGTTTGTCATCTTCTCCGTGTTCTTCAGAGGCGATGCCTACGGGTATGTGAATGCGCTGTTGATTGAAATGGGCCTGATTGATGCCCCGATCCTGTTCCTTACCAACCCGGCCTACATGCTTCCTATCTGTATGCTGGTTATTCTATGGATGAGTTTGGGCATGGGCTTCTTGTCATTCGTGGCAGGTCTGCAGGGTGTGGATCGCTCCCAGTACGAGGCGGGCTGCATTGACGGCGTGAAGAACCGGTGGCAGGAGTTGTGGTTTATCACCCTGCCGAATATGAAGCCAATGTTGATGTTCGGCGCGGTTATGGCCATCACCCAGTCCTTCGGTGTCTGCGATGTGACCATGGCCCTCTGCGGTTACCCCAGTACGGACTATGCGGCCCGCACCGTCGTGACCCACCTGTTTGACTATGGTTTTTCCAGATTTGAGATGGGATATGCATCGGCCATAGCGACCATGCTGTTCCTGGTGATGATCCTGTGTAACAAAGCAATTCAAAGTCTGTTGAGAAGAGTAGGAACCTGATATGAGCAAAAAGAGAAAAGAAGCGAAAAGAGAAAAGCAACCGAGACATGTAATTTTAAAGAGAAGACAGCCCAACCGGTCCAGAGTAGGAGATTTCTTCGTTTACTTTTTTCTGCTGCTCATGGCCGTGGCCATGGTGTTCCCTCTGGTGTACGCCATCGAGTCCGCGCTGAAGCCTCTGGATGAGTTGTTCCGATTCCCGCCCAGCATTTTTGCGCAGAATCCCACACTGGATAACTTCTCCGACTTGTTCGTGACCATGGGCAAGTCCTGGGTGACCTTCTCCAGATACATATTCAACACGGTGTTCATCACGGTGGTGGGAACCTTCGGACATCTGATTGTGGCATCCATGGGAGCCTTCGTGCTGGCGAAGTACGAGTTCCCCGGCGGGCAGACTTTCTTTAAGTTAGTCACTGTGGCCCTGATGTTCAGCGGATATGTGACATCCATTCCCAACTATCTGATCATCAACTCCCTGGGCTGGATTGATACCTACTGGGCCATCATTATCCCGGCCTTTGCGATGCCTACAGGATTGTTCCTGATGAAACAGTTCATGGAGGGATTGCCCACTTCCCTGATAGAGGCGGCCAAGATTGACGGCGCCAACGAGTGGAGAGTGTTTTCCGGCATTGTGATGCCCAATGTTAAGCCTGCCTGGCTGACACTGATAATATTTGCCGTACAGAACCTGTGGAACAACAAGGCGGCAACCTTCATCTATTCCGAGGAGAAAAAGACACTGGTATATGCGCTGCAGCAGATTCAGAGCGGCGGTATCGCCAGAACCGGCCAGTCGGCGGCGGTACAGGTTATCGTGATGGCAGTGCCGATCTGTATTTTCATTCTCTCAGAGAGCCAGATCCTGGAGACCATGGCAAGTTCCGGTCTGAAGGATTAGTGAAAGTGCGGCATGGGGAATAGATAGAGGAGCGAGGTGGCGTATGAGAAAGATAATAAAGAGAGTCGGCGCATTGCTGGCAAGCGCTGTGATGTTGGTGGGTTCCTCCCTGGCGGTGTGTGCTTCCGACAACGGCAGTTATAGCTTCAATTATGATTACTGGGGAGACGTGCAGGACTCCCCGGATGCCTATACCGTGCAGGAGGTATATACCGCTGCTGACCTGGGGCTGGAAAAGAACTTCTCAAACCCCCAAGGCATGTTTGCGTATGACAATCTGCTCTATGTCTGTGACACGGGTAACAACCGCATCGTGGTACTGGAGAAGATTGAAAATGCAGGCTTTCGGGTGAAGCAGATCATTGATGAGTTCAGGGGTGATGTGGAGATTAAAACATTCTCCAATCCTTCGGATATCGCTATCAGCGAGGCGGGAGAACTCTTCATAGCGGACAGGGGCAATGGCCGCATCCTGAAGCTGGATGCTGATTTAAATTATTTGATGCAGTTTGATAAACCTGTGGACAATACCCTGGATCCCACGATCACTTTCACCCCGAACAAGATTGCAATAGATACGGCAGGCCGTGTGTACTGCATCGCAAGCGGTATCAACAAGGGGTTGATCAAATACGAAAATGACGGTGTTTTCTCCGGATTTGTGGGAGCTACCAAGGTTACCTATGACTTTGCGGACTATATCTGGAAAAGGCTGGCCACCGAGGAACAGAGGGCGCAGATGGAATCTTTCGTGCCCACGGAGTATGACAATATTTACATGGATCATGAGGGTTTCATCTATGCGGTCAACGGCAATGCCTCGGATGATGATCTGGACTCGGGAGCGGCGGATGCCGTCCGCAAGCTGAATCTGATGGGCAATGACATTCTGGTTCGCAACGGCGAGTGGTTCATAATAGGCGACTTATACTGGGGCAATGCCGGCGGCTATGAGGGTCCTTCCCGTTTCTGTGATATCACGGTCTTTGAGAATGATGTATATGTGGCTCTGGATCGGGTCAGGGGCCGTCTGTTCGCCTATGATGACCAGGGGCGTATGCTCTTTGGTTTCGGAGGCAACGGCAACATGGACGGATATTTCCGCTACCCGGCGGCTCTGGAGCACATGGGGCAGGATCTGCTGGTGCTGGACAGCCAGGACTGCGCAATCACCCTGTTTACACCGACGGAGTTTGGACGTTTGGTCTATCAGGCCATCGATCAGTTTGACGACGGGAATTATGCCGCGTCCGGCGAAACTTGGCAGAAGGTTATGGATTTAAACGGCAACTATGACCTGGCCTATATCGGCATAGGACGTTCCCTGCTGCGGCAGGAGCGCTACCGCGAGGCCATGGAATACTTTGAACTGAAATACGATGACGAGAATTATTCCAAGGCTTACAAACAGTACCGCAAGGAGTGGGTGGAAGAGCATATTATAGTCATCTTCATCGTAGTGTTCGCAGTGCTGATTGTTCCTCTGGCCATAGGCAAAGCCAAGAAAATAAAGCATGAGATCGACACTGCTGACATCTTTAGAATGTAAACGGAGGCCGTTATGATAGCTTCATTGAAAAAGAAAGAAACCTTTGCGCATTATCTTGCAACTTTAAAGTTTGCCCTGTATTGCATCACCCATCCCCTGGATGGGTTCTGGGACCTGACTCATGAGCGGAGGGGCTCCCTTGCTGCAGCCAACACTATCCTGTTTCTAACGTTGCTGGTCAGGGTCATGAAGCTGCGCTACACCAGCTTTATCTTCATGAATGTGTACTGGGAAGGCATCAATATTTTTCTATATATAGCCAGTGTGTTGTTCCCTCTCCTGTTGTGGGTGGTGGGGAACTGGGCCCTGACCACGTTGTTTGACGGCAAGGGCCGGTTGGGGCAGGTGTACATGGCTACCTGCTATGCGCTGACCCCCTATCCGCTGATGCAGTTTCCCTTGATGATTTTCAGCAATTTCGTGACGGTGGATGAGATGGAATTTTACACGGTGCTCAGTGTCTTGTCCCTGGTGTGGACCATTGCGCTGATCTTTGCGGCCATGATGCAGATCCATGAGTATTCTCTGGGCAAGAATGTTCTGTTCACCATTGCGTCTCTGTTTGCAATGCTGGTAATTGTATTTATCCTGTTATTGTTTTTCAGCATGATTACGCAGGGTGTGTCATACTTCATTTCCTTGGGCAGGGAGATACTGTTCCGACTATGACAGAGACTTACGGCCAGGCTGATAGTAGTTGTGACGCCGGAAGCGGTGAGAGAGGATATATGCCTATTCTGGTAGGCAGATGGGAGAAACCAAACCATGTATAGAGACAAAGCGGCAAGAAAAGCAGAATTGAAAAAGGCGCTGATCCGGCAGCTGAAAAGCCTGATTGGGCCGGGTATCATCGCACTGATCATCCTGATCGGCGTGTTGATCATATTGAATTACCGTGATGCGGAGGAAGAGGAAGAGATCATTCGGATCAATGGCTGGGAAGGGGAAAAGACAGAACTGGTGCTGGAGAACGAGGCGCTGAAGTTCGTGATGGACCCCACAAACACCCATTTTGCCGTTGAGGTAAAATCCAGCGGCAAAGTGTGGTATTCCAATCCCCAGGACGCATCCTCAGACACTCTGGCGCTGACCAGTGAGAAGGGAAAACTACAGTCCACTATGGAGATCACCTGGAGTACCCAGAACGGCGTGGACGCCAAGTATAATAATTACGATTACAGCATTGAAAAAGGTGTTTATGACATAGAGATGGGTGAGGATTATGTGAAAGTCTATTACTCCATCGGCGATACGGAGAAGGAGTACATTATTCCACCGGTTGTAACGGACGAGAATTTCCAGAAATGGCTTGGATTGATGGATCAGACTAACGCCACTCTGGTCAAGGAGTACTACAAAAAATACGACATTAACAATCTGGGCAAGAGTGATGATAAGGAGCAGCTTTTGGTGAACTACCCGATTGTGGCGGAGGAAGTAATATGGGTGCTGCGCGATACCATCAAGGATAACCTGAAGAGTAAGTTTGAGGGGATCTTTGAGGAGATCGGCTATACCATGGAGGATTATCAGGCGGACAAAGAACTGAATTTCGCGGAGAGCAGCTTTGATAAGCCAATCTACAATGTGAGCGTGATCTACCGTCTGGATGGGGATGATCTGTTGGTGGAGGTTCCGCTGCAGGAGATTGAATATAAGTCTCAATATCCCATTTCCAATCTGAGCCTCCTGCCTTTCTTTGGCACGGGCGGCACGGACGACGAAGGTTTTTTGATGGTGCCGGAGGGCGGCGGCGCGCTGATCAATTTTAACAACGGTAAAAGTTCTCAGAACGACTATTATGCCAATATGTACGGCTGGGATATGGCATTGAACCGTGAGGCGGTGGTGCATAACACCCGAAATTACTTTAATGTGTACGGTATCAGCCAGGAAGATGACTCCTTTATCTGTATTCTGGAGGACGGTGCGGCCTATGCCTCCATCAGAGCGGACATCTCCGGCAGAATGAACAGCTACAATTATGCCTATGCGGTGTATAGCATCGCCCTGCGCGAGAAGTACGATGTGGGTGAGATCGCCAACAGCAGCATCTATGTCTATATTCCGGAGTTACCTGACGGAAGCCTGGTACAGCGCTACAGCTTTGTAGACAGCGGCAGCTATTCGGATATGGCCAAGGACTACCAGGCGTATCTGACAGATAAATATGAGGGCTACATGGCCATGAACGACGATACGGAAGCCCCGGTGGCAGTGGAGATCGTGGGAGCGGTAGACAAGGTTAAGCAGATTCTGGGTGTACCGGTTTCCAGACCCCTGAAGCTGACCACCTTCAAGGAAGCGGCCAATATGATAACGGAGCTTAAGAGCGACGGCCTGAATAATATGTCGGTGAAACTCACCGGATGGACCAACGGCGGTATCCAGCAGAAGATGCTCAGCAACGTGAAACCCGTATCCAGTCTGGGCAGTAAGAAGGATCTGCAGAACACGGTTGACACGGCTAAGGGACTGGGGGTTGACATCTATCTGGACGGTGTGACCCAGTATGCATATGACAGCAGTTTATTGGACGGGTTTTTCGTGTTCACCGACGCGGCGCGCTTTATCAGTAAGGAAAAAGCGGAATTGTTTGAGTATAACCCTATCTCCTACGGCAAGAGGGAGATGCTGGACAGCTATTATCTGCTGCATCCGGATATCGCGGAGGAGATGACCGCGAATCTGGCGGCGGCGGCAGCGAAATACGGCACAGGGATTTCCTTCAGGGAGACCGGCAAGGATCTTTCCGCAGACTATTACGAGAGTGATATCCGCCACCGGCAGGAGGTATTGAACCAGCAGGCAGGGCAGATCAGGGATTTGGTGGATCAGGGACAGAAGCTCATGATCAATATGGGCAACGACTACGTGGCCCCGTACTGCGATATGATTACCAACATGGAGTTACAGGGCAGTGAGTACACCATCATTGACACTTATGTGCCTTTCTATCAGATGGCGCTGCATGGATATGTGAATTACACCGGCGAGGCGCTGAATCTGACCGGTGAGACGGAGGATGAACTGCTGCGCAGCGCGGAATATGGAGCAGGTTTATCTTTCACCCTGATGAACGAGACGGCATTTGTTCTTCAAAAGACCCTTTACACAGAATACTACGGCTCGGATTATGCCGCATGGCATGACAGGCTGGTGGATACATATACCAGATACAATGCGGAACTGGGACACACCTTCAACCAGAAAATGACAGGGCATGAGCAGATTAACGCAGAACTGTCCTGTACCATGTATGAGGACGGTACCAGAGTTTATGTCAACTATGGTTATCTGGATCAGACGGCGGAGGACGGGACAGTGGTTCCCGCCAGGGATTACAAGGTGGTCCGGTAGGTTGGTTGTCTGTTCAAAGAATTTTCAGCATCTGTCCGAACAGTGCGGGGAATCACATCCTGTGCGCTGGCAGGGCGGATGCGGAGCAAAATTATAGAAAGGGTTGTTAGAGATGAAGAAACAGAAGAATAAATTAGCAGGTCTTCAGAGACGTAAGGCAATAGCTGGATATATCTTCATATCGCCTTTCATTGTCGGGTTTCTGGTTTTTATGGTTAAGCCTTTCTTCCAGTCACTGTATATGAGTTTCTGTACTGTGGAAGTAGGTGCAGGCAACTTTGAGCCGATCTGGAAGGGGCTCGACAATTATATCCGCGCCTTTAGGATAGATCCTGAGTTTACCCGGCTGCTGACGGAGGAGGTATCCAGGATGGTGATAGACTCACTGGCCATCATGGTGTTCAGCTTTTTCGTGGCACTGATCCTGAACCAGAAGTTTAAGGGCAGAGCCCTGGTGAGAGCCATATTTTTCCTGCCCGTTATCCTCTCTTCCGGTGTTATATTAGGATTGGAGACAGATAATTCCCTGATGGCGCAGGTGCAGGTGGCAATCGAGGAGAATACCACCGGCATGAGCATCACCGCGGCGGTGGAGAATATCCTGCGGACGGCGGGTGTGGGGGTCAGAGCTTTTGAGACAGTGTTTGAGATTATCGACAATATCTATAATATTGCGATTTCCTCCGGCATCCAGATCATCATCTTCCTGTCGGGCCTGCAGACCATTTCCACCAGCATGTATGAGGCGGCGGATATTGAGGGCTGCACCAAGTGGGAGAGTCTCTGGAAGATCACTTTCCCCATGATCAGTTCCATGTTCCTGGTGAACTGGATTTATACAATCATTGATTTTTGTATGAGATCAGACAATGAGGTGATAGAGAAGATAACCAAGGTCATGGTGGAGCAGATTAATTACGGTTTCTCGTCAGCTATGACATGGATTTATTTCTTGATTGTCATCGCCTTTGTAGGTATCACTTCGTTTTTCATTTCAAAGGGGGTTTACTATTATGACTAAGGCAGTTGCAAAACAAAAAAATAGTAGCTTCTGGGAGAGGAATAGAAAATCAGAGGGCTACCTGCTGAAAAAGACGATTATGAGTATTGCGCTGAAGATATGTCGTTTTATCCTGCTCTTCGGCATGTGCTTTATGATTCTGCAGCCGATCTTCAACAAGATCTCTGTCAGTTTCATGGAGGAGAGGGATCTGTATAACCCCATGGTTATCGCCATCCCGGAGCATTTCACCACAGAAAACTACAGGCTGGCGGCTGAACTGATGGCATACAGCAAGAGTGTTGTGAACTCTCTGGTGGTCTCCTTCACCATTGCCGTTCTGCAGATCTCGGTCTGTACACTTGTGGGATATGGTTTTGCCAGGTTCAACTTTCCGCTCAAGAAGTTCTGGTTTGCCTGTGTACTGATGGTGGTGTTGGTGCCGCCGCAGACCATATCCACCTCCCTGCATCTGCATTTCCGGTTCTTTGACGTGCTGGGTATCTTCAAGGCAGTGACCGGCAATTCCATCAACCTGAGAGGTTCTGTTTTGCCCTACTATCTGATGAGCGCGGGATGCATGGGATTGAAGAATGGCCTGTATATCTATATGATACGCCAGTTCTTCCGCAATATCCCCATGGAGTTGGAGGAGGCGGCCTATGTGGACGGCTGTGGGACTCTCAAGACATTCCTGCGGATCATGCTGCCGGATGCAACTCCCATCCTTACATCCTGTTTCCTGTTCTCCTTTGTGTGGCAGTGGACGGATGGGTTCTACTCCAAGCTGTTTTTGGGGAATGTCAGACTGGTGAGTACTTCTCTTTCCAGGATCGTGGACAGTCTGGCGTCATATCTGCAGAGACTGCAGGGTACTACCGTCACTCCTACCGTGGGTCTGGTGGACTGTATTATGTCCACCGGTACACTGATGATTATCATCCCGGTGCTGATACTCTATCTGTTCGCTCAAAGGGGCTTTGTGGAGAGTCTTAGCAGTTCCGGTATCAAGATGTAACATAGCTATAGCCCCCTGGGCTCCGGCGCCATCCCGGAAAAGAAATTGTGGCGTCGGGTTTCGCCCAGGGTTCTATATAGATTAACTGCATCTGCCTGCGCAAGGCGGATACGCAACTTAAACAGGAGGATATGAAAAATGAAAAGTAAAATTGCAAAGAAAGTAATTGCGGCGTCCCTGGCTACAGTGATGGCTGTGAGCCTGGCTGCATGTGGCAATGAGCCTGCGCCTACTACCGGCAGTGACACACCCGATGCGTCCACTTCGGAGCAGTCTTCCGCGCCGGAGGCATCTACCCCTGAGGAGTCTTCCGCGCCGGAGGCATCTACCCCTGAGGCATCTACCCCTGAGGAGGAGGTAAGCCCTTACACGGTTCTGACCGATGAGAACGGCAATGTATATGATCTGGGTGGTATGGAAATCATCATGCGTGACTGGTGGTCCGGAGATCCCGTTGAACCCAACAATGATTATGAGGAAGCCCGTGACGCATATCGCGAGTGGATTCAGGAGACCTATAACTTCACCTTCAAGCAGCAGGCCATCTCCGACTGGGGCAGCGCTCCTCAGGATTTTGTAGACTATGCTACTGCCGGTGGAGATGAGAACTATATCTTTATTCTGCGTGAGGCCGCTCCCACTACCTCCGCCATGAACCAGGGCCTGATGTATGATCTGGCTACCCTTGACTGTCTGGACTTCTCCGAGGCTAAGTGGGGCCCTGGCGTACACAAGCTGATGAGCAAGGGGGATTCTATCTATTGTATGTATGCCGGAGACACCGAGCCCCGTAACGGTATCTTTTTCAACAAGAGACTGCTGGAGGACGCAGGCGTTGATCCCAACAAGCCTTACGAGTTGCAGGAAGCCGGCGAATGGACTTGGGACGCGTTCACTGACCTGTGCAATCAGGTACAGAGGGATCTGGACAACGACGGTGTGATCGATGTTGCAGGTATGACTCAGAACCATGCGGAGTTCATTAACTATGCCGTATTTTCCAATAATGGCGACTATATAGGACAGGAGAACGGCCAATATGTATACAAGCTGGAGTCTGACGAGACTCTGGAAGCTCTGAACTGGGCAGTGGATGCCATTGCTGACTACGGTCTGGTTCCTCCCGAGGGCGCTGAGTGGGATTACTACAAGCAGGCATGGGTAAACGGTGAGGCAGTGTTCTGTACTGAGGGCGCTTACTGCGCAGGCCCTAACGGACAGTGGTCTACCATGGAGGACGAGTACGGTTTCGTATGCTTCCCCAAGGGGCCCAAGGCCAGCGACTACACCAATATCTACAGCAACAACCCTGTAGCCATCCCTGCGTGCTATGATGCGGAGAAGGCTTGGAAGCTGGCATTTGCCTACAATCTGTGGACCGATCCCGTTCCCGGCTATGAAGATTACCAGGCATGGAAGCCCAACTACTACAACAACTTCCCTGACACGGAGGCAGTTGACTATACCATCACCCGTATGATGACCAACGGCCGCGTGACCTACCATGGCCTGATCCCCAACCTGGATCTGGGCAATGACCTGGTATACGGTCTGCCTGGCTCTGTTGTATCCGAGAAGGTAGAGGCTATCAGAGATACCTGGCAGGCATACATTGCAGAGGCTAATCAATAAGTTCTGTTATCCATAATTGAAACAAGCAATAATGTAGTAAGTGGGTGGTGTTTTTCCGGGCACCACCCCTTTTTTAGAGGAGAATATAAATGGCACAATACGCGAAAAATCCGATTATGCCGGGATTCTACCCGGATCCTTCTGTCTGCGCGGTGGGAGAGGACTATTATCTGGTGAACTCAACTTTTGCCTATTTTCCTGGTTTGCCGGTGCTGCACAGCAGAGATCTGGTACACTGGGAGCAGATTGGCAATGTGATGGATCGGGCTTCCCAGCTGCCTCTGGAGGGCGCGGGACACTCCCAGGGACTGTTTGCCCCCACGATCCGCTGGTATGAGGGGACATTTTATGTGATATGTACCAATGTGTCCCATGGCGGCAACTATGTGGTTACAGCCGAGAAGCCCCAGGGCCCCTGGTCGGAGCCTCATTATCTGGAGGGGGCGGATGGCATTGACCCCAGTCTGTTTTTTGACAATGACGGAAAATGTTATTATATAGGCACACATCCCAATCCTGAGGGCTGCAGGTATGACGGTGACTGGTATATCTGGATACAGGAGTTGGATTTGAATACCTGGAAGCTGGTGGGAGAGCGTAAAGATGTGTGGAACGGCGCCCTGCGGGGTGTGCATTGGCCGGAGGGCCCTCATCTGTACAGGAAGGGCGATTACTACTATATTCTTCATGCCGAGGGCGGCACAGGTCCGGAGCATGCGGTGAGTGTGTGCCGCAGCAAAGATATATGGGGGCCCTATGAGAATAATTTTTGTAACCCCATTCTGACTCACAGGCATCTGGGGCAGGCATATCCTGTTAAGTATGTGGGGCATGGGGATTTATTCCGGACCCCGGCGGGGGAATGGTACATGACCATGCTGGCAGTGCGGCCATTGGAGGGCTATACCACCATGGGCAGAGAGACTTTTCTGGCAAAAGTGACCTGGGAAAACGACTGGCCAGTGGTCAACGCAGGGGTGGGCCGGCTGACGGATCAGGTGGAGATCAACCTGCCTCAGTGGCTGCCGGAGCAGGCGCCGGACAGCTTTACCAGCCCTGGCAAGGGCCGCAATGCTCTGCCCGGCAGCGACAGAAGCTATGACTTTACCCAGATGGCCGCATTGGGGCATGAGTTTCTCTATCTGCGCAATCCGGAGTTGTCCCATTACACTCTGGAGGCCGGAAAGGGCTTGTATCTTACCGCCACATCTGTTACACTGAAAGAGCAGGGAAGCCCCAGTTATGTAGGCATCCGTCAACAGCACCACGCCTTTCGCATGGAGACGGCGCTGGCCATGGTGCAATCCCGGGGGGCTGGCGGCAGTAACGGCGGTGGCGACGGCAGTGACTGCGGTGGCGGTGGCGGCGACCACGATGCAAATGGCGGTATTATCTGCAATTGCCGCGCAGGTCTGGCTCTGCTCCAGAGCAATGCGTATCATCTGCGGCTGGAGGTATATCAAGGCAAGCTGCAAGTCATCCTGTGTCAAAACGGTCGGGACACCGTAGCGGGCGACATACCGCTGCCTGCGATACAGCCGGGTAACTCCCTGCAGCTCTATCTTCAGGTAGATGGCCTACGGGCCACAGCGGGCTACACCGCCGATCACCTGGATGTGCCTGCGGCAAAGGATTTGGACATCCGCAGTCTCTCCACCGAGACAGCCGGGGGCTTTGTGGGATGCACCGCCGGAATCTATGCGGCGGCAGAGGCGGACACGGAGACTTGTCGGGTGTTGTTTACAGGTTTATCCTATGAATCCCAATAATTTTTGATGGGCTCAGGTATCACTCTGCCAGAGCGTTCCCGGAACAAATGTAACGGAGAGGAAGTATCATATCATGGAAGTGAAATTTCATCTGCCTGGCCTGCGCCAGAATTATCCCTTGAATATGCTGGTTCTGAGCATGTTGGAACAAAAACCGGAATGGTTCAGAGAAGGTGTGCAGATCGCCTCCTTTTTCGGAGAATTTCCCACGTCCCTGTGGAACGGCGGCAGACCATCCAACTATGACCAGTGCGACGCCGCTTTTATCCGCAATGTGGTGAAAAGCATCAATGCCCAGGGTGTGCCGGTTCGCTATACCTACACCAATATGCTCCTTACCGAGGAAGATCTGAAGGATCCTTACTGCAATTTCTGTATGCAGGCGGCGGATAACGGAATGAACGAGGTCATGATTTTTTCACCGATTCTGGAGAAATATATTCGGGAGAAGTACCCCAGCTATAAGCTGAACAGTTCTACATGCAAGGAGATCCGGGATATCAGTCAGGTCAATGAGGAATTGAAGAAAGACTATTATCTGGTGGTGCTGGACTATAATTTCAACAACAACTTCGAGGAACTGGCCAAGATTGAGGACAAGGCCCGCTGTGAGATACTGGTGAATACTCTGTGTACACCCAACTGTCCCCGGAGGGGCGCCCACTACCAGAATATCGCCAGAAACCAGCGGCTCCTGCTGGAGAACAGGAAACTTCCCAAGGAGCAGCAAAAGCCTCTGGAACACTGGTACTGCGAATACGGAGAATATAACTGCATTCACACGATACAGGGCTACAGCACTTATATTTCTCCGGATGATATATGGGAAAAATATGTTCCCATGGGTTTCAACCAGTTCAAGATCGAGGGTCGGACCGCCAACATCTTTTCTCTGGTGGAGACCTATGCCTACTACCTGATCCGCCCGGAGAAGCAGGGGGAGGTGCGGATCATGCTGCTGAATAATCTGGTGAGCAACAAGGTTATCACGGTGAATCATCCCAGGCCGGCACACTGGCCGTAGGGGAGCCGGAGCTGCAAAGCATGCAGGCTTTTGCGGAATGTATCGAGGAATTACGCTGGCTGGATACCGTTACTCATCTTGCGGGAGTGTTGATTGAAATTTAACAGAGGTAAAAATATGGGAGAAGAAGTATATTGGCATCTGCCGGGTTTTTGCTATTTCAGGCTGTTGAATCAGGTAATCATGAATATGATGAAAGACTATCCCGACAAATTCCGGGAGGGCTATCGGATTGGTTCCGTCTATGGGACCTTTCCCGGAGCCATCTGGAACGGCGGACGGGTTTCCTTTGGCCTGACCTGTAAGCGGGATATGGAGAATATTCTAAAAATTTATAACAGCAGGGGGATTCCGGTGCGTTTCACCTGGACCAATTCCCTGGTTGAGGAAAAGCATCTTCAGGACACCTACTGCAATCTCATCATGAGGCTGGCGGATAACGGGCTGAACCAGGTGCTGGTCAATACGCCGGTGTTGGAGGATTATGTCCGCAGAGAGTATCCCCGCTATCCGCTGATCTCATCCACCACCAAGAGGATCACCGATCTGGAGAGTCTGCAGGCGGAACTGGACAAAGACTATTACCTGGTGGTGCTGGATTATGATCTGAACCATGACCGGCAGGTGCTGGAGGCCATCAGCCCCCAGGCCCGGCGGGTGGAGATACTGGTCAATGAGGTGTGTTATCCTGGCTGCGCCATGCGGGCGGAGCATTACCGCCAGCAGTCCCAGCTTCAGCTGGAATTTGATATCAACACAGGCTTTCCCTGCCCCAATCAGACGACCCAGCGCACTTTTGCGGAGTGTATGGAAAGACCAGCCTTTATCACCAATGAGCAGATAGGCAGTTATATCGACAGGGGATTTTGCAATTTCAAGATTGCCGGGCGAGGTATGCCCCAGGACTATGTTAAAGAGTCATATCTCTATTTTTTGGTCAAGGAGGAGCATCAGGATTTCATCCGTAACAAAATAGACGGCCTGCTGGCACAGTTCAAGGCGGCCAGGCGGGGACTGTCAACAGGGCATTAACAGGAACTATCCGTACAGCATAGTATAAGCCGATACACAAAAAAAACACATAAAATCCAGTCGGATCCCCTTGTAAAATCATATTGTTTAGCGTATAGTAGAATTAGTAAAGTAACAAACATATGATATCTGGGAGGAAGGATCATGACAAAAGCTGAGATTTTGAAGAGAGAAATTTTAAGACAGTATCGCAGTGTTCGTCAGTTCGCCTTAGAGATGAATATCCCGTATAGTACATTAGTAACAGCATTGGAGCGTGGCATCGAAGGGATGGCTTATGGCACTGTGATCAGGATGTGTGACAAGTTGAGTTTGAACCCTGTGGATTTTACTTCGCTGGAAAGAGATGCGTCCCTGGGGGCGCAGCTGCTTGAGAATAGGGTGATGCAGAACTATGTGAAGTTGAATCAAGAGGGCAGAGATAAGATTCTGGAACTGATGGATGATTTCGTACAGATTGACAAATATAAGCAGAAGGTTAAGAAAAAGCCATAAATTCCACGCAGAATATAAATATATAGAAGGCAAGTGATTTATTCAATGTAAATCACTTGCCTCTTTTTAACAATATCCATTAAATAACATGCCGCTGTACGCGCTGGACATGTAGGGATTGATAAAGTTGTGTCCCGGATTCTTGTATGCCACGATGGTCTGATCCACGTACTGCATGGGATTTAAGGATATCTGACTGCTCTTGCGCAGCAGCAGATTGGAAAAATCCTTTAGTGTGTGGAAGGTATCTGTCACATCCTCGGAACTGACAACAGCGCTGCTAAGCTTGGAGCGGTCTACCTCCAAGGTGCCATCCTCCTGACTGTTTACGCCTATGGCCTTCAGGGAATCCTGATACAGGGCGATGATCTTGTTCATCTCCCGCACCACATGTTTGCTGCGGGGCTGGGTGTCCATATAATTGCTGGCTCCCTTCAGGAAACGGTTATATCCTTCCGCAAGCTGCACCACATTGTCCGACAGGGACTCCACGTTGGTCTTGAGGCCGATGGTTACCGGATGTCCCTCGGGGCTGGCGCCCTTTAGGGAGATGTCGTATCTTTTTTCGTATGTAAAGGTATTGGAGGCTGTGGAACAGGGCTCTCCGTCAATGGTAAAGCGGGCGTTGGATGCCGGGCGGCTGACATAGTCGATACCCAGGTAATTCACGGCGCCTTTTGCCTTGCTGGTGTGCTCGTCACTGATACGGAAGAGTTCGGTTTTGCCGGGGGCAAGTCCCGTGGCTTCGGACTCCAACACCAGGGAACTGCGCCCGGTGGTATCCTCCACTCTTGCCTTGAGGCCGATGCCGGAATTGTTGATCAGGCGGGCCAGCCTCTCTTGAAGTTCCCGGTTGGTCTCGTTATCCCCAAGGGTAAACTGGAACTCATAGTTCATGTCATTGACGCTTACGTCAAAGGAGTAGGTGTCGGGAGACAACCCCACCTTGCCTGTGGGCAGGAAATTACCCATATTTTCCTGGGAGACGGCCAGTTCCTGCACCTCCAACGTGATGGAGGGATTCTCTTCCCCCGGCACATAAGTCCCCACATAGGTGGCGGAGGCAATATCTTCATCCGAGGAAAAGGCAGTTTTTTTACTGAGCAGATCCGCTTCCTCCAGACCGCCCAGAGAGGCGATAGTATTGTGCAGATCCCGTGCGCCCTCTTTGAGCCCGATGGCAAACTGTTGAACATCCAGTCTTTTGACAGGAAGATACCAAGGGGAATCCTTATTTATTTTAACAATGGAATTGTAAACGGCACGAAGCTCACTCTTTTTGTGCGTATCATAACGAGTGATGCTGGACGGCGCATAGGCAGCCAGATAGTTATTGTGTACGGTATTTAGAATAGCACTCATAACTCTGCCTCCTTTCTTCCATGAAATAAGCCAGACGGATAAATCAATTGTAGGGGAAATCTTTGTACCTTCAACAAATCCGTTTATTGATAAGGCGTACAATCCCCCACCATTTATGGATTTAGTTTATCATATGTAGTGGGGAGAAGCAAGTGCTTTTTTAACAAAAATTTCACAATTTTGTTGTGTTTTTTTCCCATATTTGATATGATTTAAATAGCGATTACGTTGCAGACGAAATATATTTTGGAGGGTAACCGATGCATATCAAAGTTGAGGCCCGGGGCAGGCCGGAGCCGGAACTTTTGATATGCGGGAAAGGAGAGGAAATGGCAAAAAAACGCAACATCATTGTGGGGCAGTCGGGCGGTCCCACGGCAGTGATCAATTCCAGCCTGGCGGGCGTCTATAAGACGGCCAAGGAGAGAGGGTTCCACAAGGTATACGGAATGCTTCACGGCATTCAGGGCTTTCTGGACGAACAGTATGTGGATCTGGCCACTCAGATTCACTCCGACATGGATATAGAACTGCTCAAGAGGACGCCGTCGGCATTTTTGGGATCCTGCCGGTACAAACTGCCGGAAATTCATGAGAATTCCGAGATCTACGAGAAAATTTTTAAGATTCTGGATAAGCTGGAGATCGAAGCCTTCATTTACATCGGCGGCAATGATTCCATGGACACGATCAAGAAGCTGTCCGACTATGCCATCGTAAAGGGCCACAGTCAGAAGTTCCTGGGTGTTCCCAAGACCATTGACAATGACCTGGCGCTGACGGATCATACGCCGGGCTTCGGAAGCGCCGCCAAGTACATTGCCGCTTCCACCAAGGAGATCATCCGGGATGCGCTGGGCTTGACCTACAACGACAGATCCACCATCACAATTCTGGAGATCATGGGGCGCAATGCGGGTTGGCTCACCGGCGCCACCGCTTTGGCCAGGACGGAGGAATGCGAAGGCCCTGACCTGATCTATCTGCCGGAGGTGGTATTTGACATTGACAAGTTCCGAAAGACCACCGAAGAATTGCTCAAGAAAAAGAAATCCGTTGTGATCGCGGTATCCGAGGGGATCAAGCTGGCCGACGGCAGATATGTCTGTGAACTGTCAGGGGGCGCAGGTTATGTGGATGCCTTTGGGCACAAGCAGTTACAGGGGACAGCCGCTTATCTGGCGGGATATCTGGGGGCGGAGATCGGCTGCAAGACCCGGAGTATAGAGTATTCCACCCTACAGAGGAGCGCATCCCACATGGCCTCCCGCGTGGATGTGGATGAGGCGTTCATGGTGGGCGGCGCTGCCGTGAAAGCGGCAGACGAGGGGGACACCGGCAAAATGGTGGTGATTGACCGCGTGGCGGATGATCCCTATATGAGCGCTGCCGGTATCTATGATGTGCATCGGATTGCCAACAACGAGAAGCTGGTTCCTCGTTCCTGGATGAACAAGGAAGGGAACTATGTGACGGAGGAGTTCATCAATTATATCGAGCCACTGATTCAGGGAGATTATCAGCCGTTCATGGTAAACGGCCTGCCTCAGCATCTGGTGATGAAGAAGAAATAGGGTTATACCAAGGTTGCTTTCAAGCCCCATGTCTGCCTGTGACGGTATGCATGGGGCTGATTTTTTGTCTTGCGTTCTGCGAACATATGTGCTATATTTATATCGAACGGGCGTTCTGCATTAGGCAATTGCGAAACTCCCTTTCCGGGAACAGTGGATGGGCAATATATACAAAATAAGGGCGACTGGCCACTGCATCGGAGCCCGTTTTTGTATATATTGACCAGCCACGTCACTTGCGGAGAACGTTTCGCAATTGCCTAACGTTCTATATGTATGCAAGGAGTATTGATGTTATGATCACGTCAGGGAACTATGAGGGAGAAGGAAATAAGCCTGCGCAAGTGCAATCATTGATGCCGCAGGACGCTGCCGAAAAAGAGCAGATGTCCGTGCCGGATACCATAGAAGGGAGTTTGGAGGATACGCGTCCATATACCCATTGGAGTAAGGACAGGGGAAAGGCCTCTGCTGTGGAAGGCAAGGAAAATGTGCATATTCTTGCCCCGGGAGCAGTGCAGGACAGCAGTCCCATGGGGCTGATGGAGAAGCTGGGGATACTCACTGACAGCGCTAAATATGATGTGGCCTGCACCAGCAGCGGCGTGGAGCGTAAAGGGAACGGACGGGATCTGGGGAACTGTGTGAAGGCGGGCATCTGCCACAGTTTTTCCAGCGACGGCAGATGCATCTCTCTGCTGAAAATATTGATGACCAACGAGTGTATTTACGACTGCAAATACTGCATTAACAGGAAATCCAACGATGTGCCCCGGGCCACATTTACGCCGGATGAGATCTGCAGTCTGACCATCGAGTTTTACCGGCGCAATTATATAGAAGGTTTGTTTCTGAGTTCCGGGATCTTTGAGAGTCCTACCCGGACCATGGAATTGATCTATAGAACGCTGTATCTGCTGAGAAATCAGTATCGGTTTAACGGGTATGTGCATGTGAAGGCCATTCCCGGCGCGCCGCCGGAACTGATACAGATGGCAGGCTTTTTGGCGGATCGCATGAGCGTGAATCTGGAACTGCCCACGGCGGAGGGACTGCGGGAACTGGCCCCAAACAAACACCGCCGCAATATCCTGACACCCATGCGGCAGATACAGAATGGAATCAAGATCAACCAACATGACCTGACAGTGTACCGTCATGCGCCGAAATTTGTGGCGGGAGGGCAGTCCACCCAGATGATCATCGGGGCCACGGGGGAGAGCGATTACCAGCTTTTGAATGTTGCGGAGAGCCTGTACCAGCGATTTGACTTAAAAAGGGTGTTCTATTCCGCCTTTGTGAAAGTCAATGAGGACAAGGCACTGCCCGCTCTGCCGGGAGGGCCGCCCCTGAAACGGGAGCACCGGCTGTACCAGGCGGATTGGCTGCTGCGCTTCTATGGCTTTCAGGCCCAAGAACTGTTGGATGAGAAGCGTCCTTTTTTCAATGTTTTGCTGGATCCCAAGGAAGATTGGGCGGTGCGGCATCTGGAGCAGTTCCCGGTGGAAGTCAACCGGGCGCCTTATGAGTTATTGCTGCGAGTACCCGGCATCGGTGTGCGCAGTGCCCAGCGGATTGTGGCAGCCCGCCGCAGTGCCCGGCTGCGTTTTGAGGACCTGAAGCGGATCGGGGTGGTGCTGAAGCGGGCACTGTATTTCGTCACCTGTGAGGGCAGGATGATGTACCCCACCAAGCTGGAGGAGGACTATATTGTGCGGAACCTGACCAGCGAGAAGGACAGGGTGCAGTTTGGCAGCGACGGCATGAGTTACCGACAGATGAGCCTTTTTGACGACGGACAGTACAGTATAAAGCCGGATCCGGGGGATGCCTACCGGGTGGTTACGGGGCAGATGTAGAGGCGCCATCCTGCGGAGGCTTAGCTGCCGGAGCGAGGGAAGGACGCAGGAAAGAAGAGGCATTATCCTGCGGAGGCTT
>CAJUCT010000001.1:162210-170224 GCA_910585015.1 uncultured Acetatifactor sp.
GGGAAGGACGCAGGAAAGAAGAGGCATTATCCTGCGGAGGCTTAGCTGCCGGAGCGAGGGAAGATCGCAGGAAAGAAGAGGCGTCATCCTGCGGAGGCTTAGCTGCCGGAGCGGGGGAAGGATCGAGGAGGGATTTGAGACAGATGCGGGTATATCAGTGTGAGGACAACCTGGAAGGGGTCTGTACGGCCATCTACCGGGCCTATGAGGAGCATGCGGAGCATCGGGACACCTGGATCAGGGTGGACCGGGAACTGATGCTTTTTGGAGAATATATACCGGTGGAAACGGATTTGGAAAGGGCCGAGAAGGTGATGCGGACACTGCGGAGGCGCTTTGGACAGGCAGATTATGAGTCATTGGGTCTGGCGCTGACTACGCCCGACCCGGAGAAGGCCCAGGCCGTGTACCAGACGGTGGTGTATGGCCTGCAGGCCCGGCCGCAGCCCGGGCACCTGCTGGATCATCAGACGAATCCTCATGTGCTGAAAACCTTCCAGCTGGCCAAGAAGGCGGGACGAGAGTATACGCGTTTACAGCAGTTTCTGCGCTTTCAGGAGTTGGATCGGGGGATTCTATATGCGGAGAACGATCCCAAGTGCCATGTGCTGCCCTATGTGATGGTGCATTTCTCGGATCGTTTCCCCCAGGAGGATTTTGCTATAAGAGATATCGGAAGAGGTTTGCTAGGTGTCCATCCCGCAGGCGGGGAGTGGTATCTGACAGACAGTCAGGAGTTGATTCAGGCCCTGCGGCAGGCGGGGTATTCTGCACGGGAGATGGCTTACGAAGAACTCTTCCGATACTTTTGCCATAAAATAGCTATCACAGAGAGGAGGAATATAGGACTGCAGAACCAGATGATGCCTAAACGTTTCCAAAAATACACAATAGAATTTGCCAAAAGCCCCTAAAATTGTTAAAATCGACAATTTACTTTTGATCTTGCATATAGTATTGTATATCCATCATGAAAACGGTTTCCAGCCTCTTCGTGAAGCGTGGCAGTGGTGCCGTGGATACAGTTAATCCCCGTGGGCAGTGAGCCTTGCGCAGGTGTCTGCATATGTGCGGTGAACGCAGCGGGGGGCCTATACCCCGCCCATATAAGGCGCGGTATGATTGGAGAAAGGAAGGATGCAATATGGTAAGGCAGATCAGGCTTACACAGGATCAGGTACAGAAGTTTGTCAGCGTGACATCCAAGTGCGATTTTGATATTGACATCTATTATAACAGATATATAGTGGATGCAAAATCATTTCTTGGAGTCTACGGGCTGGATTTTTCCAAAGCGCTGGCGGTATCCTATGAGGGATACAACCAGGAACTGGAGGATTTGCTGGGCAGCTTGGCAGTGGCTTGCTGATACGCGCGTGTAAATCCGGAGAACTTAAGTACTATGTGCAAGGGGGGTGTCGTTTTTGGGCGGCAGCCCCTTTTTGGAATTGTTTTTCTGCCGGAAATAATTTATAATGGATGGTATATAGGAACATGCGGAACTCAGACAGGCGGAGAGGGGGCCAATACGTTATTGGTGGGATTTATGGATGGAAAGGTGAAGTCGAGAGCGCACCAGAGCGCCATTCATGAGATCTTTTACGAATGAAAGACGTCTCTCCCATGTGTGTGCCGAAGGGTCTTCAGACTTTAGAGCCATCGCGCAGCGATTTAAATAGGAGGAAGATAAAAATGGGACTTTTTTTACAAACGGCAGTCATTCCGGATTGCAAGGAGGAAGAACTCAGAAAGGCAGTGGAGAAATTGGCGGCGCGCTCAACGACGGACATTGATCCGGCGCAGTGTCAGTACAGGGAGTCGGAAGCCGGATGCGCGGTGCTGTTTAACGATGGCTGCAGCGGTTTTGACGAGCTGGCGAAGAAACTGTCCGGCGTCCTAGAGCACCCGGTGTTGCTGCTCTATATCTATGATGGGGATTTCTGGGGGTATTACTTTTATGAAAATAAAAAGGAATTGGATTGCTTTAATTCCCTGCCGGACTATTTTGACTGTTCGCCTAAAGAGCGGCAGCAGTGTGCCGGAGACAGCGCCTTGCTTGCCCGCTATTTTCAGGTGGAGCAGGCAGATATAGAACGCTATATCAGGTTTTGGACGGAGGATATGATGGAGCATTACGAGCAGCCGGCTTATCCGGGGGATGAGTTCGGGCAGTGCGACTGCTGGCAGATGGCCGACTTTATGAGAAAACTGGGCTTTCCCTATACCTTTGGTGAGGAGGCATAATGCCCGGAAAGGATAAAGCGGGCGGACAGACTCCGGCAGCACAAAAGCAGACAGCAGCAACGGAGAAACCACAGGAGATTACGGAGGAAATCCGCGTCTCCGTCCGGGAACTGGTGGAGTTCATTCTGCGCAGCGGAGATATCGACAACCGGCACCATGCCTCCCCCGAACAGGCCATGCAGGAGGGGGGCCGGATCCACCGCATGATTCAGCGCCGTATGGGCAGTGAGTACCAGGCCGAGGTGTCCCTGCGCTATATCCACCCCACGGCGGACTACCGGCTGGTGCTGGAGGGCCGGGCGGACGGCGTTATCCACAAGCCGGAGGGAGTGACCATTGATGAGATCAAGGGAACCTATCGGGAACTGGCTTATATGAACGGTCCAGTGCAGGTACATTTGGCCCAGGCCAAGGTCTATGCCGCCATGTACCTGCACAGCTTCCGGGACAGGGGGCTGTCAGAGATTCATGTGCAGATGACGTACTGTCATATGGAGACGGAGGAGATCCGGTATTTCCATTATAGTTATGCCGTCCAGGAGATCCAGCAGTGGTTTGGCGAGCTTATCCGCTCCTATCTGAGATGGGCGGATTATCGGTTCCAGTGGAAGCGCAGGCGGGATGCCTCTATCCGCCGGATGGAGTTTCCCTTTCCTTATCGGGAGGGACAAAAAGATCTGGTGACTTATGTGTATCAGACCATCTATCACGAGAAAAAACTTTTCCTGGAGGCTCCCACCGGCGTGGGCAAGACCATATCCACGGTATTCCCCGCGGTGAAAGCCATGGAGCGGGGGATGGGGCAGAAGCTGTTCTATCTGACGGCCAAGACCATCACACGCACGGTGGCGGAGGATACCTTCACCCTGCTGCGGGATAAGGGGCTGTGCTTTAAGAGCGTGATTCTGACTGCAAAAGAGAAAATCTGCTTTATGGAGAATACGGAGTGCAATCCGGAGTATTGTCCCTATGCAAAAGGGCATTATGACCGGATCAATGAGGCCATCTATGACCTGCTGACCCATGAGGATGGCTTTTGCAGGGAGTTTGTGGAGGCGTATGCCGCGAAGCACCAGGTCTGCCCCTTCGAGATGTGTCTGGATATGAGCCTTTTTGCGGATGCTATTATCTGCGACTATAACTATCTCTTTGATCCCCATGTGTATCTGAAGCGTTTTTTTGCGGAGGGGGTCAAGGGAAATTACCTGTTTTTGATTGATGAGGCCCACAATCTGCTGGAGCGGGGCCGGGAGATGTACAGCGCCGTCATGGTCAAGGAGGATATACTGGCCTTAAAAAACAGCCTGCAGAAGCTTCAGACGGCGGAGGAGGGCAGGAAAAAAGGCCGTAAAAAGCAGACGCAGGAAGAATTGTTCGCGCTGGAGGACTACACGGACTCTGATCTTTTGGAGCCTGCCGTGAGCGCTTCGGATGCGACGGACTTATGGGATCAGGCTCAATCTGCCGGGGCGCAAAACAGAAGGCGGGGGAGGAGTGTGCTGGTATCCCGGGGCTTTGCCGCCCGGATGATTCGGCTGTTGGAGAACTGCAACAAGGAGATGCTGGCGCTGAAGCGGGAGTGTGAGGAGTGCAGGGTGGTGGAGCAGATTGATTCCCTCACATCTCAGCTGCTGCATCTACAGGGTGCTGTTGAATCCTATCTGGAGGAGCAGGAGGAGGCGGAACTTCCCGAGAGGGAGGAACTGTTGGAGTTTTATTTTAATCTGGTTCACTTTCTGGAAATCTATGAGTTGTTGGACGAAAAGTATGTGAAATACACACAGCTGTGTGAGGATGGCACATTCCTGATCAAGCTCTTCTGCGTGGATCCCTCCAACAACCTGAAAGAGTGTATGAAGCGAGGCAGGAGCACCATTCTTTTTTCAGCTACCTTTCTGCCGATCCAGTATTACAAGGCACTGCTGGGGGGAGAGGAAACGGACTACGAGGTTTATGCTAACTCGGTATTTAACCCGGAAAAACGGGCATTATTTATTGCGGAGGATGTGACCAGCAAGTACACCAGGCGCTCTGACGCGGAATTTTACAGGATAGCCGGGTATATAGATGAGATTGTGAAAAACCGGCATGGAAATTATATGGTGTTCTGTCCTTCCTATGCCTTCATGCGGGAAATCCATGAGAGGTATCTGGAGCATTTTGCCGATGAAACCAAAGAATGCATTATGCAGTCCGAGCATATGAGCGAGGGAGACAGGGAGGCATTTTTGGCCAGATTTCAGGGCAATGAGGATTGTGACCTGGAGGCATCCATATGCATGGATATCGAGATGGAGGATGAGAAAACCTTGATTGCTTTCTGCGTTCTGG
Source organism: uncultured Acetatifactor sp. (assembly GCA_910585015.1). Lineage (GTDB taxonomy): Bacteria > Bacillota > Clostridia > Lachnospirales > Lachnospiraceae > Acetatifactor. The sequence continues at coordinate 166,786 of CAJUCT010000001.1, forward strand.
GGGGAATTTTCAGCGAGGGCATCGACTTAAAAGAGGACAGCCTGATTGGCGCTATTATTGTGGGTACGGGCCTGCCCCAGGTGTGTTATGAGCGAGAACTTTTAAAGCAGTATTTTGACGAGGGCGGTCAGAACGGTTTTGACTATGCTTATCGCTATCCGGGTATGAACAAAGTCTTACAGGCAGCGGGGCGGGTAATCCGCACAGTGGAGGATATCGGCATTGTGGCGCTGCTGGATGAACGTTTCCTTCAGTATGCCTATCTACGCATGTTCCCCAGAGAATGGGCGGGCTATGAGCGGGTAAACTGCGGCAGTATTGCTAAGAGGGTAGAATGGTTCTGGGATTCATGGTTGTAACGTATAATGGTAGAAATAATATATAAATAATGTATATAGAATAAAAGAAACTCTGTGTAAGCAGTGTTTCTTTTTTTTCGGAAAATTTGTCTCCCTGCAATATTGCGTAGATTCGTAATGGATTTTCCAATGGTCTGGGGAATGCCTGCGAGGGCACTAAAAGAATTGGAACCTGGTAGACGGAAATTTCTGTGCGGATGAAATATAGCAAGGCTTATCTGCTAATCCAGATCAGGAATGCCTGTCAGTAAAATCTCTATGTGGAGAGTGGGACCATGCCCTCTGCCAGCAAAAAAATAGACTTAAGCATGGAAGCTCTGTGATAATGTTGCGGCCAAAATAAAAGGCAGTTGTAAAGAAAGAAATTTTTAATAAGGCACATAAAAAAGCAGGCAGTTTATACTGCCTGCTTCCTTTTATTTATGAATAAATTCAAGAAAAATATGTAAACCAAATACGTGTTTGGTTTGCTATAAAATTACAAATATGACATATAATTTTTGCAATTTCGACGCCTCGGAGAGTGGCTATGACAGCTGTGTATATGTGGATAACTATGTGGAAACGGTGGATTATTTTTCTAAATCGCCCAAATTATGACAAATATTTCAATTTTGCTGCTCCAAAGGCATTTTGCAGGGAAAATTGCAGAATAAAAAAACAGAACTATATCAGTCAACGGTATTATGTAAAACGAATCTGCGAATGACAATCTCCTGCCTTGCAATTCCCTGTAAAACATGTTACCTTATAAGTGCATAAACATAGATTCCCAATTCTGGTATGTATTGGAGCGATTTTATGGGGAATGCTGGTAATATGCATGGAAGAGCGGAATGAGATTAGGAGGTATTTATGAAAGTACTGATACTGTCCACAGGCACAGGCGAGGGACATAACTCAGCGGGCAAGGCAATGCTGGAGCAGTTCCAGAAGAGAGAAATTCCCTGTGAGATGGCGGATGTGCTGGCGTTCGCCTCAGAGAAGGCGGCCAGTTATGGCAAGCGGATCTATGTGTGGAGCACCGTGAAGGCCACAAGAGTATTTAAAGGGGCTTACAGGGCCGGGAGGGCTATCACCTCTGCCCGACGGAAGTCGCCGGTGTATTATGCCAATGCGCTTTATGCGGAAAAGCTGTATCACTACATTGTTGACAATGGATATGACACGGTTGTCATGCCTCATCTTTTCCCGGCAGAGGCGCTTACTTATATGCTCCGCAAACATGAGTGTCGGCCAGATATCCACACCTATTTTGTGGGGACGGATTACACATGTATCCCCTTCACGGAGGAGACGGAGGCGGACTATTATTTCATTGCCCATGAGGAGTTGCGGGAGGAGTACATGAAGAAGGGGATTCCCGGAGAGAAGCTGGTTCCCACCGGCATTCCGGTCTCGGATCGCTTCAGGAACCTTCCCTCCAGGGAGGAGGCCAGAAAGGCGCTGGGAATGGCGCAGGAAGGACACTGTATTCTGATCATGACCGGCAGTATGGGCTATGGCAAGATCGAGGGATTGGTGCGGGCGTTGGTGCTTCGAATGAACGAAAAGGATAATGTATATATTCTGGGCGGTTCCAACGAAAAACTGAAGGCCAGACTGCGGGAGGCATACCGGGAGGATGTCAGAGTGCGGGTTCTGGATTACACGAACAGGACGGCGGAATACCTGGCGGCTTCTGACCTGCTGTTCACCAAGCCCGGCGGGCTTACCTCCACGGAGGCGGCAGTGGCCGGGATACCTCTGGCCCACACCAGGCCCATACCGGGCTGTGAGGATTGCAACCAGGCCTTTTACAATGGACATGGTATTTCCGTCAGCGCAGATTCCGAGAGGCGGCTGGTGGAGATGGCTTTGGAACTGCTGGCCCGTCCGGAGGAATGCGGGCGGATGATAGAAAGACAGCACCGTGTGATCAACGGTAACGCCGCAGAGGATATCTGTGAGTTTATCATCAGGCAAAGTACTTACAAAGATAAGGCGGAGGAAGCGGAGGCTCGTCCGACCGCGGAGACGCTAAAAGAGGTGTGATTATGTTGGGACATCAGATTATAATGATTGTGACGGGAATACTGTGCGGCAGCATTTTGTTCAGCAGGTATCTTCCCAAGTGGATTAAGAAAGTGGATATTGTGGCGCTCAGTGAAGACCATAATCCCGGGACAGCCAATGCCATGCAGCATGCAGGAATACCGGTGGGCTTACTGTGTCTGCTGGGGGACATTTTTAAGGGGGTGCTTCCCGTACATGCCGCGTTGCGGCTGGGACTGGAGAGCGGCTGTCTTTTTTCCCTGATTATGGCGGCGCCGGTGCTGGGACATGCTTACTCCCTGTATCACAGGGGCAGAGGAGGAAAGGCGATTGCCGTATCTTTCGGTGTGTTGATCGGATTGATGCCTATCCACACGGAGCCCATATTTGCATTGTGCAGCATATATCTGTTTTTCTCTCTGGTGGCGCGCGTCCGGCCCCATACCCGGAGGACGCGTATCACCTATATCCTGCTTGCTATGAGTTCTTTATATATGCTTTATGCCAGATGGATTCCCTGGCAGATCTGTGGAGGGATGCTGATGATTTCCTGCATCGTAGTCCACAAGAACAGCCTGCGTCAACAGGCATTAGAGCAGCAGGCGGCAGAAGGAGCAAAGAAAACTACCACGCTCTCCATATAAGTTGTGGATTGGGTTAAACAAGCCAGGATCTCTCACCAATTATGGGTGGGAGATTTTTTTTTCTATAAAAAACGCAAAATTATGTCAAAAAGGGATTGACAAAGCATATTATATGACGTATAGTATGCTCAAACACAATATTATACGCCATATAATATTGCATGGAGACATAATATGGCATCTGCTTTCTCGAGGCAGATGTGGAACTCTAAAACAGTATCTGTACTGCCGGCGCCCAGAGAAACTGCCGGCCGCAGTATGGACGGGAATTTTTCTGCGGGAAAGGTGCTGGCAGTACAGATACGGAACTCTAAAACAGTATCTGTACTGCCAGCGCCCAGAGAAATTGCCGGCCGCAGTATGGACGGGAATTTTTCTGCGGGAAAGGTGCTGGCAGTACAG
>CAJUCT010000001.1:170324-305543 GCA_910585015.1 uncultured Acetatifactor sp.
ATGGACGGGAATTTTTCTGCGGGAAAGGTGCTGGCAGTACAGATACGGAACTCTAGATTAGAAAGGAAAGAGCATGGTATTTAATACAGGCGCCGCTCTGTTGGATGCCATTGTACTGGCGGTGGTGTCCAAGGAGCCGGAAGGAACATACGGGTATAAGATTACCCAGGATGTGCGGCAGGTAATAGACCTGTCGGAATCCACGCTGTATCCGGTACTGCGCCGTCTGCAGAAGGACGATTGCCTGGAGGTGTACGACAGGGAATGCGCAGGACGTAACAGGCGTTATTACAAAGTGACCAGCAGGGGCTGGGCCCAGCTACAGCTGTATGAAAGCGAATGGCGCAGCTATTCGAAGAAAGTTACTTCACTGTTCGGGGGAAAGGGTTAAGGAGGCAGATATGAATAAAGTAGAGTTTATGAGGCAGTTGGAAAAGCTGCTGCAAAATATTTCGGAGCAGGAGCGGCAGGAGGCCCTGCAATATTACGGCGATTATTTTGACGATGCGGGTCCGGAGAATGAACAGGCGGTGCTGGAGGCTCTGGGCAATCCCGCCCGGGTAGCGGAGAATATCAGACGGGATCTGTACGGTGCGGGTTACGGAGATGGCTATGAGGCGCGCAAGCCCGTCACGGGAAGGGAATTGACGGAGTATGGAACTTTTGTAGAGGAACCCCAGAACCAGGGGAATGTTTGGCAAAATCAGGCAGCGCAAACCGGTACGGCACAGAGCAAGGTAGCGCAAGGAGCTACGGCTCAAGGAGCTGCGGCTCAGGGAACTATGGCGCAGGGAACTGCGGCACAGGGAGGCGCTGTCCAAGGGGCTGGCATACAAGGAGCAAGGGCTGCAGCCACCGCAGGTCCTGCTCCCGCGGCCATGGCGGCATGGCCCGGGCAGAGTATTCCCCAGCCTGCTCCCGCATGGGGGAATGCAGGGCAGGGAGCCCAGGGACAATCCAAGAAAGCGGGCAAGGAGCCAATGTCCGGCGGCGTCATAGCACTGATTGTGATCCTGTGTATCATAGGTGCTCCTGTGGGAGTGGGTCTGCTTGGAGGAGCGGCGGGCATTGTTGCGGGGATATTGGGTGCGGTGCTGGGCTTGGCAGCCGCTTGGTTTGGCATGATCCTCGGCTTTGGCATCGCTGCCTTAGTATGTATTTTGGCAGGTTTGTTTGTCTGTGTCGTGGGTGTGGTTGGCATAGGTATCCATCCACTGGCTGGTTTGGGACTTGTGGGAGGCGGACTAATTGCAGTGAGTATAGGCATTTTCTTCCTGATGGCTACTGTGGCCATGGCGGGTGTGGCTACCCCGGCTATATTCCGTGGCATACGTTGGCTCTTTACCCGAAAAAAGAAAGCGGCTTAAATTGTTTAAATGTGAAACGTTAATCGGTATGTTTCCGTACGGCATGATAATTTTTCGGATGGCTTTAAGCGGTCGGATGATGATTACAGGATCCGTGTGCCGGTGAACATACGTAACTTAAATGAGAAAGGCATGGAGATTATGAAAAAATTTATGAAATTCTGTTTTGTGCTGGCATTGGTGCTGATTATTGTGGGCGGTGTGCTCTATATGCTGGGCAGAAAGTCAGGCGGCAGGAACAATATGGAGGAGCTGTTGTCGAATATTGGCGGCGACTGGGTGGACATTAACTATTCGCTGCTGGACGGGTGGGGATCGTCTTCGTATGATCTTGACGACGTTTCCATCTTTAGCGATGATTATGCCGTCTGGAAAGGCGATGTGGAGAAGCAGATGCTCTGTCAGGGCGGCATTGACAAATTGAACCTGGAGATTGGCGGCAGCATGGTAGAGATCAAGAAATCCAGTGATGAAAATATATATATCGAGGGCAAAAGCGTGGGAAAAATGCAGGCTTATGTGGATGACGGTGTGTTATATATAAAGGCCGTGCGGCCTGCCAACCTGATGGACGAGATCAAAAACAGCACGATTACACTGTATCTGCCGAGGGAAAACAGTTCCCTGACAATGCTGGATGTATCTCTGGGGGCCGGGCAGTTGAAGCTGGCTGATCTGGCGGTGCAGGACATGGCGGCATCTATCGACGCCGGGCAGCTGTTGATGGAGGATATGGCGCTGGGCAGTCTGGATGTATCTCTGGGGGCAGGAGAACTGCGGACAAAGGATGTCACAGTGGAGGCTCTGGTTGCGTCCATCGGCGCAGGGAATATGTATTTTTCCGGAGGTATCTATAGAAGTGCCCAAATCACTTGTTCTATGGGCAACGTCAGCATGGAACTGGAAGGGGAGAAGGAAGATTTCAACTACCAGCTCAATTGCGTGGCGAGCAATATGGAGATCGACGGGGACAACTATGCCGGCGCAGCGGTGGATCAATATATTGACAATGGTGCGGCTAAATATATGGAGATCGACTGTTCCATGGGCAATGTGGAGGTTGATTTCTAAATGGAGAAGTTTGGATGTTACACATCCTAATACGTATTAATGCAGTATTGCAGGCAAAGCCGGAGTTTGGCCAAGCCAAACTCCAGATATGCATGCAGAGGTAAGTTTAGCCTTAGTGATCTACACGCTGCTTTTGAGTTTGCTGGCCATATGGCTATGGGACAAGGGAAAGTGCCGCACAATGCAGGGACGGCTCCGGAGGATATACCGCCAGAGCCGCTCAAAAGCAGGAACACTATCGTACCGAGTACGCGGCATTCCTGCCGTGGCGTGTGTTTACTCCATATCGGATTTCTCGGGTGTTACCTGGATGAACAGTCCGGCCTTGCGCAGGGCGGGCCGCAGCGCCAAGTAGAAGATGCTGGCGGCGATGACGGCCACCACGGCGTTGACGGAGGTGGTGACGGTGGCCATCTTGGCCAGGGCGGCGGACAATTCCTGGGGAATACCCAGCAGATACATCTTGTAGAAATATCCTACCAGCGGGTCAGCCACCATATTAAAGCCCATGCCGCAGACACAGGCAAGTACGGTGCCCCCGGTTATATATTTCTTGGAGTGGGTGCGGCTTAACTTGAATATCCCATGTGCTACCAGTCCCACAATGAGGCCAATGCACAGCTTCAGCAGGAAGGTCTTAGGGGCGCTGGTCACATAGGCGGTGGTCAGGTCGCCGATGGTCATGCCGATGGCGCCGGCCAGGCCACCCCAGAAGCCGCCCAGCAGCAGAGCCGCCAGCACACAGAACACATTGCCAAAGTGGAAGGCTGTCTTGCCGGGGCCCACGGGAATGTCGATTTTAAACACGGCGAAGCCGATATAGCACAGGGCTGCCATCAGACCGGCCATGGCCAGTCTCTTTATGTTTTCCTGAGTGTTTACAGTGCCAACCAGCGCATTGTACAATCCCTTGGCGACCAGCAGGAGGGAGAAAAACAGGGCGGTGAGTCCGTAGGAGTAGGGGCGTTCCTGGCTGAGTTTGAGATCGGTGAGTTGTGCCTGCTGCGCCTTCAGGGCTTCCAGGTCTCCGGCAGTCTCCCCGGCTTCCACGGACTTGACCATTGCTTTGACCTCCGACAGCTGGCTGCCTGTCTCCAGAGAGGCGGCATAGCTGCCGCCATGGGCATATACGGTGAAGGCTATGGCTGCGGCCAGCAGCGCCGCGCCGATGATCAGCAGCAGGTAACTCTTTTTCCTCGTTTCGGACGCGTTTTGATTTTGCTCTTTCTTCATAATATTTTTCCTCACAATCTGCCGCCGGAGCGGCTCTTTCTCTGATCAGATGAATTGCTCTCTATTTTACACAAAAGTGGCCATTCTAAAAGTGCCAAAATAAAACTTTTTTACCAGTCCAGTTTTTGGAAGAGCAAAATGGCTTGGTGTATTATATCTATAATGATGGAGGGATGCTTTCTACATCCATGACAAAGTATGCTAATCATAATACTGCAAGAGCGATTTTTGCGATATGATATAAAATAATATGTTTATGTAATTGATTAGGCAAAGCTATATTGACATACTGAAAGAACATGATATAATAAAAATATCAAATACAAATGGAGGAAATAGAGATGAAAAAAGAACATTGGCGTCGTTGATGATTTTAGGGCTGTTATTTAGTGGATTAACTGTGAACGCTGCAGGAAATTCGGCATGCGAACATGTTTCTATGTGGTATGATTACTCCGTAGAGGTCTTGGAGGAATACGATCACATGCACGATTTGGATAATGATGGAAAACCAGAATCATGTCATTATATACTAAAGAGAAATGTGACGACTTATATGTGTTACAATTGTGGAGAGGTAGTGGATGTCATAAAATATCCCGCCCAAGGAATTCATACGCAAAACTTCGCTCAATAACATTGAAATTATACTGACAGGAAGGAGATACATCTATTAAGAGGAGAAACTATGCGAAAATTACATACGGACTTATAGTATTCCTTTTAATTATACTGACGGCCTGTGGAAAATCTGGAGGGAATGACACAGAAGGTCTGCTTCAGACGGAAATGGACCGCGGCGCTTACGACTGGAAGACAGAAAATTGGCGGCACAGCAATGATTCTTATACGGGAGGATCATTTTATGTGGAAAAATATATCAGCGGGCTGGAATATCAGCCGGAGCAGGAGTATGACAGCAGTTCCAGTATGTATAGATGCCGGGGGGCAAATTTTTACTCTTTGGATACATTTTCGACTCGCGCAAATACATTCTGGCAGAGAGACTACTATTTAAGCGGGTATGAGAATGATACGGGCGAGATCTGGCACCGGCATATCGAACTGCCGGAAATGGAGGAATATGAAGAGGCGGAGAAGTACATTTCCGCTTTTGACATTAGAAATGCTCAAGAGTATGTGCTGTTTGTGCAAGTATTTGAAGAAGATGAAACAGTGGCTTATCTGGCTATGCGTTTTTCATTTGAAGGGGATTACCTGGGCGCGGTCGATCTATATCCGCCTATGCAGAAAAATGGAGGGTTCCTGGATGACGGAGTAGTTTTTTCGTCTGCCAGCGTTGACGGTGAGGGACACTTTTTTTTGAGATCTATCTTTGGGGAGAAAAAGATCCTGGTACTGGACGCGGAGGGAAGCGTCCTTACAGAATTGATCTGGGATAAGGAGGATGCCTATTTTTCTTATGCCATGAAGACTGAGGAAGGGATCCCTGTTTTTGAACAACACAGCATAGCGGAAAATGAAATGCGTCTGGTAATGTATGACCCCGCGCTTGGCGGAGAGAGGGTTTTCACGGAACAATTACCTTTTTCAAGTCCAATGGGAATCACCGGAGACGGTGTCCTATATTATGGACGCGAAGGCCGGCTGTATCGCTGGGATCTCTATACAGGAGATAGAGGGTGCTGTTTTGACTACGGAGAATTAGGGCTGGGAAGAAACGAACTTATGACCTGTATCGGCATCAGCGATACAGGTATGCCTCTGATTTTGGACTGTAGCAGGGAGAAGGCTATCATCTGTAAGTTGGGCAATGAGCCTGGTTGGGAGGAAGATCCTATCCGGTTGGTGAGTCTGGTGGAGGAAAGTTCTTTTATAGCCGCCAGCGCTACCATGTTCTCACAGGAGCATATGGAACACCCGATCCTTGTGCGGCAGCCGGAAGGGGCTATGGAATCTTTCCGCGCGCGAATGCTGGCGGACCTGACGGCCGGGCAGGGCGCGGATATCTACTATGTGTCCGGTGAAGATATGCGGGTGCTGTATGAGAAAGGTGTGCTGGCGGATTTGACCGGAGTACTGGGGGAAGACTTGCGGGGGTCCCTTTATGAAAGTGCGCTCTCCTGCGGTGTGATAGACGGGCGGCAGGTGGGGCTGGCCCCCGAGGCATATGTGACCACACTGATGGTCTCGGACGAGTTGTGGCAGGGAGATAGCTGGACACTGGAAGAAGTTATGGCAGTGATGGAAGGGCATCCCGAAGTCACTAAATGGATGAGCGGCAGCAGGTATATGGCGAAGATAAACGCGTTGCGCCTGCTGCTCCTGCAGGATTTGCCCAACTCTCCTTTTCTGGATATGGAGACAGGCATCTGTGATTTTGACAACCCTTTGTTTATAAAGGCGCTGGAGGCAGTCAAGAAGGCCACAGGCGGTAAAGATAGTCCGGCTCTCATGAATAGTGGCAGAATCGCCGCTTTCCAAGTTAATATGGAAAGTTTCTGGGAGTTTAGCGCGGATATGTCCGACATGGGAGAAGGGTTCCACTCGGTAGGTTTCCCCACCGAATCCGGGAGCGGAAGCTATTGGAACGCCGATTATTTCCTGGTAGTAAATGCCCGGGCAAAGCACAGAGAGTTGATTGACGATTTTCTGGCCGCTCTTTTTGACAGCAGTCGGCAGAGAGAATTATCCCATCCGATCAGAAATGACATGTTGGAGACAGGGCTATATTATATGGAGGATTCGCCGGAATATCCATGGCAGTATTATATTGGGAGCGGTACATATTATGTACTGACAACAAAGCCGGACGGCTCTCCCTGGACGGAAGAATATAAGAGCATCTTAGAGCAGGCAGTTCCCCGCGCTCAGAATACCTTTTATATAGAGGAGATTATCGTGGAGGAAGCCGACAGCTTTATATCCGGGGACAAGACGGCAGCCCAGGTGGCCGAGATCATCCAGAACCGGGTGCAGTTGTACTTGGATGAGCAAAGATAATAAGGATTCAGGGAAAAAAGAAATGGCTCGCAAGTCTCATAGCGAGAAAAGGCATGGCCAACGACTGGGTGCTTGTGCTGAGTGCCGCAAAATAATAAAGGAGCTCCGGTGTGGAACAGAGAATACTGAAAAATACATATATGAAGACGAAGAGTGTAAGTTCAGTGTAGAGATTCCTTCAGACTGGACCTGCGAATCTATGTATGGCCCTGACAGTCAAGAATATGATTTACCGGAGGCCGGCATGGAAATCTATATGGCCGATGATAAGGAGAATCTAATCGAAGTGGTGCATATGCATGGGAAAGTTACCTGGCATGAAGCCTATGACACCAGCGTTATACAGCTGGGAGATGATTTAAAGGGACTCCTTGTGGAAGAAAAGATAGAAAAGGCGGGAGAGTCTTATATGCTTGTAGGTGTTGTTATCAGAGATTTTTACTATATCTACATGGAATTGCCGGAGGATGTGTATCGGGATAATAAAAGTGAGATAGATGATGTGATCCGGAGTTTCGAGATTTTAAGGTAGGAAGAACAATGGGCCATAAAAGCATGGGGCTGTTTGTGATACAGAAAATCATTTAGACTTGACAAATGTCCCTCCATTGATATAAGATAGTACGCAGACAAAGGCAGTGACAAAGAGGAGTAGGGATGACCCCTTGTCAGAGAGGGCGGCTGTGGACACACGCTGGAAGGCCGCCTGAAGGAAGGCATTCCGAAGGTAGCTTTTGAGCCGGTTCCTGAAATAGACCCATTGACCGTTTGGGGCTGCATATTGGTATAAGAGATGTGGTCGGATATGCCGCGGCGTCAAGGTGAGAGTAGGGAGTCACGGTTTATCCCCGTTAGCGGATAGGACTTTGGAGGAAGTCACAGAGGCAGGCATTGCGAGATGCCTGTGAACAAAGGTGGTAACGTGCGACAGCGCCCTTTGCAGGCCGGAAGGCTTTGCGGAGGGCTTTTTGATGTGTGCCGCCATGGAAACGTAAAACAGCCTGCAGGGAAAAGGCAGGAAGATTTTTAAAGAAGGAGAGAAGTATGAGCAAAGAGTTGGCGAAAACCTATGACCCCAAGGGCATAGAGGACAGACTGTACGAGAAGTGGCTGGAGAAAAAGTATTTTCATGCAGAGGTGGATCACAACAGGACCCCTTTCACCATCGTGATTCCGCCCCCGAACATCACCGGGCAGCTGCATATGGGCCATGCCTTGGACAATACCATGCAGGACATTCTGATTCGTTTCAAAAGAATGCAGGGTTACAATGCCCTGTGGCAGCCGGGGACGGACCATGCCTCCATTGCGACAGAAGTTAAAATCATAGAAAAATTGAAGGAGCAGGGCATTGACAAGCATGATCTGGGCCGGGAGAAATTTCTGGAGCGGGCCTGGGACTGGAAGAGGGAGTACGGCGGCCGCATCATTTCCCAGCTGAAAAAAATGGGATCGTCCTGCGACTGGGACAGGGAGCGCTTCACTATGGACGAGGGCTGCAATAAGGCCGTCACGGAAGTGTTTGTGAAGATGCATGAGAAAGGTTATATTTACAAGGGCGCCCGGATCATCAACTGGTGCCCGGTGTGCAATACCTCCATCTCCGACGCGGAGGTGGAGTACCAGGAGCAGGCAGGGCATCTCTGGCACATCAAGTACCCTGTCATGAACGAGGACGGAACCCCCAGCGACACGGAGTTTCTGACCTTTGCCACCACCCGTCCCGAGACCATGCTGGGCGATACGGCGGTGGCTATCCATCCCGAGGACGAGCGGTATCAGCACCTGATCGGCAAGAGCGTGATGCTGCCCATTGTAAGCCGAGTGATTCCTGTTGTCACCGACACCTATGTGGACCGGGAGTTTGGAACCGGCGTGGTGAAGATCACCCCCGCCCATGACCCCAACGACTTCGAGGTGGGCAAGCGCCATAACCTGCCTGTGATCAATGTGATGAACGATGATGCCACCATCAACGAAAACGGCGGCGCCTATGCGGGTATGGATCGCTATGAAGCCCGCAGGGCCATTGTGGAAGAACTGGAAAAACAGGGCCTGCTGGTGAAAATCGAGGATTACTCCCACAATGTGGGCACCCACGACCGCTGCAAGACCACCATTGAGCCCCTGGTGAAAGAGCAGTGGTTCGTGAAGATGGAGGGGCTTATTAAGCCTGCGGTGGATGCCGTGAAAAAGGGCGAGATTAAGCTGATCCCCCAGCGTATGGAGAAGACCTATTACAACTGGACCGACAATATCCGGGACTGGTGTATCAGCCGCCAGCTGTGGTGGGGGCACCGGATTCCCGCCTATTACTGCGATAAGTGCGGGGAGGTGACGGTGGCCAAGGAGATGCCGGAGCGCTGCCCCAAGTGCGGCCATGAGCATTTGACCCAGGACCCGGATACCCTGGACACTTGGTTTTCCTCCGCCCTGTGGCCCTTTGAGACCCTGGGCTGGCCGGAGCAGACCGAGGATCTAAAATATTTTTACCCCACGGACGTGCTGGTGACGGGCTATGACATTATCTTTTTCTGGGTGATTCGGATGATCTTCTCCGGCTATGAGCAGATGGGAGAGAAGCCCTTCAAGACCGTGCTGTTCCACGGCCTGGTGCGGGACAGCCAGGGCCGGAAGATGAGCAAGTCCCTGGGCAACGGCATTGATCCTTTGGAGATCATCGACCAGTACGGCGCGGATGCCCTGCGGCTGACGCTGATCACTGGCAATGCCCCCGGCAATGACATGCGTTTTTACTATGATAGGGTGGAGAACAGCCGCAATTTTGCCAACAAGGTGTGGAACGCCTCCCGCTTTATTCTGATGAATATGGAGGGCAAGGCGGTGACGGAGCCTGCCGCCGGAGATTTAGAGCCGGTGGATCAGTGGATTCTGTCCAAATTAAACACATTAATTAAAGACGTAACGGACAATATGGAGAGCTTTGAACTGGGTATCGCGGTGCAGAAGGTGTACGACTTTATCTGGGACGAGTTCTGCGACTGGTATATCGAGATGGTGAAGCCCCGTCTGTACGACACGGACGATGCTGCCAGCCAGAACGCGGCGCTGTGGACATTGCAGACGGTACTGATCGACGCGCTGAAGCTTTTGCATCCCTATATGCCATTTATCACGGAGGAGATCTTCTGCAGCTTACAGGCAAAAGAGGAATCCATCATGATCAGCAGCTGGCCGGTGTACCGGCAGGAGCGCTGCTATGAGGCCCAGGAGAGAGCCATCGAGACTATCAAGGAGGCTGTCCGCGGCATCCGCAATGTGCGCAGTGAGATGAATGTGCCGCCCAGCCGCAAGGCCAGTGTGTTTGTGGTCAGCGAGGAGCAGAAGATTCTGGACATCTTTACGGAGGGAAAACTGTTCTTTGCCTCCCTGGCCTATGCCAGCGAGGTTGCCATGCAGCGGGATAAAGCAGGCATCCCGGAGGATGCGGTGTCTGTGGTGATTCCCGGCGCCACCCTGTATATGCCCTTTGCGGAGTTGGTGGATATCGCCCAGGAGGTGGAGCGCCTGCAGAAGGAGGAGAAGCGCCTGCAGGGCGAACTGGCCCGGGTAAACGGCATGCTGAGCAACGAGAGGTTCCTCTCCAAAGCGCCTGAGGCCAAGATACAGGAAGAGAAGGAAAAGCTGGCAAAGTATACCCAGATGATGGAGCAGGTGAAGCTGCGCCTGCAGCAGCTGCGCTAGCGCGGTACAATGAGCGGGATGTTTGCGTTTGACTCATTGGGAGAAAATATACACAATGGGAGGAGTTCGCAGGAAAGCTGTGAGCTCCTCTTGCATGGGAAAATGCGGAATTATGCTGACACTGTTAAGATTTTCCAATTCCTGTCTGGCACACGCGGCGTAATCGGGCAATACGCGCTGGGCAGAGAGTAAAATCTAATTGGTCGTGAGTATAAAATAGGAAACAAGGTGAGGCGGATATGAAGAAACAACGGATCACTACCTATGATCAGGCGGTGGATTATATTATGAATATCCCCAGGTTTACCACTAAGAATACCCTGGAGGACACCCGGGCGTTTCTGCGCCGGCTGGGGGATCCGGACGCCGGGCTGCGCATCCTTCATGTGGCGGGGACCAACGGCAAAGGCTCTGTCTGCGCCTATCTGCGGAGCGTACTGGAGGCGGCGGGCAGGAGGGTGGCGGTGTTTACCTCCCCCCATCTGGTGGACCTGCGGGAGCGCTTTGTGATAGACGGGGAGATGATTGGCAGAGAGGCATTTCTGGCAGCTTTTCTGCGGGTTTACAAGCAGCTGGACTGGCAGGCTCTGGAGGCGGGAGAGGGTTACCATCCCACTTTTTTTGAGTATTTGTTTTTCATGGCCATGCTTATTTTTGCCCAGGCACAGCCGGATTACTGCATTCTGGAGACAGGGTTGGGCGGCAGGCTGGACGCCACCAACGCCGTGGGCTCCAAGGAGATTGCGGTCATCACCCATATGGGACTGGATCATGTGGAGTATCTGGGTCACACGCTGGCAGCCATCGCCGGGGAAAAAGCGGGGATTATCAGAAAGGGTGTCCCCGTGGTTTACGCGGATACCTGTCAGGAAACCGGGCAGGTGATCCGGGACAGGGCGCAACATTTGTCGGCAGATGCGTATGTCCTGTCGAGAATTGACTACAGATTCTCAAAAATTAGCAATAAAAACATTGCATTTTCTTATATTTCCCGTTATTATGGTAGTGTCAGCTTAACACTTCCCACCTTTGCCAGGTATCAGGTGGAGAACTGTAGTCTGGCGCTGCGGGCGCTGGAGGTGCTGGCGGAGCGGGAAAAACAGGGGGATACCTTGGCTGGAGAGCCTTTGGGGCTCACGCCGGAGATTATGCGGAGGGGCGTGTCGGCCTGTTTCTGGCCGGGGCGCATGGAGGAAGTATTACCGGAGGTCTATGTGGACGGCGCTCACAATGAGGATGGTGTCAGGGCGTTTCTGGAGTCTGTGGCAGAGGATGGACATGTGGGCGGCAGGCATTTGCTCTTCGCCGCGGCAGCGGACAAGGACTATGCCGCCATGCTGCGCCGGATTGTGGACAGCCACCTGTTTGACGGCCTGAGTATAGTGCATATGAGCAATAAAAGGGCGGCGGATCCAAGCTGTCTGGAGGGGGTGCTGGCGGATGTCCCGGACATTGTGGTGACACGGTACGAGACGGTTTCTGAGGCTCTGGGGAGCATATTGGCATCCCGGGAAGCCGAAGCCACTCCCCAGAGAATTTATATTGCCGGTTCGCTATATCTGGTAGGGGAAGTGAAAGAGATATTGCAAAGCGGCATTTGAGCCGGAACTTATAACAAATCTTGCCCGAAGGGCATAAAAGGGCAATGAGTTACTTAGATAGAAAGGCATGTACGATGATCAATTTTGAGGAAGAACTGAAGAAATTTCGCCCCAGTCTTGAGGTGGAGGACGCGGAGGAGTCTATTTATAATCAGGATCTGACAGATATGGCGGACCTGCTGGTGCGGATGATCCAGGAAGTCCAGGAAACGGAAGAACAATAACCGGTAAAACTCTTATAGGAGGAACAGAATGTTTTGTTATAACTGTGGATGCCACCTGTCAGAGCACGATTATTGTACTTCATGTGGGGCGGACGTGGCTTTATATAAAAGGATAATGATCTTATCCAACCTGTTTTACAATGAGGGCCTGGCCAGAGCAGGGCTCAGGGATCTAACCGGCGCTGTCACCAGCCTGCGGCAGAGTCTGAAGTTTAATAAGAACAATATTGAGGCCCGCAATCTGTTGGGCCTGGTGTATTTTGAAATGGGCGAGACCGTGGGGGCGCTCAGCGAGTGGGTCATCAGCAAAAACACGCGCCCGGAAAAAAATATTGCGGACGACTATATCAATATGATTCAAGCCAGTGCGTCCCGTCTGGACTCTATCAACCAGACCATCAAAAAGTACAATCAGGCGCTGGTGTACTGCAGGCAGGACAGCAAGGATCTGGCGGTCATTCAGCTGCGCAAGGTTTTGTCCCTTAACCCTAAGTTCATCCGGGCCCACCAGCTGCTGGCTCTGCTGTACATGGACAGTGAGCAGTGGGACAAGGCGAAGCGGGAGTTGGTGAAATGCGCGGATATGGACCGCAACAACATCCAGACCCTCACCTATATGCGGGAGGTGGACAGGATGCTGGCCCCTGACGAGACCGGTAAAATCAGCCGCCGCAAGGACCGGGAGGAGGCCGTGCGTTACCAGACGGAAAACGAGGTCCTGATCCAACCCAAGGGAGTAAAGGAGCCCCGCCGCAGCGGTGTGGGTACGCTGCTTAATATTATGCTTGGCCTGGTTATCGGCGTGGCCGTTATGTATTTTCTGGTGGTGCCCTCCGTGCGCACCAATGTGCTCAATGAGTCCCGGCAGAAGATCAACGAGATCTCCAATGAGAGCGACGCCAAGAACAACATGATCTCCGACCTGGAGAATCAGATAAAAGAGATAGAGCAGGAGACGGCCAGACTGCAGGGAGAACTGGAGCGGTACGCGGGTACGGACGGCACATTGCAGTCCATGGATCAGCTGCTGGTGGCCGCCGGTAAATATGTGACAGCAATGCAGTATTCGGAGAACAGCGCGGAGAGAGGGCAGTATTTCCAGGAGACGGCGGACATGCTGGAACAGATCAAGGCAGGCACCGTGCTGGAGGAGACATCGGAATCCTTCCAGAACCTGTACAAGCTTGTGTTTGAGGGGATAGGCCCCTATATGAGCGCGGCATATTACGAGATTGGGAATCAGCTTTATCTGACAAGTAAATTTGAGGAAGCCATCCCCATTCTGGAAAAAGCAGTGGAGTATAACCCGGACAATGGGGATCCCTACTACGCTCTGGGGCGCTCCTATGACGGCGTGGGCCGCGGCGAGGAGGCTCTGGCCGCCCTGGAGAAATTCGTGGAAATATACCCGATGCGGGATCGCGCGACCACGGCAAGATCAATCATTTTAAGATTACAGAACGAATTGGCGAACTAATAAGATACTACCTGAAAAATGCGTATAGGATACCAAAGAAGAGAGGACATATCTGCAAGGATGTGTTCTCTTTTTATGCAAAAAATGTCGAAATTTGGGGCTTCAAACAGGAGGGTGTGCAGGATGGAGGATTTTCAGATCATTGACAACTGTCTGATGGTAAAACTTCCGGAGGAGGTGGACCATCACAAATCGTCTTATATCTGTGAGAAGGCGGACAGTTATATACTGCGGGAGGAGGTGGAGAATGTGGTGTTTGACTTTGAGGAGACCAGATTCATGGATTCTTCAGGCATAGGTATCATTATGGGCAGGTACAAAAAGATTGCCTGCTTTGGCGGCAAGGTGTTTGCCATCCATGCGGACTCGCAGATTCGCAGGATCTTGTGTATTTCGGGACTGAATAAGCTGATAGAGGTTATGGATTAGGTGTTTAGGATGTGGCAGAAGAAATTTGGAGAAAAGAGGAGCAGGTTTATGACAGCAGAAAAACAGTTACAGCAAAACGCGGACGTGGTCGAGAGACTGCCCTGGAAAAACGAAATGAGCATGGAATTTGATGCCATATCCCTCAACGAGGGCTTCGCCAGGGTCTCTGTAGCCGCCTTTGTGGCACATTTAAACCCCACTTTGGACGAGGTGGCGGATATAAAAACCGCCGTGTCCGAGGCGGTGACCAACGCTATTATTCATGGCTATGACAATGTGTACGGCTACAGCAAACACGGCAACAGCCAGCCGGCCTATCTGATCATTCATCCCGGAAAGGTGCGGCTGCGCTGCCGTCTGGAGAGGGATGTGCTGCGGATCGAGGTGGAGGATCACGGCAAGGGCATCGAGAATGTGGAACAGGCCATGGAGCCCCTGTACACTACCAAGCCGGAGTATGACCGTTCAGGCATGGGCTTTGCGTTCATGGAGGCTTTCATGGACGAACTGGAGGTACATAGCAAGCCGGGGCAGGGAACGCTGGTGCGCATGGTGAAAAAGCTGGGCACTTATCCTTTGATTGAAGAAGGGAACTGAGGGTCCTGGAACGGACTTGGAGAGGGGAATCATTGCTATAGCGCCGCGGAAAAGATCCTGCGGCATAAGGGAAGGAATCTATGGAAGATGTGTCAGTGCTGATTGAGAGATCACAGGCAGGTGATAAAGAGGCGAGAGAGGTACTGATAGAGAAAAACCTGGGACTGGTACACACTATTGTGCGGCGTTTCCTGGGAAGGGGCGTGGAGCCGGAGGATCTGTTCCAGATCGGCACCATCGGCCTGATGAAAGCAGTGGACAAGTTTGACACGTCCTATGATGTAAAATTTTCCACCTATGCGGTGCCTATGATCACCGGGGAGATCAAACGCTTTTTGCGGGACGACGGGCCGGTGAAGGTGTCCAGGACACTGAAGGAACGGGCCATGAAAGTCAAAATGGCCAGAGCCAGACTGCAGGGAGAACTGGGCAGGGAGCCGGGGCTGGAGGAAATCGCCCGGGAGACCGGGATCGAGCCGGAGGACATCGTGATGGCTATGGAATCGGAGACCAGAGTGGAATCCATCTATTCGTCGGTGTATCAGGACGACGGCAGCGAGATCTACCTGGTGGACAAGGTGGCGGCGGGTCCCGGCGGCTGCGGCAGCGTCAGCCCAGGCAGCCAGGACCCGGAGAAGGAGAGCCTGATCAACCATCTGCTGCTCCAGCAGCTCCTGTCCACGCTGAAGGAGCAGGAGAGGCAGCTGATCGTGCTGCGCTACTACCGCAACCACACCCAGACGGAGGTGGCTTCCATTCTGGGCATCAGCCAGGTGCAGGTGAGCCGCCTGGAAAAGAAGATTTTGCTGCATATGCGGCAGTTGGCAGTTGAGTGATTGTTCATTAAAAAATAATTAATTTTATGTATTCTCTCTTCCCAATCCACATAAATTCGATTATAGTAGAGTTGTAGGCTGGATTGCACAGAAAGATGGGAGTACAAGATGAGTGAAGAGAACAAGACAGATAAGCGGGAAGCAAAAACACTGAGTTCCTACGATGAGGAGAACAGACAGCGCAGGAAACGGTTGAGGAGAAAAGCCACCCTCTCTTATGTAGCAGGTATAGCAATGGCATTCGGAGGGCTATTTCTGGTTACACTGTTGGCCATTGTGGTATATTCCTGGATTGATTCCAAGACGGGGGAGACGGATCGGCTGCTGCAGGAAGCCATAGGCAATGCCCAGATGGCACAGGGGAATATTTATACCCAGGAGGAACTGGATCAGAAGGTAGCGGAGGCTGTGGCCCGTGCCCAGGCCGAGAACGAGCAGGCGCTGGAGACAGCGCTTAACAATCAGCAGGAGGAGATTCTGGGGGAGATCAGGGTGCAGCTGGCGGACGGCCAGTCCGCGCTGGAGACGCTGCGGCCCCTGTATCCTGACGATGTGGTGCTGGTCAGCGGCGGCAAGTATCATTTTGTGCCTATCCAAAGGGAACTGGCGCAGCATGGTTATGTGCAGGAGAACCTGCAGGTGCTGGAGAACGGTCGTTTCCAATATCTGGAGAACGGGCAGGTAGTGTCCCATATGGGCATCGATGTGTCCAAGTACCAAGGTAAGATAGATTGGGAAAAAGTGGCGGCGGACGGTGTGGAATTTGTCTTTTTGCGGCTGGGCCTGCGGGGCTATGAGAGCGGCAAGCTGGTGGAGGACGAGACTTTCCAGACCAATATCCAGGGCGCGCTGGCCCATGGCATCAAAGTGGGTGTCTATTTCTTCTCCCAGGCCGTCACGGAGGCGGAGGCTGTGGAGGAGGCCAACTTTGTGCTGGAGCGGATAGCCCCCTACCAGATTGATTGTCCCGTGGTGTTTGACGTGGAGAAGGTGGGCAGCAGTACGGCCCGGATGAACCAGCTGACGCCTCAGGAGCGTACCAATGTGACCATTGCGTTTTTGGACACCATTGAGGCGGCGGGCTATAAATCCATGTTTTACCACAATATGGAGACGGCTCTGCTGCTGCTGGAACTGGAGAGGCTTGAGAACTATGACAAGTGGTTTGCCTACTATGGGGAGGATCTTTATTATCCCTATGCTTACGGTGTGTGGCAGTACTCGGAAAAAGGAAGCATCAACGGGATCAGCGGGGAAGTTGATATGAATATTGCGTTTAAGATGTGGGATTGACGAAAAAATAAACAGCACAGGGCCATTTGCGCAGGCAGCGCAGACGGCTCTTTTTTTGACTTAAAATTCGAGAATTGCATAAGTTTGCGCCGGTTTGGACATGAATAATCAAAACTTTGGATATATGTCTGAGGTATATGAAATTAGGTAATTGCGAAACGTTCTCCGCAAGTGACGTGGCTGGTCAATATATACAAAAACGGGCTCCGATGCAGTGGCCAGTCGCCCTTATTTTGTATATATTGCCCATCCACTGTTCCCGGAAAGGGAGTTTCGCAATTGCCTATATATGAAATTAAGGAAAGGATCAGGGAAATCATGGCAAATGTGACCGTATATCTGAAATGTGACCGCAATGTGGAGTGTCAGAGCGAGGATGTCTTTCTGAAAGACATGGCCGCCCTGCAATGTACGGATTCGCAGGTGCTGGCCAAGTGCAAGGCCATCAAAGTGCATCATTTCACAGAGAGCGATCAGGCCCAGGGCGGTAAGAGGGCAGGCAGCGGTACCAAGCCTTGGGCAGGCGGAGGACACCAACAGCGCGCTGTGGTCAGCGTACTGAAAGTTATCTCTATGATGGAGGAGACTTGTCCGGGGATTACCGTCCAGTCTGTGGGCGAGGCGGACGTGGTGCTGGAGCGGGTTACTGTAGCGAAGTACAAGGGGCCCAAGCTATGGTGCAAGGTAGCGCTGGTGTGTCTGGTCAGTTTTTTCGGAACCGGTTTTACCATTATGGCTTTTCACAATGATGTGGGGATCAACGAAGTGTTTACGGAGATCTACAGGATTGCCATGGGCAGGGAACCGGGAGGGCTGAATGTGCTGGAAGTGGCCTACAGTCTGGGCCTGGCTCTGGGCATCATCGTCTTTTTCAACCATATCGGAGGCAGGCGCATCACCAAAGATCCCACACCCATTGAGGTGTCCATGCGCAACTATGAGGAGGACGTAAACAAGGCGCTGGTGGACACCGCAGGCCGTGAAGGAAAAGAGGTGGATGCCTGATGCAGATAATCATATGGTGCCTGCTGGCCCTGGCAGGCTTCAGCTTCGGCCTGCTGGCGGCGGCGGGGGTGTTCACGGTTCTCAGCGCAGTGGGGTTGATTCCGCGCTTTGCCGGAAAAACCCATTCCGCCAAGGAAATCTGGCTCTATGAGGATATGGTGACAGTGGGAACCATCGTTGGCTGCATATTCAGCATTTTTCAGCGCTATCTCCAGATCGGCGCATGGTTGGATCGGCGGCAGCCGGGACTGGACTGGCTCTGGGAGGCGCTGGGGCAGGGATTTTTGGGCATATCCGGCCTGTTTTACGGGATGTTTGTGGGCTGTCTGGCCCTGGCCATTGCGGAGATGCTGGACAGCATTCCCATATTCACCCGGAGGATATCCTTCCGGCACGGGCTGGGCTGCGCCGTGCTGGCCATGGCGATAGGAAAACTCTGCGGCTCCTTGTTCTACTTCTGGCAGGAGCTGCACAGGGTGATGGGCGGCTGATGCGGAACTCGTAAACAGCATCAACCCAAGCGGGAAGATGCGGAACTCTAAACAGCATCAGCCAGGTCAGCACACCGAAGAATATCTGGACGCCCAAGCGGGCAGATATTCTTCGTCAGTCATGTGTGGTGAGCGGGCAGATGCGGAACTTTAATAAGAAAGGGGAATAATATGAATGAACAACAAAAACAGGACTACGAAAAATATGTAAAACAGGTGACGCCAACCCACAATCTGGGTCTGCAGATGCTCAAGGCATTTATCGTGGGCGGCATCATCTGCTGTATTGGGCAGTTTATCCTGAATTATTGCGAGAAACTGGGCCTGGATAAGCAGAGCGCAGGCAGCTGGTGTTCCCTGCTTCTGGTGCTCTGCTCCGTGGTGCTGACGGGGTTTAATCTCTATCCCAAGATCGTGAAATGGGGTGGCGCCGGGGCGTTGGTGCCCATCACGGGCTTCGCCAACTCCGTGGCGGCCCCTGCTATCGAGTACAAGAAAGAGGGCCAGGTGTTCGGCGTGGGCTGCAAGATATTCACCATTGCCGGGCCGGTGATCCTCTATGGTATCTTCACCAGCTGGGTGCTGGGCCTGGGGTATTGGGCCGGGAAGTGCTTTGGAGTGTGGTGAGGAAAGTTCTTTTCTACCGCCAGTTGAATTTATAAGTTAAATTCTGTCTCCCGGTTATTGAGTGTATCGGGCAATGGAGGGAGGGGATATATTCCCCAAGGTATATTTCAAAAGAAGCAGAAATGAGTTGCCAGTTCGTTCCCCTTTATGGTAGCATAGAGACTGGACATAGTATATTCAATACGGATTGATCCGGTATGAAGGAAAGGGGCAGATATGAAAAAGAGAATAATGGCGGCAATGTTATGCGGCATATTGGCTGTGGCGTCTTTGACAGGCTGCGGGGACACCGGGGCGGATGGGCCTACCGCAACTATACAGCAGTCTGCAAAAGAGCAGGAAAACTCTGGGGCACCGGAGGCTGCGGCAGGAGTTACAGCAGGGGAAGAGAGCAAAAGCCCGGACGAAGGTGAATCGTCTCAGGGCCAAGAGGCACAGGAGGTAGAAAACATAATGCAGGACATTGAAATCACAATGCAGGAGGTATCTCCCATGGATCTGGTAAAAGAGATGAAGATCGGCTGGAATCTGGGGAATACCCTGGATGCCGTCGGCGGAAGCATAGGTGTGAATATGGAGATGGCCTGGGGGAATCCCAAGACTACCCAGGAGATGATCGACACCATCATCGACCAGGGTTTTAACGTGATCCGCATTCCGGTGTCCTGGGGCGGCCAGATGGGCGGCGCGCCGGCCTATACCGTGCTGCCCGCCTGGATGGACAGGGTGCAGGAGGTGGTGGATTACGCCTACAGCCGGGGTGTCTATGTGATTGTCAATATCCATCATGAGGACTGGCATTTTCCCTCCGAGGAGAATAAGGATGCGGCGGCGGAGCAGCTGACTGCCCTTTGGACCGCCATTGCCACCCGCTTCAGGGACTATGACGAGCATCTGATATTTGAGGGGATGAATGAGCCCCGGAAAACAGGAACCAGTGTGGAGTGGAACGGCGGCGACCAGGAGGGCCGGGACGTGGTCAATTATCTGGATCAAGTATTCGTGGACGCGGTGCGGGCCACCGGAGGCAACAATACCATCCGAAACCTGATGGTGCCGG
Source organism: uncultured Acetatifactor sp. (assembly GCA_910585015.1). Classification (GTDB taxonomy): domain Bacteria; phylum Bacillota; class Clostridia; order Lachnospirales; family Lachnospiraceae; genus Acetatifactor. Next base: position 190,305 of record CAJUCT010000001.1, read on the forward strand.
GATATGCGGCCTCCTCCAGCGATGCGGCGCTGAAAGGTATCGTGCTGCCCCAGGATGACCATCTCATCGTGTCGGTGCATGCCTACACACCTTATGATTTCGCCCTGAACACGGCGGGCCGATCCACCTGGGACAACGACACCAGAGATATCGACCATCTGATGGAGATACTGGATGAATTGTTTCTGAGCAAAGGGGTGCCGGTGATTATCGGTGAGTTTGGCGCCATGAACAAGGACAATGAGCAGGAGCGTGTCCAGTGGGCCAGGTACTATGTGGGAAAGGCCCGTGAGTATGGCGTTCCCTGCATCTGGTGGGACAACAATGCCTTTGAGGGGGACGGGGAGAACTTCGGCCTGTTTAACCGCAGGGAGCTTACGTTCCCCTATCCGGATCTGCTGGAAGCGCTGATTGAGAGCGCAGGCCCGCAGGAATAGTCCGGGAAATGGCAGGCAGTGAGTTGGCGGAGTGCTTGAACAGATCCGGATATTGTGCGGGGCATATCTGTTGTGATCACCCTGCCCTGCGGGACAGGCGGGAGAGCAGCTGATAGCCTGCGGCGGCGGCCAGGGGGGCGAAGAGCAGGTTCCAACCTGCGGGCGGACCGGGATATAATTCTCCCAGAGAGCCCAGTACAAATCCCAGGATCAGCAGATAGGTAGGCTGGGGGCGGCGCTGCATGGCTTTCCCCAGCAGACGGGTGACCAGCAGGGTGCAGAGGACGGCGCCCAATCCCAGAGGAACCAGGGACAGGAAACGGAGTTGACTCACCGCTGCCATCACCGGCTCGTACAGGCCCAGCATCAGCAGCATCTGAGATACACTGATGCCGGGCAGGATCAGGGCCACGGCCAGAACGCAGCCTCCCAAAAACTGGAACAAGAACCGGGAGAGGGAAAATGTACCAAAGGCGCCGCCGCCGGGGACCGGGCTGCCCCCGGAGAGCCCGGCGGCAAACAGTCCCTCCGGCAGAGCCGCCAGACCATACACCACAAACAGACCTGCCAGGGGCCAGAAAAGTACCTGCCAGGTCATTTTTTTGACTTGGGCCTGCCTGCAGATCAGGGGAATGCCTCCGGCCACTGCGCCCAGAAAAAAATAGCTGACGACCACAGGATAACGTTCCAGCAGGGCCAGTACGCCATTTGCTAGCAGGGCCATGCCTGCCAGCGCCCCTGCGCTAAACAGCGCCAGAAAACACAGATTTTCCAGGATGCTCTGTGAGCCCGGGATTCCACGCGCTCCTAAGAAGCGTCGTGTCCCTGGGGCCCTCTGTCCGCCGGCGGCGCAAGGCGCTTTTGAATGCCTTTGCTTTTTCCCGGCAAGAGGCTCCCAGGTAGATATCCAGTCGGCTAACAGCCGGGGCAGATTGCCCACGGCAGCGATCAAATCTTCATAGATTCCAAGGATCATGGCCATAGTGCCCCCGCTGGCCCCCGGCACGGTCATGGTGCCGCCCACGATCATAGCTTTGACCAAGATATGCCACCAACGTTGTTTTTTGTTCATTAGAAAATCCCCCCATCAAGTCCGGCTGTTTCAATATATCCGGCAGATGGGGGGAACATTCCTCAATTTTGTCTATGTATATAATTTGTGCGGTGGGATTACTGTTTTGAGAGCTGCACCATCTTCTCCATATCCGCAATCAGTCCGGTGGAATACTGCTGCGCCTCGTTGCAAAGCTGCTCTGCCAGACCGTATTGCTGGCTGTTGAGCGCCTGAATCACGTCCGATCCGTATTGGTGGAACTTCTTGTGCTTTTCCCCCAGGGCATTCCAGATGGGCAGTATCTCAGGGTTCTTGGGTGTCAAGGCATAATAGAAATGCCCGAAACCACATTTGCTGGAATTGAGCTGCAGCGGCAGCACCGTGCGTTTATGCACCATATCCTGCAGATTGCTTAGCCATGTGCGGTGTGCGGTGATGGCGCTGCTCACATACTGAGCAAACTCTTCGTTTTTTAGATGGAAGAAAGGATCATCGCTCATGCTGCCCATCTGCTTCGCCGCATCGTCCAGTGTCTTCTCGATTCCCACCACCGGTTCTACGGCCTTGATCAGATCCCGGCTGACGGTGCTCATGAACTCGGTGCTGTCCCGCAGCTGGTTCTCCATCTCTGTCATGGAACTGCTGATCTCCTGGCTGACAGCCGCTATGGAACTGATGGTTTCACTGACCTTGGAGACTTCCTTCTGGTTCTCGCTGTTCAGCGTCCAGACATTTTCAATCTTTTCTGTCATGTGTTCCAGAATATTGATGGTATCCTTGGTGCTGCCCACGCTTTTGTGAGAGGCATCCTTTATATTGGACACAAACTCACTCATATTCTGAGTCAGATTCTGGGTTTTTTCGGCCAGATCACGGATTTCGCCTGCCACCACGGCAAAGCCTCTTCCGGCCTCTCCGGCTCTTGCAGCCTCTATGGAGGCGTTCAGCGCCAACAGACTGGTCTGGAGGGATATGGTCTCGATACCCTCAATGACATCGCTCAATTGGCCTATTATTTCCAACAGGGCGTCCATGTCCCCTTTCATGTTTTGTGATACCTGAGTGGTCTGCTCCGAAAGTTCCTTGATGGAAGTGAGTTCCTGCTGAGCCGTCTCTATCTTGCGGTATACATTGTCCGCCGCCGAGGAGACATTCACAATATTGTGGGTCATCTCCTCATGCATATTGTTGGACCGCCCCGACATATTGGAGTCGCCGGAGGAGCCAAACAGAGCCTCGGTGGCCCTGGCAACCTTGCGGGATATGTCCAGAATCTTGTCATTTTGGTACTGCATGGTCAGATCCAGCGAACTGATCTGCATAACGGCTTTGATATTCTTGTCGAAAACTTCGGCAAACTGCTTCCTGCCCTGCAGCAGCCGCTTGTAAATCTTGCTTAATTCCGGTTCCCGGGAATAATCAGCCTCTTTTAATTCGGAAATAGATTTCATAAGAACCACTTTGTTACTTTTGAATCCCATGTCGTATTCTCCTATTTTGAATTCCGCGTCTGTCCGAATGGCGCCATTGCGCACAGAGTAATTTCCGGCTGTTCCGGTTTCATTCAGGCAGATGCTTTTTTTTTGAGTCTCGCCGCTCCGGCAAACGAGGGCTTATAGATTTATGATAAAAGATTTTACAGAACTTTGCAACAACTTTGTTATGTTTTAGCAAACTTTTTTGCAAAAAAATAGAGAAAAGACTTGACACATATTTTAACCGGGGGCCTCATAGGTTGTACCAGTATAGGACGAGGGGTATGCAGCTGCCCCGGGTCCGAATGCGGATTGATGCGGTACCGCGGGATTCGATTGCGGTATGCGGGAAAGGGGACAGAAATGTTTGAAGCGAGGAGCATACAGGAGACATGCAGGGAACTGCAAAGCGACGGGGAGAGGGGCCTGACCCGGCAGGAGGCCGTCAGGCGCTACAGTATCCACGGTAAGAACGCGCTGCAGGAAAAGCGGAAAAAGACAGTGATAGAATCCTTTTTCTCGCAGCTTAATGATCCCTTGATCTATGTGTTGCTGGTGGCAGCGGTTATCTCCGTTTTTTTGGAGGAGACCAGCGATGCCGTCATCATCGGGGTGGTAGTGCTGCTCAACGCCGTGGTGGGCATGATACAGGAGGGCAAGGCCCAGCGGGCGCTGGATTCACTGAAAAAGCTGGTGAGTCCCAAGGCGTTCGTGATCCGGGAGGGCGTCCTGCAGGAGGTGGAGGCGTACACTCTGGTGGTGGGAGATCTGGTGAATCTGGAGGCGGGCTGTCAGGTTCCGGCGGATATGCGTCTTATTGAATGTACCAACCTGAAGGCGGAGGAGTCGGCCCTGACCGGGGAATCCCTGCCCGCCGCCAAGTCCGCCGCTTTTATCGGCCAGGAGGGAATGCCTCTGGGGGACCGCCAGAATATGGTCTACATGTCTACAGTCATCACCGGCGGCAGGGGATTGGGCATGGTGACGGCCACGGGCATGGACACAGAGATTGGCAGGATCGCCTCCCTGATCAATGAGGGAAAGGAGGAGCAGACCCCGCTCCAGAAGCGCTTGGGGGATCTGGGCAAGGTGCTGAGCATTTTATCCCTGCTGCTGTGCGCCGCTCTCTTTGGCATCGCCCTGCTGCAGCGCCGCAATCTCTTTGAGATGCTGCTGACTGCCATCTCCCTGGCTGTGGCGGCGGTGCCGGAGGGACTTCCGGCGGTGGTCACCATCTGCCTGGCTCTGAGCGTGACCCGGATGGTGAAGGTGCATACCATTGTGAGAAAGCTGCCCTCGGTGGAGACTTTGGGGGCCGTGAGCATCGTCTGCTCGGATAAAACGGGAACCCTGACCCAGAACCGCATGACGGTGGAGCAGTGCTATACGGGCCAGAAAATGGTGCCGGTGACGGAACTGGGCGGCCCGGAGTATGAGGCGCTGCTGGAGGGAATGACCCTGTGCAATGACGCCGTACTGGAGGAAAAAATCGGAGATCCCACGGAACTGGCGCTGTTACAGCTGGCCCACAATTTTGGTGTGGACAGAGCGGAACTGGAAAAGCGGATGCCCCGCCGCCGGGAACTGCCCTTTGACTCCGACCGCAAGATGATGTCCACCTTTCACTACAGGGGCGGCACCGGCGTCACTTTTACCAAGGGGGCGCCGGATGTGGTGCTGGGGCGCTGTACCCATATCATGGTGCGGGGGCAGTGCCTGCCCCTGCAGCCCGGTCACGTCCGGCAGATCCGCAAGGCCATGGAGAAGATGGCGGATGAGGCTCTGCGCACTTTAGCCATCGCCATGCGGGTGGGGAACCCTGTACAGGGATCCGTAAGCCAGGGACCGGGATCTCTGTCTCCGGGCGGTGTGATTCAGGAGCAGGGTCTGGCCTTCCTGGGCATGGTGGGTATGCGTGACCCGGCTCGGCCCGAGGCGGCGGGGGCGGTGGCCACCTTCCGGCAGGCGGGAGTGGAGACCGTGATGATCACCGGGGATCATGTGGATACGGCCTATGCCATCGGCAGGCAGCTTGGCATCGTCCAGAACAGACAGCAGTGCATGACGGGCCAGGAACTGAGCCGGATCCGGGAGGAGGAACTGTCGGAGCGTCTGGCCCAGGTACGGGTGTTTGCCAGAGTGGCGCCGGAGCAGAAGGTGCAGATCGTCACAGGTTTTCAGCAGGCGGGCCACATCGTGGCCATGACCGGGGACGGGGTCAACGATGCGCCTTCCCTGAAAAAGGCGGATATCGGCATAGCCATGGGGGCCTCCGGCACGGATGTGGCAAAGCAGGCGGCGGACATGATCCTGACGGACGACAATTTTGCCACCATAGAGAAAGCCATAGAGGAGGGCAGGGGCGTCTATGAAAATATACGAAAATCCGTGATCTTTCTGTTGTCCTCCAACCTGGGGGAGATTGCCACCATGTTCCTGGCGGTGACCTGCGGCCTGGCCTCCCCGCTGCGATCCAGCCATATTCTGTGGATCAACCTGATCACGGATTCTCTGCCGGCGCTGGCGCTGGGGGTGGATCCCAACGATGCCGGATCGCTGATGCAGCATCCGCCCAGAAAGCCCGGCGAGAGCCTGTTTGCCCGGGGGGGCCTGGCCTGCACCTGCTTTTACGGTCTGTTGATCGCGGCCATCAGCCTGACAGCCTTTTTCCTGATCCCTTTGCAGGCCATGAAGGCCCAGCACTTACCTTTTACATTGGAAAATATAGGCAGAATGATGGCGCTGGAGGGTATTCTGCGCAGATCCCAGACCTATGCGTTCACGGTGCTGGGCATGAGCCAGTTGTTCCACGCGGTGGGAATGCGGGATATGGGGCGGTCCTTTTTCAAGATGAACCATCTGGAGAACAAGCTGATGCTTCTGGCCTGCGTTCTGGGGTTCCTGCTGCAGTTCGCCGTGACGGAGATCCCCTTTTTGATCACCGCCTTTGGCACCACCCATCTGCAGTGGAGGGAGTGGGGCGTTCTGGCGCTGTTGGCATCTTTCCCGCTGCTGGCCCATGAGTTCATGATTCTGGTGGGAAGGAGAAGAGAGGACTAGAGAGTTTCCCAAAAAAGCTATGACAGCAGTGTTGTGGCTTTTTTGTGCTTTTTTATAGAATTATGAGTGAGAGTATGTTACAATGGGCAAAGGCCCAAAAACAGGCGTCTATTTAGTGAGGGAGGACATACAATGTATATGGCTCTGCGGCTCAGTTTGCAAATGACTATCCGGAGTATTCTGAGGGCCCCTTGTCCTACTTTATAGGCGTATGGAAATAAAGATGGTTTTTCTGGTTGGATTCAGATTGGGAGGATAAAGGATGTTACCGGAAGCTTTTCGAAAGAGAATGCAGTCGCAGCTGGGGACAGAATATGAAGCTTTTGCAGAGAGTCTGGAGGGAGAGCGCTACAGAGCGCTGCGGGTCAATCCGCTGAAGGGCGGCGAAAGCCCGTCAGAAGCCAGAGAGCGTTTTCTGGCTGTAAGTCCCTGGCGGCTGGAGCAGGTGCCCTGGGAGGCGGATGGCTTTTATTATGCCCCTGCGGGTACCGGAGGGAAAACCTGCCAGAAGGCGGAGGGTTTTGACGGGAAGCTTTGCCCAAAGGAGGAGGACGCCCAGGCCCCGGAAGGCCCGGGCAGACATCCCTACCATGAGGCGGGGGTCTATTATATCCAGGAGCCCAGCGCCATGGCTCCGGTGGCTTTTCTGGGAGCAGAGCCGGGGGAGAAGGTGCTGGATCTCTGCGCCGCTCCTGGGGGAAAGAGTACCCAGATCGCCGGGAGAATGCAGGGAAAGGGGCTGCTGGTAAGCAACGAGATTCATCCCCAGCGGGCCAGGATATTGTCGGAGAATGTGGAACGGCTGGGCATTCGCAACTGCCTGGTTCTGAACGAAACCCCGCAGCGTCTGGCAGAGGTTTTTCCGGGATACTTTGACCGCGTTCTGGTGGATGCCCCCTGTTCCGGCGAGGGGATGTTCCGCAAGAACGAGAATGCGGGGGAGGAGTGGAGCCCGGAGAATGTGGAGCAGTGCGCCGCAAGGCAGGACGGGATACTGGACTGTGCCGTGGCTATGCTGCGGCCCGGCGGCAGACTGGTATACTCCACCTGTACCTTTGCGCCCCAGGAGGATGAAGGGAGTGTCAGCAGGCTGCTTCGCAGACACCCGGAGATGAAGATCCTGGACCCGGCCCAGTGTTTGGCCGGAAGCGGCAGGGCAGAGGCCGCGGGTTCCGGTGAGAGCCATGCCGCCCAAAGGGCAGAGGCCGCGGGTTCCGGTGAGAGCCATGCCGCCCAAAGGGCAGACGATCCGGGTGTCCGGGAGCGCATGAATGTCTGGGGGTTTGCGCCGGGCAGAGCCGATTGGATAGAGGACGAAGAAGCCCCGGTTTCCGGCATTGAAAATACCCTCCGACTCTGGCCCCACAGGCTGCGGGGGGAGGGCCATTACTTGGCGGCGCTGCAAAAGGGAGGTATTCAGACGGCCGGAGAGGTGCGGAGTCTGTACGGGACGGAGCGGGGCATTCCGGAGAGGGACTGCCGGGAATATCTGGATTTTGCGGCGGATACTCTGACGGGTAAGCCGGAGGGTATTTACCTGCGCTTTGGGGAACAGCTGTATCTGGCCCCGGGGGATATGCCGGCCCTCAAGGGACTGCATGTGCTGCGCCCCGGCCTGCATCTGGGCACCCTGAAGAAGAACCGTTTTGAACCTTCCCATGCGCTGGCTCTGGCGCTTTCCCCAAAAGAGGCCCGGCGCTGCTGTCCGGTGGACGGCCCAAAGGCACAGGAGGGCCATACGGCGGCGGAAACCTACCTGAAGGGACAGACATTTCCCTTTGCGGGGGAAAAGGGCTGGTATCTGATCACGGTGGACGGATACAGCCTGGGATGGGGAAAGCTGGCCGGAGGAATCATGAAAAATCATTATCCCAAGGGGCTGAGAAAGATTTGATTTCCAAAAATGTAAAAATTTCTCTTCTCATATGGATAAAAAGATGGTAATATAGATAGAAGTAACGAGAACGGCATATTCCTGGCAGGCCCGCGGGGCGATAGTTGGACGCTCAGACGGTTTGGTACCTATAGTAAACGACATAACAAATTTCTAATATTGTTAACTATAACAAAGACTGTGCTCCGAGGGAAATACCGGACTTAAATCAGGAAGGTAAATCAAAGAATGGACAAGATTATTTTGACAGGGGACAGGCCCACGGGCAGACTGCATGTGGGACATTATGTGGGTTCCCTGAGAAGAAGAGTGGAACTGCAGAACAGCGGTGAGTACAGCAAGATATTTATCATGATTGCGGACGCTCAGGCGCTGACGGACAATTTTGAGAATCCGGACAAGGTGCGGCAGAACATTGTGGAGGTGGCGCTGGATTATTTATCCTGCGGGCTGGATCCTGCCAAATCTACCCTGTTTATCCAGTCCCAGATCCCGGAGTTGGCGGAACTTAGCTTTTACTATATGAATCTGGTGACGGTGTCCCGGCTCCAGCGCAATCCCACGGTAAAGAATGAGATCCAGATGCGGAATTTCGAGGCCAGCATCCCGGTGGGTTTTTTCACCTATCCCATCAGCCAGGCATCGGATATCACGGCATTTAAGGCAACTACGGTTCCTGTGGGCGAGGATCAGCTGCCCATGATTGAACAGGCCAGAGAGATCGTGCATAAGTTCAACAGCATCTATGCGCCGGTACTGGTGGAGCCTCAGGCGCTGATTCCTCAGAATGCGGCGTGTCTGCGGCTGCCCGGTGTGGATGGCAAGGCGAAGATGAGCAAATCTCTGGGAAACTGCATCTATCTGGCGGACAGCCCGGAGGATGTGAAGAAGCAGGTCATGAGCATGTTCACCGATCCCCTGCACCTTATGGTTTCCGACCCCGGCCATCTGGAGGGCAACACAGTGTTCACCTATCTGGACGCATTCTGCCGGGACGAGCATTTTGAGAGGTATCTGCCGGAATATTCCTGCCTGCAGGAACTGAAGGACCACTACACCAGGGGCGGCCTGGGGGATATGAAGGTGAAGAAGCTGCTGAACAATGTGATCCAGGAGGAACTGGAGCCCATCCGGCAGCGGCGCAGGGAATATGAAAAGGACATCCCCGAGATTTACAATATCCTGAAGCGGGGCAGCGAGATCGCCCGGGAGGCGGCGGCGCAGACGTTGTCCGAGGTCAAGAGCGCAATGCGCATCAATTATTTTGAAGATATGGATTTGATAGAGGCACAGGTCAAAAAATATGAGACGGAATTATGAAGAAGAAAGAGCATCGACTCTGGAAGACGAAAAACTGAATCCTATACAGACTTTGGTGACCATGGTGGTGATAGTGGCGGTGGTGGTGATATTCTGTTTTGTGGTGTGGAAGGTCACTCACGCCAACTCTCCCGCCGCGCTGCCGGGACAGAACACGGAAAATTCTATTGACTCTATTGCGGACTGGGGCGTACAGTCCAGCGCGCCGGAGACAAGCGCGGGGGCAGCGGAGGATCCCATATCATCGGCGGGAGATCCCGAACCGGATAATCCGTTGGGCATGGAGTTTGATCCGGTGGATGAGATTGTCACAGCCAAGGATGTGACAAATCTGCGCAGCGAGCCCAGCACGGATCAGGGGCAGTTGACGGTGATTACCCAGCTCAGCAACGGGCAGAACGCGCGCCGGATCGGCATCAATCCCGACACAGGCTGGTCCCAGCTGGAGTACAACGGCCAGGTGGTATACGCGGTGAGCCAGTACCTGACCACGGCGGACGCGACACAGTAAACGCAGCCAAATCAAAGGCCGGTATCTGAAACAGGATGCCGGCCTTTTGTATTTTCGAAAAGGAATGCTTTATGCGAGATAATATACATATGGCGGTAAAGGAGGAGTTATGCTGAAATTAGCGAAAACAAGTAAAGAGATGGAACTGTGGAAATCCATAGTTCAGACACAGGAGTACCAAGACAAGATGGAGGATTCCCTGCCGCAGGAGTTGGAGATCCAGGCGGTGGTCGGCGCCAGTGGATTTGGAGCAGCCAAACTGGGCAAAGAAAGGCTCTGGAGCGCGTCGGTTGAATTGACGGCATGGAAGGAAGCGGGCGGCGAAACCCATCGGGAGGAGATTCTGTTGTCAACTGTGGCGGATGACAGGCTTCTGGAACATCTGCGCAGCACGGTAAAGAGAGATTCTGTGATCCGGTGTCGTGTACGGCCCTCCAGGAACGGGAGATACCTGCTTATGACGGGGCCGGCGCAGGAGGGAAATGATCCGGAACTGAAGGAGATCCTGGAGGAGCAGATGCGGGAAGTCACCATGGAAGTGGAGGGACTCGGTACATTTGTGCTGCACCGTACCGTGGACTGGTTTGAGACAAAGAAGGACTGGCTGGGCACAGAGATCAGACTTTCCTTTGACAGGGATGACGAGAAGACCATGGAAAGCGCCATGGAGACGGCCCGGACATTGATGGAAGATCAGAGGGGATGGGATCGGCGGATACGGGAGTACGCGGCGGATGAACTGCTGGAACTCGCCAACGACTGGGCTGAAAGCACGGTGTACGAGGAAGAATCGGAAGCTGCCGAAGAGGACGAACAGCTGGTCAGCCGTGAGCAGTTTATGGAACGCATGGAACTGGAATCCATTCAGGCACAGGAGGATGGAGAATTTGAGTTCTGGTTTTTGGACGGGGATATGTTTTACGGGCATTCCATTCATGTGACCGGAAATGTGGAGGACGGACCGGACTGGGCAGATATAGAAGGATAGGCGGGACGCCTTTGCGCGGAAAGGATCGGAATCGAAGTTCCGATTCCTTCAGTATAGGGTATTTGGTTAGCGGAAATAGCATCTGACTTTAGGCGGTTGGGATGCTATTTCTTTTTGCTTCACCCGTATTGACTTAAATTTTTTATTTTGCTAGTATTTAAGCAGAGCGGGCCGCTTGCTTAATAAACAGCAGGAGGATATAGAAAACGTATGAATGAAAAAGTGTATCAGCGTTATTTAGAAACCAGTATATATACATATGTGGGATTATATAAAGAATTTGTGTTATCGCTGCCGGATGATATACCGTCCATAGGAATGCTGGTCTGCGATCAGATTACTCATCCGTCCATGTATTTTACAGAGCCGTCCCCTTATTTGGAGGATACCTATTTTGGAAAATTTGCGTCCTATCCAAAGTATCGTTAATGCGGTCTGTGATATATTTTTTCTTTATCTGTTGTATCTCTGCCGGAAGTTCAAACGAAACACACTTCAAAAAGTAAGGATAAGAGGGCAAGATAAATTACCACATCATAATGGAGATTGAAAGAAAAAGGTTATTGACAAAAACAATGAAAAATGCTATTTTGTAGTGGTAGTAATTCAATTCGTTCATTCGCGTGTTACTACCGAAGAAATTGAGAATCATATTTGCGATTTGAATAATGTTGGATGTTGAAAATTTTCCGCATGAATGGCAAAATATACCCAAAAGTATTTGGGTTGTTTTTGCTGTATTTATGGGAAGATTTTTTGTTTGGAAAAAGAGAATGGAGGTGAATTTATTTATGAAATATATCCGAGATATTTACTCAGTACAGTTGATACAACTGTTAGCAGATTGTGCTGAGGATAATTGAACCTGCTGACAGTTGCAACTGTACTGTTCTAATAACAATATTATCGAATGACAATTTTTGTCATTTCAGAAAAGGAGTACAGTTATGCGTTATATGAAAGAAGTTTTAAGAAATAACAAGAAATGGGTTTTGTTTCCCTCATTTTTTCCTTATCAGGGTTCGTAATGCCTTGTGGGAAGATATAACACAAGGGAAACTTTAAGGGAAAGTTCACCTGCGATAAATTTAGTGTTTTCAAGGGTTGACGGAAATTTTAATAACAAAATATAATGACTAATATTTCCCTTAAAAATCATCAAATTACAATCGGGATTCGTAAGTGAGGTGTGTTATGGCAAAATTACTTTGTATATGTGGAAAGATTGGTTGTGGTAAAACATATTATGCTAATCGATTAAAAGAGCAAGAGCATGCTGTGATTTTATCTACAGATGAAGTAACCTATGATTTAACAAATAATCAACAAGGTGAAGGTTATGATGAATTTGCTAGAAGAGTTAATTTATATTTAAGAAAAAAAGCAGTGGAAATTGTAAATGCAGGATGCACTGTAATTTTAGATTGGGGATTTTGGACAAAAGAAAATAGGAAAGAAATAAAAAGATATGGAGAAAATAATGGTGTTTTGGTAGAAATGCATTATATTGATATTGATGATAAGACTTGGTATGAAAATATTGAAAAAAGAAATAATGAAGTCATATCTGGAAATGGCGGATCAAGTTTTTATGTTGATGAGGGATTACTAAATAAAGTTTCTTCTCTGTTTGAAATTCCAGAAAAAGAAGAAATAGATATTTGGTATAAACCACACCAATAAATTACAATTTGTCTAAACAACCATTACCACAATCACAACTGAATAAGTAATATAAAACACAGCGTCAGAGCGTATAGAAACAGTCTATGCGCTCTATTTTATTGTAAAGGAGCAGATTTATGAGCAAAGACAGCAAGGCACAGCATAGAGCCACCCGACAGCACCCACCCACAAAAATTATCGTGGAAAGGCACTATGTAGGCACTGAAAAAATGGAAACGGTATTCAAGCGGATAGCCGAGGAACAGATAACAAAAAAGGTTAAGGAGATAGCGGAAAACAGCGCAAATTAGCACTGGAAACGGAAAAGGGAATATAGTATAATAGGAGTTAAGAGGAAGTCCCTTTTCATCAAGGAGGACGAAATGAAAAGGGCAAAACTGAATAACGACAAAATCACTGCTTTATATTGCAGGCTTTCCAAAGACGACGGCACGAACAATGAGAGCATGAGTATCAGCACACAGAAAACCATGCTGAAAGATTATGCAAAGCGCAACGGTTTTCTGAACTGCCAGTTCTACGTTGATGACGGTTACAGCGGTACAAACTACGACCGCCCCGCTTTCCGACAGCTTATCGAGGACATACAGGACGGGGAAGTGTCAACGCTCATCACAAAAGACCTGTCACGTTTGGGGAGGAATTATCTTGAAACGGGTACATATATCGAGGTGTTTTTCCCCAACCATAATGTACGTTACATTGCAATCAATGACGGCGTGGACTCCATAGACAACGCACAAATGGATATTACACCGTTCCGCAACATCATCAATGAAATGTACGCAAAGGACACGTCAAGGAAAATCAAGAGCGCACTCCATGCAAGGAGAATGCAGGGCAAGTATATGGCTACTACCGCCCCATTCGGTTATCAGAAAGACGAGAAAGACCATAACCACCTTGTCATTGATGAAGTGACCGCCCCCGTTGTGGAACTGATTTTCTCAATCGCCGAGGAGGGCGTGGGGCTTCACACTATCTGTAACCGCCTGCGTAAGGCAAAAGTCATTAAGCCGAGTTTCTACAAAAAGGAAATGCTTGCCAAAGTCGAGCAGAAAAGAAAGCGGAACAACGTACTGGACAAGACTTTCTACTGCTGTACCAAGTACCGCAAGTTTGGGAAAGAGGGTTGTTCATCACACACCATTGAGGCGAGGACGGTTCACGAAGTTGTGCTTGCAGACATTCAGAAACACGCAGGACAGGCACTGACGGACAGGAAAGCAATGGTAACGGAGATTGCGGAGCGTCTTAATCTCCAAATGTCAGCGGACAGGGAACAGCAGAAAAAGGAACTAAGGCAATGTAAACAGCGAGTGTCGGAAATAGAAAACCTGTATGCCAAACTGTACGAGGATTTGACAAGGGAACTGCTGACCGAAAAGCGTTTTCAGATGTTGTCGGCAAGGTATGACAGCGAGCAGGAAGAACTGACAGCCAAGATAAAGGAACTTGAAAAAAGTGCCATAGCGGACAAAGAACAGTTATCTTCCATTGAGCATTTTGCGGAGCAGATAAGCGGTTATGCAGGAATAACGGAACTCAATTTTAAGATAATCAACCAACTTATAGAAAAAATTCTTGTTTCTGAACCCGTAGAAGTTGACGGGCAGAAAATTCAACGACTTACTATCCATTACAAGTTCATAGGGGCACTGGAAACCCTTGAATAATGGATATTTTCTAAGTCACTTATTCCAACTATCCAACAGATGAAGAACGAGAGGACGTAAAAAATGGAGCAGGGCGGGAAGCGTCTCAATAGAAAAAAGCGGACATTTGCGGCAATCATCATTATTTTTTCTGCTGTTCTCCTTGTCCCTTGCGGCCCTGCCGCAAACGCATATCGAAAAAGCAATGCAAAGACAAGCATTTCCATCTTTGCCGGAAAGGCCCTGGAGGGGGAGCCCTTCTCACACGCGCTCATTGAGTTCATGCCTGGCTATGACAACCCCGCGGGGGAAGTTGTCCACCGGACAATGACCGATATGAACGGGGAGGCTGCCGTAGAGCTGCCCTATGGGGAATATACGGTCAGGTGGTACGCGGGCGGATACTATGTGGATTATCAGAATGTGGAGTTACGGGAGGAGACTGCCGAGATGCGAAGCTGGCTGTTTCCTCTGCCGGAGGGAAAAGAGGCATATATCCTTGTGGAGTGGGATTCGGCGGTGGATGTGGATCTCTGTGTTTACAGCGTACAGAATGACAGATGCCTGGGAAGGGAAACCACAATGGAGGATGCCGGGTGCTTTCGCTGCGGGGACAATGACGGGGAGAAGGGGTATGAATTGGTATACCTGAGCGACATTAATCTGAATGCCTATGTGGTATATATCAAAAACAATATCCGCTGCGCAAAGGATCAGGCAAAAAGCCGGGATGCCGCAGCTATGACATGCAGCGTCTACACGGCGGACGGGCTGTTTTACCAAAATATGCCGGGGAGGGAAAAGCAGGCCAGGCTTTGGAATTGTGCTTATATGGATAACGGTAGTGTGCAGGAGCGGGACCAACACATCTTTACGCTGGCGGATTATGCCTGGGCGGCAAGGGACAAGGAAAATCCGGTCTCCTGGACGGAAGGGGCAGGCGTAAGGTCGGAGGAGACCTATGAACGCGGGGCGGCGGGCGGAATTGAAGAAGATCGCTTTGACAGGGATGGAAATCTTATTGCCCACTACGGTTATGAAAGATATGGGGAACGTTATATTGGTTTTGAATACGAATATAATGCAAACGGACAGATGATAGCCGATTATGATTATTGGGACGACGGAGAAGGCTATCTGCCTGTCTCAAGAAGTGAATATGAATACGACCAAGACGGAAGAAAGATCTGCCATCGTTCTTATGGCATTGAGAACGGGGAGGAGTCTTTGGGGTATATGTATGAGTGGGAATATGACGAAAATGGAAATATGACAGCCAGCCGGTTCTATGAGGGTGACGGAACATTGAGCAGCAGAGAAGAATATGAATACAATATAAATGGGAACGAGCTGTCGTGCCGCAAGTATGATAGTGAGGGGGTAATATGGAGCGAACGTATAACAGAATATGATGAAAGAGGAGACGAGACAGCTTTTTACAGTTATGGGGAAAACCAATCGCTGGAATTTAAGATAGAATATAAATATGACGTGGAGAGACACAGAGCAATCAAAGATATTTTTGATGAGAATGGTATCCTGGATTGGAGACGGGAGTTTGAGTATGATGAGAGCGGGAATCTGCGAGCAGAGTATTCCTACAATGGAGAGGGCGAATTGACTTATATATATGAATATGATGTGTTTGGAAATCCGACGGGCATATATCATTATGAGGACGGCGTGTTGGGCTGGTATTGGGAACAGGCTTTTGACGAAAACGGAGAGGTATTGGAAAGCTGTGAATACCGGGACGGAAAACTGTACCGCAGAAGAGAGTGGGTATATGATGAAAACGGAGGGTTTACCGTGTATGATTATGATCGTAACGGAACTTTGGAAACAAGGGAATATGGCCGCGATCATGTGTATGATGCCGTGGGAGGTATGGAGATTTTTTACAGCTATAAGGATGGCGTCCTGACGGAAAAGAGGATCATTGTGTATTATTAGAAAAAAGCAGGTATGTAAAACGGGAGGGATACGCAATATACTGCGTATTTTTGAGACACGATAAAAGTAGCACACCACTCCCAGCCTAAAATTTAGTACGCTTTGTGACGGCTCCTTGTCTAAATAGGTGCCGTCCGTTTTTTTGATACATTTTTTCCGGCGGAAAGGTTATACTACTCTGCAAAAGGATTATTGGACATCAATTGTCAAAAATTATGCGGAAAGGGGAAAACATGAGTCAAATGACAGGAAAATCCAGCATTTTGCTGGAAAAGAAAGTATATATTTTAAACAGTGCCAGCATCGTGGGCAAAAAGGAAGGGGAGGGTCCTCTGGGGAATCTCTTTGACATGGTAGGGGAGGATGATCTTTTTGGCTGCAACACCTGGGAGGAGGCGGAGAGCAACCTGCAGAAGGACGCAATCTACATGGCTCTGGGAAAGGCGGGAAAGCAGAAGGAGGATATTCGCTATCTTTTTGCAGGGGATCTGCTGGGCCAGTCCATCGCCACCTCCTTCGGAATTGCGTCTTACCAGATTCCGCTTCTGGGGGTCTATGGCGCCTGCTCCACCTGCGGTGAGTCCCTGACGCTGGGGGCCATGGCGGTGTCCGCGGGGTATGCGGACTATGTGGCCTGTGTGACTTCCAGCCACTTTGCCAGTGCGGAAAAAGAGTTCCGCTTCCCGCTGGAATATGGGAACCAGCGTCCCCTGTCGGCCAGTTGGACGGTGACAGGCAGCGGCGCTTTCATTTTGGGTGGGGAACAAGAGAACAGTCCCCAGGGGCGGCCTCCCAGGGCGGCCATCACGGGGATGACCGTGGGCAGGATCGTTGATTTCGGGCTGAAGGATTCCATGAATATGGGTGCCTGTATGGCTCCGGCGGCGGCGGACACACTGGTGCAGCACTTTTTGGACTTCAATGTGATGCCGGAAGAATATGACCGGATTATCACCGGGGATCTGGGCAGTGTGGGTCAGAGGGTGCTGCTGGAACTTTTGCGGGACAAGGGCTATGACATTGCCAGACAGCATATGGACTGCGGGATTGAGATTTTTGACGCCCAGACCCAGGACACCCATGCCGGGGGCAGCGGCTGTGGCTGCAGCGCGGTGACACTTTCCGCCTATATATTAAAGCAGCTGGAGGAACATCACTGGAAGAAAGTGCTGTTCATGCCCACAGGCGCGCTTCTCAGCAAAACCAGTTTCAACGAGGGGAAAAGTGTGCCTGGAATTGCCCATGCCGTGGTGTTGGAGGCCCTATAACCCGGGAAATATTATGAAAAATAAAAAATCATTAAGATTATGAATATCTCTTGCATTGCTTCGTTTTTTCTAGTACAATTCATTTCGGAAGGGTTTAAGGCATCAGGTGTCATGACGGTGCTGGTCATGATACTGCGGAACTCAAAACAGCAGTAGCAGGATCGGCGGCTGGAATCTGCGGAACTCAAAATAGAAAGGCGGCAGAAGCATGCGCAGGATGGAATTTAAGATGGAGAGGCAGGGGCTTTTGGAAGTGGGGCAGGATGTGACTGTCACGGAAGGGCTCCTGCCTAGCAATTATTATTATATCATTGATCCGTCCCTGGCCATGTCGGGAAATATCCCCTTCCGCTACCGATTGAAGTCCCGGGCGGGCAGAGTCATTGACATTCAGGAGAATGCCCGGGGCTTTTATGTGACGGCGGAGTTTGACGAGCCGGATGTGGATATGCCGGGGTAGGGAATTGTTACCCTGTTTACGCATGGCGGGCAGATACATGTCGGCACTTTGACGCTCTGTTTTGGCACAGGAATAGATTTATAGAATATCGCAGATACTACCTCTGAGGAAATCTGCCGTCTTTAAGGCAGATTCAGAAGGAGTAAAGCGAATGGATTATATCAATGCTTTTTGGGTAGGCGGTCTGATCTGCGCCCTGGTGCAGATCTTGATGGAAAAGACCAAGATGATGCCGGGGCGGATTATGGTGCTGCTGGTGGTGCTGGGCGCCTGTATCAGCGTATTTGGCTGGTACGAGCCCTTTCAGGAATTTGCCGGCGCCGGTGCCAGTGTGCCGCTGCTGGGATTTGGCAATGTGTTGATGAAGGGTGTCAAGGAGGCCGTGGACGAACAGGGGCTGCTGGGCCTGTGGGCGGGCGGTTTCAAGGCGGGGGCTGTGGGGACTAGCGCGGCCCTGGTCTTTGGCTATCTGGCAAGCCTGGTTTTCAATCCCAAATCCAAAGATTAAAAACGGCATATCACAAAAGAATCCGGTGGTATGCGTGGAGAGATCATAGCATATTTTGTACGTTAAAGGGACGAAGGATGAAGAAAAAGTTATGTCAAGTTGGTTGATTTATGCAGGTATATTGATTTATATGGAGATCGTGTTCCATCTGGGCTGTTTTGGCCTGGTGGGGTTTAACCCTGTATTTCCACTGGGGTTGATTGCTCTGATTGCCGCCATTCAGGCGCTGATCAGCGGCAGCCTGTCCCGGCGCGGCAGGCACAGGGCCTTCTGGATCATGGTCGTATTGGAATATTTGGTGTTTTTTGTGCAGACAGTGTATTTCAGGATCTTCCAGCAGCCTTTGCAGATTAAGATCATGGTGTTTGGAGGAAAGGACGCGCTGACCAATTATTGGAGGGAGGCCCTGACGGGTCTGCTCCATGCGTCTCCCCTGCTGTTACTGCTGGCGGTGCCGTTGGCGGGGATGGGGATTTGGAGATACCTCACCACCTGGGAATTGTCCTATTTAAACTCCATCAAAAAACTGCGGATGGGGTTGATTGCGGGGGTGGCGCTGATTTACTGCGTCAGCGTCATGGAGATTGGGAAAGCGCTGGATACACTGTATGCGGAGGAGTACCAGGAATTTTATGACCCCTTATTGGTGATGCAGGATATGGGTGTAATCTCCATGGTTCAGCGGGACAGTGCATGTGAGTTGGGCGAGGCGGCGTCTTCCATGTGGGATAGGATATGGAACCCCCGTCCCGACAGGGAGGAACCGGACCGCCTGTTGGCTCAGGGCGGTGGGGATTCGTCTGATGTTACGGATGTATCTGAGCCGGGAATGGAGCAGACGCCGGGCACGGAGTCGGAAAGCGGCTCCATAGAGCCGCAGGCCACCCAGGAGCCTGTGCTGGACACTTCTCCCAATGTGTGGAATCTGGATATGACAAAGCTGGCGGAACTATCCCAGGGCAGCAAGGAGACGGAGTGGCTGGCGGAGTATCTGGGGAGAGTGACTCCCACCAACCGCAATGAGTATACCGGCATGTTCAAGGGGTACAACCTGATTTTTCTGACGGCGGAGGGTTTTTCCACCTATGCCATCAGGGAGGATCTGACCCCCACCCTGTACAAGATGGTGAACTCCGGTTTTGTGTTCAACAATTACTATGTGCCTCTTTGGAGTACCAGCACCAGCGACGGAGAGTATGTGAACACCACGGGGTTGATTCCCGACGGGCAGCACAGTATGCGCACCAGCGCGGATATAGGTATGGACTGGGCCTTTTCACTGCCTCGCTTCTTTGCCAAGGAGGGAGTGTACAACTGGGCGTACCATAACAATACCCTTTCCTATTATGATCGCTATCGGACTCACCCCAACCTGGGTTATGATTTCAAAGCTTCCAAGCTGGGAGACTTGTCCGAGGAGGAATATGGGGACAAGATTTTCTATATGGAACACGCCAACGCATGGCCGGCCTCTGACTATGAGATGATGCTGGGAACCGTGCCGGAGTATGTGAATCTGGATCGATTTAATGTGTATTATATGACGGTATCAGGACATATGTATTACAGCTTCTCGGGAAACAGGATGTCCAGCTGGCACAAGGAGGAGGTGCAGGGCCTGGATATGTCGGAGAACGCCCAGGCTTATATCGCCTGCCATATTGAGTTGGATAAGGCCATGGCTAATCTGCTGGAGCAGCTGGAGGCGGCCGGGCAGCTGGAGAATACGGTAATCTGTCTCAGCGCAGATCACTATCCCTACGCTATGACCCAGGAGGAGTATGAGGAGTTGGCGGGCAGAGATCTGTCCCAGGATATGGATACTTACCGCAACAGCCTGATCCTGTGGAATGCGGCCATGGAGGAGCCTGTGGTGGTGGATAAAGTGTGCGGGGCCATGGATCTGCTGCCCACGCTGCTGAATCTGTTTGGATTTGACTATGACTCCAGAATGTATGCGGGGAGAGATATTTTCTCGGATCAGGAGGGAATGGTGGTTTTTATGGACCGCAGTTTTGTGACGGACACAGTGGCCTACAGCCGCAAGGCCAAGACCACCACATGGAAAGTGGACATAACGGAGGAAGAGCAGGAAGCCTATATGGATCTGGCAAGGCAGGACGTAAAAGAACGGTATAATTTCAGCGCCTATATTCTGCGCAACAATTACTATCGGCTGATACGGCAGTGCCTGGACGAGGAAAAGACTGCGGAGAACCCCGAGAGGCCGGCGGAGGCGGTACTGCCCTGGCCTACGGCGGAGCCTGTTCCCACGGCGCAGCCTGCGGTGGGGGTAGGAACGATTCCCGCACAGTAGGTAACTCCTGCCAACCCTCTTTCAAGGCACAGGGAGTGGGCAATATATACAAAATAAGGGCGACTGGCCACTGCATCGGAGCCCGTTTTTGTATATATTGACCATTCCCGTCACTTGCGGGGAACATTTCGCAATTGTCTATCCTCATAAATTTTCGTATGTAATATTTTTTTTGGACAGATACCCGGTCAGGGCTTTGTCCCATATTATATCAGGCTCTTTGTTCATCACGAAAGTATGATAGGCGGTGCCCGTGGTCAGCAGGGCATGGGAGCCGTCGTACTTGATGGTGAGCACAAGGGCCTTAATCTGTTCCGAAGGGATGCCGCAAGTGTTGGCGGCCAGGATTTTACCCACCAGTTCCGGCTTGAGATGCAGCACGAATTTAAAATACAGGGGAGTACGTTTGCCTTTGATGAGTTGGAACAGCAGGCCCTTCATTTCCTGCCAGGGGGCGAAATCATAGGGACAGACTTGGGGATTGTCCCGCTCCTCGGAGGTGTAGAAGTCTTTATTTACATGCCCGTCTATGGTGTAAGTGTGGGCCGTGGACACGGCGGCTTCCTCCAACAGAAAGGTATCAAAGCAATCCCCTGTCAGCAGCTGCGCCATGAAGTTTTTGGTGTTTGTGATCTGTAATGCCAGCATATTTTCTCTCCCTTTAATGTGTTGCAAAATCATCTTAACACAATCCCAAGTACCAACGCAAGCTCAATAAAGAAAATTGCGGGCATACCCCACACGAAGTACCAGTGTCTGGTCTTGTGGCGGAATAACTGCATCCCGACGATGGAGCCCAGGCTGCCGCCCAGAAGGGCGATCAGAAAGAGAGTGGCCTCGGGGATACGCCACTGATGCCGGATGGCTTTTCTCTTGTCCATTCCCATACTGGCCAGCCCTGCCGCATTGATGCAGACCAGATATCCTATTACAAAATATATCATACTAATACCCATATCTTTCTACTTAGAGTTGTGCATGTTCCCAAAGTTCACCCCTATAGCAGGAGAAGCGGAGCGCAGGAAATACTGTGTCATGTTATATATTGGAATATATAGAAAGAGGAGCCTTAGAAGCGCTGCGGCTTCCGGCTCCTCCTGTCAGCGTGGTAAGTGTTTACTGCTTGTCTGCTTCCTGCATCTTCATGGCGCGGACTTTCAGGGAGAGGCCAAACAGATTGATGAAGCCTTCCGCGTCGTGGTGGTCGTACAGGTCGCCGGTGGTAAAGGAGGCGATGCTCTCATTGTACAGGGAGTAGGGAGAGGTGGTTCCGGCTTTGATGATATTGCCCTTGTACAACTGGAATTTCACTTCGCCGGTCACGTACTCCTGGGTTTTTTCGATGAAAGCCTGCTCTGCCTCCCGCAGAGGAGTGAACCACTTGCCTTCGTATACCAGACTGGCAAAACGGCTGCCCATCTCCTTTTTCATGGCATAGGTGTCCCGGTCCAGAATCAGTTCTTCCAGCTGCTGGTGTGCCTCCATCAGGATGGTGCCGCCGGGGGTCTCGTATACGCCGCGGGACTTCATGCCCACCACTCGGTTCTCCACAATATCAATGATGCCGATGCCGTGCCTGCCGCCCAATTCGTTCAGCTTGCGGATAATGTCGGAGACTTTCATCTTCTCGCCGTTTACGGAAGTGGGTACACCCTTTTCAAATGTAAGAGTCACATACTCGCCCTGGTCGGGAGCCTTCTGGGGAGTAGTGCCCAGCACCAGCAGATGCTCATAGTTGGGCTCGTTGGCGGGGTCCTCCAGTTCCAGGCCCTCATGACTGATGTGCCAGAGGTTGCGGTCACGGCTGTAGGAGGAGTCCGCAGAGAAAGGCAGGTTGATGCCATGGGCTTTGCAGTACTCGATCTCGGATTCGCGGGAATCCATGTTCCACTTATCATTTCTCCATGCGGCGATGATCTTGATGTCCGGAGCCAGAGCCTTGATGCCCAGTTCAAAACGGATTTGGTCGTTGCCCTTGCCGGTGGCTCCGTGGCAGATGGCCACAGCGCCCTCCTTGCGGGCGATCTCCACCAGCTTTTTGGCGATCAGGGGTCTTGCCATGGAGGTACCCAGCAGATATTTATTCTCGTAGACGGCGCCTGCCTGTACGCAGGGGGTGACATAATCGTCACAGAACTCATCGATCACGTCCAGAATGTACAGCTTCTCCGCGCCGCAGAACTTGGCCCTCTCCTCCAAGCCGTCCAGTTCCTCAGCCTGTCCGCAGTCGATACATACACAGATTACCTCGTAATCATAATTCTCCTTCAGCCAGGGGATGATGGCGGTGGTATCCAGGCCGCCGGAATACGCTAAAACAACTTTCTCTTTCATATTTTCTCCTTTCCTGTTTAGGGGGCGTTTTGCCGCTTTCATTATTTATAGAATGCATGTTTATGTACGCTAGGGATACTATATACTATTTCGGGAGGGATTGCAAGACCTAAAATTGCATAAAATGAAAAATATTTCTGCATATAATGTGTAGAATATGCATTACTACATAGCAAATATGCATAAAGTAGAATAAATATTCAAAAATGTGCTTGACGTTATGCAGTTTCTGTGTAATGATAAGAAAAAGATTGGTAGGGGCTGCGCAGGGGTTACGCAGGGGTTACGCGGGGGCTACGCAGGGGCTACGCAGGGGCTACGCGGGGGCTACGCCCCGGGAGGGGACAGGGTGGCTCCCAGGGCGGGCGGTTCCTTCGGCGGATTTTTCTAAGGAAGCAGATGGGGCGCAGGCAGCTGCCGGGTCGGCATCAACGTACATCCATGTACGATGATGCCTAAAATGGCCATCCGTGGCCATTTTCCCCTGGGTTATCGCCTGCTTCCTAAGAAAAATCACGTCTCAGTCTCAGCCCGCCTGGGAAGCCACCCTGTCCCCTCCCGGGGCTTACACTAAAGCGGGGGGCTGGCCTTGGTTTTGCAGGGGGGGGAATTGTTTTCTGCACTATATTTTATGATTTTGATATTGGCTCTGGGGCATATATAAAAAATGGTTCTCTGTGCTCTGTTGGGCCGTAATATTCATTTCAGGTTGGCTGCTTTTAGGGAGTGCGGAGCATATGTGAAATTGTATCGCATGGTGCCCCGGTTATCACATAAAGGGATCGGGCGAGATATTTTTTGGTATATGTACCGGTCAGGAAAACAGTTGTTTTTTCGCAGGAAATAGAGTATGATTGCAGAAGGGATAAACAGTGGTAAGAATTAGGAAGTAGTGGAATATAAAATTTGGTGGCCCGATCAGGCGGGCGGATAGGAGCAGGATATGATAAAAGCAGGAATTATAGGGGCGACCGGGTACGCGGGCGGGGAGTTGGTGCGTATTCTGATGGGGCATAAGGATGTGGAGATCAAGTGGTATGGTTCCCGGAGTTACATAGATCAGAAATATTATCAGGTTTATCAGAACATGTTCCGGATCGTGGAGGATGTGTGTAGGGATGACAATCTGGAACAGCTGGCGGAACAGGTGGATGTGATTTTTACGGCCACGCCCCAGGGGTTCTTGGCGGGGCTTCTGACAGAGGAAATATTGCGGAAGGTGAAGATCGTGGATCTGTCCGCGGACTATCGGATCAAGGATGTGGCTGTATATGAAAAGTGGTATAAGATAGAGCATAAGTCCCCCCAGTTTATCCAGGAGGCTGTGTATGGTCTGTGCGAAATCAACAGGGACAGGATAAGCGGGAATACCAGGCTGGTTGCCAATCCTGGCTGTTATACCACCTGTTCCATTCTGACGGCATATCCTCTTGTGAAGGAAGGGCTGATCGATGTGGACACTTTGATTGTGGATGCCAAGTCCGGCACTTCCGGGGCGGGGCGGGGAGCCAAGGTGCCAAATCTTTACTGTGAAGTGAATGAGAATATCAAGGCTTACGGTGTGGCAGGCCACAGGCATACCCCGGAGATCGAGGAGCAGCTGGGCTATGCGGCGGGGCGGCAGCTGGTGATCAATTTTACCCCTCATCTAGTGCCCATGAACCGGGGGATTCTGGTGACGGAGTACGCGAATTTAAGGCCCGGGGCGGATGGAAAGCTGCCTGCCTATGAGGAGGTCAGGGCCATATATGACAAGTACTATGGGGAAGAAAAATTCGTCCGTGTGCTGGATAAGGGAGTCTGCCCCGAAACCAAGTGGGTGGAGGGCAGCAACTATGTGGATGTGAATTTTGTCATAGATGAGCGCACAGGCCGGATCATTATGATGGGAGCGCTGGACAATCTGGTTAAGGGCGCGGCGGGACAGGCGGTGCAGAATATGAATCTGCTCTTTGGCCTGCCTGAGAGCGAGGGGCTGGAATTAGTGCCCTGTTTCCCCTAAGGGACTCGCTGTTTGGAGTGGCTCATGGATTCAGTTTTGAGTGATAATTGGTTTGCGATGACGCTTGTGCAGCAGATGATAAATATCGGAAATGAAGTCAAGCGGGCAGTCAGATTTGATGCCAATATGGGTAAGAAGACAATGTTTTTGGACAGGGCAATCTGGTATACGGAACTCACTATGAAGGATCCAAAAAATCAGAGGGTATTGCCGGAACTGAGTATCAGCAAAATGGTTCTGGAGGATTACAGGGGAGAACATGTTCTCGACTGCACTAAGGAACAAATAAATAACTATTATGGCGCATACACAAATTTGTTATAGAGCTAATAATATGTGGAATCCATATTAAGGAAAGATATCTGGCAAATCAGATCAGCCCATGAGGGTGGGGGAAGGAAAAGAGAAATGCAGGAGAAAAAATATACCATACGGGCAATGACCACAGAAGATTACCCGGGGCTGTATGCCCTGTGGATGACCATAAAGGGTTTCGGCATCCGCAGTCTGGATGACTCTCAGGAGGGCGTGGAGCGTTTTTTAAAGAGGAATCCGAACAGCAGCGTGGTAGCCGTGGCTTTTGACGGCGCCATTGTGGGCGGCATCCTCTGCGGGCATGACGGCAGGAGGGGGTGCCTGTATCATGTATGTGTGCGGGAGGACTACCGGCGGCTGGGCATCGGCAAGGCTATGGTGGTGCATTGCATGAACGCCCTGAAAGCAGAAGGCATCAACAAAGTGAGTCTGATTGCGTTTACCCGCAATGATGTGGGCAATGCTTTCTGGAACACCATAGGCTGGACCAGAAGGCTGGACCTGAACTATTATGACTTTACGTTGAACGAGGCCAATATCACGGCGTTTAACCAGTAAGGAGAAATCAGGTTGGAAGATGCGCGTTTAAACATGTATTGACGCAATATCACAGAGAAGAGGTAGGCATGAAAATCTTTGAGAACTCAGTCTCGGAAGGACAATTCATTTTAAAGGATATTACTTATAATGTTACACAAACTTCTTTAGCTGCTAATTATCAGGATATGGAACTTGTCCTGTTTCCGGAGGTGGCGGCAAAGGCAGAAAATAACCGTGTGGAATATAGCATGAGTTATGTCCGGTTATATCATAACAACGGCTTTAATACACATACTTCTTGCTTCGATGGATTGAAGGGTAAGAAATTCATATGGTCAAATGAATACAACGCAGAAAATGAAGAGGCAGGAACGCTTTACGTGCAGGAACACGAAGCTGTGAGGAAGGGAACCATTGAAATATTGAATGTAGAAAGCGGACAGCTGACTATCAAATGGGACGGTAAAGCCGACGTGGGATGGAGCAGAAAATACGGAAGCAATGTTCCATTTAACACAATTTTTACAGTCAAAATTCCCGATGCTGTGAGTTATTGTTTGGATGCGTTTAAATCTCCTAAAATGAAAATAGATGAAGAAACGGTTCTTGAAATAGTGAATCTGGAGGAGTTTAATCAAGAAGTAAGGAGAGTGTCTGAAACAAGGATTTGGGATAGCTTTAACACTACTTTAAGATTCAAGTTAATATGTGCAAATGCGGAATATCCGGGGGAGGTGCTGTTCACAAACGGAAAGAATAATTTTCAACTTACAATGGATAAGGATTGTCCCAGAAGAATACAGTTTATAGGTGTGGATTACAACTTAAGGATGAAATATGAGATGTTTAGATTTGAAGTTGCCGGCTCGGCTACCTAACACGGGCGCAGCCCGCGTTATGCAGGGACAAGGTAAGTATGAATATATGCTCAGTATACAGAGACAAATATCACAGTATTTATACTGCCTAACAGTTAAAATTTCCGAGTAACCTGACTACATAACACCAGCCATATGCGTTTAACCAATGTAGTACGGCAAATTCTGGCGTTATGTAGTATAACCAAGTGACAACATAGAAAAAGGAGAACAAACATGAGACAGATCGAGGGCGGCGTGACTGCGGCAAAAGGCTTTGAGGCCGCAGGCGCGGAGGCGGCGGTGAAATATCAAAACAGAAAGGATATGGCGCTGATCTACAGCGCCTCCCCCTGCCGGGTGGCAGGCACTTTTACCAGCAATGTGGTAAAGGCGGCGCCGGTTTTATGGGACCAGAAAGTGGTGGCTCAGTCCCCCTTTGCCCAGGCCGTGGTGGTGAACTCCGGCATTGCCAACGCCTGTACGGGCCAGGCAGGCATGGACTGCTGCAGGGCGGAGGCGGAGCATACGGGCAGACTTCTGGGCATTCCGGCGGAGGCGGTGCTGGTGGCCTCCACCGGCGTCATCGGCATGGCCATGCCGGTGGATCGGCTCCGCGCGGGAATCGACAAGCTGGCGGCGGCCAAGGAACGCAGCCGGGAGGCAGGGCTGGCGGCGGCACAGGCCATTATGACCACCGACACCGTCTCCAAGGAGATTGCGGTGGAAGTGCAGATCGGCGGGCAGACCGTGACCATTGGCGGTATGTGCAAGGGATCCGGCATGATCCACCCTAACATGTGTACCATGCTGGCGTTTTTGACCACGGACGTATGCATCTCCAAGGAAATGCTGCAGCGGGCGGTCAGCGCAGCGGTGGTGGACTCTTTCAATATGATCTCGGTGGACGGCGACACCTCCACCAACGACACCCTGCTGGTGCTGGCCAACGGCCAGGCGGGCAACATAGAGATCAGCGGCGAGGGGGCGGACTATGACGTTTTCTGTCAGGCGCTGGACTTTATCACTGTTTATCTGGCCCGGAAAATGGCCGGGGACGGGGAGGGAGCGACCTGTCTGTTCGAGGCAAAAGTTGTCGGCGCGGACACGAAAGAACACGCCCGGACACTGGCTAAATCCGTGATCTGTTCCTCTCTGAGCAAGGCGGCGATCTACGGCCACGACTGCAATTTCGGACGTTTTCTGTGCGCTCTGGGCTACAGCGGCGCCAGCTTTGACCCGGACAAGGTGGATCTGTGGTTCCAGAGCCAGGAGGGCAAAGCAGTGGTATACAGCCAGGGCAATCCCGTCTCCTACAGCGAGGAGGAGGCCACCAGGATTCTATCGGCTCCCGAGGTCACGGTGGTGGCGGATATGCATATGGGAGATGCCGAAGCCACGGCCTGGGGCTGCGATTTGAGCTATGACTATGTGAAGATCAACGCGGATTACCGTTCATAGGACTATAGGTTTCGCAGCTGTATTGCCACATTGCAATTCCCAGAACGGGAATTGAGGCAAAAATGGCGGACGTAAAAGGAAAAGAGCATGTCAGGAATGAAAAATGGATTGATGTTGAATAATATCCAGGAAACAGGAGGATACATATGAGCCAAGTAAATATATCGGATGCCGTGCGTTATATCGGCTGTGACGATCATGAAATCGATTTGTTTGAGAGCCAGTATCAGGTGCCCAATGGGGTATCCTACAATTCTTATCTGATGGTGGACGAAAAGATTGCCATCATGGACACTGTGGATGCCAGGGCCACAACGGAATGGCTTGCCAATCTGGAACGGGAGATGGAACTTGTGTCCCGGCAGAGAGGACGGGAGTGCCCGCCGGATTATCTGGTGGTTTCCCACTTAGAGCCGGACCATGCCGCCAATATCCAGAAGATTTGTGAGAAATACCCAAAGCTCAAGGTGGTGAGCAACGCCAAAACCTTCGCTATGCTGCCCCAGTTTTTCACCATGGATTTCAGCGGCAGGAAGGTGGAGGTCAAGGAGGGGGACAGCCTTTCTCTGGGCAGCCATACCCTGCATTTTTACATGGCTCCCATGGTGCATTGGCCGGAGGTCATGGTGACTTATGAGAGCACAGAGAAGATATTGTTCTCCGCGGACGGCTTCGGCAAGTTCGGCGCGCTGGACACCCAGGAGGACTGGGACCATGAGGCCCGGCGCTACTATATAAACATTGTGGGCAAATACGGCGCGCCGGTGCAGGCTCTGCTGAAGAAAGCGTCCGGGCTGGACATCCAAATCATCTGTCCTCTGCACGGCCCGGTGCTGAAGGAAAATCTGGCCCATTATCTGGAAAAATATGAACTGTGGTCAAGCTACCGCCCGGAGAATGAGGGGGTCACCATCGCCTATGCCTCCATCCATGGCAACACGGCGGCAGCTGCCAAAGAGTTGGCAGCGCTGCTGGAAGAAAAAGGACAGAAGGTATCCCTGCATGATCTGGCCAGAGACGATATGGCGAAGGCCGTTGAGGACGCCTTCCGCTATGACAGGCTGGTGCTGGCGGCGGCCACCTACGACGGCGGGCTGTTCCCCTGCATGGAGGATTTTCTCTATCACCTGAAGCTGAAAAACTATCAGAAGAGAACCGTGGGAATCCTGGAAAACGGCTCCTGGGCGCCTATGGCCGGGAAGTTGATGAAGGAATATGTGGAAGGTTTCAAGGACTGTGTGCTGGCGGAGCCCACTGTAACCGTCAAGTCCACCCTGAATGCCGCCGGCCGGGATCAGCTTTGCCAGCTGGCCCAGGCACTGGCAAAGTAAGGAGGGTTCAGATGGCGAGTATTTATGACCGGGCGGATATCTATGATTTATTTGAGGACGAAAATCGGTATGAAGTATATAAGCGCCATTGGGAAACGGTTTTGGAAGGAAAAAGAATACAGACGATGCTGGATGTGAGCATTGGTACAGGCAGTGTAACCTTGCCGGTGCTGGATATGGGTATTGAGTTGTGCGGCTCAGATCTGAGTCAGACAATGCTTGCCAGATGTGCAAAAAAGGCCGAGGCAAAGGGCCAGACGGTCGAGTTGAAGTGCAGTGACTTCAGAGACTTATCCTGTTGGCAGGAGCGGCGATTTGATCTGGTGGCTAGCACCGGCAACGCCTTGGGCTATGTCGTCAACGAAGATGTCATGAAAACCTTGGAGCGGATGGACTCTCTGACAGGCCCGGGTGGTTATCTGTATTTTGATACGCGCAACTGGGACAAGATTCTGAGGGAACGCAATCGTTTCTATCCGTATAATCCGCTGTTTGACGGAGAAAACAGGATAAATGTGACGCAGGCATGGGACTATAACAATGACGGTTCCATGACATTCAACATTTTGTATACTTTTGAGAGAGAAAACAGGATATTCCAGAAAGAGATATTTGAAGAACACTATTACCCGGTCTCTTGGGAGATATTGCAAAATAAACTGAGAGAAATGGGTTATAGAGATATAGGGATAAAGTGTTTTCCGGCTTGTTTTGAGATGGCAGAGTTCGAACAGGTTGAATGGTATTGTGTCATTGCCAGAAAGCCGTAATTGCCGGCCGAACCACAGTTTTTCCCCATGGCGGAAAAAGGCGAATTGACATGACCGCAAAAATATAGTAAACCATTAAGCAGGGGCACAGCAAAGCCCTGTAACAATAGTTTGGATACAAAAATATAACAGGCAGGAAGGGATATTGGTTTAAATGGAAAAAGATATGGAACTGGTGATGCACAAGGCGGAGACCCTGATCGAAGCATTGCCCTACATTCAGAAATTCAACCGCAAGATCATTGTGGTTAAATACGGCGGCAGCGCCATGAGCAATGAGGAACTGCAGAAAAACGTCATCAAGGATGTGACCCTCTTAAAGCTGGTGGGGTTCAAACCCATCATCGTCCACGGGGGCGGCAAGGAGATCAGCCGCTGGGTCGGCAAGGTTGGCAAGGAGGCCAAATTCATCAATGGCCTGCGTGTAACCGACGTGGAGACCATGGAGCTTGCGGAGATGGTGCTGGGCAAGGTGAATAAGGACCTGGTGACCATGGTGCAGGAACTGGGGGTCAAGGCCGTGGGTATCAGCGGCAAGGACGGCGGTCTGCTCACCGTGGAGAAAAAATACGCGGACGGTCAGGATATCGGCTTTGTGGGCAACATTACGGAGGTGAACCCCAAGGTGCTCTATGACTTGCTGGAGAAGGATTTCCTGCCCATTGTGGCTCCCATAGGATTGGATGAACACTTCCAGACTTACAATATCAACGCGGATGACGCGGCCTGCGCCATTGCCAAGGCTGTGGGAGCGGACAAGCTGGTGTTTTTGACGGACATCGAGGGCCTTTACAAGGATATTAATGACAAGTCCACCTTTATCTCCCGGCTGTCCGCCTCCGACGCGGAAGGGCTGATAAACGGCGGTTTTATTGGCGGCGGTATGCTGCCCAAGCTGGGAAATTGTACCTCTGCCATCAGAAGCGGCGTGAACAGGGTACATATCCTGGACGGAAGGGTGCCCCACAGCCTGCTGCTGGAGATCTTTACCAACAACGGCGTGGGAACGGCCATTATCAATGACGAAGAGATCGGAGGGATGCCCCAATGATGAAGGAGTATATTGAGGAGGCGGAAAAGGCGCTGCTTCATACGTACAACCGCTACCAGGTGGTGCTGGATAAGGGCGACGGCGTATATCTCTATGATATGGAAGGGAAGCGTTACCTGGACTTTGTGTCCGGTATCGCAGTGTTTGCCCTGGGCTATAATAATAAGGCATACAATGACGCGCTGAAGGCCCAGATCGACAAGCTGATCCACACATCCAACTATTACTACAACGCACCGGCCATCGAAGCGGCCAGGAAGATCAAGGCAGTGTCCGGCATGGACAGGGTCTTTTTCACCAACTCCGGGGCCGAGGCCGTGGAAGGAGCTATCAAGGCGGCCAGAAAGTATGCCTATTTGAAGGATGGATCCACGGATCATGAGATCATTGCCATGGAGCATTCCTTTCACGGCAGGACCATGGGAGCCCTTTCTGTGACGGGCAATCCCAAGTACCGGGAGGCTTTCGGGCCCATGATCGGCAATATCCGCTTTGCCGCCCTGAATGACTATGACAGCGTACTTGCCCAGGTGACGGACAAGACCTGCGCCATCATCCTGGAGACTGTCCAGGGGGAGGGCGGCATTTACCCCGCCGAGGAGGATTTTCTGAAAAAACTGCGTCGGCTCTGTGACGAGAGAGATATCCTTCTCATCCTGGACGAGATTCAGTGCGGCATGGGCCGCACCGGCTATATGTACGCCTGGCAGCGTTTTGACGTGAAGCCGGATATCATGACCACGGCCAAGGCGCTGGGCTGCGGTGTGCCTGTGGGGGCGTTTATGATGACGGAGCGGGTGGCGCAAAACTCCTTGACGGCAGGGGATCACGGAACCACCTATGGCGGCAATCCTCTGGCAGCGGCGGCGATCTGTAAGGTGCTGGATCTGTTCGAGGAGCAGAAGGTGCTGGAGAATGTCAGGGAGGTAGGTCCCTATCTGGCTGAGAGACTGGAGGAACTGACCCGGAGGTACGACTGCATTGAGACCCACCGCGGCGTGGGACTGCTGCAGGGGCTGGTATTTTATAAGCCCGTGGGGGAAATCATTAAAAGGGCTCTTGATAAGGGCTTGATTTTGATCAATGCAGGCACCCATATCATCCGCTTTGTACCGGCGCTGGTTATCGGCAAGGGGGATGTGGATGCCATGATTGAGATATTGGACAGCTGTATTGAGGAGTGTTATACTGACGAGCGCTAAGATTTTCCGATTTCTGCCCGGCACATGCCGCATAATCGGGCAGCATGCGTCGGGCAGAAAGGAAAATCTAAACGCTCGTGAGTATAGTAAGGAATATCGCAGGCAAAGCGGGAGTTTGGCTAAGCCATGCTCCGGTTATGCAGGAATGAGGAATTTATGCATTTTACCAAGAGAATTATGGCGGTTTTGCTGGTGGCAGCGCTGACGGCGGGACTCTATGCCGGCAGCTTTATTGACTGGGACAGCGAGGATGCGCAGGAGAACCCGCTGGCTTTTTTAAACCAGAAGGAGACAATCCGCGTCTGGTACGGGGATGAAGCGCTGACGGATTATATCAGCAGGGCGGCGGTTGCCTTTGGGGACGCCCACAATGTGCGGGTACTTCCCTACTATATAGCGGAAAGTGATTATCTGGAAACCATAAACAGGGTCACATTGAACGGCGGGGAGGAAACACCGTCCATGCCGGACGCCTACCTGATCAGCCATGACCTGCTGGAGAAAGCCTATCTGGCAGGACTGGCTGTACCGGTGGAGGACGTGGCAGGCGTGATGGACGCAGCCCATTTTCCCAAGGCGGCGCTGTCGGCAGTGACTTATCACGGCAAGCTGGTGGCCTATCCCCTGTACTATGAGACCAGCGCCCTGATCTACAACGAGACCTATCTGTATGAATGGGCACGGCAGCAGGCGGGCAAGGCGGATCCCACCGGGGGCATCGATGGGGAAGAGGGGGAGTTTGAGGAACTGGACGAACTTCCCGACGATGAGGATTCCCTGGTAATATACGACGAGGAAACTCTGGCGCTGCGGACGCAGCAGTTTTTTGAACGGGCGATTCCGGCCACAGTGGGCGATATCCTACAGATTGCGGACAGCTTTGATCCCCCGGAAACGGTGGAAGGAATCTTTTCCTGGGATGTTTCGGATATCTTTTATAATTACTATTTTGTGGGCAATTATATGAATCTGGGAGGAGAAGCGGGGGACGACAGAAGCCAGATCGACATATATAATCAGGAGGCCATTGCCAGTCTGGGGATTTATCAGGGACTGAACCAGTTCTTTTCCATTGATTCCTCCACGGTGAGTTATGATTCGGTACTGCAGGATTTTCTGGAGGGAAA
The DNA here is from genome assembly GCA_910585015.1 of uncultured Acetatifactor sp. Lineage (GTDB taxonomy): Bacteria > Bacillota > Clostridia > Lachnospirales > Lachnospiraceae > Acetatifactor. The sequence goes on from CAJUCT010000001.1 coordinate 223,881, forward strand.
ACTGGTGTTTACCATTGCCACCACGGACGCGGCGGCAGTTCTGGCCCAGGCCAAGGAGGAGGGGAACTTTCCTTACGATTACGGTGTTTCCCTGATGCCGGATCCCAGCGGCGAACTGGCGGGCAGATCCATGTCAGTGACCAGCGCGGTGGCCATCAACGGTTATTCGGAGCACCAGGAGTTGGCCAATGCCTTTGCAGCTTATCTGGCGGACGGTTACGCGGAGAATCTGTATGAGCAGACGGGGAAGGTATCGGCCAACAGGACCGTGAACCGCAGCAACGGAGCGCTGCAGATATTTCTGGCCGAGTATGAGGACAGTATGCCTCTTCCCAAGCTGATGGAGGCCAGCAATTACTGGACTTGGCTGGAGGTGCTTTTTGCGAAAGTATGGAACGGGGAGGACGTGAGCAGCATGGTGGAACAGCTGGACCAGCAAATGCGCACACAACTTGTCAAAAACTGAATATTTTCCGCATATGGAACCAATCATCAGGATATCCTAAACAGTAAAGAATATGCAAAGCTCTGAATGGTCCGGTTAGGACAGGTAAAGTCGTGAAGGCGCGCGAGAGCAGATTTCATGAGTGTATTTTACGAATGAAACCTGTCTCTCCTGTGTGTGCGTCGAAAGGACTTTACCCTTTAGAGCCATCGCGCAGCGATTTAATTAGGAGGAACAAGATGATTGGTTTTTTTATTGCCCTGATATCGGGGGCGCTTATGAGTGTACAGGGAGTATTCAATACCCAGGTGACGAAAAGCTCCAGTATATGGGTGGCCAGTGCCTTTGTGCAGTTTACCGCGCTGCTGGTCTGCCTGGGGGCATGGCTGATCACGGACAGAGGCAGTCTTATGGCGCCGCTGAAAGTGGAACCCAAATATATGCTGCTGGGCGGCGCCATCGGCGCGTTCATCACCTACACAGTCATTAAGAGTATGGATGCCCTGGGTCCGGCCCGGGCGGTCATGCTGATCGTGGTGGCCCAGCTGCTGGTGGCCTATGTGATAGAACTTCTGGGATGGTTTGGCGTGGAAAAACAGCCCTGGGAGTGGCGCAAGGCCGTGGGCATGGCAATCGCGATTGCCGGTATTGTCATCTTCAAGTGGAAATGACAGCCGCGAGAAAATTAAGTAATTTTTAAGCTTTTCCCACTTGTCAAGGGAAAATACTTCCTATACAATAATTCTATCAGCATAGAGAGGCATTCCGAGTACCGCCAGAAATGGGAAAGGAACTATGATGAGAAAAATAAAGTATGAGTTACTTCTTGTATGCTTTTGGGTGTCGCTGGTCTTAAGCGGCTGCAGTCGCAGCAAAGAGATCCTGTATTTCGACCGGGAATCGGCGGATGAATTGTATGCTCAGAATAGGGGCGGCTATACGGACGGGCCCTCAAAGAGGGATCTGCCCCAAGAGGGACAGGAGTCACGGTCAGAGTCCGAACAGGCGGTCCCGGCTGAGAATGACAGACTGATTTGTGTCCATGTATGCGGCCAAGTGTGTCGGCCGGGCGTGGTGATGCTGCCCGAGGGAAGCCGTGCCTGGGAGGCCGTGGAGGCGGCAGGCGGGCTTGCCGGCGAAGCCTGGGAGGCAGCGGTGAATCTGGCAGCGGTGCTGGGAGACGGGGAGAAGCTTTACATCCCGGCCATAGGAGAGGCTGTGGTGAAGGAAGTCTGTGAGACGGACGGCGGGCTGGTCAATCTGAACACGGCGGATGCGGGCAGGCTCCAGACCCTGCCTGGGATCGGTGAGAGCCGCGCGGCGGATATCCTGTCCTACAGGGAGAAAAACGGCATTTTCCGGTCCGCGGAAGAGATAATGCAGGTGCCGGGCATCAAAGAAAGCACTTATGAGAAGATTAGGGATTTGATAACGGTAGACTGAGCATGCGTGGGGAAGGATGGTTGAAGCAATGGCTGTAAAAAGGGCTTTGGTAGTGGATGACGAGAAACTGATCGTGAAGGGGATTAGGTTTAGCTTAGAGCAGGATGAGATGCAGGTGGATTGTGCCTATGACGGGGAGGAGGCTCTGGAACTGGCCCGGGCCAACCGGTATGATATAATCCTGCTGGATATCATGCTGCCCAAACTTACGGGGTTTGAAGTGTGTCAACATATCAGGGAGTTTTCCAACGTGCCCATTATAATGCTGACAGCCAAGGGTGACGACATGGATAAGATATTGGGCTTGGAGTACGGCGCGGACGATTATATAACCAAACCCTTCAACATCTTGGAGGTAAAGGCCAGGATCAAGGCCATCATGCGCCGCATAGAGCCCAAAAAGGGCCAGGCGGAGGCCCATAAGGAACTGGTAAGCGGTGAGATGCGCCTGGACTGCGAGGGCAGACGAGCCTATATTGCCGGCAGGGAGATTGGTTTAACTGCCAAGGAATTTGAGGTGTTGGAACTGCTTATGACTAATCCCAACAAGGTATACAGCAGGGAGGCGCTGCTGAAGATTGTATGGGGCTGCGATTATCCCGGTGATGTGCGGACAGTGGATGTACATATCAGGAGACTGCGTGAGAAGATAGAGAGCAATCCCAGTGAGCCGCAGTATGTACACACTAAATGGGGAGTAGGGTATTATTTCTATAATGTATAAGCCATGGAGAAAAATTATATAAAAAAGATAAAAGAATTTTATCATCAGTATCTCAACATCCGCAGTCTGAGGGTTCGGATATTCCTGATCGTATTGGTGGTGGGCATTGTTCCCAGCGTTGCCATGCGTTATGGAATCATGAGGAATTATGAGCAGCGGGCGGTGGAACTTCGGACGGCCACGGTGCAGAGCCAGCTGAGAGTCATAGCGGATCATCTGATCAATGAAGACTATCTGAATATGAGGAGTTCTTCGGCACTCAGTTTGGAGTATTCGAACACCAGCAGTTCCAGGGTCATCAATGCTGAATTGGAGATGCTGTCCAATCTGTATGACGGGCGGGTACAGATTATCAGCGGGAATCTGCGGATTGTCAAAGATACATACAGCATCAGTGAGGGAAAGACTATTATCTCGGAGGAAGTGATCAAATGCTTTATGGGAGAGAGTCTTTCCAATTATGATGCCCAGAACGGATACATTGAAATAACCATTCCCATTATTGACAATCGTAATGTCGGTGAGGGAGGGAGTGAAGGGGCAGGTCCGAATCCCAGGGTCAAGGGCGTGATGCTCACCAGCCTTTCTACAGACTATATCATGGAAACGATGGAGGTTTTAAGCCGCAAGGCCATGATTTTGGAGGCGTTGATGATTATGGCCATTGTCGTCATTGCTCTGATTCTGTCCATCGTGCTGACAAGGCCCTTTGAGCGGGTTACCAAGGTCATCAATGATGTGAAGGCGGGATACAGCAATGAGAGCATTTCCGTGCCGGACCTGGCGGAGACAGAGCATATTGTGGAGGCATTTAACCAGCTGCTTCAGCGCATGAAGGTTTTGGATGATTCCAGACAGGAATTTGTGTCCAATGTGTCCCATGAACTGAAGACGCCCTTGACTTCCATGAAGGTGCTGGCGGATTCCCTGCTGGTGCAGGAGGATGTGCCTGCGGAATTGTACCAGGAGTTTATGGAGGATATCGTGTCGGAGATTGACCGTGAGAACCGTATTATCACGGATCTGCTGACTCTGGTCAAAATGGACAAGAAGGTTTCGGCCCTGAACATTGCGTCCGTCAATGTCAACGACCTGACGGAACTGATATTAAAGCGTCTGCGCCCCATTGCCCGAAAGAAGGACGTGGAGGTGGTGTTTGAGAGCGTTCGTCCTGTGACGGCCGAGGTGGACGAGGTAAAAATGACGCTGGTGATGTCCAATCTGGTGGAGAACGCTATCAAGTACAATAAGGAACATGGCTGGGTCAAGGTTGTTCTGGACGCGGATCATCAATATTTTACATTTGAAGTCAGTGACTCCGGCATCGGCATCCCCGAGGACTCCCTGGCACAGATCTACGAGCGCTTTTATCGGGTGGACAAATCCCACTCCCGGGAGATCGGCGGCACCGGCCTGGGGCTGGCCATCACCAAGAACGCCGTGCTGATGCACAGAGGATCCATCACAGTGACCAGCACGGAGGGGGAGGGTTCCACCTTTTTGGTGAAAATTCCACTAAACTATGTTTCACAGTAATTTAGCGCCATCGCACAGCGATCTTAACAGGAGGAGCGGAATGAAACGAATTATGGCGGCGCTGCTTACACTGATCTGTCTGATTACCCTTGTTGCCTGCAAGCAGGAACTGGTGGATCAGTCCAAGATCTATTCGGTCTACTATGTGAGCAACTCCGAGACTAAGATAGAGATGCATGAGCACTATATGGAGGCGGAGGATCTGGAGAGCCAGGTGACGGAACTCTTGAATGCGCTGGCAACCACTCCGGCAAAGCTGGAGTACAAGGCTCCCCTTAATATGGGCTTTCAGGTGCAGAGTGTGGATGTAAATATGGGCAAGGTGCATCTGGATATGACAGAAAATTATAACAGTTTGTCAACCACCACGGAGGTACTGGTACGAGCGGCTATCGTGAGGACGCTGACCCAGCTGAATCAGATCAATTTTGTGTCCATCACCGTGAACGGCAATCCCCTGCTGGATTCCCTGGGAAACATTGTGTCCACTATGAACAGGGATCAGTTTGTGGAAAATGACGGCAATGCCATCAATACTTATGAGGAGATCACGCTGAAACTTTATTTCGCCAATGAGGCAGGGGACCAGCTGATTGCGGCCAACCGTACCAGGGAGTACAGCACCAATATTTCACCGGAGAAGTTGATTGTGGAGGAACTGATCAAAGGCCCCAGCAGGGAGGGGCTGTACCCCACCATCAATCCGTCTACCAAGGTGGCCAGCGTGACCACCAGGGACGGGGTGTGTTATGTCAATCTGGATGAAACATTTCTCACGCAGCCCTACAATGTAACGGCGGATGTGACGATATACTCTATCGCCAACTCCCTGGCGGAACTGAGCCATGTGAACCGTGTCCAGATATCCGTCAATGGGGACAATTCCGGCATATACCGGGAAAAATACAGTCTGACCACTTATTTTGAACGCAATCTGGATATTGTAACGACTTTAGAATAGTATGAGGAGAACTTTTGGTGTGACTAATTATTTATGCCTGCGCAAAGCAGGCGGACAGGAGTATGATTGGGAGGAATACGGAGACCGCTTTTATGCGGCTGTCTGGCTCTGATCACAGTCATTGTGCTCTGGCAGCGGCTGGAAAACCCGCCGCCCTGGGAGTCGGAGTTGTCCCGACAGTTCTGCGGGGAGGAGCCGTTCCGTAAGGAACTGTCGGTGACTGTGACCGGCCAGGTATACGAGAAGGAAGTCCGTACTCTGTACGGCGAGGAAATTCTAATTCTTTATCTGAGATCTGTTACCGTATCGTCTGATACGGAATCGGGGGACGGAGTATCTGTCCCGGATATTTCAGGACAAAAAGTAAATGACAGACTGATATGCCAGCTGGCAGCGGACCAGGCGGTATGGGAGTGCGTGTCCGCGGAGGAGACAGCCGGGGACGAAGGGGCGGCGTGGCGGTTGTGGGAGCATATCAGCCTTGGCCGCCAGGTGGCCGTACAGGGCCGGCTGGAACTTTATCAGCGCGCCGCCAACCCGGGAGAGTGGGACAACGCGGATTACAATTTGATCACCGGTGTAGCGGGACGGCTGAAGCAGGCTACACTCCTGGGCAGCGACAATGGGCAGTGGCGGATCCGGGAGGGATTGCTGCGCCTTCGCCATATCTTGAAGGAAAGGCTCTATCGGGCGCTTCCGCCCAGCGAGGCATCCGTCCTGGCCAAAATGATGCTGGGAGAAAAATACGGGCTGGATCAGGAACTGAAGGAACTGTACCAAAGTAATGGCATTGCCCATGTACTGGCCATCTCCGGCCTGCATATCACCCTGCTGGGCATGGGGCTTTACGGGCTGCTGCGCCGGTGCGGCTGTCCCATTGTGCCGGCGGCCATAGCCGGGGGCGGCATAATTCTGCTCTATGGCGGCATGGTGGGCTGGGGCATATCGGCGGTCCGTGCCATAGGCATGTACCTGATCCGTATGTTGGGAGAGATCTGGGGTAAACGCTACGATATGCTGACCGCCATGGGAATATTGGCGGCGGGAATGGTGTGCCATAATCCCAGGTTAGTGTACCACTGCGGATTTCTGCTGTCTTTCGGGGCAACAGCAGGCATGGGGCTGGTATATCCTTCACTGTTGGAGCTGCCTGTAAATGCGGGACTTGAAAGACTGATTCGCGGCAGGCGGCAGGCATACAGGACACATGAGAGAAGGAGGGGCAAGGGCAGAGCCGACAGGGTGTTTTGGGAAAACAAGGGGCTGCGGCTACTTCAAAGCCTGCTCCGGGGGCTGCTGGCCAGCCTGTCCGTCACTTTGGCCACATTGCCAGTTCAACTCTGGTTTTTCTATCAGATTCCGGTCTACGGCATTCTGCTGAATTTGATTGTACTCCCATTGATGGGCCTGCTGCTGGCCGGAGGATTGATATTGATGATTTTTCCCGCCGCGCTGCCGGTGAGATGGGGAGTAATGGGGATACTGGGCCTGTATGAACAGGTGTGCCGTCTGGCCGAAGATCTGCCGGGGCATCTGTGGATTACCGGCTGCCCTAAACCATGGCAGATTGCCGTATACTACGGGATTTTGACCGTTGCGGCCGCACTGCTGAAGCGATACGGAAATCGTTCATCGGCCCCCTCGCCAGGGGAGAGCAGAGTTGGTCTGCTTTTGTTGACTATGGCGGTCATACTCCTTACAAGGCGCAGGGGCGGCGGCTTTACGCTCACCATGCTGGATGTGGGCCAGGGGGACTGCATCTGCGTGAATACCGGCCAGGGCCAGGTCTATCTGTTTGACGGGGGGAGCAGCAGCCGCAGCCAGGTGGGGGAGTATGTGTTGATCCCTTATCTGAAGTATCAGGGGATTCATACTATAGACGGCATCTTTCTGTCCCATGGGGATCAGGATCATATCAATGCCGTAAGGGAACTGCTCTCGGACAGCGGGGGAATACGTCTCAAGGCTCTGTACCTGCCCCAGATAGCCGGGCCTTTGCCGCAGCCGCTGGAGGAATTGCGGCTGCTGGCCCGGGAGGCGGGCTGCCGGGTGGAATATCTCTCCCGGGGAAAAGGCTGGCAGCAGGGAGATTTCCGGCTGACATGTCTGTGGCCCGGGGCGGGGTATGACGGGGATGACAACGCAGGCTCCGCCTGCTATCTGTTGGAGGAAAAGGACTTCCGGGTATTGCTCACCGGGGATGTGGAGGGAGAGGGGGAAAGGGAACTGACGGCATATCTGGAAACCATGGGCTTGCCCGGACTGGATGTGCTCAAGGTGGCCCATCATGGTTCCCGGTATTCCACCTCGGATGCCTTTTTACAGGCTGTTACACCCCGGCTGGCCCTGATCTCAGCGGGCCGGAACAATGCCTATGGACATCCCCATGAGGAGACCCTTGAGCGGCTGGAAAAAGTGGGATGTCTGCCCCTGCAGACGGCAGATAGCGGAGCCATAACGGTGTACTATATACATAACAGAATGGAAGTTAAAATATTTCGGTGATAAATTCAAATTTAGTATTGACACACCCTATTGAATAGGGTATCATGAGAGAAAGGAAAACGAATGACAAGAACTTTTATACAGACCAGAGAGTTTATTAAGAATTGGGAGGATTTGGGATTAAATGATGATGACCTGCGGCGTCTGGAACTGTTAATTATGAGTGACCCGCAGATTGGAGTGGCCATGCGGGGAAACGGAAAGCTGCGAAAGCTTCGCTTCGCGTTGGAAAACAGGGGAAAAAGCGGCAGCGCAAGAGTCTGCTATGTGGATTTTCTGGCGTTGGAAACGGTTTACCTGATCACGGTATATCCCAAGAGCGTTAAAGAGAACCTGACAAACGCGGAACGGAATAACATTAAAAAAATGATAGATCAGCTGGAACAAAATATAATGACGGAGGTATGAGCAATGAACAGAGCGTATGAGAGTATCATGACAGGATTGACAGAGGCTGTGGAGGATGTTAAGGAGAAGAAGCTTCCCCGGCGCGTCGTGACGGTTTTGCCTGTAAAGGAATATCAGGCCGAGGAGGTCAAGGCCATCAGGAACAAGACGGGCCTCTCCCAGAAACTGTTCGCAGGCTATATGGGGGTTTCTGACAAGACGGTGGAGGCATGGGAATCAGGCAAAAACCATCCCTCCGGAGCAGCCAGCAGGATACTGAACATGATGGAGATGGACGAAGAACTGGTATCCAATTTCCCGTTTGTACAGACCACTGTATAAAGGGCGGGGGGACACTATGTGCAAGAGTGTACAGAGAGGCTATGTTCCCGGTGATCCGACAGAATTTGGCGCCGCCGCAGTTCCCGAACTGCACAGGGCGGCACAGAATCTGTATTATTTGCTGAACCAGGGCTATCCCATCAAAGGGGCATCCGTGTTTGTGGGAAACCACTACCTGCTGTCGGAGCGGCAGCGGATGGCGCTGGTGAGGGCCGTATCTTCCCGGGAGAACATAGAGAATAGAAAGGATAAGGAACTCCATGAACTCCCAGAAGGCTGTGCAGTGCATATCGACGGCTTTAACACAATCATCACCCTGGAGGTCGCCCTGTCCGGATCCCTGCTGCTGAAGTGTATGGATGGAACTGTCCGGGATTTGGCGGCCCTAAGAGGTTCATATCGTCTGATTGACAAGACTTCGCAGGCGATCCTGATGACAGGCAGGATGCTGGAGAAAAGCGGTGTCGGCAAGGCAGTGTTCTACCTGGATTCCCCGGTATCCAACTCCGGGAGGCTGAAAGAACAGATAGGAACGCTGCTGGGGGATTTTCCTTTTGAACTGCAATTGGAAGTTATCCACAATGTGGATGTCACATTGGAGTCTCTGGAAAATGTCATAACCAGTGATGCCATCATTCTGGACAAATGCCAGAGTTGGTTTAATCTAAACGGCAGGATCATCGAAGAAGAGATGGGAGAGTATCCTTTTGTGGATTTCGCTTCCGGGGTGATATCCGAATACTGATTGGCCCAATATCGAAGGAGAATCTTGCGATACGCATAGTGAGATAAATGATGAAAAGTAAGAGTCTAAAAAAACATTTGTCCTTGGTGGTGAACTGATTCCCTATTTCCTGAATTATGACGGCCTCAAAGCGGAACGGGAATGGTGTGAGCAGTTGAAGGATGATGGAAACTGTATAGTCTATCACAATGAAGAGGATATTATTCTAAATATTTCCAACCAGTATGACGTGTTCTTCAATTTCACCCACATGACGCCGAACTGGAGGATTGGCAATATGAAGACAGATGACCGGGAGGAACTGATCCGCAGGATCGTGGAGGAGGATACACAGGCGCTGAATCTGGCGAGAAACATTACAGTCGGGGAACTGGTCAGGAGATACGGCGACTTCCATTCGGACAAGGGTTTTTCGCAGGAAGACTATGAGAGTTATCTGTTGAACTGTTATGTTGACGGATAGTAGTGTGAGAAGAACTTCCAGTCGCTTACGGTAAAAACTCATATATGGATTTTTACAAGGCCGAAAACATAATTTCCAATGTCGTTACCTACAAGAATAAAGTAAAAGTGGAGAACTTGTGAGAAGATGGAGGTCAACGCACTATTTGTGCATAGGGGGTGAGCCGGAGAAGTTCTTCGGATTATATGTCGCCCGCGCCGGATTTTCGGCATGGCATTGTCGATAGTAATATTCATGCCATTATAAATATGCCTTAAAACAGGAGTTGATATGAAAAAAGAGGACTGCCATAAAATTCTGTTCCGTGCATTCGGCAAAGAAATAACTATATATCCCAGCATTACATCCGGCAGGCCCATCGTATACCTGAATACCTTTGAGGGGGAGGGAGAAAGGGCATATCAGATGCTGCGGGATGCAGAGTGCCCGGATTTCACCCTTGTGACCATAAGCGGGTTGGCCTGGCACCATGATTTGACCCCCTGGGAGATGCCTCCTGTCTCAGAAGGCGCTCCTCCCTGCACAGGAGGGGCAGGAGAATATCTGCGGCTTTTGACGGAGGAAATTCTCCCGGAGGCGGAGGCGGCATTGCTGGGGCCTGTATCCTGGAGAGGTCTTGCGGGCTATTCTCTGGCAGGGCTGTTCGCCATATACGCAGCCTGTCAGACACCGGTTTTTTCAAGAATAGCCAGCATGTCCGGATCGCTGTGGTTCCCGGGCTTTTGGGAATATGTCTCTGCTCATGACATGGCAGGTGACATAACGCACATGTATCTATCCCTTGGCGACAGAGAATGCAGGACCGGGAACCCCTATATGAAAACAGTGCAGGAGTACACGGGAGAAATAGCCGCCCTTTGTACGCAGAAGGGGATTGATACAATGTTTCAGCTGAATCCGGGAAATCATTTTAAAAACGCCGCCCGCCGGACTGCGGCAGGTGTTGCATGGATATTGAAAAGATGAGAATATAATTAAGTTGGGCGAATTGTGCATTGCAGATAAGAAGTTTTATTCAATGTGACGATAAATGATATGAGGCTGAAGAACATATGTGGGCGGAATGCGTGATTGCCAGACAGATGCCCACAATATATGGACGCGGCCCGGAAATGGACTTCAATAACATATCAAGGAGGATGTAAGCATGTCAATGAATGTCACACAAAGCTATAGTCAGTTTTACAAGGGATCCGAACCCTTGAAAAGCTATGGCTCCAGCGGGGAAGGTCTCATACCCAGGAAGGATACGCTGGTGAAATATGAGTTCAGAACCACCGATGAGCAGGGGAACAAGATCATGGATCCCATGTCCAAGGAGGAGGCTCTGCGGGCCATGAAGGAGATTTCCAGCCAGTACGGAGACAACGTGATGGTAGAGTTTTCCGGGGATGGCCTGCAGGCCCTGGCTCAGGATTTGCAGAGACAGATCCAAGAAGGAAGCTGGAAACTGAACCAGCAGCAGAAAACGGATCAGGCCAAGAAACAGGAACTGATGGAGCAGAGCATTGTTCAGCTGGAAAATACCCACAGGCTGGTCATTCCCAACATCCAGACCAACGAAAAGCTCTATGACAGTTTGGAGAACGCGCCCGAGGAGGTTGTGAAAGCCGCTAACGGCATTATCAAGAATTATCTTATGCCCCATGATGTGTCCGGGATGACGGAGGAACAGCGCAGGGATGCCATAGCCTTTGGCCTGGAGGAGGCCAGGTATCTGGCGGAGAATTATTTGGATCAGCAGCATGCCGGGGACTTTCTCTCCGCCATGGATACCATTGCCAGATATGGCATGAACGGCACAGTGTCGGAGGACGGCAGAGTTACCTACCATATCGAGAAAGGGCCTTTGGTGGGAGCGCCGGATGATTATGTAAGCGAGAGCGATATACTGAAAGCCAAAGCCCCGGATTTGTACAAGGAATTGCAGGATTTAAACAAAAGCATCGCAAAAGGCGAGACCGGCTGGGGCAAGAAATTCATAGAGTTGCATCAGCGTATCAACCAGAAGCTGAACGGTTATTCCGGAACCACTTCTGAGGGAAAGAGGCTTACCTATTATGAGGAGGCCGCTGCCGAATATAAGTCCTGGAAAAAAGCTGTGGATGAGACGAAGCTTCCAGGCACATACAGCGGAGTGGACTATCTGGATATGAACGCATTTTTTAACAGCCTCAATTCCCAGGGCAGTCTGGGAGAAAGCTGGATGGCAAAGGCCCAGGAGCGCTTTGCCAAATGGCTGAGCGGCGAATAAAAGGCAGGATCCCCATTGCACGGAGTCTGATTGTGCAATGGGGATTTTAGGCAATAAAGCGGAAGCTCATTTTAGTCATCACTTGTAGATGGCATAATATAAATCTTTTGATAAATACTGTCCAAATCCTGACTATTGTTTGTAATTTGAATATCCTGAACTATTACGCCATCTCTCAAAAAAATACAGCGCGTACATATTTTTTCTAAAAAATCCAAAACATGACTGGTTACGATGACAGCGCTTCCTTGTTGAATACATCTAATCAAGTCGTTCTTAAATTGAAGGATTCCATAAGTATCAATGCCATTGGTCGGTTCATCCATAAGAATAAGTTTTGGAGTCCCAATAAGCGCCATGATAATTGACAATTTCCTTTTCATGCCCATGGAAAGTGCGCTGACATAAGAGTTTCGCTGTTCAAATAGTTCATATCTCTTTAAATAAGGCTCTATTTCTTCCTGGAACCTCCCCCCAAATTTGATTTGACAGATAAAATCCATAATTTCATAAACTGTCATTTTTCTGTAAAAATTCAAATTTTCCTGCATATATCCAATTTGAGATTTACATATCCGGCTTGAGGTGCTAAGACCTGACAATAGAATCTCCCCGTCTGATAGGGGCATTAATCCTGCTATTGCTTTAATCAATGTTGTTTTTCCGGCTCCGTTAGGACCGATAATGGCAGTGATTTCTCCAAAATTTATTGTCGCTGTTATGGACTGAATGCCATGTTTTTTATCGTACAGCATTGAGGCATTATTTAAGGTAAGATTATTCATAGTGCAGATTCTCCCAATTTCTTTTTCCTTTATCTATGTTTTTATATAGAAAATACAAATTAAGTACGGGCAGATGTAGTTGAATCAACGCCACGCAGACAGATAAATAATACTGCTTTGCCGGATACTTTATAAATAGATGACTGCTTATAAAGCTCGCAGCGAACAGAAGGGTAAGCGCTAAAACAGGCAGGATTATGATATTTTGGGGATGGAAAATACAATCAATAAGCACAATCAGAAATATATTATCCCCCAAAAGAAAAAATCCGCTCAATATCTGATCTCGAAAGAGGGATGTATAGGCATAATTTGACATATAGTATGGCAAAAGAAGAGTAGTCTCAAAATTATATATGTCCTTAAAATACAGAGAACTGATCAGGCATATTCCATAGGCCAGCAAGAACAGGATAATAGAACCGGATTCGGTATAACAGAAGACAATAAAGATTATGGCAGAAAATATTTTCCAAAGAATAAAGTCTTTGTTTCTGTACATCCAGATATAATTCTTTCCATATACTAAATGTCCATTGAGCCAGTGATTCAGCTCACCCATTATGTGCATTCTGTTTGCGTGATTTCTGGCAATAATTTTATCCAAACAGATACTTTGGTATCTGTGAGAGAAGTAAAGCAATAGACATATAGAAATAATAATTCTTATTGAAATAGAAATCATGCTTTGGGGAAACAAAAAACCTGTAATCGATTCAGACATTACAATTGTATAAACCATCTTGAATGATAATTTTTTTGTGCCCACTAATATACCTAACAGACCTATCATGGTAAAAGTGAAAGAGGTTAGCAGCTTCGAATGCGTGTGCAGACTTATCCATATGCCAAACAGTTCAATTAAAAGAGCAGTAAAAACATTAGCAAAAACAGAATGAACTATGCTTATACCCTGGGCCTGGGCAATCATGGTTCCAAAGTAAATCTGCAGAAAAAATATTTCATAATGAGTAAGAGAAAATAAGATAAAACGCTGTGGAAAATCAAGGCCAAATAGAACCAGACACTCCCAATCTTCCCTGATAAATTTATGAAACACTAATCTGACATACACCAGCAAAATACAGATCAGGACAAAAAACAAAAGCCTGTTAATATAGAGCATATTGCTATAATTGTACCGACCAGACAAAAAACGGTTTCCCGTTCCGTAAATTATAGGGTATAAAATCAACAGGATCAGAAAGAATATACTTTTTGCCGTTTTTGGGTTTCGTCTTTTTAAGATAAGAAAAATTGCTTTCATAGTGTGTTTTTCCTTAGCGTTACAGTGGTATTTAACATACTTTTAATAGTAAATAGGACTGCTGATATGGTCTGTTTCCAAGATATTTTATTTTTTTGTATAAATGTTTTAATCTGGTATCCGTCAGAACAATAATTGTCTGTCTTTAAAGGTATAAATGCCGATAGAGGAGCAATAGTATTTGGGTATTGTAATTATCAAAGTTCAAATGCAACATGACATCCCCCCATTGAGAACAGTATAGTGGGATATTTTTTTATATATAGAAGCGATTTTAATGCCACATTTATATGCTTTGGTTGTTGCAGAAATACCTGGTTTTAGGTGTTTGCTCATGAAGTATTTCGAATAGTTCAACTAATGTAACTGAAATTAGGTGAGTTGCATGCATTTGGATTGTTGCCCACTAATGGATTCATATAGTATATCATATAATATATTGGATTTCAATTTATAATTATTAAAGTATAAATCAAATAGAGAATCTTAAATGAAATGTAAATTACTTAGGGTGGATGCGACGGCTAAACCGGGAGATATTTGATAGTTTATCGGCATTACTGCTTAAGCATTCCTGCTGATATAAGAAATTACGTTGAAAAATACAGGATTTTGTGTTATTGTGGATAAAGAATATGAGAGATTTTCAGACAACATCTGAATGGATGAGAAATGTAGGTAAAAGAGGACGTCATGCAGCGGATACAAAATGACATCAAATCGGGGCAGTTTCAGCCGGTGTACCTTCTATACGGGGAGGAACGCTACTTAAAGCGCCAGTACCGGGACAAGCTTAAGGGAGTGCTGTGTACCCCGGACGACAATATGAATAACCATTTTTACGAGGGCAGAAATGTGTCTGTCGGGGAGATTATTGATCTGGCGGAGACCCTGCCCTTTTTGGCGCAGCATCGGGTTATTTTTCTGGATAACAGCGGCCTGTTTAAGTCCGGCGGCGAGCAGATGGCGGAGTACCTGAAGGTGCAGAATGAGTCCACCGTACTGATTTTCACCGAGGCGGAGGTGGACAAGCGCAGCAAGCTGTTTAAGGCGGTCCAGGCCCAGGGCTGCGCCGTGGAGTTCGCGGCCCAGGACGAGAACACCCTGAAGCGCTGGGTGGCGGGCATACTGGGCAGAGAGGGGAAGAAGATCACCGAGAACACGGTTTTGCTGCTGCTAAGTAAAACCGGCACGGATATGGAAAACATCCATATGGAACTGGAGAAGCTGATCTGCTACTGCATGGACAGGGAAGTGGTGGAACCCCGGGACGTGGAGGCAGTCTGTACCACCCGTGTGTCCAACCATATTTTTGACATGGTCACTGCCATTGCGGAGAAGCGTCAGAAGGATGCATTGGAGTTGTATTATGACCTGTTGACTTTGAAGGAGCCTCCCATGCGGATTCTCTTTCTGATTGCCCGGCAGTGCAATCTGCTGCTCCAGGCCAAGGCCATGAAGAGCAAGGGCCAGTCAAACAAGGAGATTGCGTCCGGCCTGGGTGTGCCCCCCTTTGCGGTGAACAAATACTTAAGCCAGGCATCCCGGTTCAAATCCTCCACGCTGCGCCAGGCGCTGACCCGATGTGTGGAAGCGGAGGAGGCGGTGAAGACCGGGCGCATGAACGACGTGATGAGTGTGGAGATACTGATCGTATCAGTGTTTGAGGAGGCTGAAGATGGCAGGTAACACAGCGGGAAACGGAAAGAAGCAGACCCTGCTGGGCAGTGTGCTGGCAGTGGCTGTGTTGATAATAGTCGGCGCGGCGCGGCTGTTGGCTCCTGGCAGCGGCGCCCTGGAGACGGGGGATGTACGGGAGGTCAGTTCGGCAGATGTGGAAGGCAGCGCTTTTGAAAGCCCAGAGGCTTCGGAACCCGGGACGGAGGTCACCGTTGAATCCATTCTGGAAGGCGCACAGTCTGTCGGCTGGGCGGAGGGCGCGCCGGAGGAGTTGTACTCCTTCCGCAATGAGCGTCTGCTGAACCAACACTATGAAAAGCACGGAATTGAGATGGGGGTTGGTACGGTAGAGGAGTATGTGGCGGCGGCCAACGCGGTGATCAATCACCCGGATGCGCTGCATAAGCTGGAGGCCGAGGACAATGACGACGTCTATTTTCTGGAGGCCACCAACGAGTTTGTGGTGGTGTCCACAGACGGCTATATCAGAACCTATTTTATTGCCAGCGGCGGCATCGACTATTATAATCGGCAGTAAGTTTGGGCGACGCACATCCAAATATGCATTGACGAAGTATTGCAGGAGCGCCTGCGATATGCAGGGAAGAGGTAAGAGCGGATGTGCGACATCCATTATCGGTTGACGCAGTATCACAGTGCAGCAACACGGGCACAGCAGGAGTTTGGCTCAGGCCAAACTCCAGTTATGTAGAAAGAGGAGAATATGGAACCAGGATTTAGGCTGAATCTGCATAGCCGGGACCAAAATCCCTGTTTTGAATCCCACGATCCGTCAATGATGTACGATCCTGTCGGCGGGATGTACTATTCCTACAGCACGGACACGGCATTGACTTCCGCCTACCGTCAGGGGATACCGATCCGCAGGAGCCGGGATCTGGTGCATTTCGAGTTTGTGGGCTATGCCCTGTCCCGGCAGGCTATTTCCCAGGGCAGGGACAATGGCAGGGACTATAAGCCCACGGGCGGTTTCTGGGCACCCTATGTGGAGTATGCGGAGGGCGAGTACCGTATGTATTATTCGGCTACCAAGGCGTTCGGCAGTTCGGAGTCACGGATCTGGCTGGCGGTGGCGGCACATCCCGAAGGTCCCTTTGAAAACAGAGGCGTGGTCATGGACACCTGGCACACGCCGGATACGGAGCCCAATGCCATTGACGCCCATGTGGCGGATACGCCGGAGGGCAGAAAGTATATGATCTACGGCTCCTTCTTTGGAGGCATCTTCATCAAGGAACTGGACCCTGCCACGGGGATGCCGGTAAACCCCGATCCCCGCTATCAGGGGTTCAGGATTGCCCACAGTCCAAAGCATTCCTATATTGACGGGCCGGAGGGGGCGGCGGTGATCCGTCATCCCCGGGAAGGATATTATTACCTTTTTTTGTCCTATGGCTGGCTGGGGGACGACTATGATATCCGCGTGGGCCGCAGCCGTGAGATCACCGGGCCCTATCTGGACTATCAGGGAAACAGTCTGGACGGCGGCGGGTGGGGGTTAAAGCTGGCAGGAAGCTATCGTTTCCGGGCAGACAGGCCATGGGCGGCGTCAGATACCCCCGGCTGGCAGTTCGCGGGTTTCCGCGGGCCGGGACACGGTGTGCCATTCCTGGATCCGGTGTCGAAGCAATATTTTTTTGTGCATCATGTGCGGGACGGCGCGGAGGTATTCCGGCGCAGGGAGCACGGCAGGGATTCTTTCCGTATGCACTATATGGCAGTGCGGCGCATGTTTTTCCTGAACGGGTGGCCTGTCCTGTCGCCCCAGCCTTACGCAGGGGAAAAGGGAGAACCCTGGCTGCTGCAGGCAGAGCCGGAGTCGGAGAAATCGGGCGCAGACCTAAAGTGGGAGTGGCTGCGGCTGCGCGGACAGGACAACAGACAGGCCCGGGGCACTGTGGGCCCGCTGCCGGAAGATCTGCCCCCGGGGCGGGCTTTGGCCTTCGCCTGCTATGATTATGAAAACAGCCGGGAATGTCTTGGCCTGGCAGGCATCACCACGGGAGGAGATGTTATTTGGGGGAAAGATATATCCACCACTGATACAGTATAATTAAGGGAGTTTTATTGGACACAATATCCACTATGATTGACTCATAAGTACAGAACAAAACATCGCAGAAACCAGGGAGCGCAGTTCCCGGGGTGCGGGAAAGAGGTGATTATGAGAAAATCATGGACGGATAGGCTTATATGGGGACTGGCGGCAATCGTGCTGGCGATGGCGGCGGCAATGTGCATCACAAGCGGCATTAAGAGCCAGGCGGCGGATACATGGAAGGCCCAGGAGGCATACTATGAACAGCTGGAGCAGGATTATATCAGCCGGGTGCAGCGGTTTTTGGAGGAGCAGGGATACCGCAACAGCGGCATCATGTTGAATCGGGTGGTGGACAGCGACGGGCAGCGCAGCTATAAGATGCTGGTGCATCACGGCGCGCTGGAGCGGCTGGAGGAGGAGGCACAGGCCTCTGTGCTGGGACAGATAGAGGACATGGGCTTCTACGTGCCGGGCTGCAGTTTTACGGCACAGATGCTTCAATAAAATCCGTTGCCCACAGAAATAAAAGAGCAGGAGGCAGAGATATGGCAGAGAGATTTATACCCAAGGCACAGGAGATTTACAGACATTTTAAGGGGAATCTGTACCAGGTGATAGCTGTGGCAAAGCACACGGAGACCAGGGAGCAGCTGGTGATTTACCAGGCATTGTACGGAGATTTCGAGATATATGCCAGACCTCTGGAGATGTTTGTCAGCCCGGTGGACCGGGCCAAATACCCGGATGCGGCACAGGAGTACCGCTTTCAGTTACAGGGGCCGGAGGCGGGGCGGCAGCAGGCCGTAAGCAGGCCGGGAGGCATTGATATGGCGGCCCCGGCGCAGGCGGACGCAGCCAAAGCGCGGCTGGATGCATATGAAGGCGGTCTGAACGATATACCCCCGGAAGGCCAGTCAGCCACCGTGAAGTCTGAACCGGAAGGGCAGATCGGCACAGCGCAGTCCGAGCCGGAGGGGCCGGGCCTGGATCCCCTGGTTCTGGAGTTTCTGGATGCCCGTACCTATGAGCAGCGTCTGAATGTGCTGGCGGCCCTGCACCACAGGATCACCAACGAGATGATTACCACCATGGCCCTGTGCTGTGACATCGAGGTGGAGGGAGATGATGTGGAACAGCGCTATGAGGACTTGAAGCAGTGTTTGATCATGAAGGATCGCTTTGAGATCAAGCGGTTAGTGTGAGAAAATGCCGGGCCGCGTTTTAGCAATGGCGCGAACACCAATATTATGGGCAGATTTTGCGATATATGGCTCAGAAATAGTTTGTGGGGTAAGCGATCGGGGCAAGGCCGCGATACGTATAAGGACAAAATGAGATACGAGAACATAGTCAAGGGGCGTTTTATCCAGCGCCCCAATCGCTTTGTAGCATATGTGGACATTGATGGCAGACAGGAGAAGGTGCATGTGAAAAACACCGGCCGATGCAGGGAACTGCTCATCCCGGATGCGGATGTCTATCTGGAGCGCAGCAGTAATCCCGCGCGCAGCACGGCCTATGATCTGGTAGCGGTGGAAAAAGGGGGCCGTGTGATCAATATGGACTCCCAGGCCCCCAACCGTGTGGTACTGGAGTGGCTGCGTACCAGGCAGCTTTTTCCGGATCTGGTATCCGTCCGCCCTGAGACGGTATATGGCAGTTCACGGTTTGATTTCTACATTGAGACCGCTTCGGAGAAAATCTTCATGGAGGTGAAGGGTGTGACCCTGGAGGAAGAGGGGGAGGCCCGCTTTCCTGACGCCCCTTCGGAACGTGCGGTCAAGCATGTGGAGGAACTGATCCGGGCCAGACAGGAGGGCTATGGGGCCTATGTGTTGTTTGTGATCCAGATGAAGGGGGTGAGCCATCTGGTTCCCAATGTCAGAACCCACCCGGAATTTGCCCGGGCGCTGCAGCGGGCGGCCGGGGCGGGAGTGCGGATATTGGCTTACGACTGCCTGGTGACCGCGGATAGTCTGACCCTGGCGGATGCCATACCTGTATATTTGATACCGCCTGCAGACAATGCGCAGCAAGCCTCCAGGCCCCTTTTGGAAAAATTTAACGGCATTTCAGAAAATATTAAGGAAAACCTAAGAAAGGGAGAACTGTCAGCGATTGCGGAGCCGCTGCTGAAATGGTATGATATGCATAGGAGAATCCTTCCCTGGCGGGAGGATCCCACCCCCTACCATGTGTGGGTGTCGGAGATCATGCTGCAGCAGACCAGGGTGGAGGCGGTGAAGCCATACTATAAGCGTTTTATGGAGGAACTGCCGGATATTGCCAGTCTGGCGCAGGTTTCCCAGGAGAGGCTGTTAAAGCTGTGGGAGGGACTGGGATATTATTCCCGGGCGCGCAACCTTCAGGCGGCGGCCAGGCAGATTATGGAGGAATATGGCGGAAAGATGCCTGATACCCGCAGGGAACTGCTCAAGCTGAAAGGAATCGGCAGTTATACCGCCGGGGCCGTTGCCTCCATAGCCTTCGGGAAGAGGGAGCCTGCGGTGGACGGCAATGTACTCAGGGTACTGTCCAGACTGCGCATGGACGATGGGGAGATCACGGACACCAGAGTAAAGGCGAGGGTGGAGCGGGAACTGGAGTCTCTGCTTCGTGATGACGCAAGCCTGACACGTCCCGGCGATTTCAACCAGGCTATGATGGAGATCGGCGCCTTGGTGTGTGTTCCGGGGAGCCAGCCCCGCTGCGGGGAATGTCCTCTCAACGGAATCTGCATAGCCCATGACCGCCGCTGTGAGGGGGACTATCCCAAAAGAGCGGCGAAGAGGAAACGCACCATCGAGGAGAAAACCGTGCTGGTCATCCGGGATGACAATCTGGCTGTGCTGCGCAAACGTCCGGCCAAGGGACTGCTGGCGGGCATGTATGAGCTGCCCAGCCTGGAAGGCCACAGGACGGCAGAGGAAGTCACCCGCTACCTGGCGGATAACGGGTTGAAAATCCTCCGGATTCAGAAGCTTAAGGACAGCAGACATATCTTCACCCACAGGGAATGGCATATGTGGGGCTATATGATCCGGGTGGATGAACTGGAGCCCAGGGGCAGCAGCCGGGAGACAAAAGAGTGGCTGTATGTGGAGCCGGGGGAGGCCGGGGAGCGGTATCCGATTCCCTCCGCCTATGCCGCCTATCTGCCCTGTCTGAATATTCGTCAGGGAATGGGTGGTAATATAATAAATCAATATGAGGAGTAAGACGACATGAAGCTTTTATCCATTGCAATACCCTGCTACAATTCAGAGAATTATATGCGAAAATGCATTGATTCCCTGCTGCCCGGCGGCGAGGATGTGGAGATCATCATTGTGGATGACGGCTCCTGCAAAGACCGCACGGCTCAGATTGCGGACGAGTATGCGGCAAAGTATCCCGCCATCGTCAAGGCGGTGCATCAGGAGAACGGAGGTCATGGCGCCGCCGTAAACGCGGGCATCGAGAATGCCACCGGTCTGTATTTTAAAGTGGTGGACAGCGATGACTGGGTCAAAGAAGAAGCCTATATGCAGGTGTTGGAGACGCTGAAGGAACAGACGGGCACCAACAAGGTACTGGACATGCTGATTTGTAACTTTGTCTATGAAAAAGAGGGCGAGAAGCGCAAGAAAGTCATGAATTACCAGCATATTCTCCCCACGGACCAGCTTTTCACCTGGGAGGACTGCCATCACTTCACCAAGGGACACTATATCCTGATGCACTCAGTGATTTTCCGTACCAAGCTGCTGCGGGAATGTGGGCTGGAACTGCCCAGACACACCTTTTATGTGGACAATCTCTATGTGTTTAAGCCTCTGCCCTATGTGGAAAATATGTACTATCTGGATGTGAACTTTTACCGGTATTATATCGGACGGGAGGATCAGTCGGTCAATGAGAGCGTCATGATCTCCCGCATTGACCAGCAGATTCTTGTGAATAAGCTGATGATCGACTATTTCACGGAACTGGGCGAAGAGATCAGCGCGGACAGGCGTCTGTACCAGTACATGTACAATTATCTGGAGATCATCACCACTGTCTCCAGTGTATTGCTGCTTCGTTCAGGCACAAAGGAGCATCTGACCATGAAGAAAGAACTGTGGGAGTACCTGAAGGGCAAGGACAAGAAACTGTTCGGATCCATGCGCCGCGGAATCATGGGCGCGACCATGAACCTGCCCGGCAGGGGAGGACGCAGGGTGGCGGTGGATGCCTACCATATCTGTCAGAAGATTTTTAAATTCAATTAATGCGGCCGACACATGCTCAGTCATTGGCGTTGTCTGGGTGTGGAACAGGACATGGAAAAAGCGGGAGGCTTCCCTATTGTTGGGGCCGTCCCGCTTTTTATTATAAGATTATAAGATAACGAATGGCTGTATCAGCCCTGGGCCTGAGGTCTGGAATTTCCTCGGCTGCGGAGCGCTTCTCTCATGTGGGCCAGCAGATCCTGACGGTACACCAGAACGTACATGGCAGAGGCCATACCTAAACCGGTCAGCACGTCAAACATGGAGTGCTGCTTCAGGAACATGGTGGACAGGATGATGGAGACGCACAGCGTCAGTGAAGAATTGCGGAGCCAGCGCTTTTTCCCCAGAGAGCAGCGGCACAGGGCTACATGTGCGCCGATGGAGTTGTACACATGGATGCTTGGCCACAGATTGGTGGGGGTGTCCGTCTGCCACAGCCGGGCGACCATGTGGGTAAATATATTGTCCCGGGGCATGACGTAGGGCCGCAGGTGGTGACCGTTGGGCCACAGGGTGGACACCAGCAGGAACACCGTCATGCCTGTGAACAGAAAAATACATGCCCGCCAGTAATCAGGTTTGCTCCTGAAAAAGAGGAACAGTACCACTGCGCTCACATATAAAAACCACAAGAGGTAAGGGACGATGAATGCCTCATAGAAAGGGATGTGGTCGTCAATTGCCATATGGATCACATGGTAATGCTTGGTCACCGTTCGTTCCAGGTAGCAGAACCAGGTCATATAAAGTATCCCATAGAGTATCAGCGGGATGCCATGCTTATACTTCTGATAGAATTTCTTTGCTCTTTCCATAATATTTTTATCCCCTTTTTCTCAAAAGATAGGTTGTATTAACGTTCCTAAATATAACACAAATTTATCTTTTTTCAAGAGGAAAAAAACAAAATTTAGGAAATACACAGCAATATTTAGATTTTCTTCAGATATACATCCGCAATGCCCGGTGCTGGCAAGTGACAGTCAGCCGGTCGCTGCGGCGTTCCACCTCCCCGTCCGTGTGTACCCATAGAGGGGCGGAAGTCCGGATTTCCACCTTTTGCGCGCGGTAGGCCGTGATGCCCCTGAACATATAATGCCTGCCGATAAAGGCGGTGGGCAGCGCCGCCAGAATAAGCGCCTTGGACAGATCCCCCACTACACACAGATCCAATAGGCCGTCCCTATAGTCGGCGTGGGGCGCAAATTTAAAGCCGCCTCCCTCATACATATGGTTCATGAAGGCCACAAACAGGATCTTCTGGACGGATATGGGGTCGCCGTCGTCTATGCGGATCTGGCAGGATACCGCCCTGCTGGCAAAAAGCTGCTTCAAGGCGATCCCCAGATAGGTCAGTTTGCCCAGGCCGATTCTGTTCAGAAAGCCCTTCATCTCCGAGCGGTTGGTCTCCTCGCAGACCGCCGCATCGAAGCCGATGCCGCTGCTGACAATAAAGCGTCGGCTGGAGCCGTCTCCATAGGTGGTGGTGCCGATATCCACGGCAGTGGTATCATCAGCCTCCAATATCCGTTTCAGCGCCTTCAAAGGCTCCCGGGGGATGGGCATGTCCCGGGAAAAATCATTGCCGGAGCCGATGGGAATATAGCCCAGCGCCACCTGTGAGAGATCATCGATCCCTTGCAGGGCCTCGTCCATCGTGCCGTCCCCGCCCAGAATCACAATACGGTGCGGCTCCCAAGAGTTGCCGGAGACAATCTCCCTGGTCAGGCGGGTGATATCCCCCGCCTTCCTGGAGAAATGAGCCTCATAAGAAACATTCGCTGCCTGCAGATAAGGTTCAATCACCGTATCCCACAGCTTCCGTCCCTTGCCGGAGCGGGATACGGGATTTAATATAAAATGATATGTTTTCTCCATTATCTCCTCCCTGGTAGAGTTTTCCAGGCGATCGCGAAACTCCCTATATGGCCTCTTTAGAGCCCACATATGGAGCAAGCGGCTTGTCCGGGCATATGCTGTTTTTGCATGGGGATGGTGAGGGTTGAACTCACAGATCGCCGGGAACCGGGTTCCCCACCGCGTTACCATTTCGCCACATCCCCGCATATCCATACAACCTAGGATACCCCTGGCTTATTGTCTTGATTCTATACTACATAACGCCAGAATTTACCGTATTGCATTGGTTAAACGTATATGGCTGGCGTTATGTAGTCAGGTTACTCGGCAATTTTAACTGTTAAGCAGTATATCATATTGTCCCGGATTTCGCAAGATTTGCCTGGTAAGAATGGAAGCCTCTGCCCCGGACAAACAGGAGCGTTCCCTGTGGGCGAACCTCTGCAAAACCTTCGTAAAAATAACGAAATTCCTTGCAAACTGGAACAGATATGTTATACTTCTATGTGTATGTGCATTTTTAGGAAAAACAGCAAAAACAGGAGGAGAGCATATGTATTCATTAGATGAAGTGAGAAATGTTGACCCCGAGATCGCCCGGGCCATCGAGGATGAGCAGGCCCGGCAGAACAGCCATATCGAACTGATTGCGTCCGAGAACTGGGTGAGCAGGGCCGTGATGGCAGCCATGGGAAGCCCTCTGACCAACAAATACGCCGAAGGATATCCCGGCAAGAGGTATTACGGCGGCTGTGACTGCGTGGACGTGGTGGAGAATCTGGCCATCGACAGGGCCAAGGAACTGTTCGGCTGCGACTATGCCAATGTGCAGCCCCACTCCGGCGCCCAGGCCAACATGGCGGTACAGTTTGCGGTGTGCAAGCCCGGGGATACCGTCATGGGCATGAATCTGGATCACGGCGGACACCTGACCCATGGCAGCCCGGTGAACATGTCGGGAAAATACTTCCATATCGTCCCCTACGGCGTCAACGACGAGGGCTTCATCGACTATGACAGACTGCGCGAGATTGCGTTGGAGGCAAAGCCGAAGATGATCATTGCCGGCGCTTCCGCATATGCCAGAACCATAGATTTCAAGAAATTCCGGGAGGTGGCTGATGAGGTGGGCGCCGTGCTGATGGTGGATATGGCCCACATTGCCGGTCTGGTTGCGGCGGGGCTGCATCCCAGTCCCATTCCCTATGCGGATGTGACCACCACCACCACTCATAAGACCCTGCGGGGACCCAGGGGCGGCCTGATCCTTTGCAATAAGGAGGCAGCCGATAAGTACAACTTTAACAAGGCCATCTTCCCCGGCATCCAGGGCGGACCCCTGATGCATGTGATCGCCGCCAAGGCAGTGTGCTTCAAGGAGGCGCTGAGTGACGAGTTCAAGGCATATCAGCAAGGCGTCATCGACAATGCCCAGGCGCTGTGCAGGGGATTGATAAGCCGTGACATCAAAATTGTGTCCGGCGGCACGGACAACCACCTGATGCTGGTGGATCTGACGAACTACGGCCTCACAGGCAAAGCGGTGGAAAAGCTGCTGGATGCGGCCCATATCACCTGCAATAAAAACACGATTCCCAACGATCCCCAGTCTCCTTTCGTGACCAGCGGTGTGCGTCTGGGAACTCCCGCCGTGACATCCCGCGGCATGAATACAGAGGATATGGACAGGATTGCGGAGGCCATTGCCATGGTGATCAAGGGCGGCGAAGAGAAAGTGCCCCAGGCAAGAGCCATGGTGCAGGAACTTACCCACAAATATCCGCTGAATTAAGACGGGAATGTTTCATGTTTCGAAAGATATAACGAGGAGATGATAGAGCGAATGTTATATAGTATGTGTAATAAAGTAAAAATGGGGGTAGGGGCGCTGGCCTGTATCGCGGCGCTGGGATTGTCCGGCTGCGGCACAGGCGCCCAGGTGGGCGGCGCAGTGGACAGAGGTCTCGACATGGAGGACTATACCGGGGAGGAGAGCAGTCAGCCCCAGGAGAGTACTTCGTCCCAGGAGAGCGGCGGGGAAATCACGGACATTAACAACACCTCCGTTGAAAACGCAGCTGCGGGGGAACTGAACGAGTTTGGCCTTGATTTGGAGACCATGGATATAGTCAAGTACAATATCTATGTGGAATTGAACAACACCATCGTGGAGATAATGGACAACATCAACAACTATTTCCTGGTGGTGGATACCACGGAGGAGTTCCGCTTCCGGGATGACGCGGAGTACAGCTACGGCTACCGGATCAAAGGGTTTAACCTGGATGCGGTGGAGGACGCGGAACTGGTGTATGGCGTGGAGCCCGCCTATGAGAGGCTGGATGAACTGGTGGAAGCCATGCTGCCTTCCATGCGGGAGATCATGGAGACCTTTGACGCTATAGACGACTCCGAGTACACCTATGAGCAGAACCAGTACCAGCAGCCGAAGGAAAACCATGCTCGCCTGATGGCCTGCCTGGAAACGTTTACCACATATGCCTATGAGTACATGGAACAGATTGACGTTATCGCCGACGAGAGGAGCGCGGCTCAGGAGGCGAGAATGCTGGAGGAGGGACAACTGATTATCTATAATTTCAGCCATATGCTGACCCTGTCCTCCCAGATTCTGGATGAAATATACGATCAGGGAATTGACGATTTTAACCTGACAGAACTGGACCTGACTCCCATCTACCCGCTGTTTGAGGAGATGCAGGCCACGGCGGCGGCCTACGATGAGGCGGTCAGTGACAGCAATCAGCTTATGAAGGAATCCCTGTCCAACCGTCAGGTGTACGCGGGCAACTGGAATGGCCTGATACAGGCTTTTGAATGGATGATCAAGCAGGTGGAGAGCGGAGTGCCCTATGAGGACCCCTCTCATGAGTATCTGGGCGGCCTGCAGCATATCTATGTGGTGCTGTCCGACCGTGTGGAGGACTACAACGGCATTTTTGTGGAGTAGGCAGTCCGGCAGGTATCCTGTGCCCATGGGATGTGAAAGTCATGGGTACAGGGATTTGCGAAGTTCAGGAAAAAATCCTTGCGTTTACAGCAGGTTCGTGCTAAAATATCTTTCGTTGACGCACAAATGTGCGCAGGAGAAACACATCATGAAGGATAATGTCAAATATTATATGGTGCGCAGGAAAGCTATTCCGGAGGTGCTTCTGAAAGTTGTGGAGGCCAAGGGCCTTCTTGAATCGGAGAAAGTGGACACCATACAGGATGCGGTGGATGCGGTGGGCATCAGCAGGAGTTCTTTTTATAAGTATAAGGACGACATCTTTGAGTTTCATGACAATGCGAGAGGGACGACGATTACCTTGACCCTCCAGATGGAGGACGAACCGGGGCTTCTGTCGGATGTATTGAGAACCATCGCGGAGTTTCGGGGGAATATTCTGACTATTCACCAGAGCATCCCCATCAACGGGATCGCGTCCCTGAGTATCAGTATACAGGTGCTGCAGACCACCGGGGACGTGGCCCGGATGATTCAGGAACTGGAGAACCAGCGGGGCGTACATCATGTAATGATTTTGGCGAAAGAATAAAGGGCTGCTGAGGCGGCGGAATGTGAGGAAGATATGATTTATGTAGCGGTATTGGGATATGGCACTGTGGGCAGCGGCGTGGTGGAAGTCATTGAGAAAAATAAGGATATGGTGAACAAAAAGTCCGCGGCGCAGCTGGAGATCAAGTATATTCTGGATCTGCGGGATTTTCCCGGAGATCCTTATGAGCAGAAGGTGGTCCATGATGTGAATATCATCCTGGAGGACCCCGAAGTGTCCATCATCTGCGAGACCATGGGAGGGGTGAAGCCGGCATATGATTTTACCAAGGCGGCGCTGCTGAAGGGTAAGAGTGTGTGTACCTCCAACAAGGAACTTGTAGCCACCCATGGTCCTGAACTGCTGCAGATCGCCCGTGAGCACAGCTGCAATTATCTCTTTGAGGCCAGCGTGGGGGGAGGCATTCCCATTATCCGGCCGCTGAACTATTCTCTGACCGCGGAGAAACTGGAGGCCATCACGGGTATTTTAAACGGCACCACCAATTATATTTTGACCAAGATGGAGAAGGAGGGGGCGGATTTCGCCGCCACCTTGAAAAAAGCCCAGGAGAAGGGGTATGCGGAGCGCAATCCCGAGGCGGATATCGAAGGTTATGACGCCTGCCGCAAGATTGCGATCCTGTCCTCCCTGATGACCGGGCGGAATGTATCCTATGAGAATATCTACACGGAGGGGATCTCCAGGGTCACGGCGGACGATTTTGTGTACGCCAAAGCGGCCGGCAAGTCCATCAAGCTGCTGGCCATGAGCAAGGACACAACGGAGGGTACACTGGCCATGGTGTCCCCCTGCATGATCAGTCCGGAGAACCCGCTCTATATGGTAAGCGGCGTGTTCAACGCCGTGTGTGTGCGGGGGAACATGCTGGGGGACTCCATGTATTACGGAAGAGGGGCGGGCAAGCTGCCCACCGCCAGCGCAGTGGTGTCCGATGTGGTGGATTGCGCCCGGCACCAGGGCAAGACCATCATGTGCTTCTGGAATCGGGAGGAGGCAAAACTGGTGGACATCGGCGATGTGGAGAGGGGCTTTTTCGTCAGGGCCAAAGCAGATGCCGCGGCGGATGTGGAGGCGGCTTTTCCCGGCGCGGAGCGGATACAGGTGGAAGGCCGGATCCAGGACTGCGGCTATTTCACCCAGCCCATGAAAGAGAAGGAGTTCTCCGCCAAGTATGAGGCTCTGGGGGATAAGGTTCTGGGGAGGATACGCCTGGAAATGGTGTAAATTAGACGATTGCGAAAGGTACTCTGCAAGTGACGTGGCTGGTCAATATATGCAAAAACGGGCTCCGACGCAGTGACAAGCCGCCCGTATTTTGTATATATTGCCCATCCACTGTACCAGAAAGAGAGTTTTACAATCGCCTAAAATATAAATATTATATGAGGAGAGAGGATAAACGGGTATCATGAGAAAGGTAGTGAAATTCGGCGGCAGTTCCCTGGCCAGCGCCGAGCAGTTTAAGAAGGTAGGAAACATCATCCGCTCGGATGCGGAGAGGAAATTTGTGGTGCCCTCCGCCCCCGGCAAGCGGTACGACAAGGATATCAAAGTTACCGATATGCTGTATGGCTGCTATGCGCTGGCGGATGCGGATCAGGATTTCAGCGCGGAATTGCAGGCCATCAAGGCCCGTTATCAGGAAATCATCAACGGGTTGGATTTGTCCCTGTCCCTGGAGGAAGAGTTTGCCGTTATTGAGAGAAAGTTCCAGGATAAGGCCGGCAGCAACTATGCCGCCTCCCGGGGCGAATATCTGAACGGTGTCATTATGGCGCAATACCTGGGATATGAGTTTGTGGACGCGGCGCAGGTGATCTTTTTTGACGAAGAGGGGAATTTTGACGCAGATAGGACCAACGAGGTACTTTCCGCCAGACTGGCAGGCTGTGAGGCGGCGGTGATCCCCGGCTTTTACGGCGCAATGCCGGACGGCACGGTGAAGACTTTCTCCAGAGGGGGATCGGATATCACAGGATCTATCGTGGCCAAAGCCATCAAAGCGGACGTATATGAGAACTGGACCGATGTGTCCGGCTTTCTCATCGCGGATCCCCATATCATTGACGGACCGGAGGCCATCGACGTGATTACATACAGGGAGCTTCGGGAACTGGCTTATATGGGTGTCCCCGTACTTCATGAGGATGCGATCTTCCCGGTGCGCCAGCAGGGCATTCCCATCAATATCCGCAATACCAATGCGCCGGAGGACAACGGCACCTGGATCGTGGGCAGCACCTGTCAGAAGTCCCGGTTCGTGATCACCGGTATTGCCGGGAAGAAGGGATATTGCTCCGTAAATATTGAAAAAGATATGATGAATTCGGAGATCGGTTTTGGCCGCAAAGTGCTGCAGGCTTTTGAGGACAATGGTATCTCCTTTGAGCATATGCCATCCGGTATCGACACGCTGACGGTATTTGTCCATCAGGATGAGTTCATGCACAAGGAACAGAAGGTGGTTTCGGCGATTCACCGCCTTGCGGAACCGGAGTCCATCGATATCGAGTCCGATTTGGCCCTGATTGCCGTGGTAGGACGGGGCATGAAGTCCACCCGGGGCACGGCGGGCCGCATTTTCTCCGCGCTGGCACATAACAATGTCAATGTGAAGATGATCGATCAGGGATCATCGGAGTTGAACATCATTATCGGCGTGGCCAACGAGGACTTCGAGAATGCCATCAGAGCCATCTACGATATCTTTGTGATTGCACAGCTATAAATCGGTAAAGATATACCTGCCCGGATGAAACCACAGATCCGGGCAGGTTTTTGCTATTGAGGAAAGAAATGCCGATTACTGAATACAACGAGAAAAATGCCAAATTTTGTCAAAATTTGACGTATAAAAAGAATATTTGAAAAAAATAAAAGTTTTTTGCAAAAATGTGTTGACAAATAGAAAATACCTGCTATAATTAAATCATACAAAAGAGATTAAGCAACTGATTCCAAAATAAACACAGGAGGAAGGGCCAATGTACTAATGATAATGGAATCAAAAAATACAACAGGAGGTAAGGACCATTGGACAGCATAGTTTGAAGAGGGCGCATCAAGAAAGAATTGATGTGCTCTCTTCCTTTTGCATAAAAGAACATTTCTTAATTTTCTAAAAAAAAGTATTTTTATGTAGAAAATTAGCACATGATAGGTTATACTTTTGCTGTATATGCAGTGTAGGCAACCGGAGGGATCATAGAAAGGCTTTGGATACAGATGGAGAATCAGCAGGACAAATTGCAGCAGCAAAGGGAGGCTCGGCGGAGGAGAAGGAAGCGCAACCAGATTCTGGCCTATGCCACGGTGCTGGTACTGATCGCACTGATGGCTGTGGGCATCGTCATTGGAGTCAAATACCTGACCCAGTGGCAGGAGCAAAGACAGCAGGAGGAACAACGGCAGCAGGAAAGTATGCAGGCCCAGCTGGAGCAGCAGCTGGAATCGGCGGAAGAGAGCATTGAGGCTCCGCCGGAGAAGCCGGAAGTGACGCCGGAGCCCATACCGGAATTGACCCCGGAAGAGAAGTTGGACGGGATTATCAATACCATGATTGAGGTCATGCCCCTGGAAGATAAGGTTTCCGGTCTGTTTTTTGTAACACCGGAGTCCATCACGGATGTGAATGCGGCGGTGCGGGCAGGGGACGGCACCAGGGAGGCACTGATCCGATATGCGGTGGGCGGCATTGTCTATGACAAAAAGAATATTCAGAATGCGGAACAATTTGGTGAGATGCTGGGCAATACAGAGTTGTACAGCAAATACCCGATTTTCCTTGGCATAGAGGAAGAGGGGGGAAGCGTCAGTCCTTTGGCGTCCGCCGGACTGATTGATAAGCAGCCCTCCGCGGCGGATATCGGCGAAGGAGGGGACGCAGGAGCCGCCTATCAGGCGGGGGTCAGTATGGGAGCCGGGATGGCTTCCTACGGTATCAATGTGGACTTTGCCCCGGTGGCGGATCTTGCCAATGTGGACGGCAGCGTGATGGCATCCAGAGCCTATGGCAATGACGCCATGGCGGTGACGGCCTATGTGAACAATATGGCAAACGGTCTGCGGGAACAGGGAGTGGTGGCGTGTGTGAAGCATTTTCCCTGCGGCGGCAGTACGGCGGCGGATACCCATGAAGGGCTGGCGGTGTCGGATCGCGGCGCGGAGGACTTGCGCAGCCAGGAACTGACAATATATCAGAGCAGTATTGATTCCGGCATACAGATGATCATGGTGGGGCACACGGCTGTTCCGTCTCTGACAGGAGACAATACCCCGGCGTCCCTCTCCAGCATCGTCGTGACCGATCTGCTGCGCAATGAGATGGGATACGGGGGCGTAATCATCACGGACGCCATGGATATGAAAGCGATTTCGGAGTATTATGGTTCGGGACAGGCGGCGGTGTTGGCCCTGAAGGCGGGCTGTGACATGATTTTGATGCCGGAAAATTTCGAGGAAGCTTATGCTGCCGTGTTGGCGGCGGTTCAGGACGGAACCATCTCAGAGGAGAGGATCAACGATGCCCTGCGCAGAATCTACAGGATAAAATGTGCCGATCGGCTGAACCAAGTGGAATAGCGGGGAAAGAGGGTATCTCTGTTTGTCACCCCATATTTTTAAAATTATGGGTTGACAAACGGAGAAACCTATTGTATAGTATATTTTGTTCAGAGCAATCTGACATATGCGCGAGTGGCTCAGCGGTGGAGCACCTCCTTGCCAAGGAGGGGGTCGCGGGTTCGATTCCCGTCTCGCGCTTTTTTTATTGCTGTGAGCATGAACCAAAGGTGGTATGTGATACTTTGGCAACTGCTGTGAGGATCAGCCCCGCCGCTTGCGACGGGGTATTTTGCTGTTAATGCGCAGTATGGGCGCAGGCCGGAAACGGGCAGAGGAGAGACGAATGCGGACATTGGGAAGAATTATCAGCAGATATATGCAGATTATCACTTTGATATTGGTGTTTGTCCTATTGATCATTTTTGGGGGTATGGAGATAACCAGAGCGCAGGGGAACGCGTATGAGAATGCCGCAGGGGCTTTCCAGCAGCTGGCTCAGACGCTGGAGCGGAATAAGATGGAACTTCAGGAGATAGGGCTGGAGTATAATGAGACCTGCATTCACAATGCGGAAGCCATCGCTTACATGCTCCAGAATAATCCCGCCGCGCGGGAGAGCACGGAGGAACTGAAAAGGATCGCGGAATTGATGGAGGTGGACGAAATCCACATCTTTGATGAAAGCGGACGCATTTTTGCCGGGACGCACCCGGAATATTTTGACTATACCTTTGATTCCGGGGAGCAGATGCAGTTTTTCAAGCCCATGTTGGAGGACAAATCTTTAAAACTTGTCCAGGAGGTTACGCCCAATACGGCAGAGGGCAAAATGATGCAATATTCCGCATTGTGGAGCAAAGACGGACATTTTATCGTACAGGTAGGCATGGCCCCGGTGCGCCTGATGAAGGCCACGGAAAAAAATGAATTATCCTATATCTTCTCTCTGCTGCGGATAGATCTGGAGGCGGACTATTATGCGATTGACAGCGGCAGCAGAAAGATTGCCGGCTCTACGGACTTGGAGAGTGTGGGGAAAGACATGGAAGAGATTGGCTTGGATTTTGCCCATATCCGGGGTGTCAGGGACGGTTTTCACGTAAGGATAAACGGAGTGGATTCCTTTTGCGTTTATACGCAGATTGAGGGGAATTATATCGTGCGAGTGATACCTTGCCGGACGCTCTACGGGCGGCTCCCGGCCAATATGATTTTTTTGGTCATATGCCTGATAGTGATAGCTATATTCTTGTCCTACGCCGTGATCTGGTGCATGAACCACTATGTGGTGGAGGGAATCCGCGGCGTGAACGAGAAGCTGCGCATGATAGCCGCAGGCAATCTGGAGGAAAAGATCAATATCCAAAGCAGCGTGGAACTCTCCGAACTGGGCAGTTATATCAATGAGATGATCTGCAGTCTTCTGGCTAACAACAGGAAGATGTCCTATGTCCTCAGTAAGACCAATATGTACATAGGTGTATACGAATATAGTGAACACACACCGAGAGTACGCTTTACAGAGCACATTCCCAGAATATTCTCACTGGATGAGGAGGCGGTGCGGCGCCTGACTGGGGACAGCAGGAAGTTCCGGGAGTTTCTGGAGCAAATCCGCAATCATCCGGTACAGGGGGAAAATGGGGTGTTCCAGTTTAGCGAAGCCTGCGAGCGCTATGTGAAGCTGGAGGAAGTTCATGAAAACAATGAGACCTTCGGCGTGGTCATTGATGTGACGGAAGATGTGGCCAAGCGCAGGGAGATCGAGGTGGAACGGGATATAGATCCCCTGACGGGACTATACAACCGGAGGGGACTGAACACCCGGCTGGAAAGACTTTTTGCTGAACCGGAAAAACTGGGTTATTACGCTATGATTATGATTGACGCGGATGGCTTAAAGAGGATCAACGACACTTACGGGCACGATAAGGGGGATGTATATCTGTGTAGAATAGCGGATACCATCAACACCTTTGAGCCGAAGAACAGTGTTGCCGCCAGACAGGGCGGCGATGAATTTGTCCTGTTCCTGTATCAGTATGAACAGGACGAACTGACCGAGGCCGTCAAGATGCTGGAATTTATCCAAAAGCATTGTCTGGCCTATCTTGACGAGGAATTGCGGGTCAAGCTGGAATTTTCCTTTGGTTATGTTATGACACAGGGGGAAGCGGATTATCGGGAACTGCTAAAGCAGGCTGATGAGCGTATGTACGAGAACAAGAGGGAACGAAAAAAGCAGAGGGGGTAGTGTATCCTTTTTCGAGAATTCTGAAATAACGGTTGACAAATGGAAATAAAAGGATTACAATTCCTTGTAAACCGATAGGAATTATATAAAACGAAAGCGAGGATCATCCCTATGAGTAAAAAAGCCTATGCAGACAGAAATTTAAAGTTTGAGACATTGCAGTTACATGTGGGGCAGGAGCAGCCGGACCCGGTGACGGATGCCAGAGCGGTGCCCATCTATCAGACTTCATCCTATGTGTTCCACAACAGCGATCATGCGGCGGCACGTTTTGACTTAAGCGCTCCGGGCAATATCTACGGCAGGCTGACCAATCCCACAGAGGATGTGTTTGAGAGGAGGATTGCGGCCCTTGAGGGAGGCGTGGCGGCCCTGGCGGTGGGCTCCGGCGCGGCGGCCATTGCCTACACTTTTCAGAATCTGGCACATGCGGGAGAGCATATTGTGGCGGCCAAGAATATTTACGGGGGTACATACAATCTGTTGGCACACACGCTGTCGGAGTATGGCATCAGCACTACTTTTGTGGATCCTTTCAACTATGAGGAGGTGGAGAGGGCGATCCGGGACAACACGAAAGTGTTATTTATCGAGACTCTGGGTAATCCCAACTCCGACGTGGTAGACATTGAAAAACTGGCGGGTATTGCCCATGCGCATCAGATACCGCTGGCTATAGACAATACTTTTGCCACGCCTTATCTGGTACGCCCCATAGAATACGGCGCGGATATAGTAGTTCATTCCGCCACCAAATTCATCGGCGGGCACGGAACCACCATCGGCGGCGTGATTGTGGACAGCGGCAGATTTGACTGGGAGGCCAGCGGCAAGTTCCCTTCTCTGACTCAGCCCAACCCCAGCTACCACGGCGTAAGCTTCACCAAGGCGGTGGGACCGGCGGCCTTTGTGACTAAGATCCGCGCCATTCTGCTGCGTGACACAGGAGCCACTCTGTCCCCTTTCCATGCCTTCATTTTCCTGCAGGGCCTGGAGACCCTGTCCCTGCGGGTGGAGCGTCACGTGGAAAACGCGTTGAAAGTGGCGCAGTACCTGGCGAATCATCCCCAGGTGGAAAAGGTACATCATCCTTCCGTGTCCGATGATCCAAAGCAGCAGGCGCTGTATCGGAAGTATTTTCCCAATGGGGGCGGTTCCATATTTACCTTTGAGATCAAGGGGGATGCCCGCAAGGCCAAGGACTTCATAGACAACCTGGAATTGTTCTCTTTGCTGGCCAACGTGGCGGATGTGAAGAGTCTGGTGATTCATCCGGCATCCACCACCCATTCCCAGCTCAACGAGGAGGAACTGGCAGAGCAGGGCATCAGGCCCAACACGATCCGTCTGTCCATCGGCACGGAGCATATTGATGATATAATTGAGGATTTGGAGGAGGCATTCAAAGCCGTAAAATAACATATAAGGAAAATTTTATCAGAAAAAATAAAAAAAATGTTTGCATTTTTCTCAAGCTGTGTTATACTAACCCTACGGGGCATTAGCGCAGCTGGGAGCGCGTCACACTGGCAGTGTGAAGGCCACGGGTTCGAGTCCCGTATGCTCCAGGATGTTTAAAGGTCGCAGAACAGGGTTTTCGCAGGAAAATCAAGGTTTTGCGGCTTTTTAATCCTGCATTGCCCGCAGGAAATGTAAGGAAGATGGAATATGAGCTTCACAGCGGCATAATATATAGTCTGCAAAAGAAAAGGCAAGAGGGAACAGGCAGAACTTGAAACGGATGAAACGGAGGAGAAAAAGTATGAAGAGGTTATTGGCGTTCTTGCTGGCGGCAGTGCTGGTGCTGAGTTGTGGCTTGACGGCTTATGCCACAGGGCTCGGGGACACTGTCTCGGGAGGGGATAGTCTGGAGTCCGTGTCGGGAGACAATGCTTTCTATGACGTTGGCAGCGGACTGAGCCCCAGGATTCAGGCGGGGCAGAGCGGCCAGGTGGACGTGTGTATAGGCGCGGCACTCATTCTGGAGAGTCCGGTGACTTTCACGGTGGAACTGACAGATCCCCGGGGACAGGTCATGAGAGGTGAGATTGTTCTGGGCGCGGATGAGACCCAGGAGAGGGCCGGCCAGAAGAGCAGGGTGAGTTTCAGCCGGCTTGCGGAGGGCGAGTACACCCTGACAGTGACGGCCAAGGGCTTCGCTACATACACACAGACTATATTCGTACAAGACAAGGCATACGCCGTCAATCTTATGACGGGTTTTCTGGGCGGGGTGAATTATGCGCAGGGGGCAATGCACCCCGGCGTATTGCTGCTTGGCGATGTCAACGGGGACGGAAGGATGGATGGGTCTGACAGGGATGCACTGGTGGATGCCATCGACAGAGGAGATTCCGGCACAGCGGGTCTGGTTACGGATTTAAACGGCGACGGCGTGGTAGATCTGGTAGATTTGGAATATTTCGCGAAGGGTTACGATGACTCCAGAGATATCCAGGCGGGAGTGGAGCGGTTCGTTCCCGTGGAAGCCATACGGCCCATGGAGGGGACCGGCACCAAAGTGGGAGGCGATCTGCAGGGACTTTTGGAAAACAGGGAGAGTGTCACCTTGACGGCTCTTAAGCCGGACGGGAGCACAGCCGCCATTTCCAGGGATACACCGGTTTCGCTGGAGTTTTACTTTGCGGAGGCGGGGGAGGTGAACCTTGCCGACGGGATCATAATTGAGACGGGCGGCGACAATCCCATCAGCAACAGCATAATCACAATCGCTTATACGGACGAAAACGGGGCGGAACAGATAAAGGAGATCCCGGTGGACGACGGGGTGCATTACCTTCTGGTGGATTCCGCCATAAGGGCCGAGCGGGACGGACAGGGCAACATCCGTCTGCACCTGGGATCCCAGGTGGCCGTAAAAAAAGTGACGCTGACCATCACAGGGATGCGGAATAACAATAATCTTGCGGAGATCTCCAGGGTGGAGTTTGTCAACGGCATGGAGGAGAGGATTCCGGATCCTGAGATGGATATACCGCAGAAGCTGGAGGCGGAGGCGGGAAACAAGATCATTCATCTGACCTGGGAACCCTGCGTCAATATCACAGGCTATGAGGTACTGGTAAAGCAGGGGGACAGCCAGGAGACCGTGATGGTCACAGGCAATGCCCTGGACATCACCTCCTTTGGCGGCAAAGAGTTGACCAATTATCTGGAGTACCGGATCCGTGTGCAGTCCGTCAACGGCACTTGGCGCAGCGGGTACGGCGACGAGGTGACGGCGGTGCCCCTGCCAAGCGGCAAGCCGGATAAGCCGGACAATGTGTCTGCAAAGGGACAGTACCAGAGCGTGGTGGTGTCCTGGAAGAATATGAAGGACACTGTGACCTACAATCTGTATTATAAGGAGAGTACTGCGGGAGAGTACCAGAAGATAGAGGGGATCAAGGAGAACAGTTACATCATCAGGAACCTTAAGGACCTGACAGAGTACACGGTATATGTGACGGGGGTCAACGAGTTCGGTGAGAGCGGTCCCTCCCTGTCCGCGGCGGCCACCACCACGGACAGCAACCCTGCGGTCATGCCGAAATATAACCTGATCAACGTGGGTAATCCGGGGGAAAAGGGTGCGCATATCGTCAGCGCGGCCATGAGCGCCACAATGCAGAACAGCCCTCTGGACACCCAGTCCGGCACGGCCTGGGGCACGGTGGACCATGATCCTGCGTCCTACTATTTTGCCAACACCTGGGATGTGGGAGGCTTTAACCCCATGGGCGCCAAACACGGGCTTATATATGAGTTTGATCAGGCATACAAGCTGGATACTTTCGCTTTTTACGATATGACTTCCCAGGATACGGGATATTCCTATGCCAAAGTGCGGTACTGGGACGAGAATGGTACACAGACGGATGTGGCCGGTGTCTCCCTGCAGAGAAAGACGGACGCGGGCGGCAGGACTTACTATGTGATAAAGCTGCCCCAGGCCGTAAACGCCAAGAAGATACAGTTCGGCATCGCTCGTTACTCGGCATCGGGAACCATCTCCGTCGCTGAGGTATATTTCTACTATTATGACACATTGATGGATGATATCATGTCCCTGTACCAGGACGACCTGCACACAGTGCTCAGACCGGAAGTGACCCAGGCGGATATAGATGCCCTGCGGACCCGGATCAACACGGTGGATCCGGTCAGCGGTGAGTACCATCCCGACCGTGAACTGCTGGAGCGGGAATTGCAGACGGCGGAGGCCATCCTGCGGGACGGCAGACTGAATGCCTCGGTGAGGGTTCACAGCGGGATCACCACCAAGGACGTGGGCAGAGGGTTTGGCGGTCTGAACGCATGGCAGCCTCTGGGTGTGGTGGCGGCGGCCCAGGAAGAGATCATGGTTTATGTGGGCCACAGCAGCAAGAAAACCGGGGATGACGCCAACCTCCAGCTCGTGTCCACCCAGTACCATTCTGAGGCGGCGGGCGTGAGCACAGTGGTGGCTACGCTGAAAGTGGGCGCAAACAAGATAACCGTTCCCAAGATCGGAAGCACCACGGGCATAGAGTCCGGCGGTGCGCTGTATGTGCAGTACACAGGCAACGGCAGCGATGGCCAGTACGCGGTGCGGGTCAGCGGCGGCACACAGGTCCCGCGCCTGGATCTGTATCAGGTGACGGAGGAGAGCGAACGGCTGGCGAGAGCCAAGACATACGTGGAGGAACTGGAAGCCTTTGTGGCACAGATGGAGACCGTCCACGGGGAAGTTCACGGTAATTCACAGAACAGCCAGGTGAAGTACGCCTACAGCGAGACTGACTGTATCCTGGGAGCATCCGATATTCTGCTGGACACCATGATGCTCTCGCTCCCCGCGAAGCAGATTTTAGGCGGCGCAGGCAGCGGTACCACCGAGCAGAAGGCACAGATAATTTTAAATTCCATGCAGGCCATGGAGGATATGATGTATCTGTTCTACCAGCACAAGGGATTAAACGCGGCAGCGCCTGAGGAGTCGGACCAGATTCCTAAGGGGCACCTGAACATCCGTTATCAGAGAATGTTCTCGGGAGCATTCATGTATGCTTCCGGCAACCACATCGGTATCGAGTGGGGGTCCGCTCCGGGAATGGTGAGCGCGGTGCCCGTGACGGCTGACAGTGAGGGCAGATATGAGAGCGGGGCTTACTTTGGCTGGGGCATTGCCCATGAGATCGGTCATTGTATCAACCAGGGCGCGTATGCCATAGCCGAGATCACCAACAATTATTTTGCGGTGCTGGCCCAGGCCAGGGACAATAACGGAAGTGTCAGGTTCCAGTACGATAATATATACAAAAAAGTTACATCAGGGTCAAAGGGCATGGCTTCCAATGTATTTACCCAGCTTGGCATGTACTGGCAGCTTCACCTGGCATACGACAGAGGCTACAATTATAAAACATATGCGGATTACACCCAGCAGCTCGACAATCTGTTCTTTGCCAGAGTGGACACCTATGCCAGAAATGCGGCAAAGGCACCTGCGCCGGGCAACATAGCGCTGACTTTGGCGGGAGACCGGGACCAGGTTCTGATGCGTCTGTCCTGTGCGGCGGCAAAGAAAAATATTTTGACATTCTTTGAGCGGTGGGGCATGACCCCGGATGAGGAGACCCGCAGGTACGCGGGCCAGTTCCCTGAGGAAACCAGAGCCATCTACTATGCCAATGATGATGCGCGTGTATACAGCCTGCAGGGCGGTGTAAGTTCTTTGAGCGGCACAGAGGAAGCCGTGGGAGATAACGTCACGGCCTCTGTACATGCGGGAAGACCCAATCAGGTGGATATTGCTCTGGGGTCCAAGAACATTCCGCAGGCGGATGTGCTGGGATATGAGATCGTGAGATGTATGATCAGCGGCGGGGAGACCGTGAAGGAGGCGGTGGGATTCACTACGGGCACTTCCTTCAGCGACACGGTTCCCGTCAACAACAGGGTGGTCTGGTACGAGGTGAGAGTCGTTGACAAGTACTTAAACTACTCTGCGCCCAAGACTCTGGAACCTGTCAAGATCGGGGATGACGGAAGTCTGGATAAGTCATTCTGGACCGTCAGCACACAGAACCTGACGGCCACGGGACAGACCCAGGGTGAGGGAACGGACAATTCTCCCTGCGAGCCGGAGGCGGAGAACCCGGCGGATAAAATGATTGACAATGACACGGGGACTGTCTATACGGCCACTGCGGACGGCCAGGCTCAGATTATCATGGAGTTTAACAGGACTTCCACGGTAACAGGGCTGAAGTATACCGCCGTGAGCGGGATTACCGGCGCAGGTTACGAGGTGCAGGCATGCTGCGAAGGCAGCTGGACCAAGGTGGCAGAGGGAAGTCTGGACGCATCCGGCACGGGAAGTATCTATTTCTCCAACGGCGCCCAGGAATATGTGAGTACCTATGCGGCCACTGCCGTGAAACTGATTTTGACAACCGCCGCTGGCAGTCAGGTGTCCATAGCGGAACTGGATGTGCTGGGCGCCACAGGGGACAACGTGGACTTCAGGCGGACGGACAGCGGCGAGGTGGTGATTGGCCGTCTGGCTTCGGCCTATAAGTACGGAGACAAGGATACGGACGTGATTCCGGAAGGTTCCATTGTCTTTACCGGATCCTATAAGGGGAACCCTGCTTATAATGTGCTGATTCTGTATGACCAGGACGGCAATATCGTGGGCGGAATCAATGACGCGGGAGAGCTGCAGGCGCAGCAGGTACTGCTGGCGGAAGTGCCGGCGGAGGGCGATATCAAGAATGTGTGGGACGGTACATGGATTTACTGGATAGAACCCGGACAGCAGACAGATCTCACCGGATTGACCAGGGTGCGGGCGGAGTTGTACCGTGTCAACGATGCAGTGACAAACGAGGGACAGAGGCTTGTCAGCGACTCTCTGTTTGAGAACATGCCGGCTACGCTG
Source organism: uncultured Acetatifactor sp. (assembly GCA_910585015.1). Lineage (GTDB taxonomy): Bacteria > Bacillota > Clostridia > Lachnospirales > Lachnospiraceae > Acetatifactor. The sequence continues at coordinate 264,925 of CAJUCT010000001.1, forward strand.
CCGAATATCGAGCTTGGCGAGTGATAACAAAAGCGTGAGTCGGGTAAAAGGGCAGATTTTCCTGCCAGCGAGTATAAAATGTATGTGCAGTAATAGCGCACAGATAGGAACTGTCATGAGAAAACATATATGTAACATAATGATTGCTTTCCTGCTGCTGGCTCTGCTGCAGCCCCTGCGGGCCCTGGCGGCCAGCGGGGACGGGCTGCGGCTGGACCAGGGAGGAACGGTTACGGTCGTCTCTCAACATGCGGCTAAAGAAGAGGTTTCCTCCCTGTGTTTCAGTCTTTCAGTGGAGTCGGCAAACGCCGCCAGGGTGGAATTTGAGTTTGAGGACAGCAGGGCAAAAATAAAGGACTTCCGCTACGACCAGGCCACCGGGAGCCTGAAAGTCTATCTGGCAGGGACAGAAGCGCTGTTTGCGGAGGGCATGGACGCTTTGGCTGTGGGAAAGATCAAAGTGCTGGACGGCAGCGGCAATGAAGTGACTGCCACGGTCAGCGCCGTAGAAAATTCTTTGCAGTATGTGTACGGCACGGAGGTAAAGACCATGCAGGGCGCTGAACTTCCGGACGCGGTGCAGATCGGTCCGGCTGCAGTGCAGCCCCAGCCGCCGTCGGAGCCTCAACCCCCATCGGAGCCTCAACCGCCAGCGCAGCCCCAGCCGCCGGCGCAGCCCCAGGTTCCTGTGGCCACGCAGGCTCCGATGGTGCTTCCAACGGCTCCTCCCCAGCTTCCGGTGGCACAGCCTACGGCGCGGCCCACGCTGCCGCCCAGGGCTACCGCAACCCCCAGGCCAACGGAAGCCCCCGACAGTTCAATGGAGAGTTCTCAGCCACCGGAAAGCGAGTCCCGGCAGCCGGAGGAGGACCCTTCGGAGGATGTGCCAGTGTTGGATGAAGATATCTCTCTTCCTTCCTCCCTGCCCGGCGACGGGAACGACAGCCAGACATCGGATGATGACTCCGAGGGAGTCAACATATTCGTGGTGATTGCGGTGGTTGTTGTACTGGTTGTTGTTGTCATAGAGGTGATGGCCTTTGTGGTGTTGAAAAAGCCTCGTGACTCCGACCGCGGAAGAAGAAGAGGAAGCAATAACTGAAATTGAATTATGCACGGGAAAATAAAGGAATGCCTGTCGTATGGGAAACCATGCGGCAGGTTTTTTGCGCGGCAGGACCTGTTTGGCAGACCTTACGGCGGGGTGAAAGAAAATAATATACAAATGAAAGCATTAAAAGACTGTGATGCGTACAGGTCAGCAATATTTGTTAAATAAAAAGCAATATTTGATTAGTATTAATTCTCAACATAATATATACTGTATATGTGGGGTATTACATTTGTTTGAAAAACTATTATAGAGGAGGTACTAAAATGAAAGTGCGTTTTTATCGTAAACTGGCATTGCTTATGGCAGGCTGCCTGGTGTTTGTCAGCATCCGGTTAACCGGAATTACCGTGCAGGCGTCCCAGATGGATGGGGATGCGGATACCTGTGTCGTTCCCGGGGCGCAGGAAACTGTTACGGGCAATGACAGTGTCAGTCACGAAGATGTGAACAGCATTGCAGTGAGTTTGCCAGACGCTCAGCACACCGTTGAGGGAGCAGAGACCTATGCGGCAAAGGATTTAAAAGTCTACGGCCGTTGGAATAATACTCCCGTAGAACTCACTGACGGGAAACTGGTGTTATCTTTTTCCGAAGTATACGAGGAGTATTGTCTGGATTTACCCAAGGCATTGGACATGTCCAACTGTGAGAGCATCACAGTCAGGACAGCGGACCAGAACGGAGGATTAGCCTTTAAGGTGTATGACGGCGCCAAAAATGAATTAAAGGCTTATTATGAAAATTCCGGTCAAAATGAATACACCTTTACCCCTGATTTTACCGGCACAGCGGTTTGCGTCGGTGTAATGTCAAACGGAGAGAGGAATACGTACCCGTTTACAGCCGAGATGGTCAGCATTGAATTTACAATGAACGGCGCCCCGGAGGAGATTCCGCTGGGAGACAATTTGATTCAGAATCCAAACTTTGCCGATCCCGATAAGCTGGATGTGTGGGGTGCGGAAAAGGGAAGTGCTGATATCACTGCCCTGGTGGCTCAGAACGCGGTCGTCGATGAGATCAGAACTTACGGTAAGATTACAAACCGCGGTTCAAACTATAATTGTTTTGCGCAGGATATCACAGATGTGGTTACCAAAAATGCGGAATATGAATTTACCTTTTACGTGATGCTGGATGAAAATGACTACGGGGATGCCCCTGCCCAGCAGCGTACCGTGGAGATGGCGCCGTTTATCGTTTCGGACGGTACGTCTAACTATTCCTGCAATCTCACCGGGGACACAAAGATGGTTCTGGAACCCGGCGTGTGGACAAAATTTACCGGAACATTTGCTCCTTCCTGGACAGGTACGCTGGACAAGGTAGTGATGCGTATTCTGGAACAGGGGACAGAGTATGGCAGCGGTCCCGGTGTACAGGGTACATACTATGCCACCGGCGTGGAACTCCGTGAAATAGTCCAACCCAAAAAAGAGATTCAGCAGGATGTTCCCGATCTAAAAGAAGCGGTTGCCCAGGAGATGGGAGAGGATTTCCTGACGGGTGTTTCCATTGTGAATTCCGAACTGTCAGACGATTTGCTCATGCAGCTTGTCACCAAGCATTTTAATGCCGTGACCATAGGTAATGAACTGAAGCCGGATGCAATGTTTGGGTATGCCGGCACTTGTCCGGGTACAGACACGGTATCCATAAACGGGCAGGATATTCAGGTTCCCAAACTGAATTACAGTCGCGCGGAAAAGACCCTGGATGTCCTCTATGACTGGAACCAGGAGCATCCCCAAGAGGCCATCATGGTTCGCGGGCATGTGCTGGTATGGCACTCTCAGACGCCGGAATGGTTTTTCCATGTGGGCTATGACGCCGAACAGCCATATGTGGACAAGGACACAATGGATTTGAGGCTGGAGTGGTACATCAAGACCATGGCGGAGCACTTTACCGGTCCCGACAGCAAATATAAGGACATGTTCTATGGCTGGGACGTGGTCAACGAGGCGGTCAGCGACGGTACGGGCACTTATCGGACCGATAAGGAAAATTCCAGTTGGTGGGCAGTGTACCAGAGCAACGAGTATATTTTAAATGCGTTTACCTATGCCAACAAGTACATGCCTGCCAGCGTGGAACTGTACTACAATGATTATAACGAGTGGTTCGTGAACAAGCGAGGCGGTATCGTACAGCTTTTGAAGGATGTCAAGGCCAAGGAAGGAGCCAGAATCGACGGAATGGGAATGCAGGGGCATTACCAGACAGGCGGCTCTCCTACCATAGAGGAATTTGAGGCGGCGGCCAGGGCTTACTGCGAAGTGGTGGGTCAGGTACAGGTTACTGAGTTGGATATGGCCGCAAGCAGTTCTTACGACGGAACCCAAGGTACCTTGGCAGCGGAATATGAGAGACAGGCCAAGCGCTACCAGGATATTTATACGGCTATCCGGCGCATGAAAGAGGAGGGGTACCGGGTCGGCAGTATTACCATATGGGGTGTGATCGACAAAAATTCCTGGCTCCAGACGTCCAGCTCGGTGGGCGGAGGAACGGATGGCAAGAGGAAGCAGTGCCCGCTTCTTTTTGACGACGATTATCAGGTAAAGCCTTCCTATTGGGCGTTCGTCAATGTGGAGCCTCTGAAACCGGCCATCCGCAAGCTGGCTGTGGTTCGGAGTTACAAGGAGTCTTTTGAATCCGGTATTGAGCAGTCTTATACCCGCAACGGCACAGCGGTGAGTTTTACGCCGGTATGGAACGACAATGGAATTTCCGTGCAGGTGAAGGTGACAGATCCTGTGAAGGACCCGGAGGATAAAGTGACCCTGTATCTTACAGACGAGAACGGAAACATCTTGTCCGCAGAGTGTACGCGCGCCAATGCAGCGGGGACGGGGGACGGCTATATCGCCGTTGTGAATATTGAACTTGACAGTTCTCTGCTGAAGACGGCAGCAACGGTGGGATTGGATATTGTAGTAACCAACGGCAGTCAGAAGGCGGCATACAATGACACAACTCTTTCCCAGGAGACCAGCAGCGAATATTTTGCGGCTGCGACTCTGAAACCTTATACCTATATTCCCAAGGGAACAGCGGCGGTAGACGGTGTAAGGGAGAAAAACTGGGATGAGGCCGTGACTGTGCCCCTGACCATCCGCCAGGGGGCCGAAGCCCATGCGCTGGTGAGCCTTATGTGGGATCAGGAGTATCTGTATGTGCTTGCGCAGGTCAGAGATACCGTTTTAGATCAGTCCGCAAGCCAGGCCCACGAGCAGGATTCTCTGGAAATATTTATTGACGAGAACAATCACAAATCCGACGCATACGAAGAGGATGACAAGCAGTACCGCATTAACTATATGGCGGAACAGAGTTATAACGGCAAAAAGTGTACGGCTGAAAACATTCAGTCCGCGGCAAAGACAACAGAGGACGGCTATATTATCGAGGCGGCCATCAAGTGGACAGACATCAAGCCGGTTGGAAACATGGAAATCGGCATTGAACTTCAGATCAATGACGCGGCAGACGGGAAGCGGATCGGCACTTTGAACTGGTACGACGAGACTGGTCAGGGATGGTCAGCTCCCGGCGTGTTTGGCACGGCGGTTCTGGAAGACTAGAGTATCAGGCAAAACAACTATTGATATAACAAAACAGGAGTGGGGGCTGTGAAAAAGCTAATTTTTTCACAGCCCCCACAATTAAGCAGTATGTCCTGACGACGGATTGGCTATGGGCGGATTTTCTTTCGAAGGAGCACCAGAGCAATCACGTTGGGAAACACCATCACGGCATTGACCAGGTCAGTACATTCCCACACCAGCTGCATGGGGATCACGGCCCCCACATAGATCATGACGATGTACACCAGCTTGTAGTGCGGGATCGCGGCCGGGCCCCACAGGTATTCCGCCGCCTTCTCGCCCATGTAGGACCAGCCGATGAGGGTGGTCAGCGCAAAAGCCGCCAGGGACAGAGACAGGAATACTTCGCCGTCCAGAGGCAGTCCCCAGGAGGAAAGGAGGGGCAGAGAGCGGAAAGCCGCAGCCGCCAGTCCGGTCTCGTTTACGCCGGCCAGGGATTCAGGGTGCAGCAGCATATTGGCCACGATGACCAATCCGGTCAGCAGGCACATGACTACGGTATCCCAGAACACGGCCGTCATGGACACATAAGCCTGGTAGGACGGCGAAACTGCGTCGGAGGAGGCTGCGCCTATGGCGGAGGTGCCGATGCCGGCCTCGTTGGTGTACAGTCCTCTTGCAATGCCATAGCGCGCCGCCAGCAGCAGTCCTCCGCCTGCCACACCGCCCAGGGCCGCCCCGGGGGAAAAGGCACTCTCCAGAATGTACAGACAGGTTGCCCCCAGGGCACCGCGGAAGCGCCACAGCAGGGCCAGGCATCCGGCTATGTAGAGCAGACCCAGCACAGGCACCAGCCGCATACAGACCCGGCTGATGCTCCGAATACCGCCGATGAGCACCAGCCCGGTGACGACGGCGGCTGCCATGCCCACCAGATGGGGGGACAGTCCCCAGGTCAGGGAGGTGGTCTGGGTCAGGGAGTTGGCCTGGGTGGTGCATCCCACACCGAAGGCCGCCGTCACGGTGCAGAGGGCATAAAAACCAGCCAGAGGCTTGCAGTGAAGTCCCTCGCGGATGACATACATGGGGCCGCCGATATGGTGCCCCTCCGGGTCACGCTGCCTGTAGAGGACGCCCAGATAGCATTCCGCATAGGCTGTGGCCATGCCCAGCACCCCTGTGAGCCAGCACCACAGCACGGCGCCGGGCCCGCCCAGGGCTATGGCCGTGGATACGCCTATGATATTGCCGGTGCCTAAAGTGGCCGCCAACGTGGTAGCCAGCGCGCCGAAGGGGGAAACCCGGTGGCGCGGGGGGCTTTTTTTTCCGGAACGAGCTGGGCCCCCGGAGGAGGCGTTGGGGGATATAGCAGCGGATTTGTCTTCCGGCGAATCCGCAGGTTCCGGGCGCAGGGACATACGGATGGCTCTGCCGATATGCCGCTGGGGTATGTGCAGATGGATTGTAAAGTACAGATGGACGCCCAGGAGCAGGAGCAGCAGGGGCCCGTTCCATAGAAACTGGTTGATGGCTGACAATAAACGCACAGAGAATCCTTCCGGACGGCGCATAAGCCAGCGTACAATTAAGCGCTTGGAATCCCGCCCGTTATATTACACTTTCTACAGTATATGGACATAAATACTCTTGTATGCCCATTGTCCTGCCAGGGATTCCCTTTTGTGATAAGGGGGCAGCGTATGGGCAGTGCGGAACCATTTTTGGGTCTTAAATCAGGCGGCATCCTGGGGCGGCTGCGGAGATTTGCCGCGCCTCCATACCCGGCTGGGCTGGGCCCGAAAGGTGGGATAGCGCAGCAGCAGGGTTTTCAGGGCCTGCCAGTTGAAGGGATACAGGGGCCAGAGGTAGCTGTAGTCCCCGTAAGTGGGAGTGGTGACAACGGATAGTACTACCAGGGCCAGTCCTATAAGGAAGCCCCACAGCCCTCCCAGACCGGTGATCAGGATCAGGAACAGCCGATAGAGCCGCAGCCCGTCGGCGAACTCGGTGCTGCTCAGGGACAGGGTGGCCAGCAGCGTCACTGCCGCATAGAACAGCACTTCCACGGAAGCCCAGTTCAGTTCCACAGCGATATCTCCGATGATCAGTCCTCCCACGATGGACAGGGAACCGGAGAAGCGGCTGGTGCTGTGGGCGGCGGAGTACTTGAACAGATCCAGCATAAACTCCACTGCCAGCACATAGAAAAATACGGTGACAGGCCCGGCGTCCGCGCTGTCAAGTAAATGATACCGGGCGGATATGTCGGGATAATAGGATGTAAGCAGCAAGTACAGGGGCATCAGCACCAGGCTCACCAGGATGCAGGCAAAACGGGCCAGCCGGAAATAGCTGCCCACCAGGGGACTGCTGTAGTAGTCGTCGGGACTCTGGGTAAACTGAAAGATGGTGCTGGGCAGGATCAGCACCGTGGGGGAATTGTCCACGATGATCAGCACATGTCCCTCCATCAGGTAGCTGCAGGCCACATCCGGCCGTTCTGTCAGGTGCATACTGGGCAGGGGATTGTACCAGCGTTTTTTTACCAGCAGTTCCTCCAGGCTTTTGGCCCCCATGGTCAGACTGGAGACCTGCAGCCGGGCCAGGCTTTCCGCAGTCCTCTCCACCAGATCCGGATCCGCCAGATCGTCCACATAGGCCAGAGCCACGTCTGTACGGCTGTCCGCGCCCACACTGCACAGACGGAAAGTCAGCCGGGGAGAACGAATCCGGCGGCGGATCAGGTTGGCGTTGAACAGCATGGTCTCCACGAAGCCGTCCCTGGCTCCCCGCAGCACCGGCTCCGCGTCCGGCTCGGAGATACTCCGGGCGGGATAACTGCGCACGTCCAGGATCAGAGCCTGGTCAAAGCCGTCCACCAGCACCACCACCGGACCGCTGAGCAGCTGGCGAAGCAGCTTGTCCCAGTCTGATTCCAGCTGCACCTGGGCATAGCCGATTCGGGCCCACATATATTGCTGCAGCTGCTCCACAACGTCATCCTGCATATATTGGGGGTTTTGCAGGTCGGAGAAAATACGCTGCAATACTTCGGTGCCGCACATGCCGTTGATGCCCAGCAGGCAGGCCCGGGTTTTGCCCAGCAGCAGTTTTCTTGTGATAATGTCAAAGCTGAGGCCGATGGGCAGCAGGGTCTTGGCGGCGGTCATATTTTCCTCCAGGGATGTGGTGAGCTTCATGGCATGGTCTCCTTTTATTGTGTCTCATCAACTATCGTGATGCAATTCTCTCTTAGTATGGCGAGCAGGGAGAGAACTTATTCCCGTGTTTAGTTTATCAGGGGCAAGTGGTTGCAATCATATTTTGGTTGGGTTTTAAAAGCCTTCCGGACGAGAGAAAGGAGGGCGATTCAGTGTTTTCAAGTTTTTTGGAGATAACTTGTAACTAATATGCGCTCTTGTAATTTTGGAGAGATTGTGCGATGATAAGCATATGGAAGTCGGAGGTGTGATGACGAATCGGGCGGCGATTCCTATTTTAGAGAAAGGGGCTGACATACATGGAGGAAATCTTACAGCAGATAGACAGGCTTTTGGAGGAAAATAAAGGAGCCCAGGCCCAGGCGCTGATGGAAGAGGGCCTGGAGCAGGCGCTGATGAGCGGAGATCGGGGCAGTGCGGTGACACTGCTGAATGAGTTGATTGGTTTTTGCCGGGAGACCGGACAGGCGGAGAAGTCCTATTATTACGGGGAGGCGGTATTAAACCTTCTTCAGGAAATGGGGCTTTCCGGGACGCTGCCCTTTGCTACCTCGGTGCTGAATATTGCCAGCGCTTACCGGGCCGGCGGGCGGCTGGAGGATGCCATGACCTGCTACCGGGCGGTGGAGCAGATCTACAGCCAGGTTCTGGAGCCGGGGGATATGCTGGTGGCCAGTCTGTATAACAACAAGGCTCTGCTGTACCAGGAGATGGGAGAGTTTGAGGCCGCCGGGGCATATTTGGAGCGGGCGCTGGAGATTGCCTTGCAGCACCCGGAGCGCTATTATGAGCAGGCCAGCAGCTATGCCAACCTGGCTGCCACATACTTGCAGCTGGGCAGGGAAGAGCAGGCGGCGGACTGTTTCCGGCGGGCCATAGACATGTTTGAGACCCATGGCGTCAGGGACGCCCACTACTGCGCGGCGCTGGCGTCTTTGGCGGCCTATCTGTTTCAAAAGGGAGAGTTTGAAAGGGCGGAGGTATATTTTGGCAAGGCCATGCAGGGCATAGAGGAGAGCCTGGGCAGGACGGAGGCTTATTACCGGCTTAAGGAGAACGCGGAGGCGTGTCGTCGGGCCAGGGAGGAGCAGGAGGAACCCGATGCCGCAAAGCGAAATGGGGATGGTGGCACGGCTATGGCATGCCAGGGCAGACAGGCACAGTCGGGGCAGCAGGTCACGGGTATGGAACTGTGCCGGGCCTACTATGAGACCTATGGCCGGGCCATGATCCATGAAAAATTTTCGGAATACGAGGACCGGATCGCCGTGGGCCTGGCAGGCGAGGGATCCGACTGCTTCGGTTATGACGACGAGGCTTCCCGGGATCATGACTGGGGCCCCAGCTTTTTGATGTGGGTGTCGGATCAGGTCTACGAGGAGATCGGGGAGCGGCTGCAGGCGGCTTATGAGGAGCTGCCTCGGACTTTTCTGGGCTATACTTATCAGACTTCCCGTCAGGGCGCAGGCCGCAGGGGGGTGCAGACCATAAGGGGTTTTTATGGAAGGCTGCTGGGCATGGAGCATATGGAGGGAATATACAAGGCTATGGAAACGGAGAATCCGGGACTGATTCCTTTCCGGCAGATGGAGGAAAGCGCTCTGGCCGCGGCTGTGAACGGCAGTGTGTTTCGGGACGATGAGGGCATTTTTACCCAGATACGCATGCTGCTCACGGAGCATTATCCGGAGCGTCTGCGGTATCTGAGGATCGCGGAGGCGGCGGCCCGGTTCTGTCAATATGGGCAGTACAACAGCGGCCGTATGCTGCGGCGGGGGGACAGATTGAGCAGCCGCATTCTGCTGGGCAGGGCGGCGGAGGAAGCCCTGAAGCTGGTCTATTATATGGAAAGGAGTTTTCCGCCCCATGACAAGTGGCTGGCGGAGGGCGTCCGCAGACTGGGCGGCGACGGCAGATATGAGGATTTGCTGCGGCTGCTTTTGGCGGCGATGGAGAGCCCTGGGGAGAATGCCTGCCGGAGCATGGAGCAGGTGGGCGGACTGTTGGCCCACGGGCTGTACCGGGCAGGCTATATCAGCGATATTGAGAGCTTTCTGGAGGAGCATGTGGCGGAACTTCTATATAAGTCCGGTATTGCGGACAAGACTGTGGAGGAGTTGGCGGAGGCCATAGCCCGCAGGGAGTTTGAGGCGTTTGACGTGGTGAAGAACGAGGGGGGCAGGGCCAGCTGCCAGGATGACTGGTTCACTTTTTCCATCATGCGCAAGAGCCAGTATCTGACCTGGGACCACACGATGCTGTTGCAGTATCTCTACGATTTTGACCGGGAACTGGAACGGGGCCATAATCTAATCGAAGAAAAATACGGCAGGATGATGGAGAGCACCGCCCCCGGACAATATGAGGAGATGAAAGCGCGTTTTCCGGAGATCACACCGGAGAAAAAGGAGATTATTGAGCGGATTGTGGCCATGCAGGTGGCATGGATGGAGGAGTTTGCGGCGGACTATCCCTATCTGGCCGGCAATGCCCGCAGTATCCACACTTACGAGGACAAGGGGTGGGACACCTCCTATGAGACCTATCTGCGGGGGGAGATCAGCACCTATTCCGACAAGATGCTGGAGCTTTATGGCAGATATATAGCGGCCCACGCGGCGGCGGGACAGAACCTTGCCCGTGAGATTATGACCCACTCGGTGCATATGTACGGCTATGAGAGCCTGGAGGATGCGGAGGAGGGACTGCGCAGGGAGGCGGATGTATAGGGTGAAGCTGCCTTAACGGATAGGCGCTTAAGCGCCAAGGCGGACGAAAGCTCATGACGGACAATGGGGGGATGTCCGGGAGTGGGCGGTTTTATATGGAGGATTCATATGGAAGGGAGGGAGATAAGCCTGCCATCGGCCGTCATGGAACGGCTGGCGGGAAAAGAACTGGTAGAGATCACGGAGAACCACCGAAGCGGAGATCTGGTGTACAGAGTTGGGGAGGATTATATTCTCAAGGTCTTTTGCTTGACGCGTTGGGAATTGCGTTTGACAGGGAAAAGTTTGGAAGTAAACTTCCAAATACTGATTGGTGCAATATCGCAGGCAAAGCCAGCGATATGCATGTAGAGGTAAGTTTGGATATTATACATCCAATTACTGATTAACGCAATAACACGGGCAAGGTAAGTTTGAGCGCTGCACTGGAAAAGGTGTGTGATTAACGACAGCAGCAGGGAAAAAAGTGGCAGGAGAGGAAATTGCCTGCCATCTTACAATAGGAGGGAACATATTAAAGTGGACATACAATACAGACAGGCAGAGAAAGCCGATTTGGAGGGCATCGCGGCGCTTGCCGGGCAGGCAGCCGCCCGGATGCTCAGCCAGGGAATTGACCAGTGGGATGAGTTCTATCCTCTTCGGGAGGATTTTGAACAGGATGTCAACGGCGGTCAGCTGACGGTTGGGATGCTGGGCGATGAAATTGCCGTTATTTATACCATAAATGAGGAATATGAGCCGGAATATGATAGCGCGAAGTGGAAAGAGCCGGAGAAGTCTTTCTGTATATTGCATCGCCTATGTGTGAATCCTGTTTTTCAGAACCAGGGGATCGCCCGGCGGACCATGGAACATATAGAACAGGAAGCGGCGGCAAAGGGCATCCAGGCCATCCGGCTGGACGTGTTTTCGCAAAATCCCCATGCGTTAAAGCTGTACCGGAACAGGGGCTTTGAAGAAGTTGGGACAACACAGTGGAGGAAAGGTTTGTTTTATTTGATGGAAAAGTATTTGGCGTAAGTAAGGAATAGTATCCCATACCCAGGGAATGCTAAAGGTGATCCTCGGACATGAGTCGACGGATCACCTTTTTTGTAAAAGAGAATTAAATTTCGGAAAGGAATGGTAAATATGGATTTTAACGGAACAGCTTTCGGCGCTGCCGCCGAAGCCGGCTACCCCCTTTCCATGGTACCCCTGGGTCTTGACCTGGATATGATGGAAAACGAGGCGGTTCGGGACCGGTACACCAGCATGACGGAGAGCGAGAAGGAGCAGCTGCTGATGCGCTGCCGGGACGCCAAGTCTGACAGAGAAATCCGGCGGATCGTGGAAGAAGAGGTGCCGGAGGGCAGGATCAGCGCATTGTACGAGGGGCCTGCAAGCGGCTGAGATTAGCGGAAAATCCACATCTTTTAGAGGTGTGGATTTTCTGTGTATTTTCTGTCTGAGAGGGGCGGCAATTGACGAAGTTGTATAGTCTGTATATACTATATAATAAAAAAGCTTTGGACAAGTTTGGTAGTAAAACTCCCAAATACGTATTAACGCAGTATCGCAGGAATAGGAGCGTCAGGCTATCATTTTGAGAGGAGAGAGGATGTGCAAGTCATGAACGAACAATTTTCCAGAACCCGGCTGCTGCTGGGGAATGCGGCCATGGAGCGCCTGGCGGGGGCCAGGGTGGCGGTGTTTGGCATCGGCGGCGTGGGAGGCCATGCGGCGGAGGCGCTGGTGCGCAGCGGCATAGGTGAGATTGACCTGATCGACAGTGACACGGTGAGCGAGAGCAATCTGAACCGGCAGCTGATCGCCACCCACAGTACCGTGGGCAGGTACAAGGTGGACGTGATGGAGGAGCGGATCAGAGATATCAATCCCCGGGCGGAGGTACATAAATACCCTTGCTTCTTTCTGCCGGACAATGCGGAGCAGTTTCCCTTTGGGGAATATGACTATGTGGTGGATGCGGTGGATACGGTGACTGCCAAGATTGAACTGGTTCTGAAAGCCCAGGCGGAGGGTGTTCCCGTGATCAGCAGCATGGGAGCGGGCAATAAGCTGGACGCCAGCGCCTTTCAGGTGGCGGACATCTACCAGACCAGTGTCTGTCCCCTGGCCAGGGTTATGCGAAGAGAGTTGAAAAAGAGGGGCGTCCGGCAGTTAAAAGTGGTCTATTCACAGGAACTGCCCCTGACGCCGGAATACAGTGATGAAGAACCGCCTGCGGGCAGGAGAGCGGTCCCCGGGAGCGTGGCCTTTGTCCCTTCCGTGGCGGGACTGATTATCGCCGGGGAGGTGGTGAAGGATCTTGCGGGATCCAATCCGCGTGAAGTTTCTCACACAAATCCGCCGTCCAGTGTGATGACCTGACCGGTGAGATAGCCGGGAGCCTGTACCAGCCCCAGAGCCAGTGCCGCCACCTCCTGGGGGGTGCCCAGGCGGTCCGCCGGGATTTCCTGACGCAGGATCTCCAACTCCTCCTCTGAGAGACATCGGTTCATATCCGTGTCAATTACGCCGCAGGCTATGGCGTTGACTTGGATATGGCTGGGGGCCAACTCCTTGGCCAGAGCCCGGGTAAAGCTGTTGACACCGCCCTTGGCTGCGCTGTACGCCACTTCCATGGAGGCTCCCACATTGCCCCAGATTGAGGAGATATTCAGAATATGGCCGCTGCTTTGGGCCAGCATCAGAGGGATGGCGTTTCGGCAGGTGTAGAAGCAGCCGTCCAGGTGAGTGGCTATAATGCGGTGCCACTGCTGCGGCGTCATATCCTGCAGCAGTCCCATGTGGGCGATCCCGGCGTTGTTAACCAGCACGTCCAGCTGATTTATCCGGGAAAACAGCGCGTCTACTGCCTCGCAGTCCCCGGAATCCACGGCAAAGCAGCGGCAGGAGACGGCGTGGGAACTTTCCAGTTTTCGTCCCAAATTTTCCAATTCTTCTATATTATGCAGACAGGTCAGCACCAGATCGTACCCTGCGGCGGCGAAAGCCTCCGCCATGGCCCGTCCGATGCCCCTGGATGCCCCGGTGATCAGTGCGGTTTTCTTCATAATAAAGCAACTCCTCTATTTTGAGTCCCCCAGCTGCGCCGTTTATCCCAAGCTGACAGAGAAAATACAGGCGGCAGGGGCGTGAAAAGTAATAACGGATTAGTTACAATGTCAGTATAGCACATTTGCCTATTGCTTTTCCACCTGTGAACTGATAAACTCATAAAATAATGGAGAAGATATACAGCATCCGCCAAGGCGGCAGGGTGGGTACGAAACTATAAATGAGGAGGAGATCACTATGCAGGAAATATACGATTTGATAATTATCGGTTCCGGTCCGGCGGGCCTGTCGGCGGCGGTGTACGGCATGAGGGCAGGACTGAAGCTGCTGGTTGTCGAGAAAAACCCCATGAGCGGGGGCCAGGTGCTGAACACCTATGAGGTGGACAATTATCTGGGTATGCCGGGCTTTAACGGCTTTGATATGGGGATGAAGTTCCGGGAACATGCGGATAAGCTGGGTACGCCTTTTATGGAGGCGGAAGTCACGGGCATCGCGGACGGAGAGATTAAGACCGTCTGTACCACAGGGGGAGAACTGCGGGCCAAGGCCCTGATCCTGGCCACTGGCGCCCGCCACGCGCGTCTGGAGGTACCCGGTGAGGAGGAGTTGTCCGGTATGGGCGTGTCCTACTGTGCCACTTGTGACGGCGCCTTTTTTCGGGGGAAGACTGTGGCGGTGGTGGGAGGCGGTGACGTGGCGCTGGAGGATGCCATCTATCTGACCCGCTTCTGCGAGAAGGTGTATCTGGTTCACCGCCGGGACGAACTGCGGGGGGCTCATGTGCTCCAGGAGCAGCTGAAGTCTCTGCCGGCAGCGGAGATCTTGTATTCCCATGTGGTAAGGGAGATTCAGGGCCGGGATGAGGTCACAGGCGTGTTGCTGGAGGATTTAAAGAGCGGTGCACAGCGCACTCTGCCTTTGGACGGTGTGTTTGTGGCGGTGGGTATACGACCGGAGACACAGCTGCTCGAGGGGCTGGCGGCCTGTGATGAGGCGGGCTATGCGCTGACCGGCGAGGACGGCGCCACCGATGTGCCCGGCCTTTATGTGGCCGGGGATGTGCGTAGGAAGCTTTTGCGCCAGGTGGTGACGGCGGTTGCGGACGGCGCCAATGCCGTCACGGCGGCTGCGGCATGGATCGGACGAAATAATTAATATATTAAGAAAAATGAAATATTTTTTACTGGAAAAAGAAGCCAAATCAGGGGCTTCTTTTTGCTTGTACAGGTTGAAAAGCTTGATATTTTCGGCGTTTTGCAGATTTTTTGATATTTTATACATGGTGTTGACAATTTGTGTGGAGCATGTTATAGTTAATAGCGGATGTAACAATTTTGTAATTATTTCGGCAATAGATGTAACATTTGTTTGATAGATGGAGGACAAAATGCTTAGACGCACAGTAAAGATTACCGCATATGCTTTATCCGCTGTTTTGCTCTGCACCGGTATGGATGTATATGCAGCCACAGGAGTTTCCTCGGTATTGCCCAGCGGCGGCATCAATATTGTTCTGGATAACGGAACAGGGCTGGAGAGCCTGCGGGATCAGACAGGCGATAAAACTATACAGATTGAGACCGTGGTGGATGTGGAGCGAGTGGGTGAGGCTAAAGCCGCCGCCGCAGCAGAAGCGTTAGCGCGGGAGAAGGCACAGGAAGAGGAGATGTTCAAGAATTTGGTGATTGCCCAGGTGAACGCCTATGTGAATGTGAGGAGTCTCCCCAGCGAATCCGGCGAGGTTGTGGGAAAACTGTACAATAATTCAGTAGGAACTCTTCTGTCCAAGGAAAACGGCTGGTATCAGATTCGTTCCGGCAATGTGACAGGCTATGTGAAAGGCGAGTTTTGTGTGACCGGCGATGAAGCCATTACGTTGGCCAGGGAGGTGGGCACAAGGATAGCTTCCGTGAACTGTGACGGTCTGTTTGTGCGCAAAGAGCCCAGCACGGAGAGCAAGATACTGGGCATGGTGGCATATATGGACGACCTGCTGGTGCTGGAGGAGACAGATACCTGGGTTAAGGTGGATACGGAGGAAGGCGACGGCTGGGTTTCCAGAGAATATGTGGACTTACATACAGAGTTTGTAGAGGCTGAATCCAAGGAGGAGGAAGAGGCCAGACTTGCCAAGGAGGCGGCAGACAGGGCAGCGGCCAGAGAGGCGGCCCGGCAGGCTCAGGCAGAGCAGGCGGCCCAGAACCAGGCGGCAGCGCCCCAGGGCAGCAGTCATGGCATTGATCCTTCCAGCGTCACCATCAGCGGCGACAATGAGATGGGTGTGGCAGTGGCGAATTATGCGGTGCAGTTTGTGGGTAACCCTTACAAATGGGGAGGCACCAGTTTGACCAACGGTGCGGACTGTTCCGGCTTCGTGATGAGCGTATACGCTGCATTTGGCGTGTCCCTGCCTCATTCCTCCTCTGCGGACAGAAAGCAGGGATATGCGGTGGACAGCTTGGCCAATGCCCTGCCCGGAGACTTGATCTGTTACTCCGGCCATGTGGCCCTGTATATCGGTGACGGCAATATCGTACATGCGTCCAACAGCACCACCGGCATCATCATTTCCAGGGCGGATTACAAGAGAATTTTGGCTATCCGGCGTATCTTCTAAAACAAGCATACGGCTCGATTGTCAGCGGGGAATTCGTGCGGCTGAAAAGAATAGAGAAAGCTATTTAGAGAGCATCTTCTGAGAGGAGGATGCTCTTATTTTCCATAACCGACTATCCTGCGGCAGAGTTGAGAGGGCTTTTCCCGTCATTGCTTTCGCCATATGGATATGCTCGTATATCTGTTTAGGTCATTGTTTGCGGGAATAAAAAGTTGAAAAAAGACTTGCATGTTGGATGAGTTGTGCAACTTAACCAAAAAAATGATAGATATCGGTAAAACGTCATTCTGTTAATTCACTTCCGCATGGAAGTTATCCACCGGTTTGGAAGCGTTAATACATCTAAAATGCATTTATACACGGAGTTATACACCTTATCCACAGGTTTTGGGGCAGAAAAATCAGATTTTAGATATCGAAAATAGGAACATGTGTTTTGTGCGATTCTCCTAAAAATTATATTTTTGGTCAAAAAAGCAATTTTTCTGTTGACAATCTCGATGTCAAAAATATGTAAAAAACTGGTTAAATTGTTGCAAAACAACTCTTATTATGTTATACTTTTTATACAATAAAGCGGCTGCCCTTCCTGGCAGCGGAACGCATAATCAGAAAGGAATGATCTGTATGAAATTTGTGATTGTTGGAAGGAATCTTGAAGTAACTCCGGGGTTAAGGGCAGCGGTGGAGGACAAGATCGGCAAGCTGGAGAAGTACTTTAATCCTGATACAGAGGCTCATGTGACGTTGAGTGTGGAGAAGGAGAGACAGAAGATAGAAGTGACGATCCCTGTAAAGGGCAGCATCATTCGTTCCGAACAGGTCAGCAATGATATGTATGTGTCCATCGACCTGGTGGAGGAGATTATCGAGCGGCAGTTAAAGAAGTACAAGAGCAAGATTGTGGACAAGCAGCAGAATGCCAGTTCCTTCAGCAAAGCCTTTGTGGAGAACGATTACATGGAGGACGAGGAAGTCAAGATCGTCCGCACCAAGAAATTTGACATCAAGCCCATGTATCCTGAGGACGCCTGCATCCAGATGGAACTGCTGGGACATAATTTCTTTGTGTTCTGCAATGCGGAGACGGATCAGGTGAACGTGGTATATAAGAGGAAGGGCGATACCTACGGACTGATTGAGCCGGAAGCGTAGAGATGTTTGGGGCATACTACCGAGTGGCAGCGGCTATGATGCTGAAATGCGGACAAAAAAGTAAATAGGCGGCATATAGACACCGAAAGGAAAAAGTATTTTCTTTCGGTGTTTTTATGTCGCTTGTCCAGCGAGCAGGAAGCTGCACTGTATGGCGCTGGGCAGTACAGCCAGGGAGGATAAGGCCAGCGGCAGAGTTGCATAAGCTGGCCGTTTTTTTCATATATTTCCAGTGAAAATAATAACCTGGAGAGACAATGGATAAGAGACAGAGGGCGCAATATCTGGTGCGGGTCAAAAAAGGTATTCTGGCGGAATGTGTGCTGGTGGTGATGGCGGTGGCGGTGCTGGCCGGGCAGCAGAGCCGTTTGGAGGAGCGCAGGGCGGCGGGCAGTGCCGTACTTGCCATAGAGAAGGACTACATAAAATGGGTGGATTTCACGGTGTCTTACGAGGCGCTGTGCAGCGCCTATGAATGGGATGTGAAAACCCATGGCACCGAGCATGAAGTCCACTGGGTGGAACTGCTTGCCTACACGGCGGCCAAGACGGGCGGGGAGTTTGACAAAAGCGCATTAAAGACTATGGAAAAGGCGGCGCAGGCTCTCTCCGAAGGTGAGAAAAACCTGGAGGAACTGACGGAAAAGCTACAATATTACCCATATTATAAGGAGGCTTATGAAGCCGCCATCGGCGGGCTGGTGGGGGAATATGAAGAAGAGTGTGAGGATGGCGGCTATGAACGGCGGTATGGACTTAAGGGTTATTTTCCGCTGGCCAGAGGCTTTGATTATACCCATTATGATGATTTTGGAGTCAGCCGCAGTTACGGTTATCAGCGTAGACACCTGGGGCATGACATGATGGGACTCACGGGTACGCCTATCATGGCGGTGGAATCCGGAGTGGTAGAGGCCCTGGGCTGGAACCAGTACGGCGGCTGGCGCGTGGGAATCCGCAGTTTTGACGGCAAGCGTTACTACTATTACGCCCATCTGAGGCAGAATTATCCCTATGCGGAGGGCCTGGAGGAGGGCAGTATTGTCATGGCCGGGGATGTGATCGGATATATGGGGCATACCGGGTATAGTACCAAGGAAAATGTGAATAATATCGAGATTACGCACCTGCACTGGGGGCTGCAGCTGATTTTTGACGAGTCCCAGAAGGAAGGGAACAATGAGATTTGGATTGATGTGTATCCGCTGACGCGGTTTTTGGCGAAGCACACCCAGGCGGCGGTGAAGGTGGAGGGGACCAAGGAATGGGTACGGACCAATGGGATCAAGGATCCGGCGGTGGAGGAGTATGGGGCGAGGCAGGAGGAGAGAGAAGAATAAAACAAATAAGTTTTATAGAAAAGGTACAATAATAAAAGTAAGAGGAAGTCTGGAGGAAAAGAGTACTTAGATTTAAAAGTGATAAAGTGTATGTTTTAAGGGTGCTTCCCGCCGTATTTTCTGCGGTCATCAAAGCGGATAATAAGGCGGGAAGCTGCTTTGGTATATAAGTAGATAAAAATATTCGGCTTCGAAACCTGGTCGAGGGAGATGCTTATCGCAAATACGGCCATCATATATTTGTCATATTTTGCATTGAAATAACGAGTGCCTGCGTATATAATAAGATAAAGGATTAATACTGAAATGTGGGAGAGACAGAATATTGATATAGACCTGAACATATAACAAGTCATAAAAATAAGTGATGGTTAGTAGTATAGAAAAGGGTTTAGAAAAATATGAAATATGCAATTGACAGATATGTGATAGGCTCAGAGAAAGAAGTCAGTGCAGATTTATTTTATGGTAAGTATATTTCACGAAGACACGGTAGGTTTCTATGCCCTGAATGCGGCGAGCCTGTGTATTGGTGTTCCAGAGGAGGCTCGCAGCCGGACAAGTTTTCTCACTATAACAAGACAGAATTGAGCCCGGAATGTGAAAAGCGGGTAGATGGAAGTTTGAAACTGAATCTGTATGAGCGGGTTGGATTACCGGTCTATCTTACAGTCAGGGCAGGCAACCGGTTTTGCCTGAACATAGGATTTCCGGTACTGGGCGAAAAAATGCTTTTAAGAGCAGCCCGACAGGGGGTTAAGGTTTGCGTGGCAGGGGCGGAGACTCAAAAGACAATCTCTGTGGATGCGGGTCATTTTTTGGAGGACAATGTTACATTGGTTCCTGTCAATTTTGTTCCCCCAACGGGAAAAAATTTTGCTGTGACAATATTTCCCCAGGAAAAAACGTGGGAAATCCGAAAAAGCTGGTCTGATCATGCGGACGGCTTTTACTGTGGAGGTGCGATTTTTACATATGGTGAGACGGAAGGCAAAAAAATCAGAAAGGGAGATGCTGTTTCACCAGACCGGCAATATTATGTAGTTGCCAGGTATTTCAGGCCTCCCAAGGAGATTCAGTGGAAAGCGCTTGGAACCATATCTTTGAGCAAAGAGGTTTATCAGGTTTATTTAGTTACAATTTGTGTTTCCACAGAAAATATAAGCAGATATAGATATGTGGAAAATTATTTACAAAAGGAGTTTGGTGTGCGACTGTTGCAGACGCTGCCGGAATTGATTCCTTTATGGCCGCCGGTGACAGAGCAGGGCGTAAGGATTCCTGTTTCGGGTCGTGCGAAAATGTTCTGTGCGGTGTCCAGTGGAAATGATGTTCCCAATGTATATAGATATGACGGAACGGACGTTTTGCCGATGACTATAAAGAGAGAAGAAAGCGGTTCTTATACAGTAGTTTTTCCTGTGGATTCACAGGAAATGCTATTATCAGTGGACAGAAAATATGCGGGGAGAGAGGTCTCATTTCAAGCTAAAGAGATTGCCCGCTCCGGGTTTGTGTATGTTTCTTTCTTAGAAGATACAAAGGGGGATCTGATAGAGTGGGAAGATTTGACAAGGCAAGTCCTTTCCGCTCCTTTTTTCTTAAATGTAAATGCGAGAATGGAGTTGTATATTGGCTATCGAGATAAAATTTTCCGGCATGTGGCGGTACATGAACGACGGGTAGCTGTTACAGAACAGCGCAATTCACAAGAAATGTACTTTGTGGCGGAAGATGGTGTTTTCTTTCATATCGGGGTAAAAAACAAAGAAGAAGCAACGAATTTGCAGTCACTGTTGACAGTGGACAGGGTCAGAGAGGGCCACGGCGGTGAATGGGTTCCTCTTCCTTATTGGGTAAAATATTTGTTGCTGGAATGCGAGAGAATGGGGCAGGAAGAGCTGGTAAGGGAAGTCGGGAAACGAATTGTAAAAGGGAGAATATCAGTTGGCCTTTTGAAGGTATTACACGACTTCTATTGCAGGCAGAAAGGATTTTACAGATGAGACAGGCAGAGAATAAGGAAAGTGCATTATATGGGAATGGCGAGACGGAGGATAATCATATTGGAAAAGTGCAAAATGCAGGTGACATACAGCAGACTCCCGCAAAGAAGAGTGAAATAACCGCCGCCGATCTTTCGGTTCAGGATATAGAATATATTTGCGGACAGATTACACCAAAGGCAATACGGACATATTTTCAACAGTATCCCCAGGAGTTCGCTAAAATCCGCCCGGGCATCCGGGCCGCATCTTTGCCGGACGATATGACGATACAGCTTGTCACCAAAAATATTTCCAAAAGATTTGTCTCGTCCTTTATTAATAAGTATCTCAGTGCCTGGAAAAAGGAAATTAAAGAATATCAGTATATGTTGGAAAGGAAAGGGGAATCTCCTCAAAAAGCGCAGTTGATGACGATTGCGCATAGCGTGTTTGAGGGGAATGTGCCGCTCTTTTTCAGAGTGACAGGAAATCTCTGTTCAGAGGGATATGTGGAACTGACGGAAGAGGCAATTCTGCTTTTAAAAGAATTGCAAGAGCAGAAAGAGAGATTAACCGAGGGCGTGGAAAGTAAGGGGGAAGACAGCGCAAGGAACCTTGAAATCGGGCAGATGCAGGAAAAAATCAGGCATTTAACTGAGCATACAGCCAAACTCGGGCAGGAACTGGAGACGGAGAGGAAAGCGCAAGTTGAAGCGCAAAACGCAATATCCGGGTTATCGGAGAAAAACGGCGCACTTGAAAGTGAGTTGACGACAGTAAAGGGACGGCTCAGGGATGCAGAGGATAAAGCGGACAGGTCGCAGGCGGAGCTGGAGAAAATGCATAAGCTGTTAAAGTATGCGGATGAGGACATGATGGAGGAGCAGAGTGAAGAATTTCCGCATGTTTCGATCGGTCAGGTGTGGACTGATACTAATGGGAAAAGATGGTGCAGAAGGTTTGCGGATATAGAAGACAGGAAAGTCAGACGGTTTATCAGAAATGAGGAAGAACCGCCTTATTTTGGTAATCGGGACAAGCTGCCGGTGTTTGATGGGCCTGATATGGAGGGCTTTCTGGGAGTATGGAATTGGAAGGCCGTTGAGAACTATAAGGATTCAAATAGAGATTATGTCAAGACGCAGTACAACAGCAGCATAAAATACATAGAAGTTGTGGAGCTGGCGGAGTGCCATAGTTGTGAAGATGTTTCGAAATATTTGGAAAGTAATACCTTTTCCGGTATTGCAGGGAGTAAAATTCTTTTTGGATATCGCACGACAGAGAGGGAAATGAATGGTTTGCTCTGTGGGACAAGGGAACTTGAGGTTTGTGATGGGTGCGTCCGACTGAAGAAAGAGGTATGTGTATTGCCGCAATATCAAATTGATATTGGAGATGTATTAGATATTGTGGGGAAGAAAATCTACAGACATCTCAATATGGGTATTCCGCAGAGTATTTTTCAGATCAAGAGTCCTATGGAGGTTGTAAAAAATATTGTCATAAAACGTGCTACCAGTACCAGATTGCGGCAAAGCGGCCTCAGTGTAAAGGAGACACAGCACTGTCAGACTTTTTTGAGAGAAATGCCGGAAGAAACGGTATATCAGGAAATTATGGATGCTTATGGATGCACGGAGGCAGAAGCCCAGGGATATCTGTACGCCTTTATTGAACAGGCGGATTCCTATCTGACGGAGAGCGATCTGGATATGGAAACGCTGGGGGCGGCGGTGGAACGGAACGAGGGGCTCGTGAAAAAGTGTAAGGGATTGCTCTTGGAAGACTGGGAGAGGGAAAATGCCGGGCAAATTCGTATGGCGCAGACAGAATTGGAGGAATTGCAAGACGCTGTCAGCAAAGAAAAGGATATTTACGCATCCTGTAAAGAGCAGCATGGCAGAGTGCGGGAGGAACTGGAAAGGTTCCAGGAAGAGATTGTAAGACAGGAGAAGCTGGCACAGGAGGTAGAAGAGAAGATAGCGGCCCGCATTTTGGCGGCGCGGAAGGATGCGGCGGATTTTATTTCAGAGATGGCTTTTGCCATACCGGTTCATTTGAGGGGAAAGGAAGCGCAGGCAGAAGGGGGCTTTGACAGGATATCGGTTACTTATAGGAAAAGAGAATATCTGTGGGGGGATGACATCACGGATATGGATTCTTTTGTGGAAGAACTGGCGGATAATTTATACAATATGGGGTATGAGGAGGGTATTGCCGATCAGATGTCGCAGATGCTTTGCTTTGCGATTTGCAGTAAAATTCCCGTGGTGTGCGGCGATCATGCGGAGAAGATAGGGGATTGCGTGGCGGCCATGTTTGGGGAAGAGGGGGTATGCGAGCTTACCTTATCGATTGGGGAGCCCTGTTGTAAATCCATGTGTGATTTTATCAGTCAGGAGGTACTCTGTGCAGAGCGGGTATTTGTGATAAATGGTGTTTTTGACGGATTCAGTCTGAATGCTTTTCAGGAAATCAGGCAGCGCTCGGAGGAATGGGGGCACAGGGCTATTATCATTTTTTCTTTAAGCGGCGTGAATGTGGAAATGGTTCCTGGCTATGTGTGGAATCGGGTTTTGTTTATGGACGGCGATGTGGGGATTGCGGACTTTGACAGGGGGACATTGCGGGCGTTCCACTCGTCCATGGAGTTTACCTGCACATATGACGAGGAGGACTTTCGCAAAAAGCGCAGGCTGCTAAAGAAGTTTTATGGAATGATTGACAATACGGCGATCTTGTATTACGCAAAATATCTGGCCGTCACAGGCGGGACGATAGAGCCGGATGAGCTGCTGCTGCAGCAGATTTTGTTGTGTGCGAAAGCCGCCGGTAAAGGGGAGAAGTTTTTGGAAATTCTCTCATCCATGGAATTTGACATGGAATCGGATCGATATCTCGCAAAATATCTGTGAGGGGGATGACGGATGGATGGTGAAATCCTGCAGGCAATGGCTGCTGATTTGGGAATGGACAGATATATAGCTGAATCCGAGGCACAGTACTGCAACAGAGTTTTGTATTCGGCAATGGCCTGCTGGATAAAGGCGGCCGCACTGGATCAGCCTCTCGCCCCTGTGCAGGAGGAGGCGCAGGGTGTAAGCAGGAGGCATATTTTGTGTAAGTGTACTTCTGTTTTGAATGAGATGCTGAAAAGGTTTCCGGAATCTGCGCCATGGTTTGAAGCGGCATCGGATATGGACACGCCAGTTTCAATACTGCTTTGCAGATTAATCCGGCATGGCGATTTGTTACAGGTTGGATTTGGAACCAACCTGGTTCTTGCGGAAAGTAACAGGACTGCGCTGGCGACCGGAGTGGAGTGCATAAAGGGGGAGCCGCTTTTGCGGGGGACGCGGTATTCGGGCATAGCGATGATGCAGAGGACGGGAGAGGATATTGTGCCGGGTTCCAGAGCGGATGAAGATGTCACCACATGGTTTAGGGAGTATATCCGATGCGCATGGTGGAAAATGGCGGGTACGGAGGAGGATATACAGTATTTTAACGCGCGTGGAAAATCAGGGAACAATTATTCCCGCTGGCAGTCGGAACGGCCTGCGGCAGTGGAGGGGATATGGCTGGCGCGCCGCAGTGTTTTTCAGGGCGGATATGAGTATTTTCTTCTCAGGCAGGGGGATTATTTAATGAAACACCGAATCGACCCGTTCCTGCAGAAAATGGGGGAACACAGACGGTTTATGATGGTCATGAGACGTATGGTGCGTAATCCCGCGTTGGTGCGGGTATGTCGGCATCGGGATCATATTTCCGTGAAATTGAATGTCCGTCTGCCCCAGAGGGAAAATTTGCTGTTGGAGACTTATGCGTGGCCCCGGGGGTCTCTGACAGACTGGTTGGAGTGGGATATGGACAATTGCGCATGGGGGGTTGTGGAGCCGCAATTATGCGCGCTGGGGCTGGTACTGACAGAGGAGGGGGAGAGCCATGGATCAATATGGGGTGAAAAGCACATATGACGCGATTACAAACAGGCTGTTGGATTATATCAACACGGAATATCTCGGCAAAAACGATGTGCTGCGCAGGGCCTGTGAGAAGGAATTGCAGAGCGTGGGGACGGTGTTCCAGGAACCTTACATAGGGGCGAATCCGGCATATTTGGAGGTGGAAGACGGACTTCGTCAGGCTGATCTTGCAGAGGATGTCAAAAATATTCTGCTTAATATGGCGGAGAGGAAGTTAGGGGTGTTTAGGAATCCATATAAGCATCAGTTGGAGGCTTTGGAGGCATTTTATCAGGGACGGGATCTTTTTGTGGCCACCGGTACAGGCTCCGGAAAGACGGAATGTTTTATGTGGCCCATGGTGAGTAAGCTGGTACTGGAACAGATGCATTCCCCCGAAACATGGGAGATCCGCGGGGTGCGGGCCATTATGTTGTATCCGATGAACGCATTGGTATCGGATCAGCTTGGGAGACTTCGCCGGATGATCGGCAATGAGGAAAACGGCTTTCATAGCCTGTTGAATGAGATGGTTCCGGGAAGGCGGGTTCCGCAGTTTGGAATGTATACCGGACGTACTCCGTATTTCGGCAGGGCGGAGGAGGCGCAGAATCGGGAACTGGCGGATACGATAGAGAAGGATATTCTCGGACAGTCAAAGGAGGTGAAAGAAAAACTTCGGGAGCTTGGGAAATATCCCTCTAAAAAGGATCTGGCGGCTTTTGTTCAGCGTCTGCGCAAACAGGAGAATGACCTGACAGATCCCATGGACGCGGAACTGATAACCCGTCATGAGATGCATCAATATTGTCCGGATATATTGATAACGAACTATTCCATGCTGGAATATATGCTGATGCGGCCCATTGAAAAAGAAATCTGGAAGAAAACCAGGAGCTGGCTTGACAGCGATCCGAGCCATAAGCTGTTGTTTGTGATTGACGAGGCTCATATGTATCATGGCTCGTCCGGCGGAGAGGTTGCGCTGCTGGTGCGCAGATTGTTATATAAGCTGGGAATCAGACGTAGCCAGATTCAGTTTATCCTCACCAGTGCCAGTGTTCCGCCGGGGAAGGAAGAGGAAATCCGTCAATTTGCCTGTGATTTGAGCGCGCAGCGGGTTGACGAGAATAAGTTTATTTTGATTAGGGGAACAGAGGAGGAAATCCGGGAAAAGGGCGAAGAGTTTGATCCGGAGGTTTTGGTGGATTATGATATGGACGCGTTGCAACAGGAGTGGAGCCGACGGTATCCGGCAATTCTGGATTTTGCCAGACGGGTGGGCTTTCCTATATCCTTTGATGCAAAAGAGGAAAAAACGGTGGAAATCTTGCTGTATGATTGTCTGCGCAGGTGCGCCCCTATGCTGCGTATTATGGAGCACACCAGGGGACACGCGGTCAGTTTCCAGGAGCTGGTGAAACGGGCTTTTCCCCAGGGACAACCGGCTGCGGCGGAGAAAGCCACCAGCGTATTGCTGGCCATAGCTCCGCTGGCCAGAAACGCAGAGGGGAAAGTTTTGTATCCCGCCAGGCTGCATATGCTGTTTCGTGGATTGCAGGGGATTTATGCATGCTCCAATCCGGGCTGTCCCCAGAAAAGTCATGAGAGCTCGGAGCTGGGATTGGGGCGGATTTATCTGCGAAAGCCCGGTACCCGTTGTAAATGCGGCGGGATGATTTATGAGCTGTTGAATGAGAGATCCTGCGGCGCGCTGTTTCTGCGTGGTTTTATGGATGTTTCGGAAGGACAGAATCCCTTTGTCTGGAATGAGCCGGGGATTCAGTTTACGGACAACCTGAAAGAAGTGCATTTTTATCTGATTCCCCGGGACGGGAGTTTTAAACCCACAAAGAATATGTATACGGCGTATCTGAATGCGCTGACAGGGCATTTGGACATATATTCTGGAGAAGAGGATGTGGGGGAGTGCTGTATCCGCGTGGCATATTCGGAGATGAAAGTCAAGGGAAAGCCGGAGCTGTTGACATTCGGAACCTGCCCCAAATGTGATAAGTTGCGTTTTGAGGCAACGGATTTTGTGATTAAGGGAAATGAGCCCTTTTTCAATTTGGTGTCGGAGCAGTTTTATATACAGCCCCCTGTCCCTGAATACAGGGGAAAAGCCAATGAGGGGCGAAAGGTCTTGCTGTTTTCGGACAGTCGGCAGCGTGCTGCCGTTCTGGCGAAGGACTTAACCCGAGCGGCGGACGAGTGGGCTATGAAAAAGGCTTTGACGGTTGCCGCTGCCGAACTGCAGGACTGGGCAAAACAGAATGGAAAAGAACCAACGCTGAATATTTTATATGCTGTTTTTCTGAAAGTAGCCTATCAGAATGGACTCCGGTTTTTCTATGGTAATAATGAAGAAGAATTGCTGGAGGCCTTAGAGAAGATGGGGGAAATGTATGAAAAGAAGGGAGATAAGATCAAATATGCCAGCGTCATAAAAAGGCATTTTGACCATATACCGGATCAATATTACGAGCATTTGCTGCGGCAGCTGTGCAGCAATTTTCGTTCATTGACAGATGCGGGTTTATGCTGGGTTGAACCGTGTAAATCGGATGAGGATGATGAAACCTTTGAAGAAATAGAAGAAGATCTGGAAGAGGCCGGGATTGAGATGTCGCTGGAGGAGTTCAGGGTGTTGTTCGCCGCCTGGGCCATGGAAATCATGACTTCACAGTATGCTGTTGGCCCTAAAATTGACGATGACGTGAGAAAAAATATTACCATGTATCCCCGGCTGGGAATTGAGGATGCCGATAAGCTGCCGCCGAGAATTAAGAAGATGTTGGAGGCACATGGATTCTCCAAGGCGCAGATTGGTGTAATTACTGGCATATTGGGGAGATATCTTGCACAGGGCGTTCATACCTCTTCCAAATACCTCAATATGAATATGATTACACTGCGTTTTGGGGAGGATCATGAATGGTATAAATGTCCTCAGTGCAGCGGTGTGTTCCCCTTTACTTTATGGGGAAGGTGTGCGCACTGCGGGAAAGGGATTCCCAGAATAATGGAGAGGGAGGATTTTAAAGGGATCAATTTCTGGAGGGCTCCTGTTCTGGGAGCGGTACACGGCGATCCTCAGGCACAGATGACACGTATCAATACAGAGGAGCACACGGCCCAGCTTTCCTATAAAGATCAGCGTCATAAAACCTGGTCCACGACGGAAGATTTTGAGATGCGATTTCAGAATGTCCATGTGGACAATGATCGTCCGGTAGATATATTGAGCTGCACTACGACTATGGAGGTCGGGATTGATATCGGGTCATTGACGGCGGTGGGGCTGAGAAATATTCCGCCCAGGCGGGAAAACTATCAGCAGCGTGCAGGCCGTGCGGGCAGACGGAGCGCCGCGATCTCCACAATTGTTACCTATACGGACAACAGGCCCCATGACAGCTATTATTTTCACAATCCTGAAAAGATTATTTCTGGTATTCCCCGAACCCCTTGGATAGATGTCAGCAATAAAAAATTGGCGTACAGGCACCTGAATATTATCTGTGCCACGGAGTTTTTTGACCGGATGGGGACAGGCGCTGACGAAGAGAGTGTATGCGGCTTTTTCCAGGAGGACTATGATAATTTCAAAGATTTTATCGGGGGGAAAATGGAACGGGATTTCGATCTGGAAACGCTGATTCCGGAGGGGGTGGCTTTCAATATTGAAGAATATAAAAAAGATATTTTGGGACAGATGGAGCATCTGAAAAAGAGTGTGGAGGAGTTCCCGGAGGAATACCGGGAAGAGGACGGAGCGGAGAAAAGCGTACTGTATGCTTTTCTGGAGAGGGGAATTTTCCCGACCTATTCTTTCCCCAAAGATGTTGTGGGTTTTTATGTGGAAAAGGAGAGGGGCAAAAAGATTGATCAGAAACCGGAGCGCGCTTTGGACATTGCGATCAGTGAATATGCGCCCGGACGGTTGGTGGTGATCAATAAGGTCACCTACAAATCCGGCGGGATTTACAGTTTTCATTCCAAATTCCGTCCGGAGGGGCAGGAACATTCGGCCCGGCCTTATTTTGAGGGCAAGAGTAGGGAGTATTTTAAGGATTTGTATTACTGTAATGATGCCGCCTGTAGTTGGATGGGGCTGGAGATGCAGAGTAAATGCCCGTTTTGCGGGAAAGAGACAATCCGGTATCGGAAGATGTTAAAGCCCTGGGGATTTGCGCCGGTCAATGGAATAAAAACCAGGGAAGCGGAAGCCGAGGCGGAAATGACTTATGCGGAAGAGCCGTGTTATTCCATTACGCCAAAGGAAAATGAGATGAGGACGGTGGCTGGTTTTGCTAATCTGCGATATTCCAAAAGGGCGGATGATCCGTTGATTATTCTGAACAGGGGGCCGAAGGCTGCTGGGTTTATGGTATGTAAGGACTGCGGGGCGGCGGTTCCGGGGGATGATGAGGCGTCACTGCGGAAGATCGGCAAGCCGTATCGTCATCAATATGCAGATCATAATTGCCGACATCCGGCGGGCAGTGTCGTGAATACTTATCTGGGCAATCAATTCAGAACGGATATGGTGGTGTATGAGATTACGCTTGATGCAAGACAGGTCGATGTCAGTCCCTACGGTTTTTGGCTACGGAGGGCTGGCCAGACCTTGGCGGAGGCTATGACTCTGGCCGGAGGCCGGCTACTGGATATCGAATTCAATGAAATCAAAAGCGGATATCGGCTACGGTATTCGGAGGACGGCTTGAAAGCGTATGTGGATGTATTTCTGTTTGATAGCCTTTCCAGCGGAGCGGGGTATTGTTCCGCATTGGCGGAAAGAACCGGGGAGCTGATGGGAGAGACAGGGAAGGTTCTGGAAAGCTGTCCCACAGGGTGCGACAGTGCCTGTCACGAGTGTCTGATGCATTACTGGAATCAACGGGCTCATGGACTGTTGGATCGGTTTGCGGCGCTGGAGCTGTTGAAGTGGTGTGAAAGTTCGAAATTGCCGCCTGCGTTGTCCTATGATCGGCAGGAAGAACTGTTGGAGCCCTTAAACGCAATGGGGGCGGAATATAAGATTGTCGGTGACGGAATATGCCATTATGTCAAGATGCAGGGGCGGGCAAGCAGGGTGGTGGTTTATCCGGCTATGTGGAGTGAAAGCAGCAATTTATTGCCGGAGGGGGTAATTGCCCTTGCGGATAAGTTGTTGAAATACGCGTTGCCGAAAGCAGATGAGATGATCCGGGCGAAAATAAAGTGAATAAAAGATTTGAAATGCTTTGTATGGCTGTTGATTCGATGAAATATATGGGAGCATGGAGATTCTCGAATATATAAAAATGATAAACATGCGATTTCAGAAAAACACAAAGTATACCCTGTACAATTCAATAGACGCTGCTAAGAAAATGTGTTAAGATTTTTACATACAGGAAATCATCATGTTGGGAGGACACCTATGGCAAGAATAGTTGGCATCGGACATCAGGATTTCGAGGCAGTCATAACAAAAGGTATTTTTTATATAGATAAAACCTCTTTCATAAAAGAATGGTGGGAAAATGAGGACAGTGTGACGCTGATTGCCCGGCCACGGCGTTTTGGCAAGACGCTGAATATGAGCATGGTGGAGAAGTTCTTCTCCATGAACTATGCTGGGAGGGGGAGACTGTTTGAAGGCCTTGCCATCTGGAAGGAGGAGGGTTACAGGCTTCTCCAGGGAACATACCCGGTCATCAGCTTTTCTTTTGCCAAAGTGAAAGCAGGCACGTTTCCTGATACAAGAAGACAGATCTGCCAGATAATCACTGAACTGTATAATAAGCACGATTTTTTATTGGAGAGTGATTGCCTGAATGAAAAAGAAAAGGATGATTTCCGCCAGATATCTGCAGACATGGAAAATTATCTGGCGGCAGGCTCCCTTAATGCCCTGTCCAGTTATCTGCTGCGCTATTATGGCAAAAAGGTCATTATTCTGCTGGATGAGTATGACACGCCCATGCAGGAGGCTTATGTGCATGGCTATTGGGATGAAATAGTGGAATTTATGCGCAATTTGTTCAATGCCACATTCAAGACGAATCCATACCTTGACCGGGCAATCATGACAGGTATTACAAGAGTCAGCAAAGAATCCATATTTTCAGACCTGAACAATCTGACCGTAGTGACATCTACGTCTGAACAATATGTGGATAGTTTTGGTTTTACGGAAAAAGAAGTGTTTGCGGCATTGGCTGAGTATGGGATGGCGGACAGGCAGGAAGAAGTGAAGAAGTGGTATGATGGCTTTACCTTTGGGAAAAAGAGGGATATTTATAATCCGTGGTCTATTTTAAATTATTTAAAGGCAGGAAAATTAAGTACCTACTGGGCAAATACTAGCGCCAACAGTCTTGTAGGGAAGCTGATTCAAGAAGGCAGCCGGCAGGTAAAGCAGGACTTTGAAAGCCTGATGCAGGGTGAAGCGATCCGGATGGAGATAGACGAACAGATTGTATACAATCAGCTGAAATGGAAAAAGAATGCCATCTGGAGCCTTCTGCTGGCCAGTGGGTATCTGAAAGTGGAGGAGACGGAGTTTTTCGAGGAGACTGGGAGGTGTTATTACACCCTGGCATTGACGAACAAGGAAGTCCGCTTCATGTTTGAAAACATGGTACGGGACTGGTTTGCAGAGGACGACAGCAGTTATAACGATTTTATTAGGGCGCTGCTTTTGGATGATATCAAGGCGATGAATGTCTATATGAACAGGGTGGCTCTGCAGAGTTTCAGCTATTTCGATGTTGGGAGCAGACCGTCCGGGGAGGAACCGGAACGTTTTTATCATGGGTTTGTGTTGGGGCTGATGGTGGAACTGGCGGACAGGTATGCGCTGACATCCAACCGGGAGAGTGGGTTTGGAAGGTATGATGTGATGCTGGAGCCCAGACAGTATAAGGATGGGATCCCGGTGGAGGATGCAATTATTATCGAATTCAAGGTGCAGGATTCGGATGAGAAGAACCTGGCGGATACTGTGACAGCTGCGCTGAAGCAGATTGACCGCATGCAGTATGCGGCATTCCTGGAAGCAAAGGGGATTCCTGCGGAGAGAATACGGAAGTATGGGTTTGCCTTCCGGGGGAAGGAAGTGCTGATAGGAGCCTGAGGAGAGCGATTCTTGGACGGACTGATAGAGTGGGTGGAGGTGCATGCGGAGGACAGAGTTGAAATAAGGTGGAAAATAAAGGATTTTGTAGAAGAACAGTGGGTTCCGGTAAAGATGTTACGGAATTGTTAAAAAAATTTAGTCTGTTCTTGACACAACCCTATATGGGAGGGGAGAATTATTTTCAATTCTCGGAGGAAATGAATATGTTGATAGACCTTAGGGGTTTATGGACCTAATAACGCCGGAAAAAACTGTCTGGTAAAATGTATTTGCAGTGCAAGAAATGTTTTGTTGAACCGTGAGCCAAAGCTGATGGAGAATATTTTTCAATAATGAATTGAATATGAGGGCGCAATTGATTTTTACGATTCAAGATATAAATCTGATGGACTGTAAGGAAATGTTTCGTAAAGAGCAGATTTGGTTTGTCCATAAAGATGAGAATGGTGTCTATGTCTATTCTTTGGGAGATTTTACAGCCCAGCAGGGTGTAAGAGATACCACAGATATTATGGAGAAATATAGGAGGGGGGCGCTGGGAGCCCTGCCAGATCCGGAATTGATAGGTTCGCTGCTTGATATGAAAGGAGGAGTGATCTCGGAAACTTCATACACAATAGAAACAATTTAAGCTAATGCGGAGACCTGGGGTGCGGCAGATAATTAGCAAAGGGTGATGTAATAAAGCATTTTTTATAAAAACGGATATGGGAATAAGACCTTCCTTATTTGGAAGTTCTGAAAGGCATGCTTGAGGGAAAACTATATTGTCAGTCCTGGGATACCTGTTTCTGTTTGTACCGTGCATCGAGATGGATGCAGATGCCGATTATGGTCGTAAGAAAGGAATAATGTTCTCTCCGGTGAACTCTGATTCGCTGGAGCGTGTAATCGTTGAGGATTCGGTTGTTGATTCTTTCTGTTACGGTACATTGTTTATAGATATTTTTATAAGCATCAGTTCCCACTGGAAACTTCCGTAAATAGGCGGATGTTCCATTCTGGTTTTGTCTTCGCGACCGCACCATATTTGAAACTGAAGCAGTCGTGGGGACGCTATGACAAGGAATTAGTTCTTGAGAATGGTGGAACAGAATGGAATCTGAATATTCCAGCTGAGCCGTTTTTAGTCTATATCCTAGGAAAGTATGCGGAATGTGCAATTGGCAGATTTTCTGTATGATTTTGGGATTTGTCGCTGATAACTGCATTAGATATCGAGGGGAATAGGGTACCTGATCATATACAAACAGAACAAGGGAGAGTATGCATTATGATGAAAGATAGCATGGAATTATTAACACAATTTTTAGATGCTTCCGAAATATCATATTCTTATGAGTATAAAAAATTTTTTTCCAATCCGGACAATGTAGAAGATATTATGGAATATGTATCATTTACAAATGAGGAATGGAAAAAGGCGAAAGAAAAGAAAGAGAAGTACCTGAAAGAATTTGCGCACAAATTGAGTATTACAGGACTCCAAATCCCATTTTTACGGTCGGTAATTATATATATCAGTGATTGCTTGGCAAATAAAGCCTCCTTTGCTGATTATGAACATGCAATACGCTACAATTGTATTGCCGCTGCAGGGCTAAAGGATTTAGATGAGTTGAAGGTGTCGGAAAGAGAAGGTTTTTTTGAAAATCTTCTGACTGGAATCCATTATGCTGGAGAAATCGGACAGAAAGGATATGCTTACAGGGGGAGAGAAGAAATTAAAAGGTATACTTTTCTGCTGACAGGAGAGTTAGTCAAAGAGTTAGCAGAAAGGAATTTTGTAATAGATGCTGATTCTATAGTCAAAAGAAGCTTAAGGGACAATATGGTTTATTTTGTCTCTTGCAGTTGCATAACAGCAAAGGAGAAAGAAGAGTATAAAAAAATTGATGGACTGTTAGTGAAAAAATGTTATGCAAGTCTTGGGGTATTAGCGGATTCTCTGGAACGGGTATTTGAAGGGTTTGTATTGTCAAGTTTTACCGATAAGGATAGAGAAGAATGGCAGCAGATTATTGAACTTCAAGAGGAACACAAGAAGGACAGAGTCAGTGTGTGGGGGAAATTAGATGTGTGGAAATGCTCTATTCAATATAGGATTGTATATGAACAAAATGCCTTTTATAGAGTGAAACAAAAGGTGCTGAATCTTGAATATCGAATAGATTTGACGAATAATAAGGAAGTTTGGAGAGATATCAGCAAATCTAAGGAATTCTTGGTTTATTCAGGCGAGATAACACAGGGTGAGAGCGTGGATAAAGAAAAGAAAGTTCAGAATGTATTGACCTACCTTGCAGATTGGGCGCAGCGCAGCATTAGCGGCAGCATGGTGGCAGGGAAAGATTTAGAAGTCCAGTGTTTCTGGCATGATAAGGTTCCGGAAAGATATCTTGAGGAGAATATTGTAAGGGTAAAAGGATGTCCTTGTATAAAGCATGGAAAAGAGGATAATAAGCATATTTTCACAATAGATCCGCCTGAGAAAGAGGTGAATCAGAACCAGTATTGGATAAACAATGCTGATAATGAGACAATTAAGAGCATAAATATTCTTCTTGGCAGGAATGGATCCGGAAAAACTTCAACGATGATGATGTTACGTTATGATGGTGTGGAGACGAACGCAAAGGAAGCACTGACTAAGTTTTTTATTGTCTACAAAAGGGGAGAGAATTATTTCTATTCCACAAATTTGGAGGATGAAGAATATGACTTAAGGGGAGATGTGTTGGAAAAGGGGAAACAGGATATCAGTAAGTATAGAGGGCAGAAAAACAAGGTAATTTACTATTCCAATGTTTTGTGCCCTTATGAGGAAAGAATGGAACTTATGGCATCAAATACCATTGATATATCCAGTCAGTATATACGTGATATAGAGATCGGAGGATTGTCCAGAAATGAAATGATACATACAAATGGAATAAATGACAGGGATAGAGGATTTAGACTAAAGCATAAACAAGATTATAATCAGGATGTCCTCAGGCAGCTTTACTTTTTATATGATACAGATAATAATAGAAAGGAAAGCTGGATGCCTGATTATGTGAAAAGATTTGTTTTCATGCGCTGTGATCTTGATGCGATAGAAGCAGAGAATAAGATAGATAAGTATTTAGCAAATAATGAGCTTAAAAAGAACCTTACCGGATTTTGGGAATATCGGGAGTGGGTAGTGTACTATCATGATAAAAATGAACTGAAGAAGATAATTGATATCTGTGAAAAAATAATCAAGGATGAAGAGATATTGTATTTTGAGGTCTGTCTTCCGCAAATGTCTTCAGGAGAAAAAGCACGTATTACCCTATTCAGTCGGCTTCATGCATGGGTCAGCAAGATGACATTTTCTGATTTCAGACAGAATAATGTGCTGCTTCTGGACGAATTGGAGGCATATATGCACCCGGAATGGCAAAGATGCTTAATATATGATTTAATCAGTTTTTTTGAATGGGAACATAGTATAGAGCATCCCGTGAAAGTGCAGCTGTTTATTTCCTCTAATTCCCCATTCCTGATTTCAGATGTGGATGTGGATGAAATCACTGTAATGAGTAAGGACATAGAAGTGGCGGAGAAAACTTTTGCGCAGAATATCCATGTGATTTTAAAGGATTCTTTTTTTTACCAAAATGGGTCCATGGGAAAATATGCAAAGCAGAAAGTAGATGGTGTTTATAAAATTCTGGCTGAGCGTTTGAAAAATAAAGATATTTCAGTGTTCGAACGGAATGTGCAAGAAGCAAAGGAGTGCAACAATATTATCGAGAAGATTGGGGAACCACTAATATACAAAGATTTACGGGAAATGTATGAGGAAGCTTTTGGCAAAGAAGAAAAAAATATAGAGTCACAGAAACTGCTCAGAGAAATGTCGAATGAGGAGTTGATGCGACAGATGAGAGCTGCTCAGGAAGAACTGGAACGTAGGAGAAAATAAATGTATATCATTCCAAAAGAAAAAATTAGAAAGATAGAATCAGAGGTAAAACCAGATTATTTGAAAAATGTAAATAAACTAGTAGAACAAGGAATTTCAGATGCAGTAAAAGAAGTAGGGACGAAAATAAAATTTGATGATTCTTGCCTTGAACCTTGGTGTATCAAGATTAGTAAGGATTTGAGAGATTCCAAATCAGGTATATATTATAAAAAAATTACAGAGTCGCATCCCGATACACTCATGGCAATATATGAAAAATTCAGGAACGAATACAATTATAATATTATAGTTGACGGTAAAAATTATACCTTGTTTGAAGAGCAGGGGTATAATCAAGCAAGGAAAATTAAGGATCTGAAGGGGGTAAAAAAATTTTTGGAGAAGTGTTTTCCTTATAACAAGTTTACATCAAAGGATGCACAGTATGATGCGTACAGTTATTGCAAAGCAATGGGCATTAATGTATGCGTTTATTGTAATGCCCAACTGATACATACAATAATCAGGAGGCGTAAGAAGATAATTCGGCCGCAGATTGACCATTTTTTTCCTCAGTCTAGATTTCCTATGTTTGCATTATCGTTTTACAATATGGTTCCGGCATGTCAGGTGTGCAATAACATTAAGCGAGATGAGTTTTGCGACTTAGGTGAAATATATCATCCGTATGTAGATGATTATGCAGATTTTCGATTCAGATGGCGTTATAATAAGCTTTGGGTGGCATGTGGTTTGGGAAAAGCGGAGAAGACAGCTAAAATGCTACATACGGAAGATGTTTACAATATGTATACGGGTGTGGCTGAAAAAATTGTGGGAAAGGTAGAGGATTATGACCCTGTATACATTGATGATATTATGGAATTGATGAATAAACATCGTCCAAAGAACAAACAGCTAGATAAAGAAACTGTTATCAGAAGGATATATGATTATGTCCTGAAAGAGGAATGTTTTGATATTCCTCTTGGAGAGATGCGGCATGACATTTTAGAGGATAAAATCGAAAAGGCATATGGGGGAATAACACAATGAACTTGCTGCGTGAATAGTGTAAAAGAAAATGAAAGATTTTGTAGATGAATAGGGTGCTCTCAGTAAAATCTGAATCCGTGAGCTTGACCTCAAATTATAGTAAACACCAAAAATAAATTAATTTGGTGTTAGTCCGCAAATGGGTTGTCAACTCTTTTGAGCTCATCTTATTGCTCTCATAATCTGGTATTGTATCCTTGTATTCGGGAGGATGATACCATGACCAAACAGGAATTGCTTATTAGCCATATCAACAGGCTTTCGGAGGATGAAATTCCTTCGTTGCTGGACGCTGTTACCATTATACTGCAGGATAAAGAATTAACATCCAAACCAGCCTGTCCGCACTGCGCAGCACAGTGGGTCATCCGATACGGCTTTAAGTGCAAAAAGCAGCGTTTTCTCCGCAAAAACTGTGGGCACACATTTGTGTCTACTACAAACACCATAATGGCCAATTCTCACTTTCCGGCTTCTGTCTGGAAAGAGATGATTGCAGATACCCTTCACGGCAACGCCATTGACTTTTCTGCCAAACGCCTTGGCCTGTATCATCAGGCAGCCTTTCACATGCGCCATAAAATCCTCATTGCATTGCAGGATCTTCCTGAGACGGCGGATGTCTGCCTGGGAGGTGTGTCCGAATTTGATGAAACTTTTGTCCTTGACTGCTATAAAGGCAAAGAATTGGACACTGGAATAGGGCGTAAGCCCCGCAAACATGGCGCAAAAGCTTTAAAAAGGGGCATTTCCAGCGAATACCTTTGCATCTGCACGGGCATCCAGCGTAAAGGGGAGGCTTTTGCTGCCACCGTTAACAGAGCTAAACCCAGCGCAAAGGAGTTGGTTCGTATTTTTGAAGGACACATTGCCGATGGAACACTTGCGCTTTGTGACGGGTTAAGGAGTTACCATGCTCTTCCCGGAATCGCAAACTGCACGGTCAGGGACTGCGTGAACCAGGAGGGCGATTGATGTAAGAACGGCAAAGGTGTTAGTGATATAACCTTACCAACACATTTGCGGACTAACACCATTAATTTTGATATTATGAGCCATATATGCTATACCCCGTTAGGCGCTTAATAACGAAATCTTGCGCAATTTGGCAAAATTTTGGTTCCGGCTTGTCCGGGTTAGGGGGTATAGCATATGAACACTCGCAAGTACAACACAAATCCTGAAGTTCTGTTGGAACAGGGAAAAGCCATTATGTCGTCAACAGATGAGGTCAGATTTCACTTCAAAGTCTTTGCAGTAAATATGGTTCTGTCCGGACGCCTCGTCTCCCAGATAAGCACCATGGTAGGCGTGAGCAAAGTTGCCGTTACTGGTTGGGTAAAGACCGCCGATGAACGGGGCTTTGATGCCTTAAGATCAAGGCAGCGTTCCGGCAGACCACCAAAACTCACCACAGAGCAGTGTGCGGCCATTGATTCCGCCATACAGTCCGCCCCGAAGGACTTTGGCTTCAAAGCATGGGACGGTCCGAGTCTGTCTTCCTATATAAGCAATACATTTGGCATCTAGTTCTTTGTCAGGCAGTGCCAGCGCCTGTTCCATGATCTGGACTATTCCCGTATCCGCCCCCAGCCATACCCAAGTAAGGGCTATGAGGATTCCGAGGATCGGGCAGCGTTAAAAAAGAAGCGAAATAGAGATTGACGATTCTTTGATCCTTGTATATCAGGACGAGGTTCGTTTCCAGATCCAGACGACTGTGATTTCCGCATGGTACAAAAAGGGGAGCGCACCGGCGGTAAAGTCGCTTCCCAGCCGTTTTAAGACTTCTTACAGAGGCTTTATCATTCTGGAAACGGGAGAGCTGTTTGTAGCCAGACCAGAAAAATTCAACTATGAGACCACGATTTCATCTATTCGCAGTTTTTTGGAAACCCATCCTGTCCCGGAAGGGAAGAAATATGCCCTCGTCATGGGCAATGCGCCATGGCACAAGAAAACCATGCGCTTGAATTGAGGAGGAACATGCCACGGAATATTCCAATATCTCTGCAAGTGTAACCTTTATCAAGCCTCCTCCGTACTCCTTTGACCTCAATACGATAGAACAGGTATAGAGAATTGCGCGCAGAGAGAATATTTATAATGTGTTTTTCTCGACTCTGGCTATGTTGAAAGATGCCATTGATAGCTGGTACAGAAATAAACCAAATGATTTAACAACTATAGGTGTATGTGGAGGACAATAGTATTAAGGTGAAAAATGCCAGATTTTGTGGAAGAGTAGAGGATGAATGAAATGATGTTACGGAATTGTTAAAAATTTTTATTCCTAACTTGACACAACCCTATATGGGGCATACCGGGTATAGTACCAAGGAAAATGTGAATAATATCGAGATTACGCACCTGCACTGGGGGCTGCAGCTGATTTTTGACGAGTCCCAGAAGGAAGGGAACAATGAGATTTGGATTGATGTGTATCCGCTGACGCGGTTTTTGGCGAAGCACACCCAGGCGGCGGTGAAGGTGGAGGGGACCAAGGAATGGGTACGGACCAATGGGATCAAGGATCCGGCGGTGGAGGAGTATGGGGCGAGGAATTCGGTGGAGGTGCAGACACCACCTCCACCGAAGGAGGGAGTCCGGAAAAGGAACCGGAGAACAAGGGAACCCTGACCCTCGACGCGACCTGTGCGCCGTCCCATACCCGCTATCCACAGGACATCTCTCTGCTGAACGAGGGCAGGGGATTCCTTGAGAGGATGCTCGGCTGCCATGGCGCTACAGGAGGCGGGCCGGGAAAGAGTACCTGGCATTCGCTAAGTGCAGGAAGCATAAGGCAAAGAAAGGGCGGAGAGCGCTTCAAAAGGTGTACCGGGCACTATCCGGAGAGGGTCCTGGCAGACCAGATGTATCTTCTGATGAGAGATTGATCAGCGCTGCCCGACAGGAGCGCTGATTTTTCGGTTCCAGATTATGCTGAAGACAATGCCGGCCGCCAGAGACAGGAAAAGGGTGGCGGCTCCGGTGAAAATGATGCCGTAGAGGCCGAAGGTCCTGCCCAGGATAAAGAGCAGGGGAATATAGAACAGTCCCTTGTCCATCAGGGCGACCAGGCTGGCATAGGAGACCTTTCCCGTTGACTGCAGGAAGGTCTGGCAGAGTTGGTAGAGTCCGTAAAAGGGCCCGATGATGATGGAGGCAAATACAAAGACCTGCCCGTAGGCGATGACCTCCTCATTGTCGATGAAGGCGGCTATGATGGTGTTTCTGCCCAAATAGCATAGAATGGAGAGAACGCCGCCCAGGCATACCGTAAAGACTGCCGTACTGCGGATGATCTGTTTCATGCGCTTTAGATCAGGGAGAGCCGGATTGTGGACGGTAGGATGCGGGGAATGTATGCAGCTGTTGCGGTGGAGTGATGTAGGACGGATTTTGCGACATACAAAATAAAAAGAATGTGGAGGAAACAGACAACGGCACTTGGATTATCCGAAGCAGCACCGCAGGGTTACATACACCAATCTTCTCACAAGCGGCAGGCCCAACGCCTGCCTTGCCGATGTAGACAGGCACAGGAACGCTTTGAAAGGCTCATAGAGGACATGAAACAGGCACAAGGCATAACGGAACAGTTAAAGGCTGAAAATGCGTTAGAATGGACAGGAAGGGTGAATAATATAAGGGATTGTGCGAGGGAGGTTGTGAATAAGGAAATTATTTACTCAAACTTCCCATAAGGATTTCCGATGGAAATCCTTATAAATACTGT
>CAJUCT010000002.1:0-50355 GCA_910585015.1 uncultured Acetatifactor sp.
AAATTTGATAATCCGTCAAAGCATATATGGGATAAATACTATAACACAAAATCCCCTTATTATGTGAAGGGGCTGACACGGAGGGAGCGTGAGATATGTGCGGAATCCGAAAGGCGTGTCCTGCACGGGCTTCCGGCGGCAGTGAACAGCTATGACCCGGTGATCCAGAAGAACTTTGGCGGAATCATGAGCGATGAGGAATGGAATGATGAGGTGCGGGGCGGCATGAATGATTCCATCAACCGGCTTTTTGCGGAAAACGGCATTGACATACCGGAAGGGGCAGACCTGCGCCTGCGGGTTGACCCGTATGAGTACAAAATCCATGCAGACGGTGTGGACGGAGCTCTGGCAAGGCAGATAGAGGAAGTCCTGAACAGGGGAAACAATGGAAGATACCTGTATGAGCATCTGCGCTGGTGTAATCCGGCGAATAACGGGTTTGAGCAGCCCAGGCAGTATTTGTATGACACGGCATATCAAGAGAAGGCAGTCATGTGGCATTTTGTAAATGACATGACAGGGCTGGACATGAGGGAACTGGAAAACAGGGACGGGGTGATCTATACGCCGGATGGGCGGAACCTGTGGGATGTAGTAACAGAGCAGTATAATGAAAAGCGGGCAGCCGGGGAGATAGATGCCCTGCCTATGGGATCCTTGTATAAAGATTATCTGGTATTTGCTAACGAAGGATGGGATAAGGAAGATGGGCGCGGGCTTACCATCGGTTATAAAAATGGCAGCCTTTATGACATTGATACGGAATACGGATACGGGCCGGGCCAGAGGGAATGGCTGGAGGATAGCAGGAATCGGCACAGCCGGTATTGGGAAAATTACCGTAAAGAGCGGGAGGAGACCCTGCGCAGGGAGAAAGCGGCACCGACAGCCTATGAGAAATGGCTGGACGGGCAGATGGCGTATACGGAGGAAGTCCTTTCAGAACTGGGGAACAGGACATATGGGAAGAGTGGGACACTGCTGTCCCAGCCGAATCTGAAAGCGATGCAGCAGCTATTGGATTATGCAGTCAGTAAGGGGCGTGTTGTACCTCTTACGAAAGAAGTATTGCGCCTTCCGGGCAGGGGAACGCTGCGGGGCGGCCTTGATGTAAAGGCATAGAAGGAAATAAAGCCCACAAAGGTATATCCCAACAAGCCACGGCCTGACAAGGCAGGGCAGGCATCCATGCCCTGCCGTCTGCGGAGCGGAATGTATGGGCTCCGGTCTGAGTGCTGTAGCCGGACCCGGACTCATTTCTGTGAGTGGATTCTGAGGATTTCAGCACCTCCATAAAGAAATCAATCCTTCGGTCATATCTTTTATATTAGCGCTTTCATAGAGAAGCTCCTTATGTCCTGTGAATAAGCGGAAAGCATAATCATATTGCCTTTCACATATCCCCAAATTTTCTGCATAGTTAGTAGAGCCTTCAAAAAGCAGGACCAGATTGGTGGCCTGCCTGTTTTGCGCTTAAAGCGTGGCAGCATTCATGCCGCATAGATTGTTATTGGATTAATACTACAAAAGCTAAATTCGATCTGCTGCTGTGGATGATCCGCCATCCAAGGTTTTCCGGATACGCTGACCATGAGAGATAGCAATAGATAGTCCTTTGACACTGGGTGTATCCCGCCAAAAGCGTTTCTACGTCAGGTATGTATTTTCCCAATGCCTGTCTCATGTTTTTTCAGAAGTGGGGAGAAACGCAAAAATATATTGAAAGGCTGATAATAAAATAGTAAAATAAGAGAAATACGCAGCCCCCAAGGGCCGCTGATAAAAGGGGAGGGATTGTCCTCTAATAACAGATACAGGAGTGTGGATATGGAGTTTAACAGAGAAAAAATGAAGCAGATTCGCAAATTGATGGTGCTGGCCGCCGTTCTGGCCCTGGCGGTTATCTACAGTGAAAAGGTACTATGGGGAGGGGCCTTTCTGCTTGGCATTATGAGGCCCTTTATCTATGGCGGGGGTGTCGCTTTTGTGCTGAATATTCCCATGAAGCTGATCGAGGAAAAGCTCTTGGTACGCCGGAAAAATAAGGCGGCAAAGAAATGGAAGCGGCCCCTGAGCATGGTGCTCTCCCTCGCGCTGATCTTGCTGGTTCTCGCCGTGGTCATTGGGATGGTGCTGCCCCAGATAGCGCTCACTGCCGCGGAAGTCGGGAGGAAAGTTCCCGCTTTTATGGAGCAGATGGTACAGATGTTTGAACAGCTGGCGGAGGACGAGCCGGCGCTGGCGGACTGGGTGGGCAAACTGGAGACCATGGAGATCAATTGGGACAGCATACAGGAAAACATAGTGCATTTCTTAAAAAACGGAGCCGGAAATGTGCTGAATTCCACGTTCAATGTGGCGGGCAGCATTATTTCCGGTGTGGTGAACGGAGCCATTGCCCT
Organism: uncultured Acetatifactor sp.; assembly: GCA_910585015.1. GTDB lineage: Bacteria > Bacillota > Clostridia > Lachnospirales > Lachnospiraceae > Acetatifactor. Next base: position 2,406 of record CAJUCT010000002.1, read on the forward strand.
TGTTTTTGCCCTGTATATTCTGGCCCAGAAGGAGCGACTGGCAAGTCAGGGAAAAAGGCTTATCTCCGCGTATCTGCCGGCGAGGATCGGAGACAGACTGCTGGAGATTTGCAGCCTGCTATATAAGAACTTCAGCAACTTTATCACGGGACAATGCCTTGAGGCGGTGATTCTGGGCGCCATGTTTGTGGTGTCCATGAGCATTTTCCGTATGCCCTATGCGCTTATGGTGGGAGTGTTGATTGCGGTAATGGCCCTGATCCCCATTGTGGGAGCTTTTATTGGCTGTGCCGTGGGGGCTTTCCTGATTATGATCAACAATCCCTTGCAGGCGCTGTGGTTTGTGGTGCTGTTTTTGGTGCTGCAGCAGATAGAGGGGAATCTGATTTACCCAAGGGTAGTGGGTAATTCTGTAGGGCTGCCCTCCATATGGGTCCTGATGGCCGTCAGTATAGGCGGCAGTCTGTTTGGTATCGCCGGAATGCTGATGTTTATTCCCCTGATGTCAACAGGTTATGCGCTGCTTCGGGAAAGCGTGAATAAAAGAAACGCGCTGAAAGCGAAAAAATCGGCAGCGGATGAGGAGGAACCGAAGGAAGAGAAGCAAGAGAAGGATTGACATATGGAGATTAAGAAAATACGTCTGGGAGGTATACTCCTGCCCTCCAATGTCCTGATGGCGCCGCTGGCCGGATACACCTGCTACCCTTTCCGGATGCTGGCCTATGAGATGGGGGCAGGGCTTTGCTTTACGGAAATGTCCAGCGCCAATGCGCTGAAGTATCAGGACAAGGCCACCAGGCGTTTGCTCTTTACCACGGCGGAGGAACCCGTCAAAGCCGTCCAGCTGTTGGGCGGCATACCTGCGGTGATGGAGGAGATGGCTTGCGGCGAATTGCTGGCTGGCTTTGATGTAATTGATATCAATATGGGGTGCCCGGTTCCCAATGTGTTTAAAAGCGGAGAAGGCAGCGCGCTGATGCTGGACCAGAAAAGGGCTTCGGCAATCATCCGCGGCTGCAAAAAAAGCGGAAAGCCCGTGACGGTAAAGTGTCGGACGGGAATCCATGAGAACAATATGTTCACGGCGGAGTTTGCCCGTATGTGCGAGGCGTCCGGCGCGGATATGATCACGATACACGGGCGCTCGCGCAATATGATGTATGACGGAACTCCCTGCTATAAGGAGATTGCCCACGCAAAGGCCGCCGTCTCCATTCCGGTCATCGCCAACGGCGGGATTTATTCCGCGGAGGACGCGGAGAAAATGATGGAGCACACAGGGGCGGACGGAATTATGCTGGCCCGTTACGCTCTGGAGAATCCTTTTATATTCAGCGAATTGACCGGCAAAAACTGCCGCGGAACCACACTGCAGATCATCCTGGAGCAAATCGAACTCACAAGCAGATACTATGATGAAACGTTCACTATTGCCTATATCCGCAAGTGCTTCAGGAGGGGGTAAGCCATATCCCGGACAAACTGGCCTATGGATGCACCGCTCTGGAACAGGTGGCTCTGCCGGACTCTCTGGTATCGGCAGGCGTAAACGCCTGGGAGAAGACCCCTTTTCTGGAAAACTGGGTGCGGGAGGGACAAAAAGGGGAAATCTTCTGGGACGGAAGGAACCTGCAGGGCGAGGCGCGGCTGTCCGCGGATGTGCGGATTTTGGCAGGCGGCGCTTTCTACGGCAATCAGAAGCTTGTCATTATCCGTCTGCCCGAGAGCGTAGGGTGGATAGGCCCTATGGCATTTGACGCCTGTTGCAGACTGCGCCGGGTATACTGGCATTCTCCTGTGGACAGACTGGAGGAGGCAGTCTTTGCCGGCTGCCCTGAACTTGAGACAGTGGAGAACCCGATGGGCGGGCCGGTTGCCTGGAAGTCTATCGGGGCCAGGGCTTTTTTCAATTGCCGCAGCCTGCGGGAAGTCTGTCTAAAACAGGTTGAAGAAATCGGAAATACGGCATTCTACGGCTGCGGCGGACTGCGGAGGGACAGAGACGGCATTGGCTTTTCGCACTCGCTGCGCCGTGTGGGAGAGAGGGCTTTCGAAGGCACTTGTCTATTGGGCGCGGTGGGCCGGGAAGGGGAGGGCGCTTCTGAAGGCACAAGCCTGCCGGTGGTGTACGGAAATATCGTCGTCTCCGGGGCAGGCTGCGGCGGAGTGCCAACGGAATGGAGATAGAGAGGATACGGTTTTTATCCGAGAGAACCCGGGTGGGGGAGTATGCCTTCCGAAATTGTATTTACCTGAAAGAAATTATTCTGCCGGACAATAGCTCTGTCCGGATAAGGGGCATTGAGGACCGGGATAAAGCGCTCCCGGCCCTGGCCATGCAGGCTGTCATGGACAGTATGAATTGCTTTAAGACAGATGAAAATAATGTGCTTGTGGAGTGTACGGGAAATATTGCCAGACTTCGTATACCGGAGGGGATTACCGCCCTTGGCGAAGGCGTTTTTCGGGACGGAAATCTGCTGACGGAAGTCACGTTCCCTCCGTCGGCGGTATCCGTCGGCAAGGATGCTTTTTCCGGCTGCAAATGGTTAAAGGCAGTGTGGCAGGCGCAAAATGTGGAGGAAATCGGCGACCGGGCTTTTTTTAACTGCGGGGCTTTGGAGCGGATAGAGTGTTGGGGGAAACTTAGACGGCTTGGAACCAGGGCCTTTGAAAACTGCACTTCTCTACAGGAAATCCTGGTTCCGGAGGGCGTGGAGGAGATACCGGAAAAAGCATTTTACCGCTGCCACAGTTTAAAGCGGGTGACTCTTCCCTCCAGCATAAGGCGCATTGGAAGGGAGGCATTTGCCTTCTGCCGGGAGTTGTCCATGATTCATATCCCGGAGAACACTATGGAAAATATCGTGATAGAGGATAGGGCTTTTACGGGATGCGCTATCGAGGGAGGATGTGCTGCCTGCCAAAGCGGGGAGGGATATAGATGAATTATCGCAGGCTCGGACGCACCGGGCTGTCCGTCTCGGAGGTGGGCTTTGGTACGATTCCCATTTTGCGCGGAAGTGTCCCGGTGCTGCCGGATTACTATAATCTGAGCGATGAGGAAGCCCTGACCGTGATGGAACATGCCTACCGCCTCGGCTGTAACTTGTATGACACGGCAATTGTGCCGGAATACGGGGACGCGGAGATAAAGTTAGGGAAATTCGCCGCCCGAATCGGCAGGGAAAAAATTATTATTTCCGACAAGGCACGTTTTTTTGACGGAAACGAAATATATCTGGCGGGCAAGGCTTCCTGTGAAAATCTGGGCACCTGGGCGGACTTGTACTTTGTACACCAGGTGGATGCCGCCCATGAAGAGGCCGTCTTTCAAAAGGGCGGCGCGCTGGACGCCCTGTCAGAACTGAAACAGGAGGGCGTGATACGCTTCGCGGGAGTGGCTTCCCACTACTACGATATATTGCTTCGGGGGGCCCGGGACTTTCGGGTGGATGTGCTGCAGGCAAGCGGCAATCTTTTAGAACGGGGCATGCTGGAACGAATGAAGGCGGAGCCTCTCTTCAGGGAAAAGGGGATCCTGATTAACAAGGTGTACGCGGCGGGGCTCCTTCCGGCCTTTTTCCCGGTGGAAACGTTGCTTGGAGCCGTCCTTTCCTATCCGGTCTCCTGCGCGCTGATCGGAATCGGGACCACTGGGCAGGCCAGGGCGGCGTTTGGGTCCCATGAAAAAATGGACCAGATTCCCGGCTTTGACCAGGTATTATCCGTTCTGGACAGGGAATTTTCCCCCATCCCCTGTGACCGCTGTCAGAGATGTGTCTGCCCCTATGGGACAGAAATACACACGGTATTCAGACAGTATCAGTACTTTCATCTCGGAAAGGAATACTGGGCGCTGCGGAAACTGGATATGGGCATTGAGCAGAGCGCCCGGCGGTGCCGGCAATGTACGGAAATGCCCTGCCTTGCCATGTGTCCCGCCAAAATCCGCATTCCCGATGAGATAGAGAAGATATACCGGCTGGTGCAGGTTTATTATCACCCGGACCGGCATCCGGACAACTCCAAAGCCGGGAATGAAAGCATAACATCAAAAACACATAAAAGTATGGTATGATATCTCAGACTGGAGGCGTCCTATGCAAAACATCTTGGTAGTGGAAGACGATATGGACATTCAGGAACTTTTGCGGGAGTTCCTGAGAGAGGCGGGCTATAGCGTTTCGGTGGCCGGAGACGGCGTTGAGGCCATGGATTATTTTTCAAAAAACCAGTACGATTTGATTCTGCTGGACATTATGCTTCCCAAGATCGATGGCTTCGGAGTCTGCGAGCTGATACGGAGACAATCCCAGGTGCCCATTATCATGCTCACGGCCCTGGGAGGCGAGGAGGAACAGATCCGGGGGCTGGATCTGCAGGTGGACGATTACATTGTAAAGCCTTTTTCCGTGCCGGTTTTAATCCGAAAAATAGCGGCGGTCCTGCGGCGGAGCGGGCGGACGAGGGAGGAAGAGCGGAAAACCATCACCTACGGGAATCTGGTCCTGGATCTGGATAATTATTCGGCCACGGTGGAGGGGAATGTCTATGAGTTGACCCAGCGGGAGTTTGAAGTGCTGCGGGAACTGCTGACCCACCAGGGGCGGGTCCTGACCCGGCAGAATCTGCTGGACCGGCTATGGCGGTATGACTTTTACGGTGACGAGAGGGTGGTTGACACGCATATCAAGAATCTGCGGAAAAAGCTGGGAATCGACTTTATCCAGACGGTGAGAGGAGTGGGATACAAAATTGATAAGGAAACTTAACGGTAGTCTATTTGTAAAAGTATTTACTGTCACGGCGTCCATGCTGCTGTGCGTATCTCTGCTGGTGTATGGGCTTTTGGCCTGGCTGATGCCGCAGACCTACTCCAGCCGGTTGAATGCGGTTCTGGATGAAAGGTCCAGAGACTTTATCGCCGAGTTGGAGCAGGTGGCTTTTTCGGACAGCGGGGGATTGTTTGATCGGTTCCTGCAAGACCAGGAAATATATGCTGTGGAATTATACGATGGAAACGGCAGGCCGGTATCCCTGCCAAGTTGGCAGAATTTATACGCGGAGGAGAGCAGCGTTATGCAGGCGGTAACGGAGGGCCCCTATGAAAGCAGTCCGGTCCTGTCCAATCAGTATTACTTTTCTTTTTCCGGCAGCGAGGCCCGCTATATGTTGGTGGTATACGGGACGGCGGAGCAGGTCACACAACTGCGCCAGTCCTTCCTGCGTATTCTGCCGATGCTGTTTCTGGCGGTGTTTATGGTCTCTTTGGGGGCATCCTGGCTTTATTCCCGCATGATCACGAAGCCGGTGCTGGAAATCAGCCGCATTGCGGAGGAAATGTCCGGCCTGCACCTGGATTGGCAGCTGGAGGAACGCAGGACGGACGAACTGGGGGCGCTGGAAAAGAGCCTTAACACATTGGCGCGGAATCTGTCCGCCGCATTGTCCGATCTGCAAAATGCCAACCAAAAGCTGGAGGAGGACATCCGGCGTGAGAGGAAGCTGGAACAGGCCAGGACGGACTTTTTTTCCGCCGTGTCCCACGAACTGAAAACGCCGGTTACCGTCATCAAGGGCCAGCTGGAGGGGATGCTGCTGAACATCGGGGCCTATAAGGATCGGGACAGGTATCTGGCCAGATCTCTGGAGATTGCGTGTACTCTTGAGACAATGGTACAGGAAATCCTGACCATATCGAGACTGGAGGCCGCCGGCGGGGAACTTAAGAAAGAGCCTTTTGACTGCGTGGAAGCAGTAAAGCGGTACTTGCGCGAAACGGAAGACCTCATTGCCCAAAAGGAACTGTGGATCCGCCTGGAACTGCCGCAGACTGCCTTCGTGCAGGGCAACAGGATGCTGATGGAGAAAGTTTTTTCCAACTTGATCGGCAATGCGATCCAGTATTCTCCGCCGGAGGCATCCATCCGGATTTCCGGGCATATGGAGAGGGGGGAATTTTGCTTCTCTGTGGAGAACAGTGGAACACATATACCGGAGGAAAGTATCCCGAAGCTCTTTGACGCCTTTTACCGCGTGGAGCAGTCCAGGAGCAGGAAAACCGGCGGCAGCGGGCTGGGACTGTATGTCACCCAGAGGATCCTGCGGGAACACGACAGTGAATGCGCCGTGCGCAATACGCCTGACGGGGTTCGTTTTTCGTTTGCTGTCCAGGCTATGAACCCATGATATTTAGAACGTTTCCTTATTGTTGCCGCCATGCTATCTCGCCCAAATGCCTTCCGAGCGCTTCCAGATGCGCCTCATCAATGGCTCCTGCATGAATATCTGCATATAATCCATTACTTCGGATCCATGCAATGAGTTTTTCATTTGAATACATTACGGCAATTCCATATACATTGAACTCTGATAGAAGGTGATATTGCTCATCACAAAAATTTTCTAATTCTCTCTCTATATCGAGTGTTGTCACAAACTTGCCTTTGCATTTTCCTTTTTTATAAACAGGCTTGCCCTCCAATGCAATTGTAAGCATTCTGCCCACGCAAAACTGATAACAGCAAAAACCACTTCTATCTATATTCCATTCTCTTTTGTAATATTGTGCAAGACATCCGCTTGTTACATCATAGCCGACAATAGGTATTCGCTTTTTCTTGAAGAAAACAATAATATTTTGCTCCACATAAATCTCATCAAGCGGCAAAAAATGCTCTACACTTGTAAAATATTCTTTCTGATTGTGAATAGCTGTATAAATCAGTTTCAATTCTTTAGGGAAAGGAAGATGGAGCCTTTCTTCAACTGCGGCAAAATCAACCTCCTGATTTATATTGAGATTCATGAACAAGCGCATTTTCAAAAGCATTGTCTGTAAATCCTTATACTCTGGTTCAAGCAAGCTGTGATTATCCCAAAATCGAACAGCCACGTCATCTTCACATATAGGGTGGTCCGATTGAATAAGCTCCGGTTTGAATATTGAAATACTTCCTTGCCCGGAAACTTGTTTCTCGTCATAATACCCATAATAAATTTTGCCTCTATAAAAGTAAAATCCTTCTTTCATAATGTTTAGTCCGTTCTTAATTCCAATCCATATTCTTGTAATAAAACCTGCCTAATCCTCTCGGATATATTCTGCATATACATTTCTCCAATCATTTTCTACCCAATACTCTGAACCATCCCGAAGTCTTCCAATCAGCTTATATTGATACATCTCCCTGCGAATTAGTTCTATATCACTAAATGCAATATTTAACCTTATAATTTCGTTTATCTCTTTTTCTGTATATTTCCTGTTTGCGTCCATCTGTTCTGTGATTTTTATAAGAACAATAATCCTCATCGGTCTTTTAGATGGATATTGTATTAACCTTCCCTCAGAGTCATAATAGTTGTCCAGTTTTTTATTATATGCTTGAATAGTTTTCTCCATAATATTTCCCTCCACAAAATCTCCAATTGTTGAATTATTTAATGCTACTATTTTAGCATAAACGCACATACAATTCCATTAATTTTTTTAATCTCCATATGCCCTGCGATATTTGTGGGTGTTTTTACCTGTATTTGTTTGTCACCTCTCCGCATTATCCAACATCTGTCGGCTACACACAAATCACACATAAATCCCAAATATATCCCAAAGAAACCTGCTATGCTATAGATACACTTAACAGCATATGACCAAAAGAATACAGAGTAGGTAAAATGCGGAACTCTTAAACAGCATATTACCGGATATTCATCACCAAACTTGTGTGGTTGGAGGTGATATGCGGAACTCTTAATTAGGAAAGGATTGGTGTATCGAAATGAGAAAGAAGAGGTTGACAGTAGTTATTATGGGAGCATTGCTTGTGGGAAGTCTGGCCGGGTGCGGCATGTCGGCGGCTTTGCCGGGGCGGGGGCATGACGCGGCACAGGGATATGATGAGGCACAGATATATGGTATGACGCAGGGATATGGAGCATTACAGAGAGAAGCGGCCTTGCCGCAGGTGTCATATGAAACCACCGCCATTGCCTCATACGCCGGGGAATGTGGGGAACCCTGGACCAATGAGGATGCAAGCGGGGAGCAGTTCCGAATCTATGAGCCCTTTGGCATGACCTATGACGCGTACAGGAACGAACTGTATTATAACGGAAAATCCGTGCGGTGGTTTGAGGATTATTATCCCGTAGGTGAGGACCCGCAGGCCCAGGCAGGGAGAGATTTTTTCAATGAAAGCGGCGTGGTGGATGTATATGCGGTCCGTGACTTTGGCAGTTTTGTACGGGCCGCCGACGGTTCCTATGATCCCAGCGGGAAACTGGTGGGTCTGCAGGAATTTACGGAGGAGGAATTTGCGGCCCGTGATATAGAGGCATTGAAAAATCCTCCTAAGGAAATAACGGCGGCCACTGGACCGGCGCCATCCGCGGAGGAAATGCAGGAGATGGCAAAAGAGTATGAAAGTTTTGGCCTGACCTATGACGCAAAGGCGGACCAGTGGTATCTGGGAGGCGAGAAAGTCCGCTATTTCCAGGATATTTTGACTTCCAACGGAGAAAGTCTCAACAGCGGCCGCTTTAAGGGAGCCATGCGGTCCTTTGCCAGCGAGGACGGTACGGTGGATGTCTACATGATCCGGGATTATGCGAGAGTGAATGCCCTGGGATATGGAACGCTGATAGGACTTGAAACGGAAGAAGACATAAGACGGCTTCCCGGCGGCAGAGTGGACTATACCGTATATGAACCCTATGGAATGGTTTACGATGAAAAGTTGGACTGCTACACCTACAATGGCAGTGTGGTGCGTTTTTTCAATGATCCGGCGGGCGTCGGCTTTACAAATTTTTTTACAGGAACGGTGGACATTGAGGCAAAGCGGGATGAGAGTAATGAACTGACGGGTATCGTGGAATGCACCCGGGAAGTATACGACTATCATACCGCAAAATATAATCGCTTCCACAATGGACTCACAGAGCCCGGCGCCGTCCTGGAGGGCGGATCCGGGCAATATTGATGGCAATGACGGTGTACCATAAGATTAAGTGCGTTATACTCGTGCCTTGGCGATTGCCAGACTGGATTGCAAATGCATGATACAAAATACCAAGTTGCGGCAGCGGACAATCCTGTGTATAATAGAAGCGTGGGAAGGCGCGCAATAACGGCGTATTGATTGGGAGAAGATAACTTATGGGCATGTTTTTGAACATTGCGTCTTAAGGGAAAGCTAGGCGAGAAGTCCAAGTATACAGGCAGGATTCTGGCAGCTGGAATCAGCTAAAACAGAAAGACAAAGGAATATTTCTGTAAGGTGGAGGCGCTGCCTTAAAGATATTTTTGAAATATATCTGGAATCCCAGATAAGAGGTGAGCATGAACTATAAAATTTCTGTCATTGATGACAGCCGCGCCGATGCGGAATACGTTGCCGGTCTTGCCGCCCGGTGGGCCCAATCCGCCGGACACACTTTGGGTATTTCACTATTTCCCTCCGCGGAAGCCTTTCTCTTTCAATACGAAGACGAGCAGAATTTTGACATTCTCCTGCTGGATATCGAGATGGGGGAGTTGAGCGGCGTTGATCTTGCTAAGAGGGTGCGCCGGGGAAATGACGCAGTCCAGATTGTTTTTATCACCGGCTATCCGGATTTCATTGCGGAGGGATATGAAGTATCCGCGCTGCATTACCTTATGAAGCCGGTTTCCTATGAAAAGCTGTGCGGGGTGTTGGATAAGGCCGTCACCAATCTGGCAAAGGCGGAAAAGCGGCTGTGTGTAACTTATGACCGCAGGATGGATTTTGTGCCGCTCTCGCGGATCCTATACATCGAGGCCCAGAGACAGTGGGTGTTGATCCATACTTTTGATGAGATCTACCGGATGAAAAAATCCCTTGCCGAGACCGGAAATGAACTGAATGAGTACTTTTTCAAATGTCAGAGATCATATCTGGTAAACCTTTGGCATGTCACGCAGATCCGAAGCAGCTGCGTGGTGCTGAAGAACGGGGAGGAGGTTCCCATCAGCCGGGGGATGGCGGAGAAGATAGGAAAAGAAATGATACGCCTGTTTTAATTCCAGGCTTAAGAGGTACGTATGTTGTTACAAAAATGGATTGACAAACGAATCGAGGACTACCAGAGCGATCTGCTCCAGAAATATTGTGACGAAGTGGAGTCCATGTATACGAAGATGCGGGGGTGGCGGCATGACTACCATAACCACATTCAGGTGCTGCAGGCCAGCATGGCGCTGGGAAAATATGGCGAGGTGAACGACTATCTGCGTCAGCTGAACGATGATCTGACCCAGGTGGATACTACGGTCAAGACCGGCAGGGTGATGATAGACGCGATTCTGAACGGGAAGATGAATATTGCGGTGCAGAACCATATCGCAGTCAATGCCAAGGCGAAGATTCCGGAGGGGACGCCGCTCACGGACGTGGATCTGTGCGCCATCATCGGGAATCTGCTGGACAACGCCATCGAGGAGAACAAGAGACTGTCGCTGGAAGAGCGGTTTATCCGCATTTATATCGGACAGAAGAATACCCAGTTTTATCTGGCTATTACCAACGCCGCAGGGAAGAAGAGGGACAGACACAGAAGCCTGTTTCCGTCCGCGAAAGGATCCAGGCATGGGCTGGGGCTTGTACGGGTGGAAAGCCTTGTGAAAAAATACGGCGGTCTTTTTTCCGCGGACAGTGAGGACGGCGGATTTACGGCGGAGTTGTTGATTCCGCTGCATAACAGAGAAGAGTAAAGCTGCATTTCGTTTACCGAAAACGACTTTTGGTACTCGAAATGCAGTTTTTTTCGTATGGGGTGATAATATGTCCTATGAGAACACGAAGTTTTCTCCGCAAGCACAATTACAGAGTTCGTGAAGCAGTTCCAGTAATATACTTATCGGAACCAGAGGTGTGCGGAGGTCTAAAGCGGGATATTCATCACTGGTTTGTGTGCTTTACGGGAGTATGCGGACCTTTATACTACATAACGCCAGAATTTAACGTATTGCATTGGTTAAACGTATATGGCTGGCGTTATATAGTCAGGTTACTCGGGAATTTTAACTGTTAGGCAGTATAAATAGGAGGGATCTGGATTCATATGGAGAGAAAGAACAGGGAACAGAAGGAACCGAAACGCAAGCCGAAATACGGTATGCTTTCGTGTGTGAGGTATATTTACCGCATCCTGTGGCAGGGGGAGCGGGGATTGGTGTTTACAGGGATTTTTACGGTGCCGGTTTCCCTGGCGCTGTCGGCTCTGGCTCTTTATGCGCCTCCTGTCATGCTGTCCGCGCTGGAGACATCGGAGCGTTTTTCCAAGGTGGCACTGGTAATTATGGGACTGCTGCTGGCGCAGCTTTTGTTTGAACTGGCCAACAATGTGATCTCTGCCAAGATTAATAGTTCGGAGAACTATGTCCTGAGACAGATGGGCTATATATGGGAACAATTCCAGCGTGAACGGGACTGGTACCATATGTATAACCCCGAAGTGCAGAAGGCGGATAAGCGCGCCGATGATGCCATCACGAACAATCATACGGCGGGCGTACATTTCCCCATGGAATTTTCCAATATGCTCACCCAGGTCCTGAGTTTCCTGCTGTTTGGATCGGTGGTCTCCCTTCTGCATCCGGCTATTATCCTTCTGCTTGTGGTTGGCTGCCTGATCGGCGCCGCCCTGGGAAAATGGGAGCGGGGGAAAAACTGGGAGGACAGGGATATCCGCAATGACCTTGACAAGAAGATTGGATATGCCGCTTTCGGCATGTCCCGTGATTTTAAGTATGCCAAGGATGTGCGGCTGTACGGCATGAAAAAGCCCTTGCATGACCGCCTTGACCGCCTGTTTGCCCTGCGGATGGCCGAGCAGGGAAAGGTGGAGCGGCGCAGTATACTCGCCGCTGCCGCACAATTCCTTGTGATCCTCATCCGGGACGGGGCGGCATATATTTTCCTGATCGGAGAGGCCGTGAGGGGAAATGTGGATGCATCCTCCTTCGTGCTGTATTTCTCGGCGATCACATCCCTGTCCGGGGTGATGGGCGGCATTCTGGGAACGATAAACAGGGTTTCCGAGGGCGCCATGCAGGTCTCCGATTTCCGGGAGGCCATGGAGGTGGAAGACAGGCTCAACCGGGGGCCGGGCATCCCGGTGCCCCAGGGACCATTTTCCATCGAATTTAAGAATGTATCCTATCAGTATCCCAAGGGGGAGAAAAAAGTGCTGGATCATATATCCTTTCGCATAGAGGCGGGGGAGAAGATTGCGCTGGTGGGCTTAAACGGCGCAGGTAAGACCACATTGACCATGCTGATGTGTGGATTGCTTCTGCCGGATGAGGGGGAAATCCTGCTGGACGGACATACCCTGTATGAATACAACCGGGACGAGATGTATGCTCTATTTGGGGTCGTACCGCAGCGGTTCCATCTGCTGCCGGTTTCTCTTGCCCGAAATATCGCTTCCGCCGCGGCAGAGGAGACGATTGACCGTGACCGCCTTGCGGACTGCATCAGGCTGGCGGGACTGACGGAAAAGATCACATCCCTGCCCAGGGGAGCGGATACTCTGCTGGGCAGGGAACTCAACGAGGATGGCATAGAACTGTCCGGCGGGGAGACGCAGAAACTCCTGCTTGCGCGGCTGCTCTATAAAAATCCCCCCTGCATCATTCTTGATGAGCCCACGGCGGCGCTGGATCCCATTGCAGAGGATAAAATGTACCGCAGCTACAATGAGATTGCGGCCCGGGCCACATCCATATTCATATCCCACCGGCTGGCTTCAACGAATTTTTGCGACCGTATTTTTCTGCTGGACAATGCCAGCTTCGCGGAGGTGGGCACCCATGAGGAACTGATGGCGGCGGGTGGAAAGTATAAAGAACTGTTTGAAATTCAGAGCAAGTATTACTCAGAACACTAATAAATACCATTCCTGAAGGAGCTTTTACGGATTGCGCCGACGGGGAACATGTGGAACAAAAATAAGGAGGCCGGAAAAGATGGCAGGGAATAATAACGAGGGAGAACGCAGGCTTTGCAAGGAATGGAAGCTGGTCTGGCGGGCCATGGGAATCCTGAATGAGATGCTGCCTCATCTATGGCTGTACCAGGTGCTGGGCATTCTCACGGATACCTTTTCGCCCTACTTTGGGCTCTATATGTCCGCACAGCTGGTCAATGAACTTGCGGGGGACTGTGATTACAGAAGACTGCTTATGCTGGCGGGGATCACGGTCCTTGGCGGATTTCTGCTCTCTTTTACGGCAAAAATTCTGCAGAGCAAGAGGGCAATATATGACAATTTCCTGTTTGACAAGCATGAAGCCTATCTGGCGGACGCACAGAATGATTTTCAGTATGAGCACTTGGAGAACCCGGAGGTGGTACACCTGCGCTCCAGTATTTTCGCAGGCATGAATGCCACAGGGGCGGGGCTTGTGACGGTTAAGTGGCAAGTCTCTGACCTGATCAGCAACATTCTGGGCGTTATCTTCTCTGTCTCCCTGACAGTATCCATGTTCACTATGGCAGCCCAGGGCCAGTATGCAGGAATCTTCGGCTTTATCAATTCTCCGGCTTCTGCAGTGGTGATTCTGGGGTTGATTATCCTGAATGCATTCTGTTCCATAAAGATTTCTGCTGCCAGCATGGTCAGGCAGCAGAAGGCCCTTGGCAAGCTGGCGGCCGATAATACACATTATTCTATTTTCTGCCGTCTGTGGGGAGCGGATATGATTATGTTTGATCTCAACAGGGTTGTAATAGAAGAGTTCCGTAAGCGCAGGCTCCGCCCGAAATGGGTGGCGGAGAGAGAAGAGACGGTCATAAGATACAATTCTCTGTCCATCATTTTGAACGCGGTTGTAAATGTCGTCCTGTTCTTCTTCACGGCGGCCAAGGCATACATCGGCGTATTTGGAATCGGCAGCTTTATTCTGTATCAGGGGACTATCAAGAGGTTTGTGGCGGCTGTTTCAGGGATTGCCAGCGATTTGGGTGGGCTGAGACACAACAATTCTTATCTGGCGCTGCTGTATGAATATCTGGATCTTCCCAATGACATGTACAAGGGGACACTGGCCGTGGAAAAGCGGGACGATATCGACTATGAAATCGAGTTCAGGGATGTGAGCTTTAAGTATCCCGGCGGGGAAAACTGGGCCCTGCGCCATGTCAGCATGAAATTTAAGATCGGCGACAAGCTGGCAATCGTGGGGGAGAACGGTTCGGGCAAAACCACGTTTATCAAGCTTCTCTGCCGCCTGTATGATCCTACGGAGGGGAAGATTCTGTTAAACGGCATTGATATTACACGATATCGGTACGAGGAATATATGGCGTTGTTCTCCGTGGTTTTCCAGGATTATGCTCTCTTTGGTTTTCCGCTGGGCGAGAATGTGGCGGTGAAATTAGACTACGATGAGGACAGGGTGCGAGACTGCCTGGTTCGCGCAGGTTTGGGGAATATTTTTGCGCCAAAACCATCTGATAGTGACGCAAGCGATCTTCCAGAGCAGGCGGAAGCCGGGCCCAGGCAGGCCTTGGATAAGTCGGAGGAAGATAAGCCAGAGGAAGATAAGTCGAAAAGTCTTGAAAAGTGTTTGCATACGAAAGAGAAAAATGTCTTGAAGCGGGCGATCGGGCGGGAGTATGACTCCGAAGGGATCGACTTCTCCGGCGGGGAACGGCAGAAAATAGCGCTGGCCCGGGCATTGTATAAAGATGCTCCTTTTGTGGTACTGGATGAGCCTACGGCGGCTCTCGACCCCATTGCGGAGGCGGCGGTCTATGAGAATTTCAATGTGCTGGTGGAGAATAAGACCGCTGTGTTTATCAGCCACAGGCTGTCAAGCTGCCGGTTCTGTGATTCCATCGCCGTGTTTGACCACGGGCAGCTCATACAGCAGGGGACACATGATGCGCTGGCGGCGGACGCAGGCGGCAAATACAGCCAACTCTGGCACGCCCAGGCCCAGTATTATGAGAAGTAGAACTTTCATGAGCATTTCTACTAAAAAGGGCTTTCTGAAAAATCCGGAAAGCCCCATAAATGGAATAAATATACTTTAATCAACATCTATTTTAAATACAATGGGATATTCGCTTTGCTGGCTGCATTTGATGTGCAGTCCGTCCTTATCCCGGCTCCACGGGCAGACTTCCCCGGTTTCCAGTACACGCACATCCCGGATGATTCCATGGAAATTGGCCTGTCTGGAGGCGTCCTGCTCTCCCAGAGAGGTGACGCAGTAATTTCCGTCCTCGCTGCATCTGAGGGCGGTGGCATAGAGATAGCCCTTTGCGGTGGTGAAGCGGAAATCCTTGGATGTAAAATGTTTCTTGATTCCGTCCGAAAACTGTCCTTCCACAATCTGTGTAGGCCCCTCGCCGTATTTTCTCCAGATATCCGATTCGTAGATGGCTTCCCCGTTTACTTTCAGCCACTGCCCGATTTCCAGAAGAACCTTTTCATCCTCGGCGGAGATGGTGCCGTCTGCCTTAGGGCCCACGTTCAGCAGCAGGCACCCGTTCTTACTCACAATATCCACCAGGTCGCAGAGAATGTCTTTTGCGGGTTTAAACTGATTGTTTTCCGTGTAGCACCAGGAGTTGAGGGCGATGGCGGTGTCCGTCTGCCAGAAGAAAGGTTTCACATCCGCAAACTGGCCCCTTTCCACATCCGGCACTGCAGTCCCAAACTGGAACGCATCATGTTTGTAGGTGACGGCAACCTCCGCGCCCCACTCGGCGGCCCGGTTGTAGTAGTAGGCGGCAATCTTCCGCAAATAAGGTTTGCAGACTCCGCGCTGTATCCACCAGTCAAAGTAAAGGAGCCTGGGCTGATAGCGGTCAATTATTTCACAGGTGCGCACCAGCCAGTCCTGCAGGTATTCCTCCGTGGGCTCCGGGTCCTCGAAGAGGGCCTGGTGATCGGGTTCCGGCATGGCGGGCCAGTAGAAATCCCCACGCTGCATAGGCTCCCTGATGTCGCTGTCAAATTCCTTTCCGTGTCCCATGAAAAACCAATGTTCCAACCGGTGGGTGGATGCTCCCAGGGTCATCCCGGCCCGTTCGCAGCTTTCCTTCAATTCTCCCAATACGTCCCGCCTGGGTCCCATCTCCCAGGCGTTCCAGTGAGAGATCTCACTGCGGTACATCTGGAAACCGTCATGATGCTCCGCCACCGGCACTACATATTTGGCTCCGGCCTGCCGGAAAAGCTCCGCCCATCTGTCCGCCTGGAAATGCTCGGCGCGAAACAGCGGGAGAAAGTCCTTGTAGCCAAAATCCATATGTCTGCCGTAGGTCTTAATGTGATGCTCGTATTCCGGCGATCCCTGAATATACATGTTGCGGGAATACCACTCGTTACCGAAGGCGGGCACACTGTATATTCCCCAGTGAATAAAGATTCCGAATTTGGCTTTCCGGTACCACTGGGGAACATGATAGGAAGACAGAGATTCCCAGGTGTCCTGATAAGGGCCGCGGGCGATCACATCGTCAATTCGATGAAGATATTCGGTTAAATCATACATTTTAGACCATCCTTTCTTAATTCGAGTTTGGCATTAGTGTTCCGCGTCTGCCCTGCCGGTGTTTCTGCTTTATGCGGACAAATGCTGTGTTGAAAGTCATTGTAGCATGAAAACGGAAGCGAATCAATACAGGTTTGGAGGAGTATATCAATTATTGGAGCGGGTTAAATAGTTCTTTCCCTGTTAGTACAGCTGTGTTATAATTTTGGTGTTGTAAACGGTGACAATGTATACGGAGGTCAGCAATGAACAGCAGCGAAAAGCAATATATTCACACACTTTTTGAGACGGGTAATTTTTTAGAACTTTATCAGGTTCAGGCAGAAACGATTAATGAGATGTTATCAATTGATAACCGGCAGGAGTTTGAGGATTTTTTAGAGAGCGAAGATTTTATAGAGGAAGATGTGTTCTGGCTTCACTATGCCGCAGTACAGGGGGAGAGTTTGCTGATCGGCGGATATGAGGAAGATGTTACCCGAAAGATTGCGGATTTTCTGCATCAACAGCTTCCGGAAGATATATTCTGCAAAATCCAGGAGGGACTTCAGGAAATATATGTGGACATAGATGGGGAAGATACTCTTGAGGAGAAAATGGATTTTTGCAATCAACGCTTATCGGACACAGACTTCCTGCTGCAACTTGACTTTGATGATACATATTATGCGGGAGTTTATTTTTTGTCAGTTAAATCGACTGGCTTATAGTGGAATCCCTCTTGTTATAAAAAGCTCTTGTATGCTATAATGGCCTCATGTAAATAGGGAACAGACTCAATCGAATTGGGAGAGCAGTAACGCGTCGTGAGCATGCAGGGAACATACAAAATACTCATTATGCTCATGAGCGTTTAGCTTTTCTTTTCTGACCGACACATGTTGCCCGATTATGCGACATGCGTCGGTCAGAAATTGCAAAATCTTAGCGCTTTTAAGTATAAGAAACGGGGAAGAGAAATGGCAATAGAAAGAGTAAAGGCATATTTCAGAGAACAGTGTATGGGGGAAAGAGTACTGGAATTTGACACATCCAGCGCCACGGTGGAACTTGCCGCCGCAGCGCTGCACTGTGAGCCCCAGAGGATTGCAAAGACGCTCTCTTTTATGGTGGATGGACATGCGGTGCTTGTGGTGACAGCGGGGGACGCGAAAATAGACAATTCCAAATATAAGGCACGGTTCGGTACAAAGGCCAAGATGCTCTCAACGGAAGAAGTGGAAGTTCTGGTGGGCCATGCCGTAGGCGGCGTGTGTCCCTTCGCGGTCAACGAGGGTGTGGATATATATCTGGATACATCGCTGAAGCGTTTTGAGACGGTCTATCCCGCCTGCGGCAGTTCCAACAGTGCCATAGAACTCACAATACCGGAGCTTCAGGAGCATTCCGGGTATATAGAATGGGTGGATGTCTGCAAGGGATATTAGGGGCGGGATTTCCCCTGTTTTTCAGGAACATTTTCCCGGGAGCGCCCCATGCGCCTTTTCCGCCTGTCCCTTGGATCAGGCACACGGCGCAGCAGTTCTATAGGATTAAATTCGCCAAGATTTATTTTTGTTATGTGCCATCAAAGCGCATCGCAGTGGTAAGGAATATGTGGGACGTTTTAAGTCCTGGCTGCTGTGGACGGCACAATCAATAATAATGGGTGCAAACCCAATCGTCTGGCAGGAGGCATGGGAGCGGATAGACGGGATTATATAATGATTATAGGAGCAAATAGGCCGCATTATTTTGTAAGAATGGGTTGGCAAAGGGGACAACTTATTATATAATAAAAAGGAATTGACGAAAGAATAGATGCACTGAGTACATCCATCATAAAATATCGGAGAAAAGGGGAGAACTATGAAAAATATAACGATCAAATTTGCTATTATGAACTGTATTCTTATACTCTTTGCAGGATGCGGCACTTCGGAACCCGGAACGGTAGAAACATCAGATGCAGCAGCGCCCTCCGATATCGGACAGGGAGATGATGGAATTGCGGACACCGGCTATATCACGGTCGCGCAGGCCAAGACAGTGGTTTTGGAAAATGCAGGGCTTCTGGAGGAGGACGTTCGGTTTGTACGCATTCAACTGGATTCCAAGGACGGTGCCTCCGAGTATGATGTGGAATTTATCTGTCAGGACGCGGAATATGATTATAAGGTCAGTGCCGTGACAGGAGAGATTCTCTCTATGGATTACGAGGTGGGAAACTATGACTTAGATACCCTGCCGCCGGATACCACGCAGAGTCTGAATGAACAGCAGGATATCGCACAGGGACTGACTGAACAGCCGGATGCCGCACAAAACTCAGGCGCCCTGCCGGAAACAGACAGTCAATATATTGGAAGTGATGCGGCAAAGCAGATTGCCTTGAATCATGCGGAGCTCACTGAGGATGAAGTACGGTTCATACATGCTCATCTGGAGCTGGATGACGGCAGTTGGAAGTATGATGTGGAATTTCTTAAAGACCGCACAGAGTATGACTATAATATTGATGCGATGACAGGGAGGATTCTGTCCTTTGATCAGGATGCAGAATATGATCAATATGGGGCAGTCAGTTCCACCGGCAATGAGCAGATTACCGAGGAGCAGGCAAAACAGATTGCGTTGGAATATGCCGGTGTGAACGAGGGGGATGTGCAGCATCTGAAGATTGAACTGGACTATGACCATGGCCGTGGGGAATACGAGATGGAATGGTATGTAGGGCGGACAGAATACTCCTGTGATGTGGATGCGGACACAGGCAGTGTTCTAAGCTTTGAGAAAGAGTTGGACTAGGCGGGCAGAAAAGCTTGGATGTGAAACCTCCAAGTACTGATTAACGCATTATCGCAAGTTCGTCATGCAATATACAGGAAAGAGGTAAGGATGGAGATTTACTACATCCAAGATGATAATGCTATATCTCAGGCCGTCAGGCTTTTTCTTGTGCAGTGTGGCTATAGGGTGTCTGTTTTTCAACTATTGCCGAGGCAAAACAAGCTTTCGAGAATGCCTGTCCCTCACTGGCGTTGGCGGACTGAAATATGCCCGATGGAAATGGGAATATGCTGTGCCAATGGATTCGCTCTGTCTGGAAAGAACTGCCGATCATTTTCCTGACAGTACGCGGCGACTCCCGTGACATCGTGACGGGATTTCAGAATGGTGCCGACGACTATGTGGTAAAACCCTTTGAACTGGAGGTACTGCTTTCCCGCATCCAGGCATTGCTGCGTAGAATCGGGGATGTGTCCCCGCAATATCTGTCCTGTGGATCCATATCCGTTGACCCAAATCGTATGCTGGTATTTTACGGGCAGAAAGAAATCAGCCTGAGTTCGTCAGAGTATTGACTGCTCGTCTATTTACTTTAACTGCCTTTTTCCTACTGGGGTGCTATAGCCGTATCCAGTTTCAGACATTGGGTGATATATGCCAGAGGATCATAGAGAGCCAGCCAGAGGCGGAACAGGCGGTTCTGTCAGCAGTGAAAGAATACAGGAATGGATATCGGACCAGGGAAGCGGCGCTTAAGGCTAAACGGAATTATGCCGACAATCTCTATAATATCGCCCATCTGATTAAGACTCCTATGACTTCTATTTTCTTGTCTGCACAGATGATGCAGGAGGACTCTTCCGGGCATCTGGAGCAGATATGCCAACAGACAGCCCGGCTGACTCATCTGGAGGAGACCCTGTTGCTTCTGGCCCGCATTGACTCTGGAATTTTGCCGGAACCTGCCGGAGGGCGGAGCCTGTTTTGAAGTTCGAATTTGTAAATGAACAGTTCGCATTTTGAATCCACAAGCCATCTATTTCATGACATCCCGAAAAGAGGCAAAACTCTCTGCCCTGGCGGCGGTCTTGAGCCATTTGCGCAAAATATCCGTGTTCCCCTCAGCAAGGATATGGCGGCGGATGTCCTCAGGAACTTCCCCCAGATCCTCCAGCAGGTCAAGGATATCCTGGCGGCGGCGATGGAGATCGCCGATAGTCTCTCCTTCCAGTCTGCCTTCTTGTCTGCCTTCCAGCCGGCCTTCTTGTCTGCCTTCCAGCCGGCCTTCTTGTCTGCCTTCTAGCCTGCCTTCCTGCCTGCCGATTTCTTTGCCAATTTTTTTACCTAGTTCTTCGCCTATTTCTCTACCCTCTTGTATAGCGGCATTCCTTAGATATATTCGGTCTTTCTTTATCCGCATGTGTTCCTCGTATAGAGCTTTGAGCCGTTTTCCCAGATTCATCGCCATTACCTCTTTCACAGCTTCCATAACGCCTGGATTTAAACTTTGTATCAATTTTAATTCCATCATGCTTTCCACCCGGAACAGTCGGATCCAATCATCCAATTGATCTCCGACAAGTTCTTTGTCAAGCTCGATGACATGTACTTCGAACTGGTCCGAGTACAGTTGTCCCTCCTGGTCTTTCAGGTAAAATATCTTGTGGTAGTTTGGGCTGCTGTCCCACTTGAAGCCCAGCACACAGATCACAATACACCTCTTCAACGGGCTGTAATCTTCCCCTGTATGTGCTTCCTCCGCATACATCTTGGACAGGTAGAACAGACTGCGCTTGTCCCAGGCGGGGACTTCCCTGAGCTGCAACTCAATATTGATTCTGCAGTCATTGTTCAGCAATACCTTGACATCCAGAATGCCCTCCTTCTCACGCTTGCTGCGCCTGCCCAGGAAGGTGTTCTCCAGTCGTACTTCCCGGATCTCATCCAGGGGTATCCCCAGCACATCGCTGATGAAGTACCTGCGCACCTTGTCGTTGCGCATCAGTTCCTTGAAAGCCACATCTGATTTGGGGGGAAGGAACTTTCCCCCTGCGTTTCTTTTACTCATTCCGTACCTCCTTACTTGCAAGAGATAACGGATATAGCCACTTTCCAAATTAACTCTGAGAAGAATCAAGCCCTGCTCCGAAAATCCCCTGCCTCTTTTCAATTGTCTGCTGATGAATTTAAAGCATAGATTTTCCGATGCCTTGAAAAGTGAATTGCTTATCAAAAATGAAAAGAAATATATGCTTTGAAAGTATATTAGCATATGGGGGAGGGGATTGCAAGGATATTTTGGATAAATTTTGTGAAAATTTTATAAGACGTGTGATGAAGGAGGAGTAAAGCGGAATATGCAGAACTCAAACCTAGAACAGCAAATTCCCGGAAAGAACACTGATGGATATCAGGGCGCTTAAGCGAGCGGATATTCATCACCGGAATGTGTCTTGCTCCCATGTGTTTACCAACACACTGGGTTTTTTGCGCCAAAGGAAGAGAGAATTGGCCCCATATATGTCCGTGGGCCTGACGCGCCTCAAGGGATGCGGAAGATGTTCTGCGTCCCTTGAGGCGCTGGTTATTGCAGGGGGCCGTTACTGATTGCATTGTGTCTGACGGCGGCAGTGGCTGTCATGATAAAGGCCAGCTATTAGATCCCATGGAGCTTATCAGGGAAGCTCCCGCGGGACCGATTGCCATATTTGTTCTGGTCGTTTTCGGGTTTATTGCGCTGGCTTATTTCATTGGCGGAAAAAGGGTGCTGAAGTTCAATTTGTCCGAAACGCTGCGGGAGGACACCATGCTGTAATCCGCCCTTCCCTCTATGTCAACACCACAATTTTTACCGAAAATTCCTGCCCGTCACAGTGCAGTGTGCAATTGCCGTTATATTTGTAGGCGATCCGCTTCATGATATCTATTCCATACCCATGGGATTTCTTATCCGTCTTGGTTGTGCCGGCATGGTTGCCATGGAGGGACACCTTTTTTTCTATAGAGTTGACAATCTGCACCACCGTGTAATTGCGAGTGGTGCTTACTTTTGTGTGGATGTAAGCATTTTCCTGAGACAGGCAGGCTTCGATGGCATTGTCGTAGGCATTGGACAGGAGTCCGCAGATATCCGGGGCCTCCAGGGTGTCAAAACCGGACAGAGATCCCTGAAAAGTAAAGGTTATGCCGTGTCCCTCACAGACTTTCATCTTTGCCCGCACTACCAAGTCGGCCACCTTGTTGCCCGTGAGGATGCCTCCGGCCAGGGGAATGGTATCCTGGCTCAAACGTTCCACATATTTCCGTACCTCCTCGTAGCTGCCCTCCTGACACAGGGTCTGGAGCATAGTCATATGGCTTGCCAGATCGTGGCGCATCCTCTGTGCCTGCTCCGTTTGCTCTTTTGTGTCATGCAGGGCTTCCATCTGCAGCTGCAGATACTCGGTCTGACTTCTGGACAGGGTTTCCCGATATACCCGCATCCGAGCCGTTATCACACTGTACACAAAATAGCCGGTGCTGAAGATAAAGGCCCCCAGAAAAACAACCAGGAAAAAATAGTGTGTCAGCGGCGGCACATTCGCATGGTACAAAAACAGGATAAGCCCCACGTCGATAAAGGCAAAGAGGCCCAGGGCGACGCTTCCCAGAATCTCACCCATGCGGAAATGCAGGATGACCTGATACCTGCGCAGGGTGTGCCCCAGAAAAAGCAAGGCTGCCAAAAGCAGGATATCCGTTATCAGTCCGAACCATGTACAGCTATGGTCAGGAAAAATGGGAACGAGGATTTGGGGCTCTTTATCAGCAGGGTCTGGGAGGAGTCCTCCAGCTTTCTGCGAACCTCCCCCATGACAAGGCGGACGGAATCTTCCGTGACAGGTTTCAGCAGGTAGCGGAAGGCATTCACCTCATACCCCTCAGGGGCATAATCCAGATAGAAGGTCAAAAAAATAAAGATGGCGTTCTCATCGTATTTCCTAATCTTTCGGGCCAGTTCCATGCCGTTTATAGGGGACATAAGCACATCCAGGAAAAGTACGTCATATCGTGCCCCTGCATTATATTTTTCCACAAGTTCGGTGGGGGAGAGAAAACACTCCACAGTGCAGTCTGGCTGCTGCCACAGGAATTGGTACATTTTTCTGACAAATAATTCTTCATCGTCACATATTGCTATCTTCATGTATACTCCCCGCCTGCTTTATTGGGCATTTATGTGATGCCCTGCCGCAATCCCTGGTTTTCTGCGCTATTAAGAATTACTCTAGCATACTTCACCGATCCCGTCAAGGAACCCTGGGGTTGCGCTTGTGGCAATTTATGGTTGACAGGATAAGGAAGTACCGCTCACACCGCTTTTGATGCCGCAGGCGAATTATTTGGAATTAAGAAACCTGTAAGTGTTATAATATTGATACTTATTTTGCAGGAGGATAAATAAATGAGCAAGAAACTATTTTTATTCTGTATGACAATGGGGGCAGGCGTTCTGCTGACAGGCTGTCACATGAAGCATGAGTGGAAAGAGGCCGCCTGCACCGACCCCAGAACCTGTATCGTGGGCAATGAGACAGAGGGTGAACCTCTGGGACATGTCTGGCTGGAGGCAACCTGCAAGGCGCCCAGGACCTGCGAGGTCTGTGGGGAGACCACGGGAGAACCCGTGGCACATACCTGGGAAGAGGCAGACTGCGCAACTCCCAGGACCTGCGCGGTCTGCGGGGAGACCGACGGGGATGCTCTGGGGCACACCTGGCAGGAGGCGGATTATCAGAATCCTGAGACCTGTATGGTCTGCGGGGAGACTAGGGGGGAGCCATTGACATCTTCCTTCGAGGAACACGGGCTGTCTGTCAATGCCTGGCTTGGGGAGACCTATGACTATGTAACCGCCTGTGCCGCGGACCATTCCATGACCACTGTAGCGAAACTGACTTTTTCCGATTACCGGGAATTTGAGACAAAACTGGAGGCGGGGGAGGGATATGAGTGGCGCGCGGTACACATAAAGATTGAGTTTAGTGATGACAATGCCCAAAACTATGGCATGGGAGTGCGTTATTCCTATGAAAATTACTATGACGCGGAGGCTTGGAGAGAGGTCTATGATGTCGAGGACAATGCCAAATCCTACACGATCCATTTCAATAGAACAGACTATACGGAGTGCAAATGCATGTTCAGCGGTCTCGGCTACGGAGAGTGGATTGACGGTGTAAAAACATGGGAGGCGGATGCGTTCGTGGTAGTGCCCAAGGGGTATGACGGCATGGTAATATGCTTCAGAAATGCCGGTGCTGCCTGGGAGGAAGGTATGTATATTTACGATGTGGCAGATGAAAATACCTTGTTTTTCCAGATGAAACAGGACTCATAGGGAGCCGGTGGGGCTTGCATATAGTTGGTCGTTTGTATATAATAGGGGCAGATGTATACTGACTAACGTTAAGATTTTCCAATTTCCGCACAGCGCATGTCGCATAATCGGGCAACATGCACTGTGCGGAAAGGAAAATCTAATCGTTAGTGAGTATAAAACGGAATAAGCCATTGGGAATACGAGGCGCAATCATGCAAAACGGAAATTATGTAAACGCGGAGCAGGTACTGCCGCCGCAGCTTTTAGAGCAGGTGCGGCAATATGCCGCCGGTAAGCTCCTCTATGTGCCCCGGCCCCAGGAGACAATCAGACCCTGGGGCGAGGGCACAGGTCAGCGCAGCTATTATCAGAAGCGCAATCAGATGCTCCGCAACAAATACGCATATGGAGTGGGTATCTCCCAGCTGGCGAGGGAATACTATCTATCCCAGGAGACAGTTAAAAAAATTGTCTACAATAGAAAGGCGAAGGAAAATCTGCCCTTTTATCCCCATGCCGTTTCCGCGGAGCAATACAGCCAGGCGGGGCTGCTGGAGGAATGGATACACACCTATCTGCTGTTTGAGCGCAGAAACAGGGAATTTTCGGAGGGGCTGCGCCGACAGCCCCGGCAATATACAGGGCCTGTGGCCATGCCTCTGTCCCTCTTTACCCGGAGCAGCGGTCCGGAGGAGCATATGAAATGGCGGGTACATCCCATCGTATGGGAGGAAAATGTGGCGGTCCGGCAGCGGTGTATCCGGCGGCAGGAACTGCTGCCGCCGCTGATCGTGAACTACGGGGAGGGAGGTTTTGAACTGAACTGCGGAAGCCCGCTGTACGAAGCGCTGATCCGGGAGGGAATCCCCTATTTTCCCGTGATTGTCTGGTGCAGCAGCGAGACGGAACAGGAGGAGTTTGCCAAAAAGTATTTACCTTCTATGGTGATTTCTGTTTAAATAAAAGTATACCTGTTTTCATAGCCTGCGTTTTGGTAAGATACACTTGCGGGAGGGAACATACATATCTCGGATTTGATATGCAAAAACGGAAGGTTCCCGGTGGCCGATACATATCCGTGTATAATCGCAACAGGGCAGGAGATATGGGAAAAGAGGTATCTATGAAGAACATCCACATTGGAAAGAGGAATGCTTTCTATCAACAGCTGCAGGGCCTGAAAGACAATCGGACCAAGCGGCTGCGGCAGGGAGCCTTTTTTGTGGAGGGTGTGCGGAACATCAACCAGGCCATAGCGGCGGACTGGAATATACGCAGTCTCATCTATACGGAAGGGGAACGGTCGGACTGGGCCGGGAATATTCTGGCATCCGTAAGGACGGAGGTCAATTATCAGCTGACCAGGGAATTGATGGCCGAACTCAGCGGCAAGGAGGATGTGTCGGAACTGATGGCGGTGGTGGAGATGAAAAAGCCCTGGAACCGGCCGGATGCGGAGACAGGTACGGGCACAGGGCAGCAGGCGGCGGAAGATCCCCTGTTGGTGCTGTTTGACAGGCCGGGCAACAAGGGCAACCTGGGCACAATCCTCCGCACCTGTGACGCGCTGGGAGCGGACGGTCTGATTCTGACCGGACACGGGGTGGATCCTTATGACCCGGAAGTGCTGCAGGCCAGTATGGGTTCCTTTTTCCGGGTGCCGCTGTGGCAGGCAAAGAGTAATGAGGAGTTGGATGCGTTTCTGGGAAAGCTGCGGAAGAAATATCCGGCCCTGCAGCTGGTGGGGACCACATCCCACAGGGAGAAACCTGTCTACCGGCAGTCGCTTACCGGCCCGGTGGTGATCCTATTGGGAAATGAAACCCAGGGACTGAGTCACAGATACAGGGAGATGGCGGATGTGCTTTGCAGCATTCCCATGGCGGAGACATCCTCCGCCTCGTCCCTGAATGTGGGTTGTGCGGCGTCCATTCTGCTGTATGAGGCGGCGAGACAGAGAGGAGTATGAGAATGAAGTTTGGAGGTTACACATCCATTACTGCTCAATGCAATATTACAGGTGAAACCTGTGATATGCAGGGACAAGGAAAGTATGGAACTTATACCATAGCACGGGAGTTTGATGAGCGGGGGGAAATAGAACGGTGGATGCAGCTGTTTCTGCGCGCCGACGGACAAAACCTGGCGCTGGCGGAGGGGCTTTTGAAGGAGGAGCGCTTCTATATCGGGCTGCGTGAAATTCCGCTGTCCCTGCTGGAGGGGATTAAGTCCGGCGCCCCGGAGTATCTGCATGACCAGGACTCCATAGACTACTTTTTCGATGTGGTGGATCGGATGAAGCAGGCACACGACAGCTGGGACATTCCACCCCTGATCGTGGAGTATGGGGAGAAGGGCTTTTATGTGGCGGATGGACGCCACAGGCTGGAGATGTACAGACAGATAGGGAGCACCCATGTTCCGGCGGCGCTTTGGACTACCGGGGAGCAGAGGCGGGATGAACTGCTGGAGATCCTGCACCTGGTCCGGGGGCGCTGATAAAAATCTTGATGTATGTATTTTAGTATGGTAGAATGGATTTCATGAGCCAATATATTAGGGGGGAATTTTCTGATTTGGAGGAAATGCCATGAGTCAGCTGGAAGACGTTATGAAAATGTTGGATTCTATGACAGAAGCCGGAGTCGGCCGCATTAAAGTGGAAGTGTCGGAGGCCGTGGAGGAGGGGATGCCCCGAAAGGCTTACCATCACGGGAGATGTGATGTGGGAAGCCCCTTTGCGACGGGGAAGCTTTTTGATCTGGAAGAAGAGGATCCCGGGTGTCAGTGACAAATATGAGGAACCGTGTACACCGAGCCCCCTCTGGACAATCTATGTTCTCTGAGAAATCTTGACATGGCCGCAGGAAGGGCCGGGAATAAATCAGGTATTGTATTTTAACGATCCATCACATATAATATATGTGATGGATTTTTAACGACAGAAAACGGAGTGTGTGCATATGGAATATTTTATCACGGAAATTCAGATCCGGCAGCTCCTACATCTATCCAATCTGAAGATATCCCTATCCCCCCACGGCAGACAGAACCCCATACTGAAACAGGAACTTAGTGTCGGATCAGTGTTTACAGCATTTAAAAGATGGCCGATATGGGACAACGGGGCGTTTTTTGGGGAACTTGCGGGATCATGCGAATAGCGCAGGTGTAACATGGCAGGGAGGAATATGATGCAGTATGAACTGGCCCCCATGGAGGGAATTACGGGGTATCTATACCGCAATGCCTATGTGAAATATTTTGGCGGTATGGATCGGTATTATACGCCCTTCATCTCCAGTACAGGCTTGAATCACAAGGAGTTAAACGATGTGCTGCCGGAGCATAACGCAGCGTTTTTACTGGGAAAAGAAGTTGAGGAAAAAGTCGGGCAGGGGAAAGAAACCCATCCCCGTCTGGTGCCCCAGATCCTGACCAACAAGACGGAGGATTTCTTAATTATAGCGGACAGACTGCGGCAGATGGGTTATTCTCATGTGAACCTGAACCTGGGCTGCCCCTCCGGCACAGTGGCCAGCCGGGGCAGGGGGGCGGGATTTCTGGGATATCCCCGGCAGCTGGACGCTTTTCTGGAAGAGATCTACGAGAAATGCCCTTTGGCTATCTCCATTAAAACCCGCATAGGCGTGGCGGATATGGAGAATTGGGAGGAACTGCTGGAGATCTATGAGAAATACCCTGTGGAGGAGTTGATTATCCATCCCCGAGTACAACAAGATTATTATAAACATCCCATACGCTGGGAAGGGATGGAGTCAGTCCTGGCGCGCTGGGAGCGGACGGGCAGCGATATTCCCATCTGTTATAATGGGGAGATTCACAGCCCTGCGGAGTATCAGGCGTTCAGGCAGAGGTTTCCGCAGATACAGCGGGTCATGCTGGGCAGGGGCGTCCTGAAAAATCCGTTTTTGGCAGAGCGGCTGGGCAGGTGGGAACAGAGACAGCAGGATCCGGAGGATACAGAGCAGCGCCGGAGGATGTTATGGGATTTTCACCGGGAACTGTTAAGCGGCTACAGAGAAATTATGTCGGGAGACCAGAATACTTTATTCAAGATGAAAGAGCTGTGGACTTATTTTGGAGAGTCTTTTCCGGGAAAAGAAAAGGCCCTGAAAAAGATTCGCAAGGCCGGAAACATGGCCCAGTATGAGGCTGCGGTACGGGAGGCATTCGACTGTAAAACATGACCATACGCTTGGGGAAAAGCGGCCGGATGGCTATTCATAGAGCTTTTGGAGGTTGATATGACTGCTAAGAAAGAGAAAACAAAGAAACCACATCCCTGGTGGGGTTATCCGCTGTGGGCGCTGGGTGTGCTGGCGGCGCTGGCGGTCATGGTTCTGCTGGGGGCCAGGCTGTATTTCCGTATACCGGTACGTGACTATTATAAGGCTTCGGAGCAGGGTTTCCTTATTCCGGACTGCGACCGGGGATTCGTGGCCCAGGGGATTGCCTACGATGAGGAGACGGACCGTTTTCTGGTAAACGGATATCAGAAGGACAATATTGCTTCGCCCATCTATATTATAGCGCCGGGGGCAAAAAAGCCCGACAAGACCATCCGCATGGCGATGCCGGACGGAGCGGATTACACGGGCCATGCCGGGGGGATTGCCAGATACGGCGACTATATCTATGTGGCGGACGGCGGCGAGCACAGACTGCTGGTCTTTTCAAGCCAGAGCATCTATGACGCGGCGGACGGAAGCAGCGTGGCCGCCCTAGCGACATTTGACACGGCGGTGTCGGATACGGATTATGTGGGTCCGGCTTTTGTCACCGTGGACGGAGACCGTCTGGTGACAGGAGAATTTTACCGCAATCCCAACTACCAGACCCCGGAGAGCCACAAGTTCACCACGCTGGCGGGGGATTACCAGCAGGCTTTGGCAGTGGAATATAAACTGGACGGACAGGCCAGGTACGGCATTGACACTACGCCGGTGAAGGCTTATACGCTGCCGGATCTGGCCCAGGGTATGTGCTTTGACGGGGGCAGGATTTACGTATCCACCTCCTGGGGTACAGCGTTTTCCCATATCTTCCAGTACGATGAAGCCAGACTGCAGCTGCAGGGGAATATTGCCCTGCTGGGCATGGAACTGCCCCTGTACGCGCTGGACAGTGCGGCCCTGTTGGTGGACGGGGTCATCGCTCCCATGTCCGAGGAGATTGTGATTGTGGACGGAAAACTGTACACCATGTGCGAATCCGCCTCCAACAAGTACATTTTCGGCAAGTTTACATCCGCCAAATGGTGTTATGCCACGGATGTGGAGACGTTTTTCCGGTAAATCATCATAATTACAATGAGGTAGAAAGAGATGGGAGGATTCCAGTCCCGGAGATATTGCAGGAAATGCCTGACCAGGGAAATGGCCGGGCAGGAGGAATACTTTAAATCCCTGCATGAGTATATAGCCAATATTGAGTCTGACATGAAAGTACCGGACGAGTTGTATGAGGAGCGGCTGGCCGTCTGCAAGGACTGCGAACTGCTTCTGGAAGGCATGTGCCGAAGCTGCGGCTGTTATGTGGAACTGCGGGCGGCTATGAAGAAGAATGCCTGCCCCAGGCACAAGTGGGATCGGGTTGACACAGAGGAGCTGTGACTTTCCAGTGGCGGCTCGGGACTGTAGGAGGGAGAGGAGATTTCCTATGGATTTTAAAGAACTGATGCAATCAAAAGCCTATGATTTCTTGAGGACCAATCCCCGTCTGGGGGACAGGATCATGCTGCTGGGCCTGGGAGGCAGTTATGCCTATGGCACCAACAACGAGAACAGTGACATTGACTTCAGGGGGGTGACATTGCCGCTGCCCTCGGACCTGCTGGGACTGACGGAGTTTGAACAGTATGAGGACGGAGAGACGGACACAGTGATCTATTCTTTCAATAAGATTGTAAAGCTGCTGCTGGACTGTAATCCCAACACCTGTGAGATCCTGGGGCTGGACGAGGAACAGTACCTGATCAAGTCCCCTCTGGGGCAGGAACTGGTGGACAATAGCAGCTTATTTCTCTCTAAGCGCGCCGCCAGATCCTTTGGCGGCTATGCCGGGGCCCAGCTGCGGCGTTTGCAGAATGCCATCGCCAGAGACTCCATGCCCCAAAAGGAGCGGGAGCAGCACATCCTGCGTTCCGTTCAGAATGCTCTGGAGGATTTTGAGCGGAAATATGCGCATTCGGAGCGGGGAAGCATCCGCCTGTATATCGACAAAGCGGTGAACCCGGAGATGGAGACAGAGATCTTTGTGGATGCCAATTACAGTCATATGCCCCTGCGGGATTACGAAAATATGTGGTCCGCCATGAATACGGTGGTAAGGGACTATGACAAGATCGGCAAGCGCAACCGCAAAAAGGACCATAACCATCTGAACAAACATGCCATGCATCTGATTCGTCTGTTCATGATGGCCGTTGACATATTGGAAAAGGGAAAGATCATAACCCACCGTAAGGACGATCTGGAACTGCTCATGAAAATTCGCTGCGGCGGGTACCTACAGGAGGACGGAACCTTTGCGGGAGAGTTTTATGAGATACTGGCGGAGTATGAGCGAAAGCTGGAGATCGCCGCCAGGCAAAGCTCCCTGCCGGATCAGCCGGACATGGAGAAAGTGGAGGCTTTCGTGGAGCGCGTGAACAGGCAGGCCATATAGGAAATGTAAAGTTTTTGACGAAAATCAGTAGACACGCGGAGCGAAAGCGGCGGACCAGGCAATTGAAATAGCAGGGGGAGAACAGGTATGTCGTTTATCACTAAGATTATCAGGCAGTCAGGAAAAAATATTTTCCTGATTTTTATTATATGTGTTCTGACGGGCTGCGCAGGTCTGGAAGCCCCCTCCGGTACGGACGCAGGGGCAGAAGAACAAAATGTGACTGCGGACATACAGGAGGTGGCAGCGCCGGAGGACGGCAGCCTGTCCGCCGAATTTGCTGTGGGTAAAATCATCTCCGAGGAAGGGCCAGTGGAGACAGAAAACACTGTTTACGAGATCGGAGAGCGGCAGACGGAGAGGGGCGTCTCCTATCCGCAGATCGTGTATAATAAATTTCCAGTGTTTGAACTACCGGGCTTATGATGAGTCGAACAGTCATTTGCAGTCTGTCCAGGACGACAATGCCTGTCCGGCCGCGCCCATTCCCGGCAATGGAGTCAGGATTTCCTTTGATGTCCTGCTGCGGGAACTGGAAAAGAGGAACTATGCGCTGGATCAGGATGCATATGCCTTAGGGCAGTCGGAGTTTTTGGTTCAGAGCATAGGGGAGCATTTTTTCTGGTATGAGGGGGAGAATTATACTATGGAGGAATGGTTTGCCAGAACAGGGCAGTATATTATGCTGACGAAAGATGGCAGGACCAGGGTCAGAAATTCCGTGGCGTGGACGGTTTACTGTGAGGAAATATGGTAATAAGACTCTGTTTGCGGCAGGTTTGTCCAAAGGTAAAAAAGGAGGTTGACACAGATGCAGGAGAGAGATATCCGTGGGGAGATTGAACAGGAGTTGACTAAGATTGAAAAGCAGGAGCAGGTACGGATTCTTCTGGCGGTGGAGTCCGGCAGCAGGGCCTGGGGATTTGCCTCGCCGGACAGCGATTATGATGTGCGCTTTATCTATTTGCGCAGGCCGGAGGATTACTTGCGGCTGGAGGAGCAAAAGGATGTGATCGAGTGGCAGCTGGACCAGGTGCTGGACATTAACGGCTGGGATCTGCGCAAGGCGCTGATACAGTTCCACAGGGGCAACGCCACCCTCTTTGAGTGGAGCAATTCGCCCATCGTGTACCGCAGCACCGGGCTGTGGGAACAGATTTACGGGGAAGCCAGGAGTTGTTTTTCCCGAAAAGCGGCTGTGTGCCATTATTACGGAACGGCCAAGAGCACCTATATGGGGTATCTGCAGGAGGCCCAGGTCAAATATAAAAAATATTTTTACGCGCTGCGCCCGCTGCTGGCCTGCCGGTATATTGAACAATATGGCAATATACCCCCGGTTCCCTTTGCAAAGCTGCTTAAGCAGGACATGCCGCCGCAGCTGAGGCAGGAGATTGATCTCCTGCTGGAGCGCAAGAAAGTCACGGAGGAGAAGGACAAAAACCCTCAGATTCCGGCCATCCAGGTGTTCATAGCGCAGGAACTGGAGCGCCAGAAAGCCCTGGGGGACGCCATGGAAGACGACAGGCGCAGGGACTGGGAAGGGCTGAACAGTCTTTTCTGCAGGGTATTGCAAACAGAGGGACTATAGGCTTTTCAAGCGGCTCTTTTTCTGATATACTAAAATGAAAAAGAGGGAATATACGGAACTTTTAATCAGCATATTTTCATATAGCGTACTGCTGGATATCCGGCGGCTTTGGGCAGTCGGATATCCAGCACTGGATTTGTACGCTATATGGGAATATGCGGAACTTTTAATAGGAGGGCAAAAATATGGCTATTATGGTCAATCAGGTGGGGTATGAGGCGTATGCCGACAGCAAAAAAGCGGTGGTGTCCCAGCCGGGAATCTATGTGCTAAAAAATACCGAAGGGGAGGTAATCTGGCAGGGACAGGCAGGGGAGGGGGTGCAGGACCCTCTGTGCGGGGAGACTTTATATCCCCTGGACTTTGGCAGTGCGCAGGAGACGGGAATGTATTATCTGGAGAGCGCGGCGGGGGAGCGCAGCGACTCCTTTGAGATTGGATGGGATGTGCTGGCGGAAGTACATAATGCCATGGTCAAGGCTCTGTATTACCAGCGCTGCGGCTGTGCTTTGGAGGAAGAGTACGCGGGTCCCTATACCCATGGGGCCTGTCATATGGCGGATTGCCAGGTCTATGGGGAAGAGGGACACAGCTTTGAGGCCAGGGGCGGCTGGCATGACGCGGGGGATTATGGGCGGTACATCACGCCGGGGGCAGTGACTGTGGGCCATCTGCTGTATGCCTACAAGCTGTATCCCCAGTCTTTCCGGGAGCTGCTGAATATTCCGGAGAGCGGAAACCAAGTGCCCGACGTGCTGAATGAGTGCCGGTACGAATTGGAGTGGATGCTGAAGATGCAGAGGAAGGACGGCGGCGTGTACCACAAGCTGACGGCCTGGAGCCATGCTCCCTTTGTCATGCCCGAAGAGGATCTGGATACTTTTTACGCCTATCCCGTTTCTTCCATGGCAGTAGCGGATTTCTGCGCCTGTATGGCGCTGGCCGCCAGGGCATATGACAGCGTGGACAAGGTGTTTGCATGGCGGATGGAGGCGGCGGCCAAGTTATCTTGGCAGTGGCTGGAAAAGAATCCGGATCCGGTACTGTTTGTCAATCCGCAGGGCAGCAATACCGGCGAATATGGAGATTCCACGGATGCGGACGAGCGTCTGTGGGCGGCGGCGGAGATGATGCTGCTGGCGGCGAGAAGAGGAGAGGATCGGCAGAAGTATGTGGCTGAGATCCGGCGGATTTTGGCAACCGGTCTTAACGTGACGGATTTTGGATGGACGGATGTGGCCGGTTTTGCCGCTCTGGCGGTGCTGACAGATTTTCGGCAGAACGCGGGGGAGGAGATTCAGGAAATTTTCTGCCGCCAGGTGCTAAAGGAGGCGCAGCGGCTGGCGGATCTGGGTACCCAAAATGTCTTTGGCATGGCTATGGAGCCGACGGATTTCTGCTGGGGCAGCAGCATGGTGGTGACCAACAGAGGCATTCTTTTGGCGCTGGCCTGCGAAATATTACAGGCCCGGATCAATGGGATGTCCCAGGACCAGGCCCAGGAGGCAGCTGCCCGCATTGCCCGCTATCAGGAGGTGATTCAGGCCCAGACCGATTATCTGCTGGGCAAGAATATAACAGGCTATAGTTTTGTCACGGGATATGGAGACCATGCGTACAGGCATCCTCATCTGCGCACCACAGCGGCGGACGGCATTGAGAAGCCCATGGCGGGCTGGGTGTCCGGCGGTCCCAACGGAAAGCCGGGGGATGAACTGGCCATCCGGGAGATCCCTGAGGGTACTCCCCCCATGAAATGCTACCTGGACCGGGAGGAGTGTTATTCCCTGAACGAGATGACCATCTACTGGAACTCCTCGGCAGTGTTTGTAACGGCATTTCTGCGCAGCATGGCGTCGGCAGGTTAGAATATGCGCTGGCAGGGGATATGCGGAACGTAAACAGGAGGTAAGGGATGAATACATTTCAGTATCAGGTGGTCAGCATAGACGGTGACTATGCCCATCTGAGGCGGATCGACGAGGAATCGGAGGAACTGAAGCTGGTGGCCAGGGCATTGCTGCCGCCGGAGATCACGGAGGGCACGAAGCTCCTCTATGAGTGGATGCAGTACAGCATTTTGGAGTAGACGCAGCGGGATTTTCCAATGGACTGTTCTAAAAAAGGTCATGCCGAACAATAGTACTGTTTTAAATGACAATAGGAACATAAAATAAGGAGGAAGAATCATGAGCGAGAAAAGAGTTTATCACAATCCGGTGCAGAGGGGATTTTTCCCCGATCCATCGGTGATTCGGGTGGGGGAGGACTATTATATGGTCAACTCCAGTTTCCAGTATTTCCCTGCCATTCCCATCTCCCATTCCCGGGATATGGTACACTGGCATATCATCGGACATGCCATCAGCAATCCGGAGTGGCTGGACATCAGCGATATCAGGGATTCCCACGGCATCTGGGCGCCGGATATCTCCTATGTGGACGGAAAATTCTATGTCTTTGCCACACTGCGGCTCAACGCGGACGGCAAGCGGGACAACAATGTGATGCGCAGGC
Organism: uncultured Acetatifactor sp.; assembly: GCA_910585015.1. Classification (GTDB taxonomy): domain Bacteria; phylum Bacillota; class Clostridia; order Lachnospirales; family Lachnospiraceae; genus Acetatifactor. The sequence goes on from CAJUCT010000002.1 coordinate 37,878, forward strand.
AGCTGGTGATGGTGTCCGATAAGCCGGAAGGCCCCTACAGCAAGCCCGTCTGCCTGGAGGTGGACAATATTGATCCCTCTCATTTTGTGGATGATGACGGAAGCAGGTATATGATTATCGCCAAGGCAGCCCAGACCGTGCCGCTCAGTGAGGACAGTCTGCGGGTGGCCGGGGAGATGAAGACAGCCTGGGACGGCACGGGTGAGCGATGCTCCGAAGGCCCTCATCTGCTGAAAAAGGACGGGTATTACTATGCTATGGTGGCGGAAGGCGGCACCGGCTATGGGCATGGCATCAATATGGCCCGCAGCAAAAGTATGTACGGCCCCTATGAAAATTCCCCCTACAACCCGGTGATGCGGCAGATGGATCCCGAAGCTCCCATTCAGCGCTCCGGTCACGGCAAGCTGGTGCAGGATCAGAATGGGCAGTGGTGGTGCTATTATCTCTGCGGCAGACCCAACGGGGGAAAATATACTACCGTGGGCCGGGAGTCTGCCCTGGACCCGGTGCGGTGGACGGAGGACGGCTGGCTGACCATCAACGAAGGCAAAGGCCCCAGCCTGGAGCAGACAGCCCCGGATCTGCCGGAGTGCGTTTTTGAGAGGAACCTGTTTGACGACTTCAACGAGGAAAAGCTGAACCTGGAGTGGGAGTTTGTGCGCAATCCTGACAACGGTTCCTGGTCTCTGACAGAGCGGCCGGGATACTTCCGCATCTGGACCAGGGACGGGCAGCTTAACGAGATCCGCTCCAAGAACACGCTGCTGCGCCGGGAGCAGGAACTGTCCTACACAGCGGAGACCAAGCTGGAGTACTATCCGGACCACGACGGGGAGCAGGCGGGACTGACCTGTTATTACAGCACTGCCACCTATGCCCGCTGTGCCCTGTGCTATGAGGGGGGCCGCAAAATCCAGCTGGTGATCAACCGAAACCACGGAGAGGAACTGATGGCGGAGATCCCGGATGTGAAGGAGGCTCCCGTCTACCTGAAGGTGGTGGTGGATAAGCTGACCCGCAGCTTCTACTACAGCTACGACGGCCAGGACTGGCAGAGTGTGGGCGTACTTGAGAACTGTATCTACCTCTGCGATGAGGGAGTTCCCGACGATCCCAAGCGCCACACCGGTACGCTGGTAGGCATCTACGCCAACAACGGCGGCTGCGGCTGCCGTAAGAGCGCAGATTTCGACTATTTTAAATATGAGGATTGAAGAGAGTATAAGCTTCGTAATGATCAATATCCGGGTGCGGGGGCAGGGGTCCAAGACTAGAGGTCCCCTGCCCCCGAAGCCAGGACATTGCCTGCGCAACTGTGTAAGGCGGATAAGTAAGTGATGCCGGTCGCCGGAACGGAAGATTCGGCATAGCGTTGAACATGAGCATGGCGGAGAAATGAGTATAGTATTGCTGGAATCAGCTGTTATGCATACAACCTGTGGTTGAGTTCGTAAAAGGTTTGATAAACAAATATAGAATTGTTTTGCAGAGGGATATATTGTATAAAGGATTTATAACAGATTAATGTAGGTGATTGCAAAACATTCTTTTTTCCCAATCCCTGTGTCCTGAGGGGAGTTTTGTAAGCGCTTAACAAATTAATGTACAGGGAGGCTGCAGTATGTTTAGTCAGGTTGATTTCGGAAAAAGGTTAAGGTCATTTCGCAAAACAAAGAATTTTACGCAAAAGGAGATTGCTTTTAGAATAGGAGTGTCGGAACAGGCAGTCTCAAAATGGGAAAACGGCGAATGTCTACCCGATGTTTACAATTTGAAAGTGCTCGGACAACTTTTGCATATTTCGGTTGATACTCTGTTAGCCACGGAAAACGACAATTTTGAAAGGGTAATTGAGACGATAAAGATTGGCGGAGCCGAATTTGAAATCGTTGAGAAACCGGAAACAATTCTTGCGGGAAAAGTTATATACGCAAAAGATTATGAGGACATAGACGGATTCAACTGCGCAATAGAGGCGGTGACGGGGGAGGAAAAGCAAGTGGTTCTTAATTCCATTCGGGAAAATATACTGCCTGTTACAGATATTCACTTAAGCGTTAATTTCTGGCTTGATGAGAAGAGCCGGGCATTTGGATTTGTGCGGGAAACGGCAACAAAGGAACAGCCAGAAGGCATAGATATTTATACAATGCCGGCGTCATTGTATATAAAAGTATATACAGACAGGGCAGCGGCACAGCTTATTGCGAAAGAAGAATGTGAGGTTTGGGAATTGTTTGCGTATATCAGAAACTTTTTTATGCCTGCGCATGGGTTCAGGATGGCGGATAACGGAGCACAGGAGTTGGAAGTGTTTGATTCGTTTGAGCATAGTACGGGTTACGCGTATATGCCGGTCATGAGATAAACAAGTTTTGAAGAAAAGTATCTCCCTTTTCGGATTTGTGTACCCATTCAAAAAGAGCCTAAAGATATGCATTTTTGATGTATAAAATTGTATTTTAGTGAATGAGATATTCTATAAATTTTATTTTGTGAGAACATTCATAATCTTATACGTTGAAGTGAACAATAAATATAGAATGATATAATCATATTTATTAGGAGGATACCCATGAAACAGAAGATACAGCGAATACTGAATATTATTATGGGTTCTTTTATAGGCGTGTTCATTGGCTCAGGATTATATAGATACTGGCATTTCCGAAAATATCCTGATTTATATATCATGCAGTCTGCTCCTTGGTATACGGGCATTCTAGTACAAGGACTATTCACGCTTGTGTTACTGGCAGTTTGCCTGATAATAAAAGTGGTTCTTATAAAGAATGTAGGGGCAATGAAAAAAGCAGCATTGATCTTGGGAATTATTTTCCTGTTTCTTACATTTACAGGGGGTGGGTATGTCCTTGTAAATCATGGACAAGTGAATGCTGGGTATGCAATTATACCTGGAATCTGGGCTATAATATGTTTCGGATATTATCAAAGCAAAAAGTAGAGACAGTTTCATAAAAGAATGTATAAGGCTACCCAAATCAAAAGGGTAGCCTTTTTCAATCTCCAGCCTAAGTTTTCCTAATATTCAGTAGGCAAAATTTAAAATACAGTTGCTCAAATTGCATGAAAAATTGAGAAAAGTATTCATGCTTTGACTTATGCGGAAAAGGGCGCGGGCCGCGGGCCGTAACAGCTTTATTCTGGAAATTGCGGATGTCATGTTGTTTATAGGCCGTATTTGTGCTACAATATATATACTTTCTGAAGCGATATTATGGCTTTGACAGAAGGATAAGAACCTTCGGCAAAACTGTTCTTGAGTAAAACTTTGAATGTGAGGAATCTCAAAAATGAAACTGTCGTTTATATCTATTTTGCGCTTTTTATTCCCTGAAATACAAATTATTGACGCCATTGCACAAGAGGGGTTTGTGGTGATAAAATCCAAGGCAAAAAAGAGTGTGAGGGGGACAAATAAAACCATTGTGGGCAATACTGTACTACAAAACAGAGGGAATCAGCCTATGCAGAGTTCTGTTGTATCTACAGTTCGGGTCAATGGGACGGCATCGGGAGTGGTTGCGACTTCGAGCGCCGTCAGCGCGGATAAAGCAGATAATGTTTTTGAGGGGATTGAACAACAACTTCGTTGTAGATGGATAGCGTCAGACAATAATATTCTGGCTTTGTGTCAGGCGTTTAAACGCCCTTTTGTGACGGGTGTCAATTCAGTCATGCCTAAAAACGTGATTTTGCTGATTGGGAATGAAAGTCGAGGTAAAGTAAAAGCAATTGGCGATATGTGCGCCCTGATGAAGCAGCGACATATATTGCGCAATGAAGAGGTTCCGACTATTGGTTTTGAGAGATACCCTACCAGTTCCGAAGATGAATTGTTTTTGAGCGATTTGTACAAGGCCCTGTACTCCCCAACCGAAGTTATTGTTTTTGAAAATCTTGATAAAGCGAATTTTCGGTGCCTGAATATTGTATTCCAACTTATAAAAAGCGGAACCTATCGTCTTCAAAAGCGGTATGTGGTTCAAAAAAATATGCTTGTGGAATCCACAGGAACGTTGAACACTGTTTCCGTGTCCGAATTATTTGCAAACGGGAAATATTTTATTTTCACATCCACCTGTCCGGTGGAAAAGGTCACGGAATATGTGGGTAATGAATTTGCCCGGCTCATCAACGATATTATTGTTCTGGATGAGTTTAGCCGGTCAGAACTGCAGGAAATAGTTGAAATTATTTTTATAAACTTGAAAGAAAAAGTAAAAAGGCAGCTTCAAATTGTATTGAAACCGGATGCATCCTGTGTTGAAGAAGTTATTCATCGCTTTGATGCCGCCAAAGGGGTAAAAGGATTAATCGAAGTGGTTGACGAATATATCTATAAGCCTTTAACGGAGTACAGACTTCAATATCCTGCCCGGAGAGAAGATGCCGTTCTCAAATATGAGGAAGGCTATATGTTGTGTTTTCGCAATGATGTAGTTTCTCTTGACAGCTATATGAAACTATATGATGCCCTGGCGCTTGAAAGTGTGAAGAAGGAGCTTGGCAGTGTCGTAGGATTGACCGCAGTTAAAGAATATGTGCTGAATCTCGAAAACAATTTAGCCGTTCAAAAGCTTAGAGCCGCAAAGGGATTAAAGGCGGCCGATCTCTCCATGCATATGATTTTTACCGGAAATCCCGGTACCGGAAAAACGACGATTGCCCGTATCGTAGCCAAGTATTTAAAAGCCATAGGTGTGCTCAGTTCCGGTCAGCTAAGAGAGGTCAGTCGTTCCGATATGGTAGGACAGTATGTTGGTCAAACCGCGATATTGACCACCGAACTGATTACATCTGCAATCGGCGGCGTACTTTTCATTGACGAAGCCTATTCGCTGTGCCGGGACAGAAACGATATTTTTGGCAAGGAAGCTGTTGATGCCCTGGTCAAGGGCATTGAGGATCACAGAGACAATCTTGTTGTCATCCTTGCGGGATATTCCGATGAAATGGACGAATTTCTCAAAACCAATCCGGGCTTAAAATCGAGATTCCCAAATGTAATTGAGTTTGAGGATTATACGCCCGATGAGATGTATGAAATTGCCAGGATAACCGCGAAAAGCAAGGGATATCGCATTTCGGAAGAGTGCCATACACCCATGGTCGATGTGTTTGAACGAAAGCAGATCAAGGGAAAGAATGACAGCGGCAATGGTCGCCTTGTCCGCAATCTGGTCGAAGCGGCGATACTAAACCAGTCTCAAAGAATAGCAAAGGATAATAACCAGGATTTAGAACTGTTGACTGTGGAAGATTTTGGGCTGCATCAGAAGAAAGAATTTAATCTGGAGGAAGAGCTTGCTCCTATTATTGGTCTTGAAGATGTAAAAGATTTTGTGAGAACACAGTATAATGTGATACTGGCAAGAGAAAAGCGTAAGAAGGCTGCTTTGGAAGTAGATACTACGCAGTCCCTCAATATGATTTTCAGCGGAAATCCAGGCACAGGTAAGACAACAATGGCTCGTGTTGTAGCGGATATGTTCCACTCAATGGGTCTTTTGAAATCAGGGCATTTGGTTGAAACAGACAAAGGCGGTCTTGTTGCGGAATATGTGGGACAAACGGCCAGGAAAACGGAAGAAGTTTTTAAGTCGGCTTTGGGCGGTGTGCTTTTTATTGATGAAGCTTATGCCATAACCAATGACGGCAGCAGCTTCGGACAGGAATGTATTGATACGTTAGTTAAACTCATCGAGGATTACAGGGGGGAAATTCTTGTTATATTAGCAGGCTATAGCAAGGAAATGAACGACTTTATGAAAGCCAACTCGGGATTGGATTCACGTTTTCCCCTCAGGATCGACTTCCCTGACTACTCTGCGGAGGAACTGTTTGAGATAGGCAAAAACATGATTGCAAAGAAGGGATTCAGTCTTTCCGAAGATGCAGTTCCGGCATTTAGAGAAGCGGTGTATGAGTTAAAACGTCATTCCACAGCTACATCCGGAAATGGTCGTATGGTTCGTAATTATATTGATGAAATCATCAGAAACCAATCATCCCGTATTGCTTTGGCAGAAGTGAATGCCGAAGAATTGACAGTTATCATTGCGAAGGATATCGAAGACGAAGCGCCCCGGGAAGAGATTTACGATCTGGAAGAGGAACTTGGCAAAGTAGTGGGGCTTGAGTCTGTCAAGAATTATATTCGTAGTCTTCACGCAAGACTTCTGGTGCAGGAACAACGCAGAAAACATGGATTGAAGGTTAGTACAACACAAACGCTTCATATGATTTTTATGGGCAATCCCGGCACCGGCAAAACAATGATGGCTCGAACTGTCGCCGATGTATTGTATAATATGGGTATCATAGCAACCAACAAACTGGTTGAAACGGACCGTTCGGGACTGGTAGCAGGCTATGTGGGTCAAACGGCAATAAAGACAAGAGAAGTTATTGAAAGCGCTCTCAATGGCGTTCTGTTTATTGATGAAGCATATGCTTTGGCGCAGGGTGGCAGCAATGATTTTGGACAGGAAGCGATCGACACGCTGGTTAAAATGATGGATGACAATAGAGAACGACTAGTGGTGATCCTTGCCGGATATTACGACGATATGCAAAACTTCCTGGAACAGAATGCAGGTTTGAAATCCCGGTTTCCAAATATGATTGAGTTTGAGGACTACTCAGTAGATGAATTACTCAGCATAGCGGATAAAATGTATACAGAGCAGGGCTATGTACTGAATTATGGCGCGGTAGAGTTGCTGAAACAGGTCTTTGAAGAAGGAAAAAAGCAACCGCAATTTGGTAATGGCCGTTTTGTAAGAAATATATTTGAAAAGTCCTTGAACAGTCAGGCTATGCGCCTTAGCCGTTCAGGCACAATGAGTGCGGCAGAGCTTTCAACAATTACCGCTGAGGACATTGAGGAGGTGTTCGCATAATGAAAAGAGTGATTTCAAACTTTGTTGCTGCCTTTTGGTTTTTCTACATGGTAATATGGATGGCGCTTGCGCTTCCATTTGTGACAATAGAGTTATCGAAGGACATAAAAACTATAGTGAAATGCGGCTTTTCGATGACATCAGAAGGGGTTATACTCCTGATGATTTTTGGGTTTGTATTTGGTATAACCATGCTTGTTCCGGTTTTCAGAAAATGTTTCCATGTACTTCCCTGGTTATATCCTTACATAACTATTTTTACTGCGGATTTTACAATTCTTGCTATAGGAATCGAGATACTCAATTATGGGTATCAGGTACAGAGCGAAGCAAGGCATACCTTCTTTTTCTGGTTGATGATTGTTCAAATGGTGGTGTGCCGCATTGTATTATGCATCTTTTGTCATAAAAAAACGATGAGAATAGAGAGGGAAGATGATGAGCAGTAATAATCAAAAACAGTTTTCTGACAGAACGTCAAGGGCGGCAAACTTTGATGCCGCCAGCAGCGAAGATGTAGTTCGGCAGGCCCCTGCGGCAGGTGATGCCGGACAGATGGATCATATCGCGGAACGAACGAGAAAGAAGACGAAAACAAAGGCCAATAAAAAATTGATAGTCACTGGCTTGATATTTGCGGGACTTTTTGCGGTATCCTTGTATTTAATGACGGATTCTCCAACTGTAAATACATCTGAGGAGGCAGTGCAGGCATTGGAAAGCGGCATGTCTACAACGCTTCCGGTAGGTGTTCGTATTCAATCTAATGATGAGCGCTTAGACGGACAAGATCTGACGATTACGCACTCGTCAAGAGAAGACGAGTGCAAGATTTATATCTGGGACTATGCTGCCGAAGACGGCGATTATGTGCAAGTCATAGTAGACGGCATCGCAATATGCGATCCATTCATGATTAAACATGACCCGGTAGCTTTTACAGTCCCGGCTGTTGGCGAAATTCAGGTGTTGGGAACAAGAGATGGCGGCGGCGGCATCACATATGCCGTTCACTGCGATGTAAATGAAACAACCTATTTTAACGGAACTGATGTCGGCGATGGAAATCTGTATACTCTAATCAGAGAGTAAAACAATGAACCGCTGCAATTCTCACTCTTACATGGGAGGGGAGCTGCGGCGGTTTGTATTTTCAGAGAAAAGGTGCCGAAGCGAACACCTGCAATACATATCCCTGCATATGATTACCGATTTAGCACTCACTTAACAGCTCTGCGAACTGGAATTTGTATTATTCTTCATCGCTTTGATAAAGGATAATTTCTTCCTCCCCTTGTGCTAATGATAGGTTGCACAATGCACAAATAAATTGAAATAAGGGGTTCTCTTCATGAACTTCGTAATAGTCGCCGAAAGAATATTCGATATCTATATGTCGGTCGATTATCGGAGTATCATCGCATTCGAGCACATCTATACGGTACACAATTTCAGACACATCTTCGCTTAGATTATCATCCGATATACCATTTTCTAAAGATATTTTTTTGCTTATCTGTTTGACATCGTCAATTGTGATCATAATGTCTATCCTCCAAATCCAATTTATATTTGATTATAAAATATTTGCCAGCTACTCGCAATGAATATTTATTGCCTCATTTTTATTGAGTACATAATTCCGAAAAGGGAGAAATTGTATAACGGTTGCGGTTAGTTCTTCTGAACAGGATGTACGCTGAAAAGTGTGAAATCAAGGAATACGGATAATGTGACAGGGCATTGATGATTATGGCAACATAATTTTCAATGCCCTGTCCATATTAAATATTTTACTTATTTCTTGTTATTGGCTCTCTTTCTCAGAGTAGGATCCAGAATCTTCTTGCGAATCCGCAGAGTGGAGGGGGTAATCTCCAGAAGTTCGTCGGTGTCAATGAAATCCAGCGCCTGCTCCAGACTCATGATCTTGGGGGGCGTCAGCCGCAGGGCCTCGTCCGCGCTGGAGGAACGGGTGTTGGTCAGCTGCTTTTTCTTGCAGACATTGATCTCAATGTCCTCGCTCTTGCCGGTCTGGCCCACCACCATACCGCTGTATACTTTTTCCCCGGGTCCGATGAACAGAATGCCTCTCTCCTGGGCGTTGTACAGACCGTAAGTGATGGATTCCCCGGCTTCAAAGGCGATGAGGGAGCCCTGCGCCCGGTAGGCGATATCCCCCTTGTAGGGGCCGTAGCCGTCAAACACCGTATTCAGGATGCCGTTGCCCTTGGTATCAGTCATAAACTCGCCCCGGTAGCCGATAAGCCCTCTGGAGGGAATGGAGAACTCCAGACGGGTATAGGAGCCGCCAGTGAGGGAACCCATGTTCCGCAGTTCCCCTTTCCGCTGTCCCAGTTTCTCAATGACTGCCCCAGCATACTCGTTGGGCACATCAATATAGGCCAGTTCCATGGGTTCCAGTCTGTGGCCGGCCTCATCGGTTTTATATAACACCTCCGCCTTGCTGACAGCGAACTCGAAACCTTCACGGCGCATATTTTCAATGAGCACGGACAGATGCAGTTCTCCGCGGCCGGATACCTTGAAGGCATCCGTGGACTCTGTCTCCTCCACCCGCAGGGACACGTCCGTGTTCAGCTCCCGAAACAGCCGATCCCGGATGTGGCGGCTGGTTACAAACTTGCCCTCCAGACCCGCCAGAGGGGAGTCATTGACCATGAAATGCATGGCGATGGTGGGCTCACTGATCTTCTGGAAGGGGATGGGGGCTATCTGATCGGGAGAGCACAGTGTATCCCCGATATGAATGTCAGCAATGCCTGAGATGGCCACGATGGACCCGATGCCGGCCTCCTTTACCTCTGCCTTATTCAGTCCGTCAAACTCATAGAGCTTGCTGACCTTGACCTTGCTCTGCTTGTCCGGCTCATGATGGTTGACAATCACCACTTCCTGGTTTACACGGATGGTGCCGTTGTCCACCTTGCCCACGCCGATGCGGCCTACATACTCATTGTAGTCTATGGTGCTGATCAGCACCTGGGTCCCGGCGTCGGGGTCTCCCTCCGGGGCGGGAATGTAGTCCAGAATGGTCTCAAACAGGGGCGTCATGTCCGTGCCGGGCTGGTCCGCGTCCAGGGAGGCGATGCCGGACTTGGCCGAAGCAAACACGAAAGGGCAGTCCAGCTGGGCATCGTCCGCATCAAGCTCCAGGAACAGCTCCAGCACTTCGTCGATGACCTCATTGGGACGTGCCTCGGGCCGATCAATCTTGTTGATGCAGACGATGACGGGCAGCTTTAACTCCAACGCCTTGCGCAGCACGAACTTGGTCTGGGGCATGGCGCCCTCGAAGGCATCCACCACCAGGATTACGCCGTTTACCATCTTCAGCACCCGCTCCACCTCGCCGCCGAAGTCCGCATGGCCCGGGGTATCAATGATATTGATTTTGGTGTCTTTATAGGTGACGGCTGTATTCTTGGACAGGATAGTAATGCCCCGCTCACGCTCGATGTCATTGGAATCCATGACTCTCTCAGCCACTTCCTGATTCGCCCGAAAGACCCCGCTCTGCTTCAACAGTTCGTCCACCAGAGTAGTTTTGCCGTGGTCTACATGGGCTATGATAGCTACGTTTCGGATATCTTCTCTTTTCTGTCGCATAAAATCCTCCTAAATATACCTCAAACTGTTATAGTATATCACTAATTGAATATAGGCGCAATAAAAGTTTATTGAAATTTTCGTCGAAATTTTTGGCTGGAAAGTACTTCTCAAATACTGAAAAATGAGGTATAAATATATTACATTACAGGCACTTTGTGCCGGAAAAATTCTTAATGTGTAAGAAGGGAGAACAAAAAATGACAGATAAGGTAATTGAAAACAATCAGGTGACCGTGATGGGAGAAATCATCAGTGATTTTGCCTACAGCCATGAGATCTTTGGGGAAGGATTTTATATGGTGGACGTGAAGGTACAGAGGCTCAGCGAGAGTTTCGATGTCATTCCGCTTATGGTTTCGGAGAGGTTGATTGATGTAAATGCGGATTATAAGGGGAAATATATCTGCGTAAACGGTCAGTTCCGTTCCTATAACCGCCATGAGGAGCGCAAAAACCGTCTGGTGTTGTCTGTTTTTGCCAGAGAGATTGAGTTTGTGGAGGAGATCGAGGAGAGCTCCAAAACCAACCAGATCTATCTGGATGGCTATATTTGTAAGGAACCCATCTATCGAAAAACTCCATTGGGAAGGGAGATCGCCGATGTGCTGCTGGCCGTGAACCGTCCTTATGGCAAGTCGGACTATATTCCCTGCATCTGCTGGGGAAGAAATGCCCGCTATGCAAGCAGTTTTCATGTGGGAGAGCGCTGCGCCATCTGGGGCCGTATCCAGAGCCGTGAGTATATGAAGAAATTGGACGAGGAACATGCGGAAAAGCGTGTGGCCTTCGAGGTTTCCGTCAGCAAGATGGAACTGGTGGAGGCGGTGGAAGAGCAGCCGCTGTAGAGCAGTCAGACCTCCCCATTGCCAAAAAGTGGAAGTGGTGTTATACTATGGGATAGAGATACGCGGAGGTCAAACTGAAAAAGGGCTCTGCTGCAGATTGATCTGCGAGGAGCGAGGGTATTGACATGGACAGAGGAAGCATCTACATATATACAGGTGACGGCAGGGGCAAATCCCCCGCTGCGTGGGGCAGGGCCCTGCAGGCGGCTGCAGAGGGAAAGAAGGTAGTAATCATACAGTTTTTGAAGGGAAGGGGACTGGCGGACAGCGCTTTCATCCGCCGGATGGAGCCGGAGATCCGGCTCTTCCGTTTTGAAAAGTCGGATGAGAACTATATGGAGCTGCCGGAGGAGAAGAAGCGGGAGGCGTGTGTCAATATCCGCAACGGCCTGGGGTATGCAAAAAAAGTTCTGTCCGTGGCGGAGTGTGATTTGCTGATTCTGGACGAGGTGTTGGTGCTGGTGGAGAAGGAGATCATCACCGTGGAAGAATTGAAGGAACTGCTGGAGAGCCGCAGGGAGACGGACGTAATACTGACAGGCAGCCGCTTGAGCGATGATATTTTAGTCCTGGCGGATGAAGTATCCCGCATCGAGATGGTGAAATTATAAATCAGAAAAACATGGTTTTTTCATTGACAAAGCTATAAGTCAATGCTATGATATTGGAAATAAGATAGAGGTTGCGTATTTTAAGAGTACTCCTCCGGATGCGGCAGGCGCAGATGAAGGGGAAGGAAAGGAACATACGCCGAAAGAACCAGTGTGCTGTGGGCTGGGATCTTGGGCATACAGTGAACAACTGTATGACTGTCATCTAGTAAGTGGATGGGGCGCTATCGTATAATATCAGGAAGCATTTCATGATATGATTCGTCGGCGCATGTGTGTCGGCATTTTTTATGTGCCGATAGGGGATATGCGGAACTCAAAATCAGCAAATCCGCGGGCGGCGCACTGAAGCATAAAGGGACGCCGGAGCGGCCATTTATGCTTCACCGTTTCGGTGTGCCGACCGGGGATATGCGGAACTCAAAATCAGCAAATCCGCGGGCGGCGCACTGAAGCATAA
>CAJUCT010000002.1:50455-216987 GCA_910585015.1 uncultured Acetatifactor sp.
TATGCGGAACTCAAAATCAGCAAATCCGCGGGCGGCGCACTGAAGCATAAAGGGATGCCAGAGCGGCCATTTATGCTTCACCGTTTTGGTGTGCCGACCGGGGATATGCGGAACTCTAAATAGGAGGAAAAAGTATGGCTATTTTTACAGGAGCAGGAGTGGCGATTGTCACCCCAATGCATGAGGACGGAAGTGTGAACTTTGAGAAGTTCACGGAGTTGGTGGAGTTTCAGATAGACGGCGGCACGGATGCCATCATTGTCTGCGGCACCACGGGGGAGGCATCCACCATGAGCCACGAGGAGCATCTGGACGTGATCCGCCACTGCGTGGAAGTGGTGAAGGGCAGAATCCCCGTGATTGCGGGAACCGGATCCAACTGTACAGAGACAGCGGTGTATTTATCCCAGGAGGCGGAAAAGTCCGGCGTGGACGGCCTGCTGCTGGTGTCCCCCTACTACAATAAAGCCACGCAGAACGGCCTGTATACCCACTTCAAGATAGTGGCCGACTCCGTGAAGGTTCCTATTCTGCTGTACAATGTGCCCAGCCGTACCGGCTGCAATATCCTGCCCCAGACTATTGTGCGGTTGTGCCGGGATTGTGAGAATATTGTGGGCGTGAAGGAAGCCAGCGACAATATTGTTCAGATCGGCCAACTGGCGGCGCTGGCGAAAGGCAGCGTGGATATCTATTCCGGCAATGACAATCAGATTGTGCCCATTCTGTCCTTGGGCGGCAAGGGCGTGATCTCCGTGCTGTCCAATGTGGCTCCCCGCCAGACCCATGAGATCTGTGCAAAATTTTTTGCCGGAGATGTGGCCGGAAGCTGCCAGCTGCAGTTGGAGGCCATGGAACTGTGCGGCGCTCTGTTCTGTGAGGTGAACCCCATCCCCGTTAAGAAGGCATTGAATCTGATGGGAAAGGGTGCAGGCGCCCTGCGGCTTCCCCTGACGGAAATGGAGGAGGCCAATGTGCCCAAGCTGGAGAAGGCTATGCGGGAGTACGGTTTACTGGACTGAATATGCGTTTAAATCAGGAGAAATAATATGATTCGTCTAATTATGCATGGATGTAACGGAAAAATGGGTCAGGTGATCAGCAATATTGTGGCGCAGGACTCGGAGGCGGAACTGGTGGCGGGCATTGACATGCGGGATGATGGACACAATCCTTATCCGGTGTTTACGGATATCAACGCCTGTGATGTGGAAGCGGACGCGCTGATTGACTTCTCGGCGGCGCCGGCGGTAGACGCGATGTTGGATTACTGCGTGGCCCACGGGCTTCCCTGTGTGCTCTGCACCACGGGGCTGAGTCCGCAGCAGTTGGCCAGGGTGGAAGAGGCATCCGGGAAGGTGGCGGTTCTTAAGTCCGCCAATATGTCTCTGGGTATCAATCTGCTGCTGAAGCTGTTGAAGGATGCGGCGGGGGTGCTGGCTCCTGCGGGATATGACATTGAGATTGTGGAGAAACACCACAACCAGAAGGTGGATGCCCCCAGCGGTACTGCTTTGGCGTTGGCGGATTCCATCAATGAGGAATGCGGCAATACCTACGAGTACATCTACGACAGGAGCCAGAGGAGAGAGAAGAGAGATAAGAAAGAGATTGGCATCAGCGCTGTCCGCGGAGGCACCATCGTGGGCGACCATGATGTGATTTTTGCCGGGGAGGACGAGGTGATTACCTTTTCGCATAGCGCCTACTCCAAGGCGGTATTTGCCAAGGGAGCGGTGCAGGCAGGCAAGTTTCTGGCGGGAAAGCCTGCGGGCATGTACAATATGAGCCATGTCATCGACGCGCAGCTTTAGATTATTTACCAAAAGAGCCACAGGATGAATTTACCTGTGGCCTTTTGGTAAAATGTGTGATATTTACCGAGTGGCAGAGCCTGTCCCTGCGCCGGTGGTGGCACCGCTTCCTGCAGTGCCGGTGGTAGAACCATTTCCGTTGAGGGTAGAACCCGCGCCATTGGAAGTGCCGTTAGCTGCTCCGCTGCCTGTGCCATTGGAAGTGCCGTTAGCTGCTCCGCTGCCTGTGCCATTGGAAGTGCCGTTAGCTGCTCCGCTGCCCGTGCCATCGGCAGTGCCGTTAGCTGTTCCGCTGCCTGTGCCATCGGTACTTCCGTTGCCCAGAGCGGAATCGGAGACATCTCCTGTATTATCCCCGGTCATATCGTCAATGATATCGGATACGCCATTGGCCATATCATCTATAATGCCGCCAACTGCGTTGCCCGCATCATCCGCCGCATCGCCTATAGCGTTTCCGGCATCGTCCACTGCGTTACCGACTGTGCTGCCGCCGTTGTCTACGGTAGAGCCTCCCGTAGAGCCGTTTACGGTATTATTGCCATTGTTATTATCGGTATTGGAATTGCTGCTGCCAGTATTATTGGCGGTGGTACCGGAGCCGGAATTACTGCCAGAGTTGTTGGCCGTGGCGCCGCCGCTGTTATCGTCGGTGGTTTGATTTCCTGCCATATCGCTGGGATCGTTATTGTTATCTTTGTTTCTGGTACATGCCGTGGCCATGCACATAAAGGCCATAAGCATACCTATCACAATAAGCTTTTTACCATTAAATCGCTTTTTCATCATAACTCCTCCTGAATGATTGTTTTTGGCTCTGCACATATTATGTGTATCTGCGCGTTATTTATACAGAGATTCGGGAGGCGAGAAGAAAAATGTGGAAAATTTGGAGTTAGAAAGAGGTATTTTCTCATGGATTTTCGACCTTGTATAGACATTCATAACGGAAGAGTGAAACAGATTGTGGGCGGCAGTTTGAAGGATCGGGGCGACCAGGCCATGGAAAATTTTGTCTCCGAACAGGACGCGGCTTTCTATGCCAGACTTTACCGGGAAGCAGGCATTTGGGGCGGACATATTATTCTGCTGAACAGCGCAGGCAGCGAGCACTATGAGACCACCAGGCAGCAGGCCCTCGAAGCGCTGCGGGCATTTCCGGGAGGACTGCAGGTGGGCGGCGGCATCCATACAGGCAATGCCCGGGAATATTTGGAGGCCGGTGCTTCCCAGGTCATAGTGACCTCCTATGTTTTTTATGACGGCAGGGTGGACTATGAGCGGCTGGAGGAATTGGCAGATTCTGTGGGCAGGGAGCGGCTGGTACTGGACTTGAGCTGCCGGAAGACAGAGGGGCAGTACCGGATCGTGACGGATCGGTGGCAGAAGGCCAGTCGGGAGATTTTGACTCCCCGGCTTCTGGATCGTCTGGCGGGCTATTGCTGTGAATTTCTGATCCATGCTGTGGATGTGGAGGGAAAATCCGGCGGTATTGAGCAGGAACTTGCGGCTCTGCTGGGAGCATGGGGAAAGCAGCCGGTTACCTATGCCGGGGGCGTACATAGCTATGAGGATTTGCGTCTATTAAAAAAACTGGGACAGGATCGGCTGCATGTGACCGTTGGCAGCGCCCTGGATCTGTTCGGGGGAGCGCTTAAGTGGGAGAAAGTGTTGGAAATCTGCAAAGAAAAGGGCTGACAGATATTGTCAGCCCTTTGTCTCTAATCCCATAAAACGATATTGCTATTCATTAAACAATTCTTCATTATATTAAGAACAGGTACATCGTGTTACTGATTATAGATGTTATAAGTGTCTCTTATAACTTTGTTACGTTTACAGCCTGAGGTCCCTTCTCGCCGTTTACTACCTCGAACTCTACTGCCTGGCCCTCTTCAAGAGACTTGAAGCCTTCCATGTTCAGCCCAGAGTAGTGTACGAATACGTCATTGCCGGACTCATCAGAGATGAAACCATAGCCCTTTTGGTTGTTAAACCACTTTACTGTACCTTTGTTCATTGTTGATACCTCCAAAAAAATGTATGTTGCACTATTACAACGATTCAAGGATAACACAAGAAATAGAAATTGTAAATAGTTTTTATGAGATTTTTACCGAAAATCCTAACTTTCTTTGGCTGCAGACATAAGAAAATGAGTCAAATATTACAAAGTTATTAATTTTTATTGAGAAATTGAAACAGTTGTGGTAAAATAGTGTTTGTTCATTGGAGGTGACAGACTTAGATGAAATCCAAAAAGCATAAACGGAAGACAAATCGTGTGGTGATCGTTGCCTCAGATGCAGCGGATGCGGGGGTGCGCCATCTGCGTTTAAGTCATTGGGTGTTTCGGATCCTGATGGTGATATTTTGCATTGGCGTGGGCTATGTGATAGGCCGTATCATCTACGAGGAGCAGTACAAGTCCAGGGTGTGGGACCTTGCCAACCAGAGGATTGTGGATATCCAGACGGCGACGGAGGAACTCCAGGCGAAGCTGTCGGCGGCGGAGACCGAGAATCTGGATATGCAGAGCGAGGTTATAGCGCTGAACAGTAAGATAGATCTGTTGAGTGACACGGTGAACCAGAAGACGGAAGAGGTGAATGCGTTGGAGGAAAAGATCCGGCAGCAGAGTATACCGAGTATCTTTCCCATGACGGGTTCCGCTTCCATCGAGGAGATTACCGAGGGAGAACCCACCTGCATTCTAAACGGTACTGCAGAGAACGTCATAGTTGCCGCCGCCACCGGGGTAGTGACAGAGGTGGGAGAGGATACGGACTATGGTGGCCGGGTGGTGCTGGATCATGGCAACGGCTATGTGACCATTTACCGCAATAGGGGGAAAAGTCTGGTGAAGGTAGGCGACACAGTGGTCCAGGGAGGCGCGCTCTACTATATCAGCAGCGACAACACCAAGCTGGGATACCAGATTCAACAGGATGGGGTCTATATCAATCCCATGCAGTTGAGTGATATCAGCGGATAATGGGAGCGCATCCACTTCACAATTTTTAGGCCGCAGGGGCGGCAGAATGGGAGGAGAGTATGTCAAGAAAAAAGGATGATGCAGTCATAACGACAATTCTAGGTCAGGATTGCCAGATTAACGGGGACTTTATCGTGAAGCAGAGCGCAAGGATAGACGGCGAGGTGCAGGGCAACGTATATGTGTCAGGCACTCTGATCATGGGCGCAGGCGCTCGGATAGAGGGAAACGTTGAAGCCGGAGAGGCGATCCTCGGCGGTGATGTGGTGGGCAACATAGAAGCCCCCGGCAAAGTGGAGTTGACCGTCACAGCTAAGATCATCGGGGATATTACCACCAATGTGATCGTCATTGACGAGAACGCTATCTTCCAGGGCAGATGTAATATGAATCAGGATGCCCCCCGCAGGAAGAATCCCGAGGCCAAGAAGGCTGTCAAGGAGGGGAAGCGTTCTGCCAAGACGGCGCTGCAGGAGGCGCTCCGGGAGGTACAGGAGGACAATACGGACTGGCAGGAGGACACCCGGGGAAATTCTGCCGGCGGGTCCGATATATTATAAGGAAGCAAAGAACAAAAAAGGCAGACGGCGGGAAAAGCCGTCTGCCTTTTTTGTCCTATTGTTCTCCCGGGGGAGTCATCCTCTTAAAGACCATGTCATAGCCGTCGTTGCCATAGTTCAGGGAACGGTTCACCCGGCTGATGGTAGCGGTGGAAGCGCCGGTTTTCTCTGCGATCTCCAGATAGGTCTTGTGGTCGCCTAACATGGAAGCGACCTCAAAACGCTGTGACAGGGATAAAAGTTCGTTCACAGTACAGAGATCCTCAAAAAAAACATAGCATTCTTCTTTGTTCTGCAGACAGAGAATTGCATCGAACAGTCTGTCCACAGCCTCTGTTTTAATTTTCTTGTTCATTGTCTTTTATAAACCCTTTCTGTGTTCTTACTTTCTATTTTAACATATTAAAGTTCTAAAGTAAATATGTGCAAAAAGATTTCTTTTTTGAAGAAAAAGGTTGTCATGTAGTTTTAAATACTATATAATTTACAATAGTGGAGAATACGCATGAGCGCAATATTGCAGGCCAGCCTGCGATATGAAGGGAAGAGGGAAATATGACGATAGATACAGAGAATCTGTTAAACAGCATCTTGGACAGCCTGAGCAGGATTGAGTATATCCGCCCGGAGGATATACCGGACATTGACTTATACATGGATCAGGTGACTACATTTATGGACAGCCGGCTGCGGACCACCACCCGCAATCCTGATGATGACAAAGTTCTGACCAAAACAATGATCAACAATTACGCCAAAAATGATTTGCTGCCACCGCCGGCACGGAAGAAATATTCCAAAGAACATGTGCTGGTGCTGATTTTCATATATTATTTTAAGGGTGTTATGTCCATCAATGACATTCAGGTTCTTCTAAAGCCCATTACCGACAAGTATTTTGGCAAAAAGGGGACATTTGACCTTGAGGCTGTGTACCAGGAGGTCTTTGGCATGGAAAAGGAGGAGGTGGAACTGCTGAAGGAAGATGTGAGGCGAAACTACCTCAAGGCCCAGCAGACTTTTCAGGGGGCGCCCCAGGAGGATCAGGATTTTCTGCAAAAATTCTCCTTTATCTGCCTGCTCAGTTTTGATGTGTATGTGAAGAAGCTGATGATTGAGAAGATGGTGGACGATCTGGCGGGGCATGGGATTGCGCCGGAAAAAGGAACGAAAAAGACAGTGGATCCCCGGACGGCGCACTGAGCCATACAGGGAGCCAGATAATGATCGGGATTCACAATAAGGAGTAAAAGGAATGACCTATGTGATGGATATGCATACCCACACCATAGCCAGCGGCCATGCCTACAGCACCTTGCAGGAAAACATTGCGGCGGCTAAGGAAAAAGGGCTGAAGTTTTTGGGCCTCAGTGAGCACGGACCTGCCATGGTGGGCGGTCCCAAGCCAATATTTTTTCAGAACTATAAGATTATCCCCAGGGAGTATGGGGACTTGAGACTCTTCTGTGGAATAGAGGCCAATATTACGGACTATGAGGGGCATCTGGATCTGGATGCCTTTACGCTGTCCAGAATGGACTACTGCATTGCCAGTATGCATACCCTGATTGTGCCCCCGGGCTCTGCCAAAGAGAATACCCGGGCGGCGATCCGTGCCATGGAGAATCCCCTGGTAAAAATTCTGGGACACCCGGATGATTCCCGTTACCCCATGGATTATGAGGAACTGGTGGGAGCGGCGGTCCAGCTGCATGTGGCTTTGGAGGTAAACAATTCCTCCCTCCATCCCCTGGCATCCAGACAGGGCGCCAGAGAGAACATCCATACTTTGCTGGAAGCCTGCCTGCGGCACGGCGCCAGCGTAATCCTGGGGACGGACAGCCACATCTGCTCGTCAGTGGGGGACTTCACTCAGGCGGATCAGCTGCTTCGGGAGGTGGATTTCCCCAGGGAACTGATTATCAACACAGACCCCGCTCGAATCGGGGAAGTGGTAAATATTTTGTAGGGGATATGCGGAACAGAAGATCCGCGTAACTTTATATAGGAGGATTGTTATCATGAAAGATCAAAATTGTGGATACTGTATGAGGGGCGAATTGCTGGAGAAGTTTGGCATTTTTATCTGTGATCTCCAGGTCAGCAGCCTGATCCTGTTTAAGGAGCAGAGCAAGCCGGGCAGATGTATCGTGGCCTACAAGGACCATGTCAGTGAGATCGTGGATATCAGCGAAGAGGAGCGCAACCTGTTCATGGCGGATGTGGCCCATGCGGCCGCCGCTATCCATAAGGCTTTTCATCCGGACAAGCTGAACTACGGGGCCTATGGCGACACGGGGTGCCATCTGCACATGCATCTTTGCCCCAAGTATGAGGGCGGCGATGAGTGGGGCGGTACGTTCCAGATGAATCCCGGCAAGGTATACCTGACAGAAGCGGAGTATGAAGAGATGATCCGCAAGATCAGGGAAAATCTGTAAAATTATACTTACGAGCGATGAAATATGCCGCAATGTCCCTGAAGGCTTTCGCTCGTGAGTCGGGTTACTTGGCAGGTTTTAGTGACCGTCAGGATAAATAACAGGGCGATATGGATGGGAACTGTCATGAAAAAGGGATGGATACCGGCAATACTTGTGTCTATGGCGGTGCTGGTACTGCTGCTAATGAATACATACGGACAGCAGAAGCTGCAGATAGGGCTGGAGATGGAGGGCACGTCGGCTGGAGATGCCTGGCGGAGTTACTCGCCGCATCTGGTTCTGCCCCGAGGGGAATACCGACTGCTGGTCAGCGGTTACGACTCCGTGGTGGTGCGCAGCAGTGAGGGTAATCTGCTGGGGGCCGGCAATGCGCAGGAGCCGTTCCTGATTCGTCTGGAGAAGGACGAGAGCGATGTAATCTTCTATGGCTGGCAGGAGGGAGTGCTGGTTTCCCTGGAATTGGAACGCCTGCACGGCGGTCCAATCTATAGTGACGGTATTTTATTAAGCCTGGGGATTGCTGCGGCGGTGCTGGCTTTAGGGCTTGCACGGCGGCAGATCCTTAAGCAGCGGCAGCTGCACGGAGATACTCCGGAGCATGGAGCAGAGGGAATTTCCGGGGAAACATGGACGGGAGTTTTTGTGTTTTGCGTCCTGCTGGGCGTCACGGTACTGGCCAGCTATCCCCTTTTCTATGGCATGGTGGGACCGGGGCATGACCTGAATTTCCATCTGTACCGCATAGAGGGGATCAAGGACGGTCTGCTGTCGGGCCAGTTTCCGGTAAGGCTGCATCCTACGCATAACAACGGTTACGGATATATCTCGTCCAGTGTATATCCCGAGCTTTTTTTGTATTTTCCGGCATTTCTGCGGCTTCTGGGGGCCTCTCCCGTGATGGCGTACCACACTTTTCTGGTTCTGGTGAACGGCATGACGGCGTGGATCATGTATGTCTGCGCAAAAGGAATCTCACGCTCCCGCTATGCAGGGCTTCTGGCCTCGGTGCTTTACACCCTGTCAACCTGGCGTATAATCAATCTCTATCACAGAGCGGCCATCGGCGAGGCTCTGGCTATGATGTTTTTCCCTGTGCTTTTATACGGACTGTACCTGCTGCTGGCTGGGGATCACCGGAAATGGTGGGTGCTGGCCCTGGGGTGCAGCGGCATCCTGCAGTCCCATGTCATCAGTTCGGTGTTCGCGGTTCTGGCCATCCTTGTGACGGCGGCAATCTATTACAGGGAGTTTCTGCAAAAACAGCGCTTTCTGGGCTTTTTGAAGGCGGGAGCGCTCACTATGCTCTTAAATCTCTGGTATCTGGCGGCTTTTCTGACCTACTATCTGGGGGCGGATCTGTCCATTAAGCATACTCCGGAAAATACGGAGTTTTACCAGAACGCCATCTTTCCCACGGAATTGTTCAATCTTTTCAACACCAGCTTCGGGCATTCCCAGTTGCTGGAGCAGGGGCTGCAGGGCAATATGTCCCTGTCGCTGGGCGTGGGGGTGACCGCCGCGCTGGTGATCTGTGGAGCGCATTTTCTGCTGGGCAAAAAGGAGGAAGGAGCCAGTGGACGGTTCTACGGCGTGATGACGGGAATGGGGTGCGCGCTGCTCTTCATGGCCAGCACTCTGTTTCCCTGGCGGCTGTTGCAGCGCGTCGCCCCGGTCAATGCTTTCTGTGGGACGGTGCAAATGCCCTGGCGGTTTTTAAGCCTGGCTTCTCCCATGTTCTGCATAGCGGCGGCGGGCATACTGGCCCGGCGCGGAAGGCAGGAGCGGAAGGTTACGGCCCTGGTGGTCCTGGGGGTATGCAGCCTGGCTTTCATCCAGTGGGGAACCGCCTATACGACGCAGCTGGGAGCGGCGCTGAAGCCGGGGCGGGCGGTGGACACCTACGCCTGTGTGGGATACGACAATGAGTATTTTCTGCTGGGGACGGATAAGGACAGCCTGACAGCGGACCGCTATATCACCGGGGGCAGCGTGGAATTAACCGGGTACTACAAGCGTGGAACCCGGATCCGTCTGCAAATGCAGAATGTCCATGCGGGGGATTGGGTGGAGGTCCCCCTGCTGTACTATGAAGGTTATGAGGCCAGGGACAGCCAGGGACGCCGCCTGGAGGTGAAAGGCGGTGACAACCATGTGGTGAGGATTTACCTGCAGAATGGAGCGGCATGGGTGGAACTGCGGTATAAAGGGGTTTGGTATTTCCGTGCGGCGGAACTGGTTTCAGGATTGACATTGGGGGCTTGCGGGATATGTTGGTGGAAAAAGAAGGTGAAGAGAGAAGGATAGGCCGGGGCGGAGGCAGGGCAGGGGACGGGCTTGCCCTGGCGGTCATCGCCTTGGCCGCGCTGCTCTGTGAGATCTTTCTTTTCAATTATAAACATTGGGAGTCTTGTCTGTATGAGCCCGTGGAGAACGTAACATGCAGTCTCCAGGGGCTGGATACTGTGGAGGGCCGCTATGTGATAGGCGGGGAGGAGGCCGTGATAGAGTTCTCGGACATCCCCGGACAGGCGGCGTATCTGTCCCTTGTCCTGGAGGACGGACAACAGGCGGAGATTGGGGTGGCGGCGATGGACGAGGCCAATGCATCCTATCTGCAGGCGCCTGCCCGGACCGTCAGAGGGGATGTGGAGCGAAGCCAATATCTGCGGCTACATTTCGGCGATGACGTGCAGCGGCTCAGGGTGGTGATCCGGGGACTGCAAGGGAGCAGTATTGCCCGGGATGCCATAAAAATCAATGCCGTGGTCCCCCTTTTCTTTTCCTGGCAGCGATATCTGCTGCTGACTGCCGGGCTGTGCTGTGTGTATCTGCTGCGCCCCGGCAGCCGCTGCTACGGGGCGCGGACGGATCTGACCCAAAGGAGGCAACGGCTTATTACGACGGCATGTATTGCCCTACAATTGTTGTTTTTTCACAGGATGCTGCAGTGGAACACGGGAGCGCTGGCCTGGCCGGAGTATATGGAACATCACCAGCAGTATTACCGGTTGACGGAGGCGCTTCTTGAAGGCCGCGTGGACCTGGGGGAAGCGGTTTCCCTGCAGGGGCTGACCAATCCCTACGATCCGGCGGCCAGAGCGGCAGCGGGTCTTGGCTACGGGGATTTCAAATGGGATCACGCCTACTATAACGGCTATTATTATGTGTATTTCGGCATAGTGCCCGTGCTGTTTTTTTATCTGCCCTGTTATGTGCTCACCGGCAGGCACCTGCCCCATGTGGACTGTATCTTTTTACTGGGCGCTTTGCTGATGATGGGGATTGCCTTCCTGCTGTGGCAGATGATCCGAAGCTGGTTTCCCAGGACGCCCTATGTGCTGTATTTGCTGCTGACGGTGACCATGGGGGCGGCCTCCTGCCTGGGGTATGCGGTCTATAAGCCGGATTTGTACCTGGTGCCGATAGTGGCGGGAATTGTCTGCGGCGTGTGGGGACTGGCCTTCTGGATCTCCGCACAGCGGCAGGGGGAGTACGGGGCCTGGCAGCTGGGGGCAGGTTCTCTCTGCCTTGGGCTGATTGCCGGGTGCAGGCCCCAGCTGCTGCTGGTGCTGGCGGCGGGACCGGTGCTGTTTGGCAGGGCGGTGTTTCGGGAGAGGAAGCTGTTTAACCGGAAAAGTCTGACACAGACACTGGCCCTGTGCCTGCCTCTGGCGGCGGTGGCGGCGGGGATCATGTGGTACAATGCCGCCCGCTTTGGCTCTGTATGGGATTTTGGCGCCAGCTACAATCTGACCACCAACGACATGACGCACAGGGGCTGGGTCTGGGGGAGGTGCGGCCTGGGGATATTCTCCTATCTGCTGCAGCCCCCCAGAATAGGCGGTACTTTTCCGTTTCTGCAGGATTTCCGGGTGGAGACGGCCTACCAGGGGCTGACCCTGTCGGAGATGATGGTGGGTGGTGTGCTGTGGCTGTTCCCGGTGCTGTGTTTTGGTTTTTATGGGATGGCAAAAAAGGAATATTTTGAGGATCGCAGATGTTATTACTTGGTCTGGCTTTTTCAGCTTCTGACGGTGGCGCTGGCGGTGACAGACACCCAGCTGGCGGGGCTTTTGACCCGGTATTTCGGAGATTTTGTGTGGATTGGCATGATTGCCGGCATATTTGTGATACTGGCACAATATGACTGGCTGGAGAGAGGAGGGCGGGATTGCCGCTTTCTGCAAAGGCTGGTGGCGGCCGTCTGCGCCGTAACGCTCCTGGCTGCCTTCCTGCGGATCTTTGCCCACAGTGAGGACGCCATCAGGAGCGCCAATCCGGCTCTGTACTATCAGGTGCAGTCTCTGATCGCCTTTTGGATGTAGCTGACGGCTTTTTGAATGAACGCCTGGTTTTCCTCATAGGGAAAAACGGAGGGCGCGCATGCTTCGTGGGCTGTCAGAAAATTTTTTCGGATGATGAAGGCTTTGCTGGTTTGCAGTTCTTCGCAGGTGATGTAGCCAGGGATCTCATAGTCCTGCTCCGTCAGCAGAATGTCGGGCATGGGGTGCCGGAAGGTATACTCCCGCGCCAGCCGCCAGTCGTTCAGATCCACATCTCGGCCGAAGGCGGCAAAGAACTCCAGATCATCAGGATTTCTGCCCGCGGCGGTCAGTTTTTCCACATGGGCATCCCGCACGGTCAGGATAAAGACCTCGTCGGCCAGCATATGGGTCACATAGCCCAGATACAGTTCATAGTCCGGGCGGCCGGGCTGCAGAAAATGTTCCGCAAATGTCTGAAACGTGCTGCGGTATGCCCGGTAACACTCCGGCAGATGCAGATCTCTCAGACGGATATTGTCCTTAAAGTGGGTGTGCCGCTTCATCTCCCGTCGGTAATCTTTCCGGGCCATGATGGCGTCCGGGGCCAGGTTGCCGCAGTAGAACAGGGCAGGACGTTTGATTTGTAAGGGTTGCAACAACCGGTCAGCTATGACCAGATGCGTGACAGTGCCAGCCATAAAGATGCCTCCTTTGTGTGGAACTCTACTATATTTAAGAAGAGTTTATCACACTTTTTCCGGAATGTCATACAAAATCGATTACTTGATCAAAGGAAGTGATTCTATGCGTACTGTAGGGTTTAAAAGCCGTCTGTATGACAGCAGTCAGATTGATAAAGAGAATATGTTGTATCCTGCCAAAGCATTGGTGGCCCTGCTTATTCCCATCGTAATAGAGCAGCTGTTAAATTCCCTGATGGGCATGGTGGATACCATGATGGTCAGCAATGTGGGAAGCGAGGCTATCTCCGCCGTATCTTTGGTGGACTCCATAAACAATTTGGTG
This sequence comes from uncultured Acetatifactor sp., assembly GCA_910585015.1. Lineage (GTDB taxonomy): Bacteria > Bacillota > Clostridia > Lachnospirales > Lachnospiraceae > Acetatifactor. Next base: position 63,560 of record CAJUCT010000002.1, read on the forward strand.
ATTCAGATTTTTTCTGCCATGGCGGCAGGGGCATCCATCATCTGTTCTCAGTATCTGGGAGGCAGGGATCGGGAGGGCTGCAACCGGGCGGCGAGACAGGTGATATTGACCGTGCTGGTTATTTCCGCCAGCGTTATGCTGCTGGGACTGTGCCTTCGCAGGCCCTTGCTTCAGCTGGTGTTTGGCCGGATTGAGCCGGGGGTCATGGAGAACGCGGAAAAGTACTTTCTGCTGTCCGTGGTTTCCTATCCTTTTTTGGCGCTGTTCAATGCGGGAGCAGCCTTTTTCCGGGCGGGAGGCAATTCCCGTTTTCCCATGAAGATATCCGTACTCTCCAATCTCCTCAATGTGGGCGGCAATGCAATCTTGATATTCGGCTTTCACATGGGGGTCGTTGGGGCGGCGCTGTCAACTTTGGCATCCAGGGCTTTCTGTGCGATACTGGTGCTGGTTTTCCTGCGCAGGCCCTCCCAGCCCATAGTAGTGAGCCATTACTTGAATATCCGGCCTGACATGCCCATGATCTGGAAGATTCTGGCCATCGGCATTCCCTCCGGTGTGGAGAATGGGATGTTTCAGTTCGGAAAGCTGGCTATCCAGTCCACGGTATCCGCCATGGGCACGGTTGCCATCGCGGCCCAGGCCATGACCAATATCATGGAGATGGTCAACGGCATATTTGGCGTGGGCACAGGCATCTGTCTGATGACTCTGGTGGGGCAGGCTATCGGCGCAGGCAGGAGAGAGGAGGCCAAATACTATGTGGTGAAATGTACTTTCATAGGAATGTTGGGCATTCTGGTATCTTGTCTGCTGGTGCTGGCAATCACCAGGCCGGTGCTGTATCTGGCGGGTATGGAGCCGGAGAGCGCCGCCATGTGCTGGCGGATGGTCATCGCCATCACCATCGCCAAGCCGTTGCTTTGGGCCTTTTCCTTTATCCCGGCCTATGGACTGCGGGCGGCGGGAGACGTGAAATTTACCATGATTACATCCACCGTGACCATGTGGTGCATGCGGGTGGCGCTGTGCATATTCCTGGTGAGAGTCTACCACATGGGTCCCATGGCAGTGTGGTACGGAATGTTTGCCGATTGGGCCCTGCGGAGCGTGATATTTACCCTGCGTTTTTTGAGCGGACGCTGGATTCATGACGCTGTGGGTAAAGCGCGTTGATACAGACAGATTTATAGCGATTTGAGCACAAAAAACAGCAGATTGGAAGCCCTTAGTTGACAAAGCCGGGAAATTAAGCGTATAATGAAAATCAGATAAAATTATTCTCTGAAGGCGGATAATGGAGAGAATGATGAGCGATAAAAGATTAGTAGACAGAAGAATAGGTTCGAAGAACCGGCAGGATGGGCTCAAGGAGGGGCTGGATACACTGACAGCCCTCTGTACTTTTTCTGCCGCCAAAGAGCAAATCAGCGAGCGGATGAGGATGGCCCCTCAGGGCCTTTTTCATGTGATCATACTGCATATCGGCAATATTTCACAGTTGACAGATGAATACGGCTTTGCTTTTGCCATGGCGGTGCTGGAGAACCAGGCGGTGCTGTGGCGGCGCTCTTTTCAGTTGAAGGACAAGGCGGTGCTCTGCCGTCTGGGCAAGGATGTCTTGATGGCGTTTGTGCAGGAAGAGGATGCCGGAGAGGTGGAGAATTACGCCCGTCTGGCACAGCAGAAACTACAGGATCGGTATTTTGGCCGCAGAGAGAAGCTGCGGTGCAGAGTGACCGTGGGTGTCTATCATGTGCCTCCCCAGGAGAGGGATTTGAATCGAATTATGACCTGTGCCGGTAAGGCGGTGGGATATGGCCTGCGGTGCCGGATACCTTTTGTGGTATACGGTGAGAGCATGGCAGACGAGAAGGTGACGGCGGATGAGAGTCTGACGGCGGAGAAGACGGCCGAGGAGAGTCGATTGCAGTATGACGGTAATTTTATCGCCTTTGCCGTAAGTCTGCTGTCAAACACCACGGATCTGGACAGCAGTCTGGACATGTTGGCCAAACAGATAGGCTGGCATTATGACTATGACGAGGTGCTGATCTCGGAGTTTATCCAGGACAACAGCACCATGGTGTCCAACAGATGGCGGCGCGGAGAAGGCGTTGTTTCCAATCCGGAGGAGATCCGTACCCTTGACGATTGGGACGATTTCTTTTCCGGCTTTAACAAGGATGGCATTAATCTGACCTGTGATGTGGACAAGGGCGGTTATTCGGCGCGGGATCTGGCATTTTTCCACGAAAAGGGTATCGGCAGTTTTATCAATCTGCTGCTGTATAGCAACGGACGTTCCATCGGCTATGTGACCTGCAGCAGGCAGCGGGTCATAGAAGGGATTTCGGACAGGGAACTGAATACGCTGAGTCAGCTGGGCAGGGTCATCAGTTCCTTTGTGGCGCTGCGGTTCCAGAACCGCCAGAACCAGGAGCATATAGAGGCTCTGAGACGGGATGAACTGACGGGCCTGTACCACTATGGCGCTTTCCAGAAGGAAGTGCGCCGTGCCCTGTATCAGTGCGATCCCAGTCTTACCTATGCCATGGTTTATATGGATGTCAGCAATTTTGCCTATCTTAACGAGAACTTCGGGTACAGTGAGGGGAACCAGCTGCTGAAGGATATGGCAAGATGGCTGCGCTATATGAATGCAAAGCGCTGTATCTGCGGCAGGGTGTATGCGGACCGTTTTGTGATTCTGGTGACGGGGGAAAGCCAGGAGGCCATAGAGGGGGAAATCCGCCAATCCGTAAGCCGTTTTTCGGACTACCTGCTGCACAGATACCCTATGGGGGATCTGCAGGTGCGGGCGGGTCTATATTTCATAGATAATCCGGAGGCGGAGGTATTCACGATGATCGACGCCGCCAACCATGCCAGAAAGACTATCAAGGAAGACTATCTGAATCATGTGATGGTGTATACGGAGCGCCTGCGGCAGACCAGGGCGGAGAAGATCAATGTGGTGGCCAGCATACACGATGCCATAGACAAGGGGGCCGTGGAGGCTTACCTGCAGCCAAAGTTCTCCATGCGGACAGGAGAAGTGATTGGGGCGGAAGCCCTGGTCAGGTGGCACAATGCGGATGGCAGTTTAAAATATCCGGATCAGTTCATTCCCGTGCTGGAGGAAGTGGGGTATATTGTAAATGTGGATTTCTGCGTGTTCCGTCAGGTCCTGGACAGCTTAAAGCGCTGGAAGGAGGAGGGCAGGAGACGACTTCCCATCTCCGTGAATTTCTCCCGGGTTCATTTCCGGGATCAGCATTTTGGAGATAAAATCTTGGCGATGCTGAAGGAGTATGAGGTGGAGCCGGAGTACATTGAGATTGAGGTGACGGAGAGTTGTATCTCCGGCAACCCCATGGGCATGGTACAGCAGATGACCCAACTCAGGGAAAACGGGTTGAAAATTGCCATGGACGACTTTGGCATCGGTTATTCCTCTCTGGGAATGCTGATAGATGCCAATGTGGATATTGTCAAGGTGGACAAGAGTTTTATCGACCATTATGAGACGGATCAGGAACAGCAGTATATCAACCGAATCGGGCAGTTGGTGCGGGCTGCGGGGAAAGATATCATTTTTGAGGGTGTGGAGACCCGGCAGCAGGTAGAATTTCTGAGGGACTACGGCTATGACAAGGCTCAGGGGTATGTGTTTTCAAAGCCGGTTCCCATACTGGAATTTGAAAAATGGATGGACGAATAGATATGAACAGATAGGAAAATGTGGCACTGAGGTTTCAGGAGCCACATTTTTTCAGGTAATGTAAAGAAAATGTCACTTTTCTTTCTTCCCGGACATAACATAGAGCATCAGCCAATTGGAAAAGGGAGGATATGAGAGCCTATGAAAAAAGGAAGAAAAGGGGTATCGCTGCTGTTGACAGCCATGATGGTCACAGGGCTGTTCGCGGGCTGCGGCAATACCGGGACGGAGACGGGCGGTGACGGAAAGACAACGTCGGTCACATTAAACGAGGTGGCACATTCCGTTTTCTATGCGCCTATGTATGTGGCCATCGAGGAGGGATACTTTAAGGAGGAGGGGCTGGATGTAACACTGGTCACCGGGTTTGGAGCCGACAAGACCATGACGGCTGTGCTTACCGGAGAGGCGGATATCGGATTTATGGGCAGTGAGTCCACCATCTACACCTATGCGGGCGGCACGGACGATTATGTGGTAAATTTTGCCCAGCTGACCCAGCGGGCGGGAAATTTCCTGGTGTCCAGGGAGCCTATTGATGAATTCAGCTGGGATATGCTGAAAGGACAGGATGTGCTTGGCGGCAGAGCCGGCGGTATGCCGCAGATGGTATTTGAATACATTCTGCGGAAAAACAACATTGACCCGGCAGCGGATCTGCGGATCGATCAGAGCATTGATTTCGGTTCCACCGCGGCGGCCTTTTCCGGCGGAGACGCGGATTTCACCGTAGAGTTTGAGCCCCACGCCACTCTGCTGGAGCAGAAGGGGGACGGCTATGTGGTGGCTTCCCTGGGAGAGGATTCCGGCTATGTGCCATACACCGCTTTCAGTGCCAAGAAGAGTTACATCGAAAAGAACGGCAATGTGATCCAGGCGTTCACCAACGCTCTGCAAAAGGGTATGGATTATGTGCAGTCCCACAGCCCGGAGGAAATCGCCGATGTGATTGCTCCCCAGTTTGCCGAGACCGACAAGCAGGCTCTGGTGACCATCGTGGCCAGATATTATGATCAGGACACCTGGAAGGATAATCTGATCTTTGAAAAAGAGTCCTTTGACCTGTTGCAGAATATTCTGGAGGATTCCAAGGTGCTTTCGGAGCGTGTGCCCTATGAGAATCTGGTAAACACGTCCTTTGCGGAGACGGCGGCAAAGAAATAGCGCTTATTTCAGCCGGATGTTTTTCTCGGCCCAGAGCCGCAGAGCCGTGGCGTTGGTGCTGATTTTTTCCAGGGAATCCAATATATGCTGGAAGGCGGGTCTCTCGGTTTCGTCAATATATCCGTCCTCGGATATGGCGATCAGGGAGGCCCGCAGCCCGTCTATATCCTTCAGGGAACCCAGTACCTTCAGCGCCAGCCGGTCAAAATCGTCGATGGTAACCTCCTGGATGCTGCCTCTGCCGATGGGGCATTCCTTGGCACAGTAGGAGTTGCACAACTCCGGTGTGTTGTAGGCTTCCGCCATGGCTTTGACCTCCTCGGGGTAGGGGGCGATGGTGTTAAGCTCGATTCTCGCCAGGCGGGTGCGGTCAATGCCTATGATCTCGGCGGCCTTCTCCCGGCTGGAAAAATCGTCATTGTTTTCGGCGGCTTCGCAACGTGCGAGATAGTACATGTTATCTGCTGCTTTTGTGGCCTTTTTGCTCATGGTGTTCTTGTCCTCACTGATATATACTATTAGAAATGGTTTAACAAACTGATTTTAGTGTATCGGATTCCCAGTGTTTTGTAAAGAAAAATATTTCACGGAAAATATTGTATAAAGCGGTTGAGGATTCGAGGTAAATCTGCTAAAATAGAAATAGTTTTGGCGGTTACGGGACAATATATTTAAGGAGGAACTACATAATGGGTTTAATACAAGCGGCAAAAGACACGATTAGCGGTATGCTTGCAGATCAGTGGAGGGAATATTTTTATTGTGATGCCATGCCAAATGAAGTGCTGGTGACCAAAGGCAAGATTCGCGTGACCGGCAAGAACGGCAATAAGGGCGTGGACAATATTATCACCAATGGTTCTATCATCGCCGTCAACGAGGGACAGTGCATGATCATTGTGGATCAGGGGGAGATTGTGGAGTTCTGTGCAGATGCAGGAGAGTTCGTGTATGACGCCTCCACTGAGCCCAGCCTGTTATACGGCAACTTGAACGACAACGTGAAGAATACTTTTCAGAATATAGGCAAGCGTTTCACCTTTGGCGGCAGTACCGGCAAGGACCAAAGGGTGTATTATTTTAACATAAAAGAGATCATGGGTAATCTGTTTGGCACCGCCAGCCCCATTCCCTTCCGCATAGTGGACAACAATATCGGACTGGATGTGGATACCGCCGTGAAGTGCAACGGCCAGTATTCCTTCAAGATTATCGATCCCCTTCTGTTTTATAAGAATGTATGCGGCAATGTTACCCGCGACTATGACAAGTCCCAGCTGCTGGCCACCTTAAAGACCGAACTTCTGACGGCGCTGCAGCCTGCGCTGGCCAAGATTTCCGCCCAGGGTATCCGTTATTATGAGTTGGCAGGCAACACGGAGAAGATGGCGGACGCTCTGAACGAGGTGCTCAGCGAAAAGTGGAGCAATCTGCGGGGTATCGAGATCGTATCCATCGGCTTTAACAGTGTGAAGATCCCGGACGACGATGAGAAGATGATCAAGGAACTGCAGAAGACGGCTGTGATGCGCAATGCCAATATGGCGGCAGCCACCCTGGTGGGAGCCCAGGCGGAGGCCATGAAGGCGGCGGCGTCCAACACGGCCACCGGGCCTATGATGGCATTTGCGGGCATGAACATGGCGAATCAGGCAGGAGGATTTGACGCCAATGCGCTGTATGCCATGGGGGCACAGCAGCAAGCTGCCCAGCAACAAGCAGCCCCGCAGCAGCCCGTGGAGCGGGCTGTTCCCCATATGCAGACGCCGGTTCTGGGCTGGACCTGCAGCTGCGGTAAGAAGGATAATATGGGCAAATTCTGTGAGGAGTGCGGCGGCAAGAAGCCGGAGGACGCAGGCTGGACCTGTGGCTGCGGCGCCGTGAATCAGGGCAAGTTCTGCACGGAGTGCGGCGGCAAAAAGCCTGCGGGCGCGTCCCTTTACAGGTGCGACAAGTGCGGCTGGGAGCCGGAAGATCCTGCCCACCCGCCCAAATTCTGTCCGGAATGCGGAGATATATTTGACGACAGCGATATCGTGTCATAGAGATTTCTGGAAAGGCAGATATGCGCCGGCGCCGCCATGATGGCCCCGTCGGCGCTTTTTGCGCGGAGTCTATCCGTGTTGCCCTGGCATGTGGCGGCGTTATGAAAAAACAGATTGGAAACAGATGCAATATATGGATTGGGTCCGCGGAATGCGGAGAGTGACGAGACGATGAGTATATATGACACTTTAAATAAAGAGCAAAAAGAGGCGGTCACGACGACCGAGGGACCGCTGCTGCTGCTGGCGGGGGCAGGATCCGGCAAGACCAGAGTATTGACCCACCGGATTGCTTATCTGATAGACGAGGTGGGAGTCAATCCCTGGAACATCCTGGCCATCACCTTCACCAACAAGGCGGCCGGGGAGATGCGGGAGCGGGTGGACAATATCGTGGGCTTTGGCGCAGACCAGGTGTGGGTGTCTACTTTCCACTCAACTTGTGTACGTATCCTGCGCAGGTATATTGACAAGCTGGGGTTTGACAATCATTTTACCATCTATGACACGGATGATCAGAAAGCCATCATCAAGGACGTGTGCAAGAGGCAGATGATTGATACCAAGATGCTGAAGGAACGCGCGGTGCTGTCCGCCATTTCTTCCGCCAAGAATGAGTTGATAACCCCCACCGAGTACGAATTGCAGGCTATGGGGGACTATCAGAAAAAAAAGATCGCGGCGTGTTACAAGGAGTACCAGCGGGAACTGAAGAAGAGCAATGCTCTGGACTTTGACGATCTGCTGGTTATGACGGTGGAACTTCTGAAAAGCTGTCCGGAGGTTTTGAACCAGTACCAGGAGAGGTTTCGCTATATCATGGTGGACGAGTATCAGGACACCAACACGGCGCAGTTTGAACTGATACGGCTGCTGGCGGACAAATACCGTAACCTCTGTGTGGTGGGCGACGACGACCAGTCCATCTATAAATTCCGGGGGGCCAATATCCGCAATATTCTGGACTACGAGAAGGTGTATCCGGAGGCCAGAGTCATCAAGCTGGAGCAGAATTATCGGTCCACCGGCAATATCTTGGACACTGCCAACGCCGTGATCCGCAACAACAGGGGGCGCAAGGAAAAGACACTGTGGACGGCAAAGGATCAGGGCAGCAGGATTCATTTCCGGCAGTTTGACAACGGCTATGAGGAGGCGGAGTATATATCGGACGATATTGCGGCCAGAGTGCGAAAAGGCCAGGCGCATTACGGTGATTTTGCCATCCTCTACCGCACCAACGCTCAGTCCCGTATGCTGGAGGAGCGGCTGGTGGTGGACGGTATGCCCTACAATGTGGTGGGAGGCGTCAACTTTTACGCCCGGCGGGAGATTAAGGACATTCTGGCCTATCTGAAAACCATTGACAACGGCAGGGACGACCTGGCGGTGAAGCGGATTATCAATGTGCCCAAGCGGGGCATCGGGAATGCCACGCTGGACAAGGTGCAGAGTTATGCGGACATGCGGGGCATCACCTTTTATCAGGCATTGGAGCAGATGGATCAGATCACCAGCCTGGGCAGGTCGGCGGCCAAGCTGGAGCCCTTTGTAAAGATGATCCAAGTTTTCAAGGCCAAGGCAAAATATTATGGCATTGTGGACATGATTCATGAGATCATGGATACCATTGACTACGAGGCATACCTGCAGAGCATTGACGATGAGGACGGCAACGACAGGATGGAGAATGTGGAGGAATTTTTAAACAGGGCCGTGTTCTATGAACAGACCCACGATGAGATATCCCTCAGCGAGTTCCTGGAGGAGATTGCGTTGGTGGCAGATATTGACAGCCTGGAAAACGGCACGGACCGCATTCTGCTGATGACGCTTCACAGCGCCAAGGGCCTGGAGTTCCCCTATGTATATCTGGCGGGGATGGAGGACGGTCTGTTTCCCAGCTATATGTGCATCAACTCGGAGGATCCGGGAGATCTGGAAGAGGAGCGCAGGCTGGCCTATGTGGGAATCACCAGGGCCCAGGAGGAACTGACGCTGTCCTATGCCCGCAGCCGCATGATACGGGGGGAAAATCAGTACAATCCCGTAAGCCGCTTTGTGCAGGAGATACCGGGAGAACTGCTGGACAACACGCCGCCCGGGAAAAAGACTGTGGATGCGGGCGGCTTTGCGGGGAGCGGAGGCGGAGATTTCCGTCCCAAGGCCATTCTGCGTCCCAGGGTGACGCCCAGGGAAAACAAGCCCTATATCGCCCAGGGCATAGGGAGTCTGAACAAGATCGCCGGGATCACCAAAGGGGACAGTATGGAGACTTTGGGAGAACTGGAATATCAGGAAGGAGACAGGGTACGTCATCTGAAATACGGGGACGGCACGGTGACCCAGATCGCCAAAGAGCCCCGGGATTACAAGGTTACAGTGAATTTTGACAGGGCCGGGCAAAAAATTATGTACGCATCTTTTGCAAAACTAAAAAAAGTGTAGTAAATTGATTGCATTTGTGGTATTCTATTCTTAACAACATATCAGAAAGGATGATTGTGATATGAATATGACAGAATTGAAGAAATTGAGCGAGTTGTTGTGCAGCAAGAAGGAAGAGAAGAAGGAGCGCAATGTGCTGGTGTGGGTTCTGGCCATCATCGGCGCAGTAGCGGCAGTGGCCGCTATCGCATATGCGGTGTACCGCTATTTTACTCCCGCTTATCTGGAGGACTTCGAGGATGATTTTGAAGATGAGTTCGAGGATGAGGACGACGAGGAGGATATCTTCGAGGACGAGGGAGAGAACTAAAGGTTTTTGATGTGAGGTAAACATGAAAAAAGGACAGGTATATACTGGAATTGTGGAGCGCGTGGAGTTTCCCAACAAGGGCATTGTGAGGGCCGGAGAGGAGACCTGCGTGGTGAAGAACAGCCTGCCCGGACAGAAAGTTTCTTTCCTCGTAAATAAGGTGCGGCATGGGAAGGCGGAAGCCAGGCTTCTGGAGGTGGTAGAATCATCCCCTCTGGAAACCGGCGAACCGTGTTCCCATTTTGGCGTATGCGGAGGCTGTACTTATTTGTCCCTGCCTTATGAGGAGCAGCTTCAGATCAAGGAGCGACAGGTGCAAAAGCTGCTGGAGCGGGCGCTGGAAGGGCAGAAAGAGCCTTGGCAGTGGGAGGGCATCAAGGGAAGCCCTCAACCTTATGGCTATCGGAATAAGATGGAATTTTCTTTTGGGGACGAGGTGAAAGACGGTCCCCTGTCTTTGGGCATGCATAAGAGAGGCAGCATGTATGACGTGGTACATGTGAAGGATTGCCGGATTGTGGACGTGGACTACCAAAGGATCCTGGGGGCTGTGCTGGCTTATTTTCAGGGGCAGTGTACCAGTTTCCACCACAAGATGCGCCATGAGGGCTTTCTGCGTCATCTGCTGGTGAGGAAAGCGGCCAGGACGGGGGAAATTCTGGTGGCTCTGGTGACCTCCTCCCAGGCTCCCAGGGGTGGTGTCTATGGGCAGCCGGGGGATGCGGAGGAGATCGGGGCGCTGCTGGAGGGCTTCCGGGCCTGCCTGCTGGGGATGCAGGAACGGGGGGAGTTATCCGGTGTGCTGGCGGGAATTTTACATATCACCAACGATTCTCTGGCGGATGTGGTGCAGAGCGACCGTACGGAGATACTTTACGGGCGTGACTATATCTATGAGGAACTGCTGGGATTGCGGTTTAAGATTTCCACCTTTTCCTTTTTCCAGACCAATACTTACAGCGCCGAGGTGCTGTATGAGACGGCCAGGGAGTATGTGGGGGAGTTGGATGATAAGGAAAAGCTGCTCTATGATCTGTATAGCGGAACGGGCACCATCGCTCAGTTGATGGCAGCGGCGGCAGACCGTGTCATCGGCGTGGAGATCGTGGAGGAGGCCGTGGAGGCCGCCCGGGAGAACGCTGCGTTAAACGGTTTGCAGAATTGCAGATTTATCGCCGGAGATGTGCTGAAGGTACTGGACGAGTTGACGGAGAAGCCGGATATCATCATTCTGGATCCGCCCAGGGACGGTATTCATCCCAAGGCCCTGCCCAAGATTATCGGCTATGGCGTGGAGAAGATCGTGTATATCTCCTGCAAGCCCACCAGTCTGGCGCGTGACTTGGAGGTGTTTTTGGAGGGGGGCTATCATGTGGAGCGGGCTGTGGCGGTGGATCAGTTTCCCTGGACGGCGAATGTGGAAACGGTATGTTTATTGTCCAAACTCAATGTCAAGCAGCATATCGAAGTCGAATAGACAATGGACGAGATGGATTTGACCGCCGCCGAGAAGAAAGCCAGCTATGAGGAAATTAAGGAGTATGTGCTGGAGAAATTCGGAATGAAGGTCAGCCACCTTTATATCGCACAAGTGAAGCGGAAGTGCGGGATTATTGAACGGGAGAATTACAATAAGCCAAAGTCTGAGAATGCTAAACAAAGTGTATGCTTAAAGCCTTTCCCATTATGGAAGCTGTTCGAGCGGGTGGTGACTTAAGAAATCTTGGTGGAGAGACAGAGGGCATTATTCGTTTTTGTTGCCCCGATGGGGTGGTAATCTTTCGGTTGGAGGCAAAAAGAAAATAGTTAATTCCCGACAGTCCAAAATTAGTTTTAGCAGACAGGTATTAGCATCAATATTGATGTATGAATACAAATAAAAAAAGAAAGGGTGATGTCATATGAAAAAGAATCGTGTATGGAGGGTTCACGTTTCCTAACCCTCCGAATATAACTTTGGAGGAAAGAAATGGAAAACAAAATCAAGTATGTGCAGTTGTCTTCTGACGACAAGGAAAAATGCGCTGTCTTTGTAAAAATGATGGCTGCTTATGTCAAAGAACTGGACGAGCATGGACACGACCCGATGCCGGAGGGGTTCTTGCAAAAATGGATCAAGAGTATCATATCCATGCAGGGGCCGTCTGACCGCCATCTGGAGCTTTGCTATGACGGCGAGACACTGATCGGTTTACTTTACGGAAAAATCGACCATGAGGATCACAAAGGCTTCATTAAGCCGGGGTACGGCTACATTATGGAATTCTATGTGAAACCGGAGTATCGCCGCAGAGGTTATGGCCGGGCGATGTACCGGCGGCTGGAATGGCTGTTTACTAATGACGGTGCGGAGAAAATGTATCTGACGGCTGATCCGGTTACAGGAAGGCCATTTTGGGAAGCAATGGGCTTTTTAGCGACAGGTGAGCGATCGCCGGAGAATAAGATGGAAATATACGAAAAGTCTGTGTCGTTCGAGTGGAGTGGGAGAGAAAAGCTCATGCCGCTTACTGAAGAAACCGCCATGTAGATAGGCGGCTGGAGGTATGAAAGTCCGTATGACGCTTATAGCTTCAGGGGAGATGCAGATAGCTGGCTTATGGATAGGTCAACATGGGGGACAGAACAGTTCTGTCTGGCAGACGGCAATCGAATCATTGGTCAGGTGGCTTGTCAGAATGACGGCGATGATCTGTGGGTCGGCTGGTCAATGGCTCCGCGTCTGTGCGGAAAAGGCAGTGGAGCCGTGTTTGTAAAAAAGTGTGTTACGGAATTGCGCCGTGTGACGGGGCATAAAGGTCGCATGATGCTGCGGGTGGCAGCTTGGAATCAAAGGGCTATTCATGCTTATCAAAAAACAGGCTTTACATATGTGGAAACAATTCAAGATGAAATTGCCTACTCCAATCATATGGAGGATTTCTGGGTGATGGAGTTGAAAAGCGTGAATTAGGTTTTGTGAATATGCTATTTTGAACGCCAATTTATATTTTAGCTTTGACCGGAAACCGCTGCATTTTTCTTCATCTTGGATGGATGATGCAGCGGTTTTTCATTTTCCTCGCCAGATACTCAAACTGCCCTCATCACAGTATGGGTACTCACCGGAGAGGATAATACGGGAGGTTATTGAAACAGCCGAGGAAACATCCGACAGCGGAGAAAATACTAAACCGCAAGCAGAATCAGGTTTTGAACTTGTTGCACAATACTAAACGGCTTTTATATGCGTCCTTTGTCACTTCATTCGTGCCTGCAGGACATGCATTTTGCATATAATTGGTGAAAGTGTCAAATAAAAAGTGGAAAATGCATGGAAGTTCTGATATAATAGACATATATTGCTGTTGGCACACGGGATTTGAGGACCGTTGCACTTGGACGATGTCCCCAAGAACGGAAAACTTATGGAGGGGAACGATGAAAAAAAGTGAAGTTAACGTAACAGGGAAAAAGAGTCAGTCGGTGATGCTGAGGAGCTTAGTGCGTCAGGCACATATCGCGGTGGGTATTGGAGTGGCGCTGCTGCTTTGTTTTATTATGATGAATATGGGGACGTCAAGAATACATATGGCTCAGCTCAATACGATGTCGGCGTTGAACCGGTACAGGGTCGGCTCCAGAACATTGACTTATGACATACAGTCCTATGCAGCTACGGGGAGACAGGAGTATTGCGATTATTACAGGCAGGAACTGAACGTGGATCGAAACAGGGAACTCGCGATTGAAACCTTGAAGAAGTGCAGTCTGACAGAGGCAGAGTGGAATATCCTGAATCAAATTGCCGCATTATCAGAGGGGCTTGTTCCCCAGGAGGAAGAGGCCATTACCCATGTACAGGCAGGCAATCTCGAAGCAGCACAGGCATGTGTATTCAGCGAAGAGTACGGCAAAGTCGTATGGCAGATCAATCGGTTGACAGATGACGTAATTCTCACCATTATGGATAGAAAAGAGAGAAAGCAGACATTTACAGTGCTGCTCCAGTATTTTTTTGGAATTCTGTTTGCCTGCTCTTTTGTCTATGTCATTTCGCGGTTTACCAAGATTATCAAGTTTACGGAGAAAGAACTGTTAGAGCCTATTCAAAAAGTATCCGGGCAGATGGAAGCGCTTGCGGCGGGCAATTTCCGCACGGAACTGGAACTGGAAGTAGATGAGAGCGAAGTGGGCAGAATGGTGGGGGCTATCGCTTTCATGAAAAAGAACCTGCATGCCATGATTGTAGAGATCAATAAGATACTTGAGCAGATGGGGAACGGAAAGTATAATATACAGATGGAACAGGAATATGTGGGCGAATTTATAACTATTAAGGAGTCCCTCCTGAAGATCTGCGAGAAAATGCGGGAGACCCTGCTGACGATTCGTGACGTTTCCAACCAGATTGACAGCGGTTCGGAGCAGCTGGCCTATGCCGCGGAGGATATAGCACAGGGCTGTACCGAGCAGGCTACACAGGTATCGGAGATACGGGTGGTATTTGAAGAAATGACTGCCAGTATGGAAAACAATACCAGAGATGCGGAGGAATCCGCTGCAATGGCTACCAAAGCGGGCATGACGCTGGCAAGCGGAAACCAGAAAATGCAAGATTTGAAGGAGGCCATTCAGGAGATCAGCAGATGTTCGGAGCAGATCAGCACTATCATCGGAACTATTGATGACATTGCCTCCCAGACGAACCTTCTGGCGCTGAATGCCGCTATTGAGGCGGCCAGAGCGGGCGAAGCAGGCAAAGGCTTCGCAGTTGTGGCGGAGCAGGTCAAGAATCTGGCGAATGAATCGGCCAGCGCCGCAGGAAAGACCACGGAACTGATCGAGATGACAGTGGCGGCCATGGATAAGGGTATCATAATTGCGGATGAGACTGTCTCCAATATGAATGAGGTCATGGAGGAGGCTAAGGAAGCGACCCAGAAGATGGGGCAGATTGCGGAGATGCTCAAGCGGGATACTATACGTATGAACGGAGTGAACGATAGAGTTGAGCAGGTTTCTTCGGCGGTGGATAATAATTCGGCCGCGTCGGAGGAGACGGCGGCGGTCAGCGGGGAACAGAGGACCCAGGTCAGAACCATGGTGGAATTGATGGATCAGTTTGAAATCTAAATCGAGGCATGAGATGACCGCAATTTGAATGATAGTGCTCAGGAATGGATAAAGTATTGTTGGCAAATGCTGCAGCATGAGAGGAAAGTCGTTATATGCATAGAATACTTGCTATCGGAAACAGTTTTTCAGAGGATGCCACCTATTTTCTGCATGATATCGGTCAGAGGAGCGGGGTAGAGAATGAGGTCATTAACCTGTACATAGGCGGTTGTTCTCTGGAACGGCATTGGAGGAACATAGAAGAGGATGCCTGTGAATATCAGTTTCAATTGAATGGAAGAAAAACAGACAGGTATGTCTCCATCAAGGAGGTATTACAGGAGAGGAAGTTTGATGTCATCGTAACGCACCAGGCAAGTTATGACAGTGGCTGGGAGGATACTTATGAGCCTTTCCTGGGATTGATAATAAGTTATTTGCGGGAACAATCGGAGGCCGGGATTTTTCTGAACCAGACCTGGGCATACGAAAAAAACAGTAGACATGGGAATTTTATGCGGTATAATAGAAACCAGCAGGAAATGTTCCGTGCCTTGGTACAAGCATATGGCAATGCGGCGCAGAGACATGGGCTTCCGCTGATTAAGAGCGGAGAGGTAATTCAGAAACTGCGAGAGAACTCCTTTTTTAATGGAGATTCCAGGTTTATTACAAGAGATGGCTTTCACCTCAATTATCTATATGGGCGATATGCGATTGCATTGTTGTGGGCCAAAGAACTGATGGGTGTAGACAGCATGGACAATGATTTTGTTCCTCATGTTGATTTTATGGATTTTGAAAAGGCTGACGAACAGATCATAAGATATATAAAGAAGATTGTGGCAGAGATTGTGTGACGCCTGGATTTTGTACACCGCTTTTGTTAGGAACTGAGTTGTAAAGCCTTGCCTGTGTTTGGGCAAGGCTTTATTATAACAGGAAATACGATATGAATAAATATATAAAAACCAAAACATTGGCCGGTTTTTTGTGTCTTTTATGCCTAAGCGCCTGTGGAAACGGACAGGATGGTATGGATAGAGGACTGAATATTGCGGCGGAGAATACGGAGGCATCCTCAGAAACGGCATCGGATCAGACGTATGGCAACGCATCCTCAGAAACGGCATCGGACCAGACGTATGGCGGCAATTCCAGCCAAAACAGATGCCCGTCCATCAAGGATGTGGACTGGGAAGCGTATGGACAGATTCTGAGTGAAGAGGACTATGCCGTATTGGAGGGTTATTTCCCTGTCTTGCGGGAAGAGACTCCATTCACATGGACAGTTAATGCGTACTCCTATGAGGAGGAGATTGAAAAGCGCTCTGTCACGTTGGATGAATTTCGCCATATACTTAACAACGAATGGGGAGTTCCCGGCTGTGATCCTGACGATCTGAGGCTGGAATCTATTGCGTTTTGTGATATGGACAGGGATGGAAACAAGGAAGTGGTACTGCGTTTTAGTAATTTTGCAGGACACTATCTGATTCTAAAGCTGGAAAACGGTATGTATTATGGCATGGATGCAGTCTATCGTGGCTTTGAGGCTCTTCAGACAAATGGCGTCTATGTTTGTTCAGATGGCGCCATGGACAATTCTTTCTTTCATTTAGATTTTGAAGAAGGAGTATTTCTTGAGGTATTACTGGGGCGCGCGTGTGAGAACAGCTATTATATGGGTGAGGAGCAGACAACAGACGAAGCGGTGTTCCGGGAATGGCTGGACAGTATTTTGACCGGAGACGTGCTATTTTATGAGCCACAAATAGAAACAGGCAGTTTCCCGGCGGAAGCCTCAGGGGAGTCTGCGGCACAGGGTATTTTGGCACAGGGCCCTGTGTTTTTCCTCCACTGTGACCATAGGTGGGAAAACCTTGGACAAGGTGGTAAGGCGGGTCGGGGAATAAGAATAGAATCTCTGTCAAATAGAGATGAGAAAAAAGCGGAATATGAGCCCGCTTTACTATAAGGAGTATTATGGAAAACTTGAAATTTGTCAAGGATATTGAGTCATATAAGATAAAAGGAAAAATAGCAGAGGGCTGCTCCGGAGACGAGAAGTACAGGCTCGAGAGAGACGGGAAATACTTCTTGCTGCGAGTGGGAGACAAGGCGAAAGCCGCAGAGAGAAAAGATGAATATAACCGGCTCAGCGTATACGTGGATAAAGGTATAAATACCCATAGACCTGTTGCGTTCGGCACAACGCCAGATAAATTCTACTCTATCGTATCATGGGTCAATGGAACGCCGGTAATGGATGTTATCAAGAAAGACATCTCCCAAAATTATTATCAGCTTGGAAAGAAAGTCGGCAGGGCGCTTCGAGAACTGCATTCATGCAGCTGGGGTAATACGAAGATTAATTGGCAGGATTCCATTAACGAAAAGGCGGCTCTTTTTTTGGAAAATTATCATCGGATAGACATAGATTTTGCCTGTAGTAAATCTGCGGAGCAGTACATTTTAACGAACATTTGTCTGGCGTCAGACCGGCCGCAAGTTGTTTTGCATGGAGATTTTCACTGGAATAATTGTGTTGTAGACGAAATGGGACATGTGGGCATAATTGATTTTTCCGGAAACAATATTGGCGATCCATGGTATGAGTTTGGGGGACTGCTATGGGCGCTGGAATACAGTGACAGTTTCGCAAACGGGCAGATCGACGGATATTTTGGCACACCGCCGGACGGGTTCTGGAATGTCTTTAAACTATATGTCGCATTGTATGCGTTTGAACATCTGACCTACAGCGATGGTACGCCGGAGGATCTAAAAAATCATATTCATAATGCAGGCAGAATGCTGAAAGTTTTTGGGGAGGATTTTGAAGCGGAATTGCCTCTTTTTAGGAGATGATTCCAATCTTTTTGTACTTGACAAACATACCGCCAGTATGATAGTATATTCATACCGGCGGTATGTAAGAAGGTGAGGTGCAAGATGGCGAGGAACAAGCATCCGGAAGAGACAGTCAACTTGATACTGGACGTGGCCACACGACTGTTTATGGAAAAGGGTTATGAACACACCTCCATCCAGGATATTATTGACAATCTGGGCGGATTGAGCAAAGGTGCGATCTATCATCACTTTAAGTCCAAGGAGGATATTCTGGTGGCTGTCACAGACAGGATGACAGAGGAATCCAACCGAGTGCTGGAGAGTATTCGTGACCGTACTGACCTTACCGGAAGGGAGAAGCTTAAGACCATTTTCAAGGAATCCATTCTCAGGCCGGTACAGAATGATATATTTACGACGGCTCCTAATCTGGGCAATAACCCAAGGCTGCTTTACAGCATTTTCTCGGAGACGGTGAATGAAGCGGCCCCTGGTTATATCCAGCCTATTATCGAACAGGGGATTGCGGACGGATCCATTCGGGCGGAATACCCGGCGGAGTTGGCGCAGCTGATTATTCTGACTGCCAATATCTGGACCAATCCCATGATATTCGATGACTCCGCGGAGGAATCCTATCGGAAATTCGTGGTGTTCCGCCAGATGATGGAGGGTTTTGGCCTGGATATCGTGGACGATGAGATGATGGACAGGCTACAGGAGTTGGCATCTATTTACCAAAAGAATAAATAAGCCTGCATGGAGTACAGAACTTTAATAATGAATAAATCTGCCCTGAAAATTGGGCAGATTCATTTTAAGTCAAATACATACCGCAATGCGGTATGTAAAAAAGGAGGAATTATGAACGTAGTTGTTACAGTGGAATCTGCCTGTAAAAGTTATGGCCCGTCTCAGGTAATCAACGGATGTAGTTTCCAAATTCATGAGGGGGAGATATACGGGCTGTTGGGCATCAATGGCGCAGGGAAGACGACCCTGATGAAAATGCTGTTGGGATTGCAGAGGATTGACGGGGGAAGCATTTCCGTCCTGGGCAGGGAGGTCGGCGGCAGCAGGGAATATCTGGCCGATGTGGGAAGTGTCATAGAGACACCGGTGTTTTATGAACATCTGCATGCGGAGGAGCTTCTTTCCATGCATCTGGCCCTCATGCAGAAAAAGGCCAGCATACCGGATGCCTTACAGCTGGTGGGGCTGGACAATGTGGGCAACAAGCCCATCTCTCAGTATTCTCTGGGCATGAAACAGAGGCTGGGACTGGCCCGGGCGATCATCCATCGTCCCAGGCTTCTGGTTTTGGACGAACCGCTGAACGGACTGGATCCGATTGCCATCACGGATATGAGGGAACTCATGCGCAAGCTGGCCGCGGCAGGTATGTCCATTCTGCTCTCAAGCCATATCATCGGGGAAATACGTCATACGGCAGATCGTATAGGAATTCTTGCGGGAGGAGCCATACGGCAGGAATTTGTGGTGAAGGATAAAGTGTCGGAGTGCGGTGAAAATTTTGAGGAGTATGTGGTGGGATTCATGAGGAGGGATACATATGAACTTGTATAGACTAGAGAAGATGAAAATACGTTTATCTACTTATCGGCGGGCGGTATTGGGGATATTTGTAAGCCTGCTGGCCATGGGGGTTCTATGCCTTTTTCTGGGGGGGGGCGGTCCCGAAGTTTCCATGCATATCAATGGAGTGGAGGAGGATATGCTTTTTACCAGTTGGAGCGGGTTATTCGCGGTTTCAACAGCCCTGACCGTTGCCTGTTTTGGTATTTTTTCGGCGGTCTTTGCCGCAAAAATAATTGTTGAGGAGTTTTGCGGAAAAAAAGCAGTTTTGTTGTTTACGTACCCTGTCAGCCGGAGGAAAATCCTCCATCTAAAAAGTATGTTTGTCATTTGTGTTACGACGGTTTCCGCTTTTGTCAGCAATATGGCCGTGATGGGGAGCCTGTACATTGTGTCCCGTATTTTTGGAATCACTCCTGAGCCTGCCGGCGGGCATTTTGTGATTTCGGTACTGCTGGCAAGCCTTATGTCCGGCATACTGTCTTCAGAAATCGGCGTGATTGCCGCCGCGGTGGGCTGGAAAAAGCGTTCCGTGATGACCACGATTATCTGCTCCCTGATCATTGTGTGCTTTGTGCCAAACCTGATCGCGGGTCTGCCGGGCGGCATTGTCTGGGTAATGTTTGTGATGGGTGGGCTGTTTGGTGTGGCAGCCAACTTTATGCATCATTTTCTTGCGAATGGGATTGAAGAAATGGAGGTATGAGAAATGGATCGAGGTTTGTTTTCTAAAGATTTTACGCTGGTGGTGGTGGGTCAGATTATTTCGCTGTTTGGCAATGCGGCGGTGAGATTCGCACTGCCGCTGTACCTGCTGAACCAGACAGGTTCTTCGGCGCTTTACGGGGCGGTGACGGCCTGTGCCTTCCTTCCGGCGATTCTGCTCTCACCGGTGGGCGGCATAGTCGCGGACCGGGTGAACAAGCGGAATATCATGGTGGCGCTGGACTTTTTTACGGCGGCGGTTATCACCGTTTTTTCCCTGCTGATGGGCGGCGTGAATCTGGTCGTATTGATGACGGTTACGCTGATGCTTTTGTATGGGATAGCGGGGGCCTATCAGCCCGCCGTACAGGCCAGTATTCCGGCGCTTGTGAGTCCGGAGCATTCCCTGGGGGCCAATTCCATTATCAATACCATAAGCTCCTTTGCATCACTGCTGGGGCCTGTTCTGGGGGGGATATTGTACAGCGCATATGGGCTGAAACCGGTGCTTGGGGTCTGTGTCGTCTGTTTCTTTTTGTCTGCGGTCATGGAAATTTTCATCAGGATGCCTTTTGTCAGACAAAGTTTAAAAGGCGGCATATGGAAAACGGTGAAGGGGGATTTTGCGGAGAGTATTCGGTTTATCCGAAGGGAGAAGCCGGTCATAGGAAAGGTTCTGCTTGTCAGCTGTGGGATCAATTTGTTCCTGTCCTCCATGATTATCGTGGGACTGCCCTATATGGTGACGGAGGTGCTGGGCCTGGATGCCGCCTTGGCCAACAGGCTGTACGGCTTCGCGCAAGGGGCGCTGGCGGCGGGAGGATTGGCTGGCGGTATCAGCGCAGGCATTTTCGCGAAAAAGCTGGAGATACGAAAGGCTGGAACCCTGGTCATAGCCTGTGCCGGATGGGTGTTTCCCATGGGGCTTGCAACGCTGGTTTTTTCCTCCGGGCTTGCCGCCTATATAGTCATGGCGGTCTGCTGCTTTGCCATTATGGTCTTTTCAACGATTTTCACCGTGCAGATGATGTCTTTTGTACAGACAGAGACACCTCAAAATCTCATCGGAAAGGTGATAGCCGTCATTCTCACGGTCTCCATGTGCGCCCAGCCGCTGGGCAATGCCATATATGGGGTGCTGTTTGAAATATGCTCAGGATATGAATTTGCGGTGATTTTGTTTGCGGGTATTGTCTCTCTGGCCATCGCCATAGGCGCGAAAAATATTTTCGGGAAGTTTTCCCAGTGAAATATCTAGGATATTTAAGGTACGCTTAAAATACGGACTGAAAAAGGATGCAGGGTTTGGCGGAATGTGATACAATGTCTATAGCGTATTTTTGATGGGGAGCGCTCTTGACTTTTACATGATTATATAAGGAGGCATATATTTATGAAAAAAGTACACCTATTCATAAATTTGTCGTTATCTTTAGGCATAGTATTGCTGACGCTCAGCGCCTGTACGCAGTCTACCCCTACGCAGCAGACTTCTTCTGAGTGGTCTGATGGATATGTCCTGCACCAGATGGTTTTCCCCGAAAGCGATGCAGAAAAAAATAATCTGAACAAGCACATCTTTGAAATAACACCGTTCAATATTCAAGTTGCTCTCCCCGAGGGGTGGTTTGCCGGCGAATTTGATTCCCAAGCCGAGACCTATCTGTATAGCGGTGTCTGGTCGCGTGTTGCCATCTATGATAAGGAAGAGAATTGTGTCGGTGCTGTTGGCTACAACATCTTTGAATCAGACGAAGAAACCGAAGGTGAACGGATGGCTATTTATAATCAGATTGCTTTGGGAAATGACTATCAGTTTGATGTCAAAAACAGCTACACAGTTGTCAAAAAGTCGGATGTGGGTGAAACAGCTATAGTTGATGTGTACTATTCGCCTGTCCTTTTTGCTTCGTCCGATTCTGAAAGTGATCCTAAGATAAACTATGGCGTTCTATCCTATAACAGCGATAAATCTGTTTATGTTGCTTTTGAATTTGATAGTTCTGTCACTGATGAAACGATTGCATATATTGCCAACAGCGTTGCGTTCATTGACTGAGCAGCTGTATCGGATCAAAATCAGAGCGGCATTACGCTGAATGTCCCACTGCCCTTTTCAGTTTGTGGTTGGAGCAAAGCGTTTATTTTCCTGCATGCAAAAGAATTGGGGGGGACGGCGCAGATAGGAGGGAGGACAGGTCGTGATTTTAAGCGCAAGCAGGAGGACAGACATACCAAATTACTATGCGGAATGGTTCATGGGCAGGATCAGAGAGGGCTTCTGCTATGTGCGCAACCCCATGAATCCCCATCAGATCAGCAGGATCCATCTGTCTCCCCAGGTGGTGGACTGCATCGTGTTCTGGACCAAGAATCCGGCGGGCATAATGAAATACCTGGAGGAATTGCGGGACTATACCTATTATTTCCAGTTTACGCTCACCGGGTACGGCAGGGATATTGAGCCGAATCTTCCGGATAAAAGGCGGGAGTTGATTCCCACCTTTCAGGAACTGTCAAAAGGCATCGGAAAGGAAAGGGTCATATGGCGGTATGATCCTATTTTCCTGAATGAAAAATATACTGCAGACTACCATCTGAAAGCCTTTGGGGAGATAGCCGACAAACTGGCCGGTTACACGGAGCGGGTGGTGGTCAGTTTTGTGGATATGTATGGGAAAATCCGGCGAAACGCGGCGGCGTACTCCATCCGGGAGACGGCGGAGGGCGATATGATCCGCTTGGCCGGAGAGATGGCGCGGATCGCGGCGGACCATCATCTGTTGATAGAAAGCTGCGCGGAACTAACAGATCTTGAGGGACTGGGAATCCGACATGGCAGCTGCATAGACCAGGGCCTGATCGAGAGGCTGCTGGGGTGTAAGCTGATCGGCGGAAAGGACAAAAATCAGAGAAAAGTGTGCGGCTGCTTTGAGAGCGTGGAAGTGGGGACTTACAACACCTGCTTAAACGGCTGCAAGTATTGTTATGCTAATTTCAGTGATGAAAAGGTGGAAGAGAAGGTAAAGCTATACCGTGTGGATTCCCCTTTACTGTGCGGGGAGGTGGGCTTTGAGGACAAGATTACGGACAGAGCAGTGAAGTCTCTGAAAGACGGACAGATCTGCTTTGAGAGCTAATTTTGGGAGTTTTGTGCAATCCCATGGGCGGTTTGTGCAACTTACATTAAATCTCTAGGGTTTTTCCCGATATAGTAAATGATTGCAAGATATACTCGCAGGCGTTTAAATTTTCCTTTCTGCCCGACACATGTAGTTTGATTATGCGACATGTATTGGGCCGAAACCGGAAAATCTCAGCACCTGTCAGTATAATCCCCGCGCGCGGCGCGGCGGAATTACGCAATAAATGATTAAAGCCGAGGAGGAAAACCATGAGGATCACGACACAGATGTTAAATGAGACAGCGAGAAAGACAGGAGTGCCCATCAACAGCGGAACGCTCCTGAATCATCTGAACAACAGCGCTTCGGACAACAGTCTGCTGAAGGCCCTGAACAAGAGTGGCAGCGCTGCGGATACCAAGCAGAAGCGCGACTATGAGAAGCTGGAAAAGAATGCCGGCCAGCTGCAGAAGAGCGCCGAAAAACTTGCCGCAAAGGGAGAGGATTCTTTGTTTGAGAAAGCGAAAGAGAGCAAGGATTTGGAGGAACTCTGCAAGGAGGCCCAGACTCTGGTGGAGGAATACAATAACACCATGAAGATCCTACAGTCCGCTCCGGGTTCTCTCAATGACTACTATTATCAGATGCTGCAGGAGGCGGCGTCCGGCAACAGTGAATCCCTGGCCAATGTGGGAATCACCGTATCCAAGAATGGAAAAATGACGGTGGATCCCGACAAGTTGAAGGCGGCGGACATTGATGCCCTGGAGAAGGCACTGGGGGCGTCCGGCGGCTTTACGTCGAAAGTGTCTTTTGTGGCAGGACGGGTCTCCGACAATGCCAAGGCCGGCGCGGAGAGTATCTCCAGCCAGTATGGAGCCAACGGCAGCCTGCTGACCGCATCGGGCAGCAAGTACAGCGTTTGGGGCTGAAGAATATTTTCAAGGGTAAAATACCGGGCCCCGCTGGATGTATAGTAAGAGAAACACTCTGGAGACAATATGTTTTCCAGAGTGTTTTTTGTATGGAGAATGCATAAATAGCACGATTGGTCAAGAAAAATGCTTTTGCAGATGGTATTCTATATTCAGTACTCCATATTCGGATGTTTTTGCGCAGGCTTCTACCGGTGACTTCGAATGCGGCGTACAGGTAACTGTAAACGGGAGCCCGGAGTTTGCTCCAAGCTGAACTCCAGGTATGCGGAAAAGAGGAAAACATGGATAATAGCACCCCCATATTTCGGTCGCTGGAAATGATTGAAGAAAGGATTCTGGAAAAGCTGACTGCCGAGAAGCTGGCGGAGAGCGTTCATTTTTCCAAGTATCACTACCAGCGCCTGTTCCGGGAGACGGTGGGAGAGAGTGTCATGCGGTATGTTACCAGGCGCAGGCTGGCTCTGGCGGCGGCAGAACTGGCGCAGACAGATGCCTCTGTTCTGGATATCGGGCTGAAATACGGCTATGAATCCCATGAGGGTTTCAGCCGAAGCTTCAAGGCATTTCTGGGGGTGACGCCCATGGAATACCGAAAGTATCACTTTGCCGTAAGCTCCCCCGTCACACAGAAGGAGAGATGTGTTATGATGTATTCCAAAACAACTGACGAGATCATCCGGGAGTTGAACGGACTGATTGTCCAGACCAGAGAAACGGCAGAATATACAAGAAGAGAAGGAGCGGGCGGGAACGTAGAATTTTACGACTCCTTCTGGGAGTGTATAGCGGCCAGAGCAGAGTCCATGGCGGAAGAATTGTCCCAGGCTCTGGAACGTATAACAGCCATCGTCCGGCAGCCGGATGAAATAACAGTTCGGTTTGAGGTTATAAAAGCCATAGAAGATGCCGCATTCCAGGCCAATGTCGCGGTTCTGCAGATAAATCTGACGCTGTCCAGGGCAAAGCCGGAACATCGGAGGGCATATGATTCATTGTGTGAAAAATACAATGTCCTTGCTCAAAACGCCGGTATGAAGGCGGAGAAAATCGCGGCATTTTTTAATGAACTGGCAGCATTGATCTTTCAGGATATGCGGAAGAATGCGCAGCAGGCATTGGAAAAGACGGCAGAAAAAGGCAGAACTGCCCTGGGGATGCTGGGTAAGGATTTTATGCTTCCCTATGCGTATATTGCAGATGAACTTGCGGCGATCACCGATGAACTTTCCAACATGGCGCTGGAGGAGGTAACGGTTAGCCGCCTGGAGGACTGTCTGCTGCGGCTGGACATTGTTGCCTTTGCGGCAGATATGGATGTGCTGCGCGCTCCCTCCTATGAGCCGCTGTTTCAGGGAATATGGGATTTTAAAGAGCAGATGGTTCAGGCAATGGCACTGTTCCAGAGTCTGTCCTGGGATGCCTCACAGGCACCGGCAGCTTCGGAGGAGCGTACCGGGCCAGGGAGTAAGAAATACAGGGATTTGGCCTTTCAGGAGGGCATCCTGCTATTTTATCTCAAAGGGGAAATCCAGAAGCTGGGGCAGCGCCTGTCCCGGGAACAAAAGGCGGATCTTGAAAAAGTCTGCAGCAGCTTAAGCAAAAGTATCGCACTTGCGGAACATGCGTCGGGTGAGGAGGAAGCCGGCGAGATTGCCGGGACTGTGCGGCACGTGTGTGATCAGATGAAGAGTCTGGCCGATGATCTTGGCACATATGGAGCGCCGCTTCGGTTCCTTGCGGAGGAAGTGAGCGGCCCTGTAAAATATTTATAGGTAAATGAAAGGGAAATGCCCTGGGAGCAGAAAGTTCGCCGGGGCGTTTTTCTATGTGCCGGTATAGTTCCCGACGAAGTTCTTTTCTGGAAAAGAAGATGGAAAAGCCTGGATAATTGTGATATAATTTTTTCTTAAAGAGACAGCAAATTCCCTGCCGGTGCACTGATACATATATGGGCGCCAGAGAGCCCATATATGTATCATGGGATATGTGTGGCGGCAGGGAATATACGGAACTTAGACAGCAAATTCCCTGCCGGTGCACTGATACATATATGGGCGCCAGAGAGCCCATATATGTATCATGGGATATGTGTGGCGGCAGGGAATATGCGGAACTTAAATAGAAAGGAAAGCGGTATGGATCAAAAGTATTTACAGTTGCTTGCAGAAAAATTTCCCTCGATAGAGAGCGCGGCCAGCGAGATCATCAACCTCTCGGCCATCAGAAGCCTGCCCAAGGGCACGGAATATTTTTTCAGCGACCTCCATGGGGAGTATGAGGCTTTCCTGCATATGCTTAAGAGCGCGTCCGGCATGATCAAGAGCAAGATTGACCTGATGCTGGGAAAGGCCGTGTCGGCTTCCAAGCGAGAGGCTCTGGCCAGCCTGATCTATTATCCGGAGCGGGAGATCAAGCGTCTCAGGGAGGAGGGTGAGCTGACCGATGAGTGGAGCAGGCTGACAATCTACCGGTTGATCCTGGTCTGCGAGGCCATTTCCGCCAAGTACACCCGATCCCGGGTGCGGAAGCGGATTCCTCGGGAACTGTGCTACATAGTGGATGAATTGTTGAACGTGGCCGAG
Organism: uncultured Acetatifactor sp.; assembly: GCA_910585015.1. Classification (GTDB taxonomy): domain Bacteria; phylum Bacillota; class Clostridia; order Lachnospirales; family Lachnospiraceae; genus Acetatifactor. The sequence continues at coordinate 90,150 of CAJUCT010000002.1, forward strand.
GATGTGAACAAGGAGTGCTATTATGACAATATCATTGGATCCATTATTGAGACGGGAATTGCGGAGACCTTCATTGTCTCCCTCTGCCATTTGATCCAGGCGCTGGCCATTGACAAGCTGCACATCATCGGAGATATCTTTGACAGGGGGCCCCGGCCGGATATCATTCTGGACGAATTGATGAACATGCACGATGTGGATATTCAGTGGGGCAACCATGATATTTCCTGGATCGGGGCAGCCTCCGGCAACAGAGCTCTTATCGCCAATGTGATCAGGATTTCCATCAAGTACAACAATTTTGACCTGCTGGAGGACGGCTACGGACTGAATATGCGGGCCCTTGCCGTTTTTGCCGGGGAGGTGTACGGCGACGATCCCTGTGCGCTGTATTATCCCCATACCTATGACGACAATATTTATGATCCTATCGACGGACACCTGGCGGCTCAGATGCATAAGGCCATCACGGTGATCCAGCTGAAGCTGGAGTCCCAGTTGATCCATGCCCATCCGGAGTGGCAGATGGAGGAGCGGGATCTGTTTTCCAGAGTGGATTTCCGCAGCCGGACGGTGGAGATTGGCCAGAGGACATACCGACTCCGGGACGGCGCTTTTCCCACGGTGGACCCGGACTGTCCCATGCGGCTTTCGGAGTCGGAGGAGGAACTGATGACCATACTCACCAACTCCTTCCGGCACAGCGAGAAACTGCGGCGGCATGTCCGTTTTCTGCTGTCCAAGGGTTCCATGTATCAGGTCTGCAACGGTAATCTGATGTTCCACGGCTGTATTCCCATGGACGAAAACGGCGCTTTTGAGAGCGTGGAAATAGAAGGTGAGAGTTTCTGCGGGAAGGCATTGCTGGACGAGATCAATGTGCTGGTGAACAAGGCGTATTTTTCCGGAGAAAATGCTTTTGCCAAGGACTTTATGTGGTTTCTGTGGTGCGGCCCCCGTTCCCCTCTTTACGGGAAAGACAAACTGGCATTCTTTGAGCAGTATTTTATTGATGACGAGGAGTTTCACAAGGAGAATTACAATCACTACTACGCCTTCTCGGAGAAGCCGGAGGTCTGCCGGATGATTCTGCGGCTGTTTTCCATGGATGAAGACAGAGGGCATATCATCAACGGCCATGTGCCGGTGAAGATCAAGGACGGGGAGCGCCCGGTGAAGGCGGACGGCAAGCTGTTTGTGATTGACGGCGGAATCTCCAAGGCATATCAGAAAGCCACGGGTATCGCCGGGTACACGCTGATCTATGACTCTCACGGTCTGAGTCTGGCGGAGCATAAGCCCTTTGTCCCGGGAAGTCCCGGTCAAACGCCGGAAATCCACGTTGTGGAGAGGCTGCAGAGCCGTGCGAACATCTCCGACACGGACAATGGCAAGGCGCTGCTGGAACTTATCGATGATTTGCGTATGCTGCTGGAAGCCTACCGCAGCGGCAGCATCAAAGAGAATAGTTTATAAGAAAGGGATTTATCTATTGTAAAATGAATAAAAACATGTAATATATTTTCCATAGACTCTATAATGGCCCGTATACGGGCTACATACCTAAATAGTATTTTGTACAATTCTGATTAGGGCAAATTGTAGGGTTATAGGTGGAGAACAGAATGACGGCTCAGGAAGCGTTAGTTGAGAGAATCAACGGGCTTTGTAAAAAACACCGGATCTCCGTGAATCATCTTGCAACGCTGGCTGGCATGAATCCCTCCACCATGAAGAACATTGTATATGGGATTACCCGCAACACAGGGGTAGAGACGGTGGCGAAGATATGTTGCGGCCTGGATATGTCATTGACGGATTTCTTTGATGATGATGTATTCCGCAGGGTGGATCAGGAGGTGGATTAGGTACAGATTGAAGATCTAGAAGGAATGGGGAATGCATAAAAAATTTTGGACAGCGGCTGACGGAAAGAGACAGGCCGGTGAAGAAGGGCGGCCGCCTCCTATGTACTCATGACTGTGAAGAATCAAGGTAACCACAAAAGGAAACAATCACGAGGAGGAGAGCGTATGAATAGAACGGCGGCCGTTCATATTGCCTATATGGGCTACAGCGCCCAGGATATGCTGTTGGAGGTTCAATTTCACCAGGATGGCAGGAGGTACTGCTACCTGGAGGTGCCGGAGGAACTTTGGTACCGCATGAAGCAGGCCAGCTCTGTAGACAGGTTTTTTAATACATTTATACTCAACCGCTTTGAGGAGCAGATTGGGGGCTTGTAAAACAAGTCCCTTTTTTGCTTGAAAAATACTTCTTTTCATGTTAATATAATTTTTGAAGTTGTTCTTTAACGTGGAAGGGTTGGTAGGCTATAATGGAAAAAGGGCAGAATTCTCAGGGGGATGCCCGGCGCAGGAGAGTACAGCGGCTGAAAAAGATGATTATGCTGTCAGTGTTGATCTGGATGATACTTCCTGTGGGATTGTGTATAGTACTTTTTGGAAGAATAAGCGCATTGAACAGTCAGATAGAGGAGACACAGGATTCTCAGCAGCAGTTGCTGCAGCAGATAGCGGCGGCTGTAGCCCAGCAGGAGCAGATCACCGCGACTATGGCCCAGCAGACACCGCTGCTTGACAGAAAGGAGATTGTAGTGTCGGCGCCTGTGGCCGGCGCGGACGTTCAGAACGGAGACATGGCGGTGGTGGAGCCGGAAGCCGCCCATAAGGTATACCTGACATTTGACGACGGTCCCAGCAAATACACGGAAGAGATTCTGGATATCCTGGATGACTATGATGTGAAGGCCACCTTTTTTGTGTTGGGCAAAGAGACCGAATATTCTGTCAAGATGCTCCAGGAGATAGCAAGGCGCGGACACACCATAGGGATGCATTCCTATTCCCACAAATATGCGGATGTATATCGTTCCGTAGAAGATTTTTCAGCCGATTTTTATCGGATTTATTCTTACATTCTTGAAAATACCGGAATACAAAGTACCTGTTACCGCTTTCCCGGGGGAAGCTCCAATACCATAAGTGATATTGATATGCATGTGTTTACGGATTTTCTGGCGGAACAGGAGATCGAATATTATGATTGGAATGTCTCCTCCGGTGATGGGGGCAGTGTGCTGCTGGACGTGGATACTTTGGTGCAGAATGCCACTTCTGGCATCTCCGGACATGAGACGTCCATCATACTGATGCACGACGCGGCATCCCGTCCCACCACAGTGGCGGCGCTGCCGCAGATAATTGAAAACATTTTGGCTATGGATGATACAGTGATACTGCCCATCACAGAGGACACCACACCGATTCATCATATCAAATAAGCATATTCTCAAGCAATACATTGAAGTATTATTGAATATCTAAAAGGGTAGATTATGGCTCAACGGCCATATGTGCCGGCGGGAAATATGCGGAACTATACTCACGAGCGATGAAATTTGCCGCGATGTCCCTGATATCTTTCGCTCGTGAGACGGGTTACTTGGCAGGTTTTAGTGACCGTCAGTATAAATTGAGAAAGGCAGCCGTGCGCTGCGACCAAAAACAACTCAAAACAGGAGGAAGTGAAATATGGGGTTTTTCTCGGATTTAAAAGAGGATTTGTCCCAGGCGGTCAATGAATTGATGCCTGAGGATGAGCAGACCCAGGAGGAAGGGTTTGGGAATATCAACGAGATGTTGGACAGGGTGGACTCCATCGTGGTTCCCGAGGTCAATCAGGAGGAGCCGGAGGCATTGGAACCGCAGCCTGTGGAGGAGCCTGGGACCACAGAGGAGCCAGGTGAAAGCACCGGGCAGATCCCGGAGGAGTATCAGGCGGGGATTGCCGAGGAGACGTTGGAGTTTCCTGCAGAGGAGAGCCTGGAGCCGGAACTGACGGCAATGGAGGAGCCGGCAGGAGCCGGGGAGCCGGAGGCAGACATTGACTTGGAAAAGATGCTGGAGAGCGCGCTGGCCGCCAACGGCGGGAACGCAGTACCGGTATATGAAGAAGAGGAAACGGAGACAGTAAAAGAAAACCAAACGGAGACAAAGGGGGAATCAAAAGTGGCAGAGATGATTAACGCGCGGATGGCATCGGACGAGACATCCTCAGTAACAGCAGGCATGACAATCAATGGTGATGTGGTGAGCGAGGGATCGCTGGAGTTGATCGGCTGTGTAAACGGCAATATTGATATTCTGGGCAAGCTGAATGTGACCGGTTATGTCAACGGCAATTCCAAGGCGGCGGAGATATATGCGGACAACGCCAAGATCAATGGGGAGCTTGTCAGCGAGGGCGCCGTAAAGATCGGTTCCAGTTCCGTGGTGGTCGGAAACATATGCGCCACCAGCGCAGTGATCGCAGGCGCGGTCAAGGGTGATATTGACGTGAAGGGCCCCGTGATTTTGGATACTTCCGCCATCGTTATGGGCAATATCAAGTCTAAATCCGTACAGATTAACAACGGTGCGGTGATCGAGGGTATGTGCTCCCAGTGCTATGCGGAGGTGAACCCGATTTCTTTCTTCGACGATTACAAGCCGGAAGTGAGAAAGAGCGAAAGCCATTAATAGGGAATACAGCGAAGTCCAGTGAAAGGCAGGATCACGAAAATGCAGCGTATATTATTGAAATTGAGCGGTGAGGCCCTGGCGGGAGAGAAGAAGACCGGATTCGATGAGGAGACGGTGAGAGGCGTGGCTTTGCAGGTAAAGCAGCTGGTGGACGAGGGGATCCAGGTAGGTATCGTTATTGGAGGCGGCAACTTTTGGAGGGGGCGTTCCAGCGAGAACATTGACCGCACCAAGGCGGATCAGATCGGTATGCTGGCAACCGTGATGAACTGTATCTATGTGTCGGAGATTTTCCGCTCCGTGGGCATGATGACAGGGATTCTGACCCCCTTCGAGTGCGGTTCGTTCACCAAGCTTTTTTCCAAGGACAGAGCCAATAAGTATTTTGCAAAGGGCGTTGTGGTATTCTTTGCGGGCGGCACGGGGCATCCCTATTTCTCCACGGATACGGGCGTGGTTCTGCGGGCCATTGAGGTGGACGCGGATGTGATCCTGCTGGCCAAATCCATCGACGGGGTGTACGATGATGATCCCAGCAAAAATCCGGCGGCGAAGAAATATGACCAGGTGACTATTGACGAGGTGATCGCCAGAAACCTTCAGGTGGTGGACATGACGGCCTCCATCCTGGCCAGAGATAACCGGATGCCCATGTGGGTTTTCGGCCTGAATGAAGAGAACAGTATCGTGAATACGGTAAAAGGGAAGTTCAGCGGAACGAAGGTTACTGTGGAATAAGGTGGAAACTACGGAACTCTAACAGTAGATTCCCGTATAACGCACTGATGGATGTCTGGACGCCTAAAGCGGCCGGACATTCATCACCGGGTTTGTGCGTTGGGAGGGAAACTACGGAACTCTAATTTGGAGGTATGTACATGGATGCAAGATTGCAGCAATATGATGATAAAATGAAGAAAGCATATGAATTTCTGGAGTCTGACTACGGCACCATCAGGGCGGGGCGCGCCAATCCCCACGTTCTGGACAAGATCCGGGTGAATTATTACGGCACTCCTACTCCCATTCAGCAGGTGGGGAATGTGACTGTGCCCGAGGCCAGGATTATCCAGATTGCGCCCTGGGAGAGAAATCTGCTGAAGGAGATTGAGAAGGCCATCCAGACTTCCGATCTGGGCATCAATCCTTCCAACGATGGCAGCGTGATTCGTCTGGTATTTCCGGAACTGACGGAGGAGCGCAGAAAAGATCTGGTGAAGGAAGTAAAGAAGAAGGCGGAGGACGGAAAAGTTGCGGTCCGCAATATCCGCAGGGACGGCAATGATTTTCTCAAGAAGTTGGGCAAGTCCGAAGTCTCCGAGGATGAGATCAAGCAGTTGGAGGATAGTCTGCAGAAGCTGACGGATAAGTATATCAAGGACATTGATGCTCTGATGGAGGTGAAGTCCAAGGAGATCATGACCGTATAATCAGGGTAATGAATGTACAATGGATAGTGGGGAGGGACAGTCAACATCCGGTGGGATGGGGATTGCTCCCTTTCCATGCATTTACAGGAAATACATGAAAGCATAGCGATGCTGTCAGCGGCGGCTGACAGGAAAGTTTGGAACTATCGTTCCAAATACCGATTGGTGCCATATCACAGGTGAAACCTGTGATATGCATGTAGAGGAAAGTTTGGATGTGTCATCCAAATACGTATTAAAGGAGATCGCAGGCACAAAGGAAGCGTGACGGATTGGAGGGAGTATGGCTGGGAATAGTGGACAGGAGTTGAAGATACCGCAGCATGTGGCGATTATTTTGGATGGGAACGGGCGCTGGGCAAAGGCCAAGGGCCTGCCTCGGAATATGGGCCATGTGGAGGGCGCCAAAAACGTGGAAGTCATCTGCGAGGAAGCTTATCGCATGGGGATCCAATACCTGACGGTGTATGCTTTTTCTACGGAGAATTGGAACCGTCCCAAGGACGAGGTGGACGCCCTGATGAAGCTGCTGCGCAATTATATGAAGACCTGCCTAAAGACAGCGGAGAAGAACCGCATGTGTGTCCGGGTGCTGGGGGAAAAGTCCCGTCTGGATCAGGACATTCGGGTTCGCATTCAGGAATTGGAGGATGCCACTAAGAATAATGACGGCCTGCATTTTCAGATTGCCATCAACTACGGCGGGCGGGATGAGATTGTCCGGGCCGTGCGGCAGATGGGCCTGGATATCCGGAGAGGAGCGTTGGCTCCTCAGGAAATCAGCGAACAGCTGCTGAGCGACTATCTGGACACCCACGGTATCCCGGAGCCGGATCTGTTGATCCGTACCTGTAATGAGCAGCGGATTTCCAATTTTTTGCTTTGGCAGCTGGCATACACAGAGTTCTATTTCACGCCGGTGGCCTGGCCGGACTTTGACAAGAAAGAATTGGTCAAGGCTGTGGAGGCATATAATCAAAGAGACAGGAGATACGGCAAAATCTCCGAGGAGGAAGTCTAATGTTTTGGACCAGATTAATCAGTGGAGTCGTCATGGTGATCATAGCGCTGGCTACCATGTGGCTGGGAGGCCCTTATCTGGCGGGGATACTGTTGCTCATATCCCTGGCAGGGTACAGGGAACTGACGAAGGCACAGAAGGTAAACACGGCGGCGAAGGGCTTTAACGGCCTGGAGGTGGTGGGGTTTGGGAGTATTGTGCTTTATTATGTGGTCATGTACATCTGGCAGAATACCACACTGCTGTTGATGTGTATTGTGCTGATGTTCATGGCAGAGATGTTCCTGTATGTGATCCTGTTTCCTAAATATCGGGCGGAGCAGGTGGTGACGGCTATTTTCTCGTTTCTGTACGCACCGGTGATGCTCTCTTTCATGTATATGACCCGGATGAGTCAGTTGGGGATTTATTTGGTGTGGCTGATCCTGATCAGCGCCTGGGGCTGTGACACCTGCGCCTACTGTGTAGGTAAACTGATTGGAAGTAAGAAGGTTTTTCCTGTTCTAAGTCCCCACAAATCTCTGGAGGGCTGCATTGGCGGCGTGGCCGGGGCGGCACTGATTGGCGGGCTCTATGCATACTTTGTTGTGGAACCGGTGGTCTCCGAGCAGCAGGTGCTGTGGGTCATTGTGTTTATCAGTGCGGTGGGAGCCTTGATGTCCATGGTGGGGGATCTGGCGGCCTCTGCCATCAAGAGAAATCATGATATCAAGGATTACGGCAAGCTCCTGCCGGGGCACGGCGGTATTATGGACCGATTTGACAGCATGATTGTGACGGCGCCTATGATTTACTTCCTGTCGGTACTGCTGATACATGCGGCGGGATAACAGGCAGTATGTGACGCAGTGTTGTCCTTGAGAACATATGGAGAAAGAGGAGAAGTCTTTTTAATGAAAAAAATTGCAATACTGGGTTCCACCGGTTCCATCGGAACCCAGACTCTGGAGATAGTGAGAAGCAATCGGGAAGAACTCGAGGTGGAAGCCCTGGCGGCGGGCAGCAATGTGGCGCTGATGGAAGCGCAGATTAGAGAGTTTCAACCCCGAATAGCGGTGATGTGGTCGGCGGAGGCTGCGGCGCAGCTTCGGGTCCGTGTGGCGGATTGCCGGGTGCAGGTGTTACAGGGGATGGCGGGGCTGCTGGAAATTGCGGTTATGCCCCAGGTCCAGGTATTAGTTACGGCGATAGTGGGTATGATTGGTATCAAGCCCACCATAGAGGCTATCAAGGCGGGGAAGGACATTGCCCTGGCCAACAAGGAGACTCTGGTATGCGCAGGACATATCATCATGCCTCTGGCCAGGGAGCGGGGAGTGTCCATTCTGCCTGTGGACAGCGAGCACAGCGCGATATTCCAGTCCCTGAACGGGGAACCGGCGGGGAGAGTCAGCAGAATCCTGCTGACCGCTTCAGGCGGTCCCTTCCGGGGGTATAGCAGGGAGCGGCTGGCCGGGGTGCAGGTGGAGGATGCCTTAAAGCACCCCAATTGGGCTATGGGGCGGAAGATTACCATTGACTCCTCCACTCTGGTCAACAAGGGATTGGAGGTTATGGAAGCCAAATGGCTTTTTGGGGTGGAGCCTTCCCGGATCCAGGTGGTGGTACATCCGCAGAGCATCATTCACTCTATGGTGGAATATATTGATGGAGCAGTGATTGCCCAGTTGGGGATGCCGGACATGAAGCTGCCCATCCAGTATGCCCTGTTCTATCCGGACAGAAGGGCAATGCGGGATAACCGGGTGGATTTCTTCAAGCTTGGCAGTGTGACCTTTGAGGAGCCGGATATGGAGACTTTTTATGGGTTAAAGCTGGCTTATCGGGCTCTGGAGCAGGGCGGCAGCCTGCCCACGGTATATAATGCCGCCAATGAGAGGGCAGTGGCGCTGTTTTTGGAACACAGGATCGGCTATCTGCAGATCCCGGAGTTGATACAGCGGTGTATGGAACACCATACAGTGGCGGAGCATCCGGGCGTGGAGGAGATCCTGGAGGCGGAACAGAGCGTGTACGACTATATAGACAGACAGGTATGAGAAAAGGGATATGACAACGTTGATGACTTTTATTCTATTTATCTTAATCTTTGGAGTGGTGGTAATTTCCCATGAGTTTGGACATTATCTGATTGCCAAGGCCAACGGCATTCATGTGGTGGAGTTTGCCATCGGCATGGGCCCCACTCTTTTTTCTTGGAAAAAGAAGGAGACCAAGTACTCCGTCAAGCTGCTGCCTTTGGGAGGCGCCTGCATGTTTGAGGGGGAGGACGGTCTGAATACCCAGGAGGGGGAGAACACAGAAGGGTCATTTCTCCATGCGAAGGTGTGGGCCAGGATTTCCACGGTGCTGGCAGGCCCTATATTTAATTTTATCCTGGGGGGAATTATCGCCGTGATTCTGGCGGGGGTGATGGTATTCTATGTGCCTGTGTTGTCCGACGTGGCAGATGGCGGAGTTGCCCAGCAAGCGGGGCTCCAGGCGGGGGATCGGATCATCGCTCTGAACGGGGAGAGGGTATATCTGAGGGACGAGGTGCTTCTGTTTAACCGTGTCAACAATGGCAAGGAGTTTACGCTGGAGTATGAGCGGGACGGACAGCGGTATACGGTCACAATGACACCGACGCTGAACGAGGCCACCGGCAGTTATAATATGGGGATCTACTTGGGGGAGGCGCTTAAAGCAGAGGGGCTTGACGTGCTGAAGTATGCTTGGTATGAGATTCGCTACTGTGTCCGTTCCACCTGGCAGAGTCTGGGACTGATGATTCGGGGACAGGTGAAAAGGGAGGAAGTTGCAGGCCCGGTGGGCATTGCCGTCAATGTGGTGGGCAAGACCTATACGGAGGCAAAGCAATACGGATGGGAGACGGTGGCGCTGAATATGGGCTATATAACCTTACTGCTGACCATCAATCTGGGGATACTGAACCTTTTGCCCATCCCGGCGCTGGACGGCGGCAGACTGGTATTTTTACTGGTGGAGGTGATCCGTCGCAAACCCATACCGCCGGAGAAAGAGGGTATGGTGCACTTTATCGGCCTGGTGTTCTTTATGATACTGATGGTAATCGTATTTTTCAATGATTTGCGCAATATTTTCGGATAATTTTCTGTAGTTTTCCTGCCGGCACAGGAATGGGGCGAGAGCCCTCTGTCCGGCAGGAGACACATCTTCGTTGAGGATATGTTTTTGGGGATTCTCCCGGCATTTCACAGATAATCACCATGAGTAAACCCGCAAGGGATATGCGGAACTTAAAAAAGCGTATACCCGGAAGGGATATGCGGAACTTAAAACAGCATATGCCCGGAGGATACACTGAGCAATATATGGACACCGAAGTGGCCATATATTGTTCACGGTGCGTGTACCCGGAGGGAATATGCGGAACTTATAATAGAAAGGATCACGGAATGAGTATTGTATCAAATTACATATGGGAAAAGGGGACAGACGGCGGCAGGAATCCGGTGTCCCTGGCGGTCCAGCAGGTAAAACTGCAAGTAGGGTTACAGGGCAGGGAGATATGCCTGTTCTGCGTTTGCGAAAGTATGAAAGAGGAACCAGGAGGACGCATGACGGAGCGGTTGGTGGAATGGTTTCATAAGAGTTGTCTGCCCGCCTGTGGGGGCAGGCGGCTGCCAACTCCCCGGGAAATGTTGGACCAGGAACTGTATAGTATCAGAAAGGATCTGCTGGGTCTGGAGGAGAATTTACAGCAGGACGGAATAAATTATGCAGGTCTGTTACTGATCGGAAGCAGTTTCTATCTGTTTGGAGAGGGGGATATGAAGGTACAGCTGGTCAATTATCGCTATAACCGCCCCCAACTGAGAGAACTGGAGGTTCCTCTGTCCGGCAGGATACAGAAAGGCGTGGGCCTGTTGCTCCATACGCCGCAGTTCACGGAAAGTCTGGATCCTCCGGAGGTCTGCCAGATTCTGCACGGTGAAGGGAGATGGCAGGAGGAGCGTATCGGCAGGCGGCTCAAGGAACTATTCCAGGAGGGCCGGAGCCGGGGCAGCACCGGGGCTGTGGGCGGAATTTATCTGCATGTGTTATAAAGATGCCTTTTGGCAGATGAGCAAGGAGGTTACATGAATATAACAAAATATAAGGAAAAAGACAGTATAGGGGGCTATCAGCTTCTGGAGGAACTGGGGGCGGGCGCCACTGCGCAGGTGTATCGCGTGAGAGAGCCGGATGGAGGAAAAGAGTACGCCTTAAAGTGCAGTACACATACATATAAGCTGACTGCGGAGGGGGCTGTGCTGAAACAGTTGAGGCATTCCTGTTTTCCCAGGTGGATTGCGGAGGGAAGGGAGGCGGCAGGGGCCTATCTGGTTATGGAGTATGTTCCGGGCATAACCCTGCGGCGACTGATGGAACAGTATCCGGCGGGTATGCCTGAGGGGATGGCCGCCGGGATCGTTCTGGACGTGGCGGCAGGTATAGCTTATCTGCACAGCAGTCAACCGCCCTATATATACCGGGATCTGAAAGCGGCCAATGTGATAATCACCCCTGAGGGCAGGGCAAAACTGGTGGATCTGGGAGCGGCGATCTGCGCGGAAGCCTCTCAGGAGAAGTTCTGCCGGGCGGGAACCTATGGGTACAGCGCGCCGGAACAGTTCTGGGAGGGTGCAAAAATCACACCGGCCTGCGATGTATATGGGCTGGGAAAATTGCTGGCTTATCTGTTGACCGGCCAGGACCCGGGGAAACCGCCTTATGACACCATGGAATATTGCAGCAGACATTGCGGGATTCGGAGGACATTGCAACAGCTGCTTGGCCGGTGCCTGCAGCCGGATCCCCAGCTTCGTTATCCCGACGCCACCTTTCTGCTGCCGGAGCTTTCGGCTTTGAAGGCGGGAGAAGCACAATCTATAGATAAAATCCGGTCAAAAAAGGGAAACAGAATCCCCTGCCGCTACATAAAATGTATTTGGAAGAGCGAATATGAAAGAATATTTTGACTTTCCGCACAAATAATACTATAATAGGAACAAATTGTTGATAAGGACGCTTTTTGTCGGAAGGGCAAATGCGGAATTAAAGCATATGCGCTGGCTGGGTATATGCGAAACAAAACGGAGGGTACAAAGATGAAAGCATTGGAAGAGTATGTGAGAAGTATTCCGGATTTTCCGGAGAAGGGTATTATTTTCAGGGATGTGACCAGTGTGCTGCAGGATGCGGACGGGCTGCATCTGGCTATTGACACCATGCAGGAGAAGGTAAAGGATCTGGAGTTTGATGTGGTGGCGGGGCCGGAGTCCAGAGGATTTATTTTCGGTACACCCATTGCCTACAACACCCACAAGCCTTTTGTATTGATCCGCAAAAAGGGAAAGCTGCCCTGCGAGACGGTGGAGAGGAGTTATGATCTGGAATATGGCCAGGCTACCATCGAGATGCATAAGGACAGCATCAAGCCCGGACAGAAGGTTCTGGTGGTGGATGACCTGATCGCCACCGGCGGCACCACGGAAGCCATGATCAAGCTGATTGAGAGCCTGGGCGGGGAAGTGGTAGGCGTGGTGGTTCTGATGGAACTGGCCGGTCTGAAAGGTCGTGAGCGCATCAAGGATTACAGGCTGGAGGCCGCTATTATCTATCCCGGCAATTAACTTTGCGTTACGAAGCCGGGAGGAAGCCGCTGCTGCACAGGTTGAAGTCAGGATATGCAAGGGGATAGTACATATTCCTGCAGGTATCGGGGGTGCCTGCAGGGACAGGGGTTACAGAAAGGTAAACAGGCGTTATGAAAGAAGAAAAAGATGTGATATTTGACGATGCCAGAGTGGGCGAAATAACAGAATTTGCATCTCCTGAACAACTGTATCAGGATCTGATTTCCTGCGTCAAAAAATACCATCCCAGCGATGATATTTCCATGATTGAGAAGGCGTATCGAGTAGCCAGCCAGGCCCACAAGGACCAGCTGCGCAAGTCCGGTGAACCGTATATCATTCACCCGCTGAACGTGGCTATCATCCTGGCGGATCTGGAGTTGGATAAGGAGACCATTGTTGCGGGCATTCTCCACGACGTGGTGGAGGACACCATCATGACGGAGGAGGATCTGGTTCGGGAGTTTGGGGAGGACGTGGCTCTTTTGGTGGACGGCGTGACCAAACTGGAGAAGATTCCGCTGTCAGGTACGGACGACCCCACGGACACCAAGCTGGAAATGCAGGCGGAGAACCTGCGGAAGATGTTTCTGGCCATGGCCAAGGATATCCGGGTTATCATGATCAAGCTGGCGGATCGTCTGCACAACATGCGCACACTGAGATATCAGAAGCCGGAGAGCCAGATCCGCATTGCTCGGGAAACCAGGGAGATCTATTCCCCCATCGCCCAGAGGCTGGGTATTTCCAAAATCAAGATTGAGTTGGATGATCTGTCCATGAAATATCTGGAGCCGGAGGTATATTACGATCTGGTGGATAAAATCGCCGTGCGCAAGAGCGTTCGCGAGAAATATATTCAGAGCATTGTGGATGAGGTCGGGGAGTATATTAAGGCCCAGGGCATCCGGGCCCAGGTGGATGGCCGCGTCAAACATTTTTTCAGCATCTATAAGAAGATGAAGAATCAGAACAAAACGCTGGACCAGATCTACGATCTGTTCGCCGTGCGGATTATTGTGGAGTCGGTGAAGGACTGCTATGCGGCCCTGGGCGTGATCCATGAGAAATATAAACCCATTCCCGGGCGGTTCAAGGATTATATCGCCATGCCCAAGGCCAACATGTACCAGTCCCTGCACACCACCTTGATTGGCAGCAACGGACAGCCTTTTGAGATCCAGATCCGCACCTTTGAGATGCACAAGGCGGCGGAGTATGGCATTGCGGCCCACTGGAAATACAAGGAGGCATCGGACGGCAAGAAGGTGGAGGGCCGGGAGGAAGAAAAGCTGGTATGGCTGCGGCAGATTTTGGAATGGCAGCGCGATATGTCGGACAACCGGGAGTTCATGAATCTGTTGAAGAATGACCTGGATCTGTTCTCCGACAATGTGTACTGTTTCACGCCCACCGGAGAGGTCAAGAACCTGCCTGCCGGTTCCACCCCCATAGATTTTGCCTACAATATCCATTCTGCGGTGGGAAATAAAATGGTGGGAGCCAGGGTCAATGGCAAGTTGGTGACCATTGACTATGAGATCAAGAACGGGGACCGGATTGAGATTATAACCTCCCAAAATTCCAAGGGGCCCAGCCGGGACTGGCTGAACGTGGTCAAGAGCACCCAGGCCAAGAATAAAATCAACCAGTGGTTCAAGAACGAACTAAAAGAAGACAATATTATCAAGGGTAAGGAACTGCTGGCGGGCTACTGCAAGTCCAAGGGCATCAACATGCCCGATCTGGTGAAGAATGTCTATATGGAGGCCATTATGCGCAAATATGGCTTCCATGATTGGGATTCCGTGCTGGCTGCCATCGGTCACGGCGCCCTGAAAGAGGGCCAGATCATCAACAAAATGCAGGAACTCTACGACAGGGACCACAAGAAGGAGATGTCCAACGAGGAGGTACTGCAGACTATCATGGAGAGCGGCACCATGATGATGCGTCCCAGCAGCGGACGCTCCAAGAGCGGCATTGTGGTAAAGGGGATTGCCGATTTGTCGGTGCGTTTTTCAAAGTGCTGTTCCCCTGTGCCGGGGGATGAGATCGTGGGCTTTGTGACCAGGGGCCGTGGGATTTCCATCCACCGCACGGACTGCGTGAATATGCTGAGCCTGCCGGAGTTGGAGCGGGCCAGGCTCATTGACGCGGAGTGGCAGACAGGCGACGGGGACGGAGCCCAGGATGGCAAGTACATGGCCGAGATCCGTATTTTTGCCAACAATCGCAACGGCCTGCTGGCAGATATCTCCAAGGCGTTGACGGAGAAAAATATCGACATTCTGTCCATGAACACCAAGACCAACAAGCAGGGGCAGGCCACTTTGCAGACCTCCTTTGAGATCTCCGGCAGGGAGGAACTGAACCGGGTCATAGACAGGATCCGCAATATAGAGAGTGTCATCGACATAGAAAGGACGACAGGCTGATGGCTGAGACAAAGATCGGAAGAATGGTGCTGGGTTCTTACCAGACCAATTGTTATTTCATTTATCAGGAAGATAAAAAGCGGGCAATCGTGGTGGATCCGGCGGATCAGGGGAGAAAGATTTATGAGGCCCTGCTGCGCAACGGTATCAGGGTGGAGGCGATTCTGCTGACCCACGGGCATTTTGATCATATCTGGGGCACCGGGGAACTGCGGGAGAGCGCGGGAGTGAAACTCTACGCCCTGGACGCGGAGAAAAAGGTGTGCGAGGATTCCCACAACAATGTGTCTGATATGACAGGCAGGCCCTACACGGTGACGCCGGACGAGTATTTGAAAGACAGGCAGGAGATGACGCTGGCGGGCATACATTTCCAGGTTATCGCTACCCCGGGGCATACCATCGGCAGCTGCTGTTACTATTTCCCTGAGGCGGGATTTCTGGTCAGCGGGGATACTCTGTTTGCGGAGTCCGTGGGCAGGACGGATTTTCCCACCGGCAGCATGAGCAGCATTGTGCGCTCTATCAAGGAAAAACTCTATGTGTTGCCCGGGGAGACCAAGGTTTATCCGGGACACGGAGACAGCACCACCATTGAACATGAGATGCAGTACAATCCCTTTACGGCGTGATGTGTGGCATGCATGTCAGGGGAAGTTATCCGGATACCGGTTATTGCAAGATCATGGGCGTGAGCCATGCTATGGAGGTTGTCACACATCCAAATACGCATTAACGCAGTATCGCAGACTGAGCCAGCGATATGCAGGAAAGAGGTAAGTTTGGAAGTAAAACTTCCAAATACTGATTGGTGCAATATCGCAGGCGAAGCCAGCGATATGCATGTAGAGGTAAGTTTGGATGTTACACATCCAAATACGTATCAATGCAATATCACAGGTGAAACCTGCGATACGCATGTAGAGGGAAGTAAGAAAGTGATCATCAAATAAGGAGAGACAGATGCTGGCAGTCAGGCTGAACCGGGAAAATTTTGAATATGATATCCAGGCGCTGCTGAAATCCTTTTACCCGGAGGAACCTCTGCGGATCATTACGCCTGCCAGCCGGGAGCAGGAGATCCGTGAGGGTGAGAGGGAGTGGAGTGTCCAGGTCGAGGAACCCACAGTCAGAATGTGGCTGGCGGAAAGAGTAGTGGAGTGGCGCTGTGAGGAAGAAGGGGGCTTTAAGGATTGCTTTAAACGCTTTTTTTATCGCTGTCTGGTGGAGAGCACAGGCAGGGAACTGCCCTGGGGAAATCTCACGGGCATCCGCCCCACCAAGCTGGCCTATGCCATGCTGGAGGAGGGAAAGCAGGATCAGGAGATCATAGAGGAACTGAGGAACACCCACTATGTAAACCAGGAAAAATGTGAGTTGAGCATTGACATTGCCCGCCGGGAGAGGGAGCTTTTGTCAGGGATTCATTACCAGGGAGGGTACAGCCTGTACATTGGGATTCCTTTCTGCCCCAGCACCTGTCTGTACTGTTCCTTTACTTCCTATCCCATAGCAGCCCATCGGCAGCGGGTGGATCAGTACATAGACTGTGTGATCCGGGAGATGGAGTTTGTGTCCCGACAATATGGGGACAAGGTTCTGGATACCGTCTACATCGGGGGCGGAACCCCCACCACACTGGAGCCGGAACAGCTGGATCGACTGCTCTGTAATTTGAAAACTCTGTTTGATTTCTCCACAGTGCAGGAGTTTACGGTGGAGGCAGGCCGGGCGGACAGCATCACCCGGGAGAAGCTGGAGGTACTGCGCCGCCATGGGGTGGGCCGGATCTCCGTGAATCCCCAGACCATGAAGCAGGAGACGCTGGACATCATCGGACGGGGGGCCACTGTCGCGCAGGTACTGGAGGCTTACCGGCTGGCCAGAGAAGTGGGCTTTGACAACATCAATATGGATCTAATTCTGGGACTGCCGGGGGAGACAGAAGATGATGTGCAGCGCACTATAGACCAGGTGATCAGCCTGGCTCCGGACAGTCTGACGGTGCATTCCCTGGCCATTAAGCGGGCCTCCCGACTAAACCAGTGGATTCAGGAGCATGGCATAGAGACACTGCGCAACACGGACGAGACCATGGCGATTGCGGAGGCGGGGGCTAGGGCCTTGGACATGCACCCCTATTACCTCTATCGGCAGAAGAACATGTCAGGGAATTTCGAGAATGTGGGCTATGCCAGAGAAGGCAAATTCGGTTTGTACAATATTCTGATTATGGAGGAAGTGCAGACCGTCGTGGCGTTAGGAGCCGGGGCGATTACCAAAAGAGTGTACCCTGACGGACGCATCGAGCGGTGCGAGAATGTGAAGGAAGTTGCCCAGTATATCGAGAGAATCGGGGAAATGATAGAAAGAAAACGTGTATTATTCACGGACTGAAATTCAAAATTCAGAAAAAATGTTGGGTATTGTGTGGACTTTAGGTACATCATGATTTCCAAAAGTCCAACAAAAGTCCAACAAATTTTTTGGGCTTCAGGACAAATACCTTTATGATTACACTTTTGCCAATGATAACGGCCAGAATCCCGTCATGGAGAAGGCTCACGCCTATGTGGAGCATTGGAAGGAGGTACACCAGGATAATACCGGTCTTCTGCTTAACCTGCAGGTATAAACAGATGAACAAATCACAAACAGGCAAAAGAGGCAGTCTTCAAAAAATATGGGCAGAGGGGAAAGATACTATCCTCTCTGTCACTTTTGCCGTTCTCTTCTAAAAATATTTCTTGACATACAAATAGAATTATGGTAGGCTTTTAAAAAAGTTTAGGAGAACATGGGAATGCGGAACTTACATTTTACAATGAATCATATGTACATGTATTACAGACGTACTTAAAAGTAATTGTGTTTCGATTAGATGCACAGTTACGCAGGTAGGTCTGATATGTCTGTGCATATAAATCGGTAGGTGTAAGTTGTAATTATGATAGAATGCTTGTAATAGCCGATGGTTTTAGAAATGCACTGGACATATTGTATGTTTGGTGCTTTTTTGTTTGGAAAGGAGTTTTTTTATGATATTATCAAATGGAACAGAGGTTATTATTAAGCCTTATGGTGAAAAAGATACGGAAGAAATTGTCAGGCTGATTCATAGAAATTTTTTGGAAGTCAATGTGAAAGATTATGGGGAGAAGGCTATGGCGGCACTCTCTGCCACGCATGATGTGACTTGGTTCAAAGGTGTGGCAGAATACGCACATGTGTATGTGTTTTGGAATGAAAATAAAATTGTGGGTGTTGGTTCTATATCAAGTTTTTGGGGAAGCCTTACGGAAAGTATATTGCTTACCATTTTTGTGCTTCCAGAATTTCATGGGCAGGGGATTGGCAGCTATATCATTGATACCCTTGAATCCGATAAATTATTCTTAAGAGCAGAAAGAATAGAAATTCCCGCATCTATTACTGCGGTAGAATTTTATCGGAAAAGGGGATATGAATATAAAAATGGAATAAAAGAGCTGGATGATGAGCAGCATTACCGATTGGAGAAATTCAGAAAGATTAGTTAGGAGGAATGGTGATAATGACAATTAGGCCAATGAATATCGACGAAAGGGATGATTTGGTTTATAGAAATAAAAATATACATCAACTTAAAAGCATTGATATAATTTAATACGAGGCTGTATATGGAAGTAAGATTATTAAGGGCAAATATTGACGACGCAAAAGAACTACACGCTATGCAGGTTGAAGCTTTCAAAGAATTATTGGAGAAATATCAGGATTTTGATACCAGCCCTGCAAATGAAAACATGGAAAAAGTAGAAGTACGCTTGAAACAGGACTTTACATTTTACTATTTTATCTGTATCGGACAGAAGAAAATAGGAGCTATCCGTATTATAGACAAAAAGGAAAATGGAAAAAACAAAAGAATTTCCCCAATATTTATATTGCCGGAATTTCAAGGGAAAGGCATTGCACAGAAAGCAATCCGGCTGTGTGAAGAAAGGCATGGGAACGAAAATTGGGAACTGGACACAATTTTGCAGGAGTCTAAAAACTGTCATTTGTATGAAAAAATGGGGTATCGCCAGACGGGAAAAACAAAGGCCATTAACGAAAGACTCACATTAACATTTTATGAAAAGAAGGGGGCAGACATAACATGAATGTGATCATACTTGGTTCCGGCGGCTGTGTCAGTACGCCAAGGGCATGTTGTAACTGTCGTGTATGTACAGAAGCGCGGCAGAAAGGATTTCCTTATGCAAGAACGGGGTGCAGTCTGTTTGTTGAAGATGTAAATCTATTGATTGATACGCCGGAAGATATCAATGCTTCTTTGAACAATTCCGGCATACAAAAAGTCGAACATATTTTATACAGCCATTGCGATCCCGATCACACAATGGGAATGCGTGTGGTTGAGCAATTGAAAATGGACTGGCTTGCCAATTCACTGGGAAAGAAACCCGATAATCCGATAGAAGTTGCTTCTTTGCCTGCCATCCTCGAAGATATTAAAAAGCAAGGCACAAAGTATGGCTCAATCATTGAATATTATGAAGCCAAGGGTCTAGTAAAAACAAAAGAAATTCATGCTTTCAAAAAAGGTGATATTGTGATAGAGTTAGTTCCGGTAGACGTACAGGAGCATGTGGCAATATTTATTATTTCTTCCGACAGCAAAAAGGTCATTTATGCACCATGTGATGTAAAGCCTTTTCCAAAGTCAGAGAAATTTCAAGGTGCAGATGTTTTGATTATTGGCAATACCATTGTCGGAGATATATTAAAAGATGGCTTTGTGTTAAACGAAGATAACCCACTGCGCAAAGAACTGTTTACTTTAGATGAAATTGAAACCATACGGAAACAGTATGGTTTCAAGGAAGTTTTTATTACACATTTAGAGGAAGACTGGGGAAAATCATATGATGATTACAGAGATTTGGAGAGGGAATTGAACCTGATACATTTTGCGTATGATGGATTGAAAATTCGGTTATGAACAGAGTAAGGGCGGGTTTTCCAGACACCTCAACTATTGCCAAAGCATTTAGATTGAAAAATGCTTGACATATTGTATTACGAAAAATATAATGGAAGCTGGATGTGGAGAGGAGTGTACCTATGAGCAAAAAAGGACGTCCCAAATTGGATGTTGTAAAAGAACGTATTGTAACAATAAGGATGTCTGAAGCAGAATATCATACTTTAAAGGAATACTCTGAAAAACATCAACAGACTATCACAGAAACTATAAAAACAGGTGTTGACTTGTTGTATCAAACTTGTCAATGAGGTATGGGATTTCTTCTTTCTTAACAAGTAAGAAATGTAAGCTTTAACGGATAGCACTGAGAGGGATTTTGTGAAAATGAAACGATGGACGGAGGAGAGATATGGCATTGAATAAGAAGCCGGTACACGGCATGAAAGATATTTTACCGGAGGAGATGCAGATTCGGGATTATGTGCAGAGCGTGATCAAGGACACCTACCGTAAGTTTGGTTTTACGGCCATTGAGACGCCCTGTATGGAGAGCATTTCCAACCTGACCAGCAAGCAGGGCGGCGACAATGAAAAGCTTATCTTCAAGGTGTTAAAACGAGGAGAGAAGCTGAACGTAGCCCAGGCTCTCACGGAGGAGGATGTGGTGGATTTCGGTATGCGTTATGACCTGACGGTGCCGCTGGTGCGGTACTACTCCAACAATTCCGCCAATTTGCCTTCCCCTTTTAAGGCTTTGCAGATAGGCAGCGTGTGGCGGGCAGACAAGCCCCAGAAAGGGCGTTACCGTCAGTTTACGCAGTGCGACATCGATATTTTGGGGGAGGCCAGCAACCTGGCGGAGATTGAATTGATTCTGGCAACTACCACTACTCTGGGAAAGCTGGGTTTTGAGGGCTTTGAAATCCGTATCAATGACAGGCAGATTCTGAAGGCCATGGCGGCTTACAGCGGCTTTGCGGAGGATGCTTATGACAGTGTGTTTATCACGCTGGACAAGATGGACAAAATCGGCCTTGAGGGCGTGGAGGCGGAACTGCTGGAGAAGGGCTTTGAAAAGTCCTGTGTGGACAAGTATCTGGCGCTGTATCAGGAACTGGGACAACAGGAAAACGGCGTATCCTACCTGGCCCGGACCCTGCAGGGGGTGCTTGAACCGGCGGTGGCGGAGGGGCTGCAGGAGATTATTGACAGTGTCAGCGCCACCAAAGCGGCGGATTTTAAGATGGTGTTTGACGCTACGCTGGTGCGGGGAATGTCCTATTATACAGGGACGATTTTTGAGATTTCCATGCCCCAGTTTGGAGCGGCCTGCGGCGGAGGCGGCAGATATGACAAAATGGTGGGCAAATTCACGGGGCAGAACGTTCCTGCCTGCGGTTTTTCCATCGGGTTTGAGCGGATTATCCTGTTGCTGATGGAAAACGGATTCCAGGTGCCCCAGCCGCCGAAGAAAGTGGCCTACCTGATTGAAAAGGGCGTGGGCGGACAGGCTCTGTGCGAAATCATAGCCAAGGCCCAGGCGGCCCGGCAGGACGGAAGTCAGGTGCTGGTGGCCCGCATGAACAAGAACAAGAAATTCCAGAAAGAGCAGCTGACGGCGGAGGGCTATCAGGAGTTCGTGGAGTTTTACAGAGAGGCACTGAAGAACTAAGCATTAACATAACAAGCCCTGCGGGGCGGAAATTGAGGGATGAATGATGGCAGAGTCAATGAAAGGACTGAGAAGATCCTACAGATGTGGAGAACTGAGCCTTGCCAATGTGGGTGAGGAAGTCACCGTCATGGGCTGGGTGCAGAAGCAGAGGAATAAGGGCGGCATTATCTTTGTGGATTTGCGGGACCGGGCCGGTATTTTGCAGATTATATTTGAAGAGAGCGACTGCGGGGCGGAGCATTTTGCCAAGGCGGAGAAGCTGCGCAGTGAGTTTGTGATCGCCGTGGTGGGCAGAGTGGAGAAGCGCAGCGGCGCGGTAAATGAGAATCTGGCTACCGGCGAGATTGAGATCCGGGCTGTCCAGGTACGGATTCTGGCGGAGGCGGAGACACCGCCGTTCCCCATCGAGGCGGATTCTAAGACCAAAGAGGAACTGCGTTTGAAATACCGTTATCTGGATCTGCGCAGGCCTGACTTGCAGCGCAATCTGATGCTGCGCAGCAAGATTGCCACCACTATCCGGGCATTTCTCTCCCGGGAAGGTTTTCTGGAGATCGAGACGCCTATTTTGAATAAATCCACGCCGGAGGGAGCCAGGGATTATCTGGTGCCCAGCCGTGTACATCCGGGAACTTTTTACGCGCTGCCCCAGTCTCCCCAGATTTTCAAGCAGTTGTTAATGTGTTCCGGGTATGACCGGTATTTTCAGATTGCCAAGTGTTTCAGGGACGAGGATCTGCGAGCCGACAGACAGCCGGAGTTTACTCAGGTGGATCTGGAGATGTCCTTTGTGGATGTGGACGATGTGATCGATGCCACGGAGCGCATGGTGGCGGAGGTGTGCAGGGAGGCCATCGGTCTTAATGTGCAGCTGCCCATCCAGAGGATGACCTGGGATGAGGCCATGAACCGTTACGGATCGGACAAGCCGGACACCCGCTTTGGCATGGAACTTACGGATGTGTCGGAGATCGTAAAGGACTGTGGCTTTGGCGTGTTCACCGGGGCCTTGGAGACCGGCGGCAGCGTCCGGGGCATCAATGTAAAAGGGCAGGCGGAGATGCCCCGCAAGAAGATTGACGCGCTGGTGGAGTTTGCCAAGGGCTATGGGGCCAAGGGACTGGCCTATCTGTCCGTGATGCCGGACGGCAGCTACAAATCCTCCTTTGCCAAGTTTATGAACCAGGAGGAGTTGGAGAATCTGGTAAAAGCCATGGCGGGCGAGCCGGGGGATCTGCTGCTCTTTGCGGCGGACCGTTTAAAGACTGTGTGGGCTGTGCTGGGCGCGCTGCGCTGTGAGGTGGCCAGACAGTTGGAACTGGTGGAGAGCGACAAGTTCAATTTCCTGTGGGTGACGGAGTTTCCCCAGTTTGAGTGGAGTGATGAGGAAGAGCGCTTTGTGGCCATGCATCATCCGTTTACCATGCCCATGGAGGAGGATCTGGAGAGACTGGAGTCTGATCCCGGCAGTGTGCGGGCCAAAGCCTATGATATTGTGTTAAACGGCGTGGAGCTGGGGGGCGGCAGTGTGCGTATCTTCCAGAGCGACGTGCAGGAGCGTATGTTCCGCGCGCTGGGCTTTACCGACGAGAAAGCCCATGAGCAGTTTGGA
The DNA here is from genome assembly GCA_910585015.1 of uncultured Acetatifactor sp. Classification (GTDB taxonomy): domain Bacteria; phylum Bacillota; class Clostridia; order Lachnospirales; family Lachnospiraceae; genus Acetatifactor. The sequence goes on from CAJUCT010000002.1 coordinate 113,484, forward strand.
TTTTTGCTGGATGCCTTCAAGTATGGCGTACCCCCTCATGCCGGGCTGGCCATCGGCTTGGACCGCTTTGTGATGCTGCTTGTGAAAGCGGAGAGCATCCGGGAAGTGATTGCCTTCCCCAAGGTAAAGGATGCGTCCTGCCTGATGTCGGAGGCTCCCAATGTGGTGGATGAAAAACAGTTGGAGGAGCTTTGTCTGGCGGTAAAACTGCCGGAGGAGGATATTCTCTAGGATATTTTGAAAAGGAGTTGCTGAATACTGCGGGCAACTCCTTTTCCAGCTTAAATAAATTATTTGGCTGTGACGATTACTCAGAAAAAGTTCTGACAAAATTGAGAGAGATTGCCAAATCATTAGGCGCAGACATTTACGAGGACGGAGGAGCCCCATCCAATGAAATATAATGCATTTATCAGTTACCGTCACACCGAACCGGATATGTACATAGCCAAAAGGGTTCACAAGGGCCTGGAGACCTTGAAGGCGCCCAGGGGTGTATTCCAGAAATCGGGGAAAAGGAAAATAGAGCGTGTGTTCCGCGATCAGGAGGAACTTCCCATAGGGAGCGATCTGGGGGACAATATCAAGGCCGCCCTGGAAGAGTCGGAGTATCTGATTGTCGTGTGCTCGCCCAGAACGCCGGAGTCTGCCTGGGTTCAAAAGGAGATAGACACTTTCATCAGTCTCCATGGCAGGGAGCACATTCTTGCCATTTTAGTGGAGGGAGAGCCCCAGGAATCCTTTCCGGAGAAGCTGCGGGCGGACGAGGCGGGGAATCCCGTGGAACCTTTGGCGGCGGATGTGAGAGGCGCGTCCCGGCGGGAGATGAACCGCAGACTGAGGACGGAACTTCTTCGTCTGGCGGCTCCGCTGCTGCACTGCAGTTATGATGACCTGCGGCAGCGCCACAGGGAGCGGCGCATGAAGAAAGTGATGTTTGCAGCCTCCGCGGCGGCTGTGGCGGGGGTGTTATTTGGAGCCTACAGCGCTTACAGTACAGCTATGATTCAGGAGAACTACAGGCAGAAACAGGTCAATCAGTCAAAATATCTGGCATCCACTGCCTTGAGCCTCCTGGAGGAGGGGGACAGACAGACGGCGGCATTGGTGGCTTTAGAGGCGCTTCCCACGCCGGAGCAGGACAGGCCCTATGTGGCCAGCGCGCAGTATGCCCTGAGCGCGGCATTATACTGTTATGACATAGGAAACACTATGGGTATGGACAGGAGCCTTAAGCATGACCTGCCGGTGAAAGCGTTTTCTTTTGACGATACGGGAGAGAAAATTTTGTCCATTGATCAGGGCGGGACGATCTATGTGTGGAATGTGGAGGATGGGGCACTCCTGGCAAAACTTCCTGCGCAGGTGGATGACAGTGGTTATGTGATCTCTCCGATCCGCAGTATAGTGTATGGGGAGCACATTCTGATCTGCGATAAAAATGAGATAAGAAGCGTCACTTTTGCAGGCGATGAAGAGTGGCAGGTGAAAACACAGGAATCTCCCATATATTGCGAGATGGATGCGGGGGCAGGCGTAATCGCCTGTATCTCCAACGGCGTGGTCGCCTTTCATGACATTGCCACGGGAAAACTGCTGGCAAGTATGGAGAACGGGCAGGAGAGCGGCGCTTACGGCAGTTCCTACGCTTTTAGCGACGACAAATCAAAGTTTGCGGTATCCCAAAATCGGGAGGACGCAGGCGGCTGCGTTACGGTATACGATTTTGACGGAAAAACACAGACGGACTATGCGGTGGAAGCTTCCTATATATCCGAGGTCGGTTTCAGCGCAGACGGGGCATTGATTGTGGCCAGTATTAAAAGGCCCGACTATCAGGCGATGTCTGTTGGGGACGAGGATACGGGATTTGTGGAAAAAATTGACCGTGAGAGCGGCCAGCGTATTTGGATGCGGGAATTTGAATACCAGCCCTTTGGGATGGACGCTGCCGGCGCTATATTGCGGTGCCGGAGGTATAGGGACGAGGATACGGGAATCCTCTATGATCAGGTTCTTTTCTCCATAGATCAGAGCGCGTATACCTGGGATGCCGCCACGGGGGAGACGGTGGCCCATACAAAAGTCACTGGCGGAATCAAAGCCTTTATGGTGGCTCAAAATTCCTGTTACGGTTATTTGGCGGAGAGCAACGGAACGGTGAATATTGTGGATATGAACAGGGGAGTCAATTATACCACTCTGGGGATTGAGACCGGCAAGAGCATATTGGATATGGGCATCAGAAGCGGTGTGCTGGTGGTGAGAGCCTATGCGTCTCCTGTGCTTACCATGATGAAATACCATGAAGGTTACGGAAGAAAAGAGGTCATGTCCTACGACAATACTGTGCAGGATGTGGTATATTCGCCGGAGGAAACCTATTACGCGGTGAGAATTTCCGAACAATTAGGACAGGAATCGGTGTACTTTTACCGGGCGGAGGATGATTTTCCCGCGGGTATGTGGACCTTCGGAGAAGAGGAAGAATATCATGCAGCCTCGGGATTTTTGGATGAAACGCAATTTTTTTATGCCGACACAAGAGGCATGATTACCTTTTATGATGTGGAGTCGGCTGAAGCAGAGCAGATGAGGATAGATGGGGATAATCTATCCTTTGAGTGCGACAGGAACGGGTCTCTGATTCTTTTGTATGACAGGGCAAAGTACTATGTGGTGGATCTGCGGCAGAGGAAACAATTGTACGCCGGCGATATGGGGGATTATATCTATTGCGGCATCATTTCGGGGGATGGCAGCAGGCTGTACTGCAATTTATCAGGCAGTGGGCTTTGTTCGGTGGATCTGGCCTCCGGCAGCGTGGAAGCTTTTGAAGAGGTGGGCTCTTGGCTGGTGCGGGGGGCGGAGGCGCAGAGCGCGCTGGCCCTGGACCCTGACGGCAGACTGTTGGCAGCTGCCTGTGTGGACGGCAGGCTGCGCATCCTCGATGTGGAAAGAAGGGAGATCGTGACAGAGATTCCCTTTGCCAGTGCAAATAGCAGATTTATCCGGTTCTCGGAGGACGGAAACCGCATGATGCTGCAGGGGGACGACTATTATTTCCGGGTCTATGATCTGCGGGAACAAAGTTTTTTCCATATTGCCGCAGTGCAGTATAATAAAATCAGGGACGCAGTCCAGGATGAGGAATCGGGAACCATAAGTCTGGTGACTACGGCGGATTTGATTGTTTTGGACGGGGAGAGTTATGAGCGGGTGGCACAGGCGGATAAGGGACTAGCCTATCTGCCGGGGCAGGGGGCGGTGTTTTGTAAGAGTTACGACACAGTGTACCGTTTTCCCTATATGACGCTGCCCATGCTTTTAGACGAGGCGAGGGCGCAGTTTGGCGATGCGGCGCTCACTCAGCCTGAGCGGACCCAGTATAATGTGGATTAGGAGGAGACGCCATTTTCATCCTGATTTGAATGCCCGCCGAAGTGGGCGGAGGGGAAGTTTGGATGCTATTCATCCAAATACTGATTAACGCAGTATCACAGGCAAAGCCTGCGATATGCAGGAAAGAGGGAAGTTTGGATGTTGCACATCCAAATACGTATTAACGCAGTATCGCAGGCCAGCCGGAGTTTGGCCAAGCCAAACTCCAGATATGCAGGAAAGAGGTAAGTATGAGACTAAGTGAACTTTTGATCTATAATTCGATTGTGGTACAGTGCCACGACAATCCGGACGCGGATGCCCTTGCCAGCGGCTATGGGGTGTATACCTATCTGAAAGAGCAGGGAAAAGATGTGCGTTTTGTCTACGGAGGGCGCTTTCGTATTCAAAAGAGTAATTTGGCGCTGATGATATCCGAACTGAAGATTCCCATTGAGTATGTGGATTCGTTGGAAAAGCCGGCGCTTTTGGTTACGGTGGACTGCCAGTACGGCGAGGGAAACGTGACAAGGTTTGAGGCGGACACGGTTGCCGTTATCGATCATCATCAGGTCAGCGGCGCATTGCCGACGCTCAGTGAGGTCAGAAGCAATCTGGGTGCCTGTGCCACTGTGGTGAGGGAGCTTCTGAGGCTGGAGGGAATAGATATCAACGACAATAAAGGGCTGGCCACGGCTCTCTATTATGGGCTTTTGACGGATACAAACAATTTTACGGAGATCTCCCATCCGCTGGATAGGGATCTGCGGGATGACGCCGCGTTTGACAGAAGCATGATCGTACATTTCCGCAATGCGAATCTGTCTCTGCGGGAGTTGGAGATTGCCGGGGCGGCGCTGATGAATTACCGCTATCATGAGGATTACCGCTATGCGGTGGCCATGGCGGAGCCCTGCGACCCTAATATTCTCGGCATGATCAGCGACCTGATGCTGGAGGTGGACACCGTGGATACCTGCCTGGTTTATAGTGTGCAGCCCTTTGGCGTAAAGATTTCCGTCAGAAGTTGTGTGAAGGAGGTAAAGGCCAGCGAGCTGGCGGCGTTTATCACGGAAGGCATCGGTTCGGGAGGCGGGCATCTGGAAAAAGCCGGCGGCTTTATCCAGATGGAATTGCTGGAAAAAGCATTTCTGGATTTTTGCAGGGAACAGGGGAAGCCCTCCGGCCAAAAAGTGAGCGAAGGCATTGAAGACTTTCTGCTGCAGCGCATGGACAGCTATTTTTCCAATATCCAGATTATATATGCCAGGGACTACAGCATAGACATTTCAGGGATGGCGGCATACAAAAAGAGGAAAATTCCCCTGGGCTTCGTGGAGGCTGATCGGATCTTTCCCACTGGCGCCAAGGTATGCATACGCACACTGGAGGGAGACTTGGATGTGCAGATCAGCAGGGATTTATATATAATGATCGGGATTCAGGGCGAAGTGTATCCCAATGACAGAGTCAAATTTGAGCGCAGCTATGACAGGCTTGACATACCTTATTCTTTCACGGGAGAGTACGCGCCTGTGGTCAAGGACGTGCTGGAGGGAAAAAACGTATCACTGGTTCCCTATGCAAAAACCTGCGTTCCCAGCGGCGAGGTGCATATCTATGCAGCCCGGCTGGAGCACCGGGTGAAAGTGTTCACCGCATGGGACGAGGAGAAGTACATGCTGGGAAAAGAAGGGGATTATCTGGCTGTGCGTATGGATGATCTGCATGATATCTATATTATTGAGAAGAGTATTTTCCAGAGGACTTATGAAGAAATATGAGGCGTGGGAGTACTCCATACAGCAAATGTCCTAGCCATAAGGGAAGAGTTGTTTCGCGTTCTGCCTAAAAGAAGACGATAAGAATAATCCCAGAAGCGGAGGCGTAATGCGGCAGATAGGCCGGCATGGGCCAAATGCTTGCGCAGGCGCGGCACTTAGTTCACTGTCGGCGGAAATAGAGGATGGGAGACATACGGGAGAGGTATGGGAAAATGATTACATTAGAGTTGCTTGGCAGAGAAAACCAGAAAGAGGCTCTGGGCATTGACAGGGAGGATATCAGCCTGAATTTTGTGGACGCAGTGGAAGATATTATAGAACTGACAAGGTACGGCGAGGAGCACGGATATATAGGTCACACTTACCTGGTCAGGTTTGACGGCCGATGTGTGGGGATCATTCTGATGGGGGAGGGAATTCCCTGGGAGGTGGATCCGCCCCAGATTGCGGGCAGGCCCTTTTACCGGATCATGGGATTTATAATTGACAAGGCGTATCGCCGCAGGGGAATCGGTTCCTATGTGCTTGAGGAGGTAATCCGGCAGGTGTACCGGGAATTCGGTCCCAGACCGATAGTGCTCGGGTGCCATGTGGATAATGTTTCTGCTATGGAAATGTATCTAAGGCACGGGTTTGTCAATACTTTTGCCATGGATGAGGATGATTATCTTCTGATTCGGGAGGAAATCTTTCAATAAAGACGGATGTTTTAAGGAGGGATAGTGCGGTGAAAAATGCAGGAAACAAGATAATGAACGGTATATGAAGCGCCCCATTACAATATAAACGGGGATTGCGATTACCAAGCGAATTACAAGCTGGCACAGGAATATTTTAATGAAATTGACGCACCATATAAAAAGCTATATATTATGGAGGACACCATACATGGGCTGTTAGAATCAAAGCCTCAAGCCTTTTCAGAGATTTTGCATGGAATAGCCGGAGAGTGGAAAATCTTCCAAATAAAATAATACCGGATGCGGGAATTTAAGAATGGGGGTACTGGTTATGTGGCTGGTATTTGCGATATTGTCGTCGGTATTTGCGGCGCTGACTACTATATTGGCCAAGATGGGTATTGACGGGGTTAATTCACATCTGGCTACAGCTATCCGCACGGTGGTGGTGCTGCTTATGTCCTGGGGGATGGTCTTTCTGACCAACGCTCACACAGGGATCGGAGGAATCAGCAAAAGAAGCTGGCTGTTTCTGATCCTGTCCGGCCTGGCTACAGGGGCTTCCTGGCTGTGTTACTACAGGGCGCTGCAGTTAGGGGAGGCGTCCAAGGTGGTGCCCATCGACAAATTGAGTGTGGTCATCACATTGGTGTTGGCCTTTGTATTTTTACATGAGAGGTTTACGGTTAAGTCATTCTTCGGCTGTGTCCTGATCGGTGCGGGCACGTTGCTGATGGTGTTGTGAGGGACAAGCTCTGGCACCTGCTCGGGGCTGATGGTTCGAGGTAAGTATGATTCAAGTATATCTGCTGGCGGTGGGAGAACTCCGCTGCCAAATAGAGAAAAATACCGCATCCCTGCCGGGCTGGGAAAAGCTGGCGGGCTGGCAGCAGGAAAAGATATCCCGCTGTGCCGCTCCCGGCACAAGGGCGCTGTGTATGGGCGGGCAGCTCCTGTTACAGTATGGAGCCTGTGAATGGGCGGCTTCTTTTGACAAGTCGGACGCAAAGCCGGCAGCAATAGAAAACGGGATTTCCTGGCGCGTCATAGATTTTTCCGAGCTGCCGGAACACATTGCCGCCCCACAGCCCCTGACGGTAGCCTATGAGGCCGGAGGGAAGCCCCACATCCTGCATGTGCCCTGGCACTACAACCTGTCCCACTCAGGGGATTATGTGGCGCTGGCCATCAGCGATGCTTCGGTGGGTATTGATATTCAGCAGATGCGTCCCTACAGGGATTCGCTGGTGAAGCGTTTTTTTTCTGCACAAGAAGCTGCCGCGTATCAGAGCCTGGTTTCCGTGGATGTCCAGAGGGGGCGTACACTGTTCTACACTCTCTGGTGCCGCAAGGAGGCGTATGGAAAACTGCTGGGAACGGGCTTGACAGAGGAGGTACTGGGGCATAACATGTTAGGGGATATGGGTGTATGCCTGTATGAATATGGAGAATTACCCGGTTACCGCATATGTGTATGCGACAGGGGTAGATAAGGCTAAGATGGGGTATAGATGAATTATTTCATTTTTTTATGGGTTTGATACATATCAGTATATTTGTGGAAAAATCTTTTATGTTGCGCTTTTCTGCTTTTCCTGGGAACCATATTGCTATTATCAGGAATTTATGAATGGAATTAAGGCGGTCGTGTACCGGGGATAATATGCCGAAGAGTCATAGTGCCAGAGAATGCAGGGCTTGACAGAGGAAGTGTTAGAGCGTAATATGTTAAAAGATGCCCATGTATATTTAAATGAGTATAAATCTGTATTACAATATGGCGGGAAGAGGTAAGCCTGAGATGAAAAAGCTGTTTGTATATTTGAAAGATTATAAAAAGGAATCCGTGCTGGCGCCGCTGTTTAAGCTGCTGGAGGCTTTTTTTGAATTGTTTGTGCCCCTGGTCATGGCCAGCATCATTGACAGGGGCATCGGTGTCTCCGGCAACCCGGATACGGGCCATATTGTCAGGATGGGGCTGTGTCTGCTGGCCCTGGCGGTGGTGGGGCTTGTCAGTGCGGTGACGGCGCAGTTCTTTGCGGCGAAAGCGGCGGTGGGCTTTTCCACCAAGCTGCGGCAGGCGGTGTTTGAACATATTCAGGGATTGAATTTTACCAATATAGACAAGGCGGGAACCTCCACGCTGATCACCCGTATGACCAGTGATATCAATCAGGTGCAGTCCGGGGTGAACATGGTGCTGAGACTGTTCCTGCGCTCCCCGATCATTGTGTTTGGCGCCATGATAATGGCGTTTACCATCGATGTGAAGAGCGCGCTGATTTTTGTGGTGGCGATTCCGCTGTTGGCGGTAGTGGTGTTCGGCGTGATGATGATTACCATGCCCATGTACAAAAAAGTGCAGAGCGCCCTGGATAAGGTGCTGGGCATCACCAGGGAGAACCTTACCGGTGTGCGGGTGATCCGGGCTTTTCACCAGGAGGAAGTGGAGGAAAAGCGGTTCCGGGAACAGAACAATACGCTGTCCCATCTGCAGACAGCGGTGGCAAGGATCAGCGCCGTCATGAATCCCCTGACCTATGTGGTGGTCAACGGGGCGATTATCGCGCTGATTTATATCGGGGCCATTCAGGTCAATGTGGGCAATCTGACCCAGGGTGAAGTGGTGGCAATCATCAACTATATGTCTCAGATTCTGGTGGAGCTGGTAAAGCTGGCCAATCTGATTATCACTATCACCAAGGCGCTGGCCTGCGCGGACCGTGTGGCGGGCGTACTGGCGATTCCCAGCGGAGAGGAAGTGCAGAAAGTACAGGGTGCGTTTGACGCACCGGCCAGGGAAGAGAAAAATGGTGCAACAGGAGCGGCAGAGAGCGCACCCCAACCCTACCTGGAGTTTGACCATGTGTCCCTGACCTATCAGGGAGCGGGAGACAAGACATTGCAGGATATGAATTTCCGGGTGGAAAGAGGCCAGACCATCGGTATTATCGGCGGCACAGGCTCCGGCAAGTCCTCCCTGGTGAACCTGATTCCCGGATTTTACCCTGCTACAGAGGGATGCATCCGGCTGGAGGGGCAGGATATCCGGGACATACCAGCCCAGGAGCTTCGCCGCCGGGTGGGTGTGGTGCCACAGAAGGCAGTGCTTTTCAAGGGAACTGTCCGCAGCAACCTGCAGTGGGGCAAGCCCGATGCCACGGACGAAGAATTGTGGCAGGCCATCGACACCGCCCAGGCCAGAGAAGTGGTGGAGGGCAAGGATGGAAAGCTGGACGCCGAGATTGCCCAGAACGGCAAGAACCTTTCCGGCGGGCAGCGGCAGAGACTGACCATCGCCAGGGCGTTGGTCCGGAAACCGGAAATCCTGATCCTGGACGACAGCGCTTCCGCCCTTGATTATGCCACGGACGCCAAACTCAGGCAGGCGCTGAAAGAGGTGGAGAAAGGCACCACCACTTTTATCGTGTCCCAGCGGGCGTCCACCATCCGCCATGCAGACCAGATTATTGTGCTGGACGATGGTATGATCGCCGGTATGGGTACCCATGAGGAGCTTCTGGAGAAGTGCGAGGTCTACCAGGAGATCTATTATTCACAGTTTGAGAGAGAAGAGAAAGAGGCTTGATATGATCGGGCCGGCAAAAGTCTCACCATAAATGCTGTGGAAAGGGGAGGAGTACTATGCCGGAGGAGAACAGCAGCAGGCCAGTGTATCGGATCGGCCAGCTTTCCAGACTTACAGGAGTGAAAGAGGGGACCATCCGGTTCTATGAACAGTGTGGTTTTATGGGACCTGTGGAGCGGACCCCCAACAATTACCGGCTCTATCAGGGGCGGCACATTTATCAGGTGCGTGTATGCAGGCTGGTGTTCGGCGGCTTTGTAAACCGGCGGCTGCGCAGGGAGAGCCGGAAAGTGCTGGATGCCTCCGTCAGATGGGATATGGAGGCTTATGGGGAGGCGGCCGCCAATTATCAAAGAGCCGTGGAAGAGGATATCCACAGAACCCGGAAAGCCATAGCCATCTGTTTGGAACAGATGGGGCAGGCGGCGAAGGAAGACATCCGCTACTCCAAAAAGCAAGCCGCCGCCATGGTGGGCGTGACGCCGGAGGCCGTCCGCAACTGGGAGCGGAATGGCCTGCTTGGACAGTATGAACCATATCAAAAGAGGTTCTATGGGCAGACGCTTTTAAACCGCATGTATGTGATACGGCTGCTTCTGGATACGGGCTACAGCATGATGGCAATAAAAAGTTTTATGCAGGAATGCGACGGCGGCCAGCCGAAAAACGCGGAGAGGCTGCTGGTCAGTCCCGAGGATAGCGAGGAACTGCGTTATCGGTCGGACCGCTATCTGGAGGCATTGCTGCATCTGCGGGAGAAAACCAGACAGCTTTGTGAACTGAAAGCGGAGATGGAAAAAGTATTTTAAATTTTTAAACCTTCTATCTGTACACCACCTTTTTTCTTTGTGCTATGATTGCTCAAAAGAGAGAAAGGTGGTTTTTTAATGAGGTATTTTCAGGTAAATGTCCGGGAGAATCCCACAGAATGGGGGTATATGCCGACGCTGCGTCTGTATCTGCTGGAGGAGGGGGATAAGCCCAGGCCCATAGTGATTATAGCGCCCGGCGGAGGCTACGAAAGCGTAAGCGCGGAAGAGGACAGGGTGGTATCCCAGTATAACGCGGCGGGATTTCATGCCGCAGTCCTACAGTATAGTGTGCGCCCCCACCGATTTCCGGAGCCGGAGCGGGATCTGCTGCTGGCAATCGGTCTGGTCAGGGAAAGGGCAAAGGAATGGGGGATTTTAAAAGACCGGGTGGCCATCTGCGGATTTTCGGCGGGCGGGCATCTCTGTGCCTGTGTGAGCACCCTCTGGAAAAAGTTGGGAGAGGAGCGTTTCAAACCCAATGCGGCGATTCTCTGCCATGCAGTGCTGACGGCCAGGCTGGATCACTGCAAAAACTTCATTGTTGACCATGTGGGAAATGAGGATAAGGAAGTGCAGGAACTGGCATTCTGTGACAGACAGATCAGCGGCCACACCCCGCCGACTTTTCTCTATACCACATTTGAGGATAAGCTGGCCAATGTGGAAAATGTGCTTTACTATGGGGAGATGCTGGCAAAGCACGGAGTTCCATTTGAGATGCATGTGCTGCCCAAGGGTGGCCATTGCGCGTCCTGGTGTGATGATATCATATGGGCAAAGCCTGCGGGGGGACGGGATTATAACTATATCAGAATGTCGGTTGAGTGGATGCGGGAACTTTGGGAGTTGTAATACAGGCGCCAGGTCATTTCCATATTCATCATGAACCGGAACCCCGTTGTCTGAAATGGCACTGACCGGAGAGAGGAGGCGCTTAACAGTTTAGCGCCAGTCAGCCCTATTGACCACAAATATGCTGTATAGGAGGAACATCATGATGCATGGTATAAATGTTAAAGAATATCTGGCCACCCATGAGAACCGGGAGATCCGAAGCGGAAAAAGTGGCGCGGAGGTCTGGGAGGTTGAGGGTCGGTTTGTTTTAAAGTATGTGCAGAGGACAAGGCTGCCGGAACCGGAGGTATTCGAATTTTATCGGAATGAAGCAAATTTTTACCAGTTCTTTGGACAAAACTGCCATAAGGGGATGCTGCCCTGCCTGCCGGAGGTGCTGGAGGTACAGGCTTCCAAGGATGAGATTTTGATACTTATGAAGAAATACCAGGAGCTTTCCAGAGATGAAGTCAGCGAAGAACTTCTGCGTAAAATCATGGAGGCGCTGGCGGCGGTTCACACCCAGGAAATTCCTGCCTTTTTAAGGAGAGAAAAGAAGCAGCCCGGGTATTTGGAGGAAGATCGGATTGAAGGCTGCATTGCCGGGTGGCGGTCCGTTCTGGCGGAGCATCCGGGAGCTTTTGACGAGGGGATATTGAGGGAGACGGCGGCCAAAATCAATGAAATAATCGGCTGGCATCACGGGGAGCAGCAGGTTTTAAGCCACGGTGATTTTCATTGGGAAAACCTGCTGCTGGGAGAGAATGGAAATATCATAGTCTGTGACTGGCAGGGCGTAAATGCCGGAGGGGCCTCGGGGGACATCAGTTTTTTTCTGAGCCGCCTGGGAGCGGATGGGATAAGCATTGAGCCGGAGAGGGCGGTAGAATTGTACTGCCAGGAGAGATTACGGCTCACAGGGGAAACCATTTCCCAAGACGATATGATAAGACATATGTGTGCGGCCAATGTAATCACGTCCTTTCAATTCTGGCATGAATATCTGCATGGCAGTCCATGTGAGAGGGTCCGGGGGATCTATGAGAAGATGTGGATGGAGTAGATATATATTTGCATTTTATGTAGAATGTGTCTATAATAACAAGCAGAAAGCGGGTGAAAGTTATGGAGACATTAAGAAAAGAAAAGGTATACACCATCGAAGATATTTACGCGCTGCCGGACGGAGAACGGGCGGAGTTGGTTGACGGTAAAATCTATTACATGGCGCCGCCAAGCAGAACTCATCAGAAAATATTATTGTCACTAAGTCGGGTCATTGCGGATTATATTGATTCACGCAATGGGGATTGCGAGGTTAATATTGCGCCATTCGCTGTATTTTTGAATAAAGATGACATAAATTATGTGGAGCCAGATATATCCGTAGTCTGTGATACTTCGAAATTAGATGAAAAAGGATGTCATGGCGCGCCGGACTGGATCATCGAAGTTGTATCCCCGAGCAATAAGCCTATGGATTATTTTACAAAGCTTTTCAAATACCGGACGGCCGGGGTGAGGGAGTATTGGATTGTGGATCCTTCAAAAGAAATGGTTATGGTATATAGATTTGAACGGGAGACAATGGAACAATATTCTTTTGGAGAAGATATACCTGTGGGGATCTATGAGGGGTTTATAATAAAAGTGTAATGCATATAACTAAATCAAAAAATAGTTGACAGATTCTGGAAAAGCGTTTATAGTACTAAATGTAGCGAAAAAAGAAGAAAGGAGGCAATCAAGATGTTCAATCTGCAATTTGATGGAAAGCGCGATAATTTTGGTCTGAATCGTATTGTCTCCCGAAGGTGTGCTGTGCTGCCAGGTTGAAAGGCTTTGACGGCGCATGGATGTGTAAGCGCGTTCTTACGCGCAGCATATATGGATGAACTAAGGGCATGACATACATTTGTAGGTTATGCCTTTTTCTTTGTCTGTAAACCATGGGCATGTTTCCGGCAGAAAGCGGTCGGATAACTATCCACACTATGAAAGCCAAGTATTTCATAGTTATGATTCGGGAGATGGAAATACGGATTAATATGGTATCCCAAGCCCGGCGGGAGTCGGATGATTCAAAGCCGGCTTCGGTTTTGGGGGAGCGGAGAGAGTAATGTGCAATATCACAGGTAATCCTGTGACATGCGGGAAGAGGATAAAATGAATTTACCGGGAAGTTTTACAAATGTCATACGCAGGTATGACATTGACAAAAAAGATGTGATATTCGCCGCCACGGGAGATATGGATGAGGAGCAGCGTTTTGCGGACTCCATCGTGGCGCTGACGAAGGAGAAGCTTATCGTGGCCAGATATCCCTACATGGAAAAGCAGGAGTATCGGCTGGGAGGCTATAACAGCTGGTCCCTGGAGCAGGAAAAGCGCATGGAGGAACCGGCGGTGATGCTCTACGATCTGGCGGAGGTGGAGAAGCTGGAGGTGATCCGGCAGGTCAGCACCGGTATTCTGATGGGGCGCATCGGCGGCGTGGACAGATACCTGTGCCAGTTCTCCAACACCAGGATGGAAGCCTTTATGCGGATCGGCCGTCTGCTGGAGAAAATGAAAAAACAAGAGGAGATCACCCAGGAGGATCTGGACGTAAAACGGGGAAAGGAATGCTGCCCTAAATGCGGCATGATTTACCCGGACCAGGAGCGCAAGGTCTGCCCGAAATGCATGGACAAGGGCTCCATTTTGCTCAGGGTAGTGTCCTATTTCAAGCCTTACAAGTTCAGACTGATTGTCATGATGTTCTGCTACCTGGCCACGGCGGGGCTGAATCTGGTGTGGCCCTACTTAAGCGGCACGGTGCTGTATGACAAGGTGCTGGAAAAGGATGAGGAGTTCCTGGCCGTACTGGGGCTGCCCGCAGGGCGTTTTGTGCTGGCGCTGGGGATTCTGGTGGTGGTGATGATCGGCACCAAGGTGCTGCTTCAGGCGCTGGGAATCTTACAGGGGGTGTTGACGGCCCATATTGCCCCGGAGGTGGTGGGCAAGCTAAAGAGCCAGGTGTTTGACTCCATGGGAAAGCTGTCTATCAGCTTTTTTACCAGGAGGCAGACCGGCGGTCTGATGACCCGTGTGTCCGATGACGCGGAGGAAATTTCCAGTTTCTTTATTGACGGTATCCCTTACTTTTTCATCAATGTGGGGACGATTATTGCCACCTGTATCATCATGTTTATACTTAATCCCCTGCTGGCGCTGGCCTCTGTGGTACTGATGCCCATTCTGTTTTTCATCAGTTATTTGCTGATGCCCAGGCTATGGCATTACTACGGCAAGCGTCACCGGGCCAACCGCAGGCTCAACGGCCAGATGAACGAGAATTTTACCGGCGCCCGTGTGGTCAAGGCGTTCGGCCAGGAAGAGCAGGAGATGACCCGTTTCAGCAAAAACAACAACAAGGTGCGGGATGCGGAACTGGACGTTTCCAGATATGACTGCAAATTTTCCGCCTTGTACATTTTCGTGGAGGATATGCTGACGTTCCTGGTATGGGCAGTGGGCGGAGCACTGATTATCAGCGGTTCCAACATGGAACTGGGCCTGCTGATCACATTCAGCGGTTATGTGGGTCAGCTAAAGGGGCCTCTGGAGTTTATGTCCAGGATTATCCGCTGGTACACCAATGCCATGAACTCGGCCCAGCGGCTCTTTGAGATAGTGGACGCCGTGCCGGAGGTCAAGGAGGTTCCCAATCCCATAAGGCCCCAGCGGATGCGGGGAGAGATTACCCTGGAGCATGTGACTTTTGGCTATGAGCCCAACAAGCCTATCCTGAAAGATGTGAGCTTTCATGTGGAGGCCGGGGAAGTGCTGGGAATTGTGGGCCGTTCCGGGGCCGGCAAGTCCACACTGGTGAACCTGATTTCCCGTCTCTATGACACGGAGGAGGGACAGGTGCTGGTGGACGGTGTGAATGTAAAGCAGTACGGTTTCAGGGAACTGCGCAGAAACGTGTCCATGGTGTCCCAGGAGACTTATATTTTCATGGGCACGGTGGCGGAGAATATTGCCTACGCCAGGCCGGATGCCACCCGGGAGGAGATCATCAAGGCGGCCATCCAGGCCAGCGCCCATGATTTTATCTGCAAGATGCCCCAGGGATATGATACGATCTTGGGTTCCTCCAACAGAGCGCTGTCCGGCGGGGAGAAGCAGCGGATTTCCATTGCCAGGGCTATTCTGGCGGATCCCAAGATATTGATTTTGGACGAGGCCACGTCGGCGGTGGATACGGAGACGGAATTGGCCATCCAAAAGTCTTTGGAGCAGCTGGAAAAGGGCAGAACCGTGCTGTCCATAGCCCACCGCCTGTCCACCCTGCGCAATGCCACGCACCTGATTGTGCTGGATGACGGCCGGGTGACGGAGTCGGGAACCCATGAGGAGTTGATGGCTATGAAGGGGACTTTCTATAAGCTGAGTGAATTGCAGACGAAGGCTTTGGCGATGCGTGGCTTGGAATAGGAGAACTTCTAAGGCGGCAAAGTACGCCGCCTAAGAAGTTCTAGCCAATTCCTGAAGAATATCCCTTTGGGGATATTCTTCACGGGATAAGGATTGAACCGGGAAAGGTTGAACGTCGTAGGGGAATGTGTGTCATGGGATAAGGATTGAACCGGGAAAGGTTGAACGTCGTAGGGGAATGTGTGTCATGGGATAAGGATTGAACCGGGAAAGGTTGAATGGTGTAGGAGAATGTGTGCCATGGGATACGCATTTGTAAATGGATACCTTGGGTTGATTTGTGGTTAAGAAAGGAAAATATATTTTATGGAAGACAATAGAGAAAATGGTATGCCGGACTTGCTGGATTTGCAGGAGTTCGATGAGGAGGCTTTGAAGAGGGAGTCGGAGGAAGTGCTGCAGATGCGTCTGATGACGGCGGAAAACGCCGTTTTTACCCGCACTGAGGGAGGCTTTCTTTCCCTGAAGTTTGGGGAAAAGACCTATGATAGAGTGGGGGTTTATCTGACATTTCCCCTGACCAATCCCGAAGAGTTTATCTCCGTCCGGGAAGCGGACGAAAAGGCCAAGGAGATCGGTATGATCCGCTCGCTGAAGGATATGCCGAAGGATGTGCAGGACATGATTCAGGAGCAGGTGCGTCTGCGCTACTTCATGCCCGTGATCCGCAAGGTTATGGAGGTCAAGGATGAGTACGGCTATGCCTACTGGTATGTGCAGACAGATTTTGGCAGCTGCCGCTTTACCACCCATATGGGAGGCGATGCCGTGGTGTCTCTGGGCGAGGCCCGCTACCAGATCACCGACATAGACGGCAATCGTTACGAACTGCCGGATCTGTATGCCCTGACTGTTATGGAGCGTAAGAAACTGGATCTGTTTATTTAATTATAAGGAGCAATAATTCATGAAACTACTATACACATTAAAGGAGTCCCAGCAGCAGGCTCTGTCTCTTCATGACGGCGAGACCATCTGGTACTGTGTTCCCGTGGATCTGGACTTTGACAATGGCGTACACAGCGCCCGGACCGGTTACACGGATCAGACCTGGATCATCGTCACAGAGGAGCGCCTGGTGACGCTGCGGGGGGATGAAAAGACCTCCGAGCATCTGCTGGCGGACTGCGAGAAAATAAAATGTGAGCATCAGGTGGGCTGCGGCATCGTGACGGTGTTTCCCAAGGAGGGCCTGCCGGAATGTGTAGCCCGTTTTTCCATGCGCCATATTATCCGGGTGGCTTACGCCGTCCGGGGGGCCCAGACTTTGGTGCAGGCCATACAGGAGGAACAAAATCCTAAGATGGTCAGCCGGGTGGAGAGCCGGGAATACGAAAAATATTGTGAGAAATGCGGCCGCGCCCTGCCGGGCACCAGCAAATGCATGTACTGCGACGGCAAATCGGAGATCCTGAAGAAGTTTATGGCACTGTGCGGGGATTTTATGGGCAGGCTGATAGCCATCTCCCTGCTGCTGGTATTGCTGGCGGCCATCAATATGTTTAATCCCATGGTGCAGAGGTACTTTATTGACAATGCCCTGGCAAACGGACAGGGGACGGTAAAGGATCTGTGGCTGTTTATCGGTCTGACTTTTGTACTGACAGTGGGCGGGATGATCTGCTGGCTCTACCGTTACTGGCTCTGTGTCAAGCTGGGGGCTTCCCTGAGCATGAGCCTGCGGGCCAAGCTGTACTACAAGATCCAGGTGCTGTCCCTGTCCTTTATAAACAACCGTAAACCCGGCGAACTGATGAACCGGGTATCCCGGGACACCAAGCAGATCCGTATATTTATGGAGGAAGTTTTCGGAGATATGTTTTCCACCCTGGTGACCATGGCCGTGTCTCTGGTCATGATGCTGATTATCAGCTGGAAAATGACATTGCTTTCTCTGGCCTTTGTGGTGGCGGTGCTGGTGATAATTCGGATGTTCTGGCATCATATCCACACCATTTTTCATAAGCAGTGGCTGCGGGCGGATGATCTGAGCAGCAATCTGCAGGATATTCTCTCCGGTATGCGCATTGTCAAATCCTTTGGCAAGGAGGAGCGGGAGAGCGCCAGATTTACGGAGAAAACCGAGGCTTTTGCCGCCATACAGAAAAAGAATGAGACTTTCTGGGCGGTATTCTTTCCCATAATGACCTTTCTGCTGGGAGTGGGCACTTATATCGCCATATATTTCGGCGGTGTGCAGGTGCTGGAGGGAAGCATGACCGTGGGAGAACTGGTGCAGTTTGTGACCTACAGCGGCTACCTGTTCGGACCCCTGAGCTGGATGACCCATCTGCCCAGGGCGGTGATGCAGATGCTGACCAGCTTAAACCGTATCTACGATGTGCTGGACGAGGAGCCCATGCTGGCGGACAAGGCGGAGAGCAAGGCGTTTCCCATACAGGGCGCCTTTACCTTCGAGGATGTGTCCTTTGGCTATCAGACTTATGAGCCGGTGCTGGAGCATATCTCCTTTGATGTAAAGCCGGGGGAGATGATCGGCTTGGTGGGCGCCTCCGGCACGGGTAAATCCACGCTGATCAATCTGATAATGCGGCTCTATGATGTGGATCAGGGCAGAATTACGCTGGACGGCTATGATCTGCGGGACGTACAGATGGAAAGTCTGCATTCCCAGATCGGTGTGGTGCTGCAGGAGACATTCCTGTTTTCCGGCACTATCCTGGCAAATATCCGTTTTGCCAAGCAGGACGCCACTCTGGAGGAGGTTATCACGGCGGCCAGGGCGGCCAATGCCCATGACTTTATCTGCAAGACCCCGGACGGCTACAACACCTATGTGGGAGAGCACGGCTACAATCTGTCCGGCGGTGAGAGACAGCGTATCGCCATCGCCAGAGCCATTTTGAACAATCCACGAATATTGATTCTGGACGAGGCCACTTCGGCGCTGGATACGGAGAGCGAGTTTTTGATCCAGCAGGCGCTTAACCGCCTGGTAAAGGGCAGAACCACCTTTGCCATCGCCCACCGCCTGTCCACTCTGCGGGACGCGGACCGACTGGTGGTCATCGACAAGCACGGCGTGGCCGAGATCGGCACCCACAACGAACTGCTGGAAAAGCAGGGTATCTACTATGGCCTGGTGAATGCGCAGCTGCGGATGAGCAGCGGGGAAAAGTAAGTATATCCGTGTGCTTTTTTGCCGGTAAATTCGTCAGAAGTGGACTTGTCTCTAATATTGTGTTATACTTCTAAAAGAAATACTAATATGTTGGAGCAAGGAGGAGTTTGAAAATGGAAAAATATCTGCCGGTGATGACTGGTGACTACAAAAGAAAGCATTATGCCGAGGGAGTATTTGCTTCGATAAGAAAGAAAACGGCGAAGATTTCTTTCGGGATTTATATTTTCTTCGGAATAGTGTTTGTCGGGTGTGCCTACGGTTTTTATTGGGCAATGGGGCGCATAGAGGATTATCGCCTGTCGGGGCAGGAGGACATGATCGGCGCGGGCAATTTTATAGCGGGTTTCTTTGCTGTTTTTGCGCTTATTGCTTTGGCTTCCATTGTTATCACGATTGTGCGTCATGCAAGAGGGACGGGCGTATGGAAGAAAAAATGCGCGGAGCAGAGCGGATATACCGTGAGCGATATGGACGAGTTTGAGCGTCAGACAATGGATATGGAGTGCAGAGCAGTCAGCCTTCTTGACCCCGCGAGGGCGTTGGCTGCAGGACAGGCCGACGGTATTCTGACAAGAGATTACATTTATCTTGCGGATGCCCATCATATGATTTTAAAGCTCTCTGATATTACTGCAGCCTGCCTTGTAAGACAGAAAGTAATGGCGGGTGATGTACCTGTCCGGAAAAGTATAGAGTATCTCACCGTCATGCTGTTAAGCAAAAACGGGAACCGCGCCATAGCGGAGTGTTCAGAGGAATCAGGCAGGGAGTTGATTGATTTCCTGAAGGAGAGGTTCCCCGATATCCGCACCGCTGACGGGCAAGTGATCCCGGCTGAAGAATTTGACAGACTCTCGGCAGGATGAGATGAAACATAATGATGATTTCGGTTTAGCAACAGTAAGGTCCGGCGTTACATCCAGGCATTGGAAGGCTGCCCCGGAGAGATTTTGCTTATGGGGATTAACTACGACAGGGACAATCCAGACTACCCCCATAGCTGTGTGATAGAAAGGCTGGATGCTGCGCATTACGATATATGTGCAGTAAAAGGGCGATATATGGAAAAAATAGCGGTAGAATGCCGGGGATGATTGGCCTCGTTGTTCTGCTGCTTTTTTTGTGGAACAATGAGCAAATAAGCGCTGATGGAGAGAAACGGCCGCCATGCGGAGATGTTCCGATGTCAGGCAAATACTATCAGGACATTAATGTTCCTTAAATTAATCAAGAAATATGTCTTGAATGTTGTTACAATAGACCTACACTGCAGTGAGAGAGGAACGAGTCAATGAGCTATTCAACCATAACACGGGCCCTGGTCAGCTATGTGGAAAGTCATGCGGCTGATGCACGGCTGGATCTGGAACAGATGGGCCGAAGGTTCGGATATACGGAAAATTATATCAGGGAATTGTTTGCAAGTCAGGTAGGGGTGTCCATTATGCAGTTTTATAAGAGGCGGCGGATTATTTTGTCGGCGGCCCAGCTTTTGCGCACGGATAAAAAGATACTGGACATCGCGTTAGAGTGGGGCTTTGGCTCCCATGAAGCCTACACCCGTGCCTTTATCAAAGTTATGGGCATGTCTCCCAGCGTCTTTCGCAATACCAGGCCGATCCTGGGAAAAGCGCAGCTGAGGCCCGGCGTATATGGTCTGGAATTGTTGGAGCAAAAAGAGAAAAGGAGCGATGTGAGCGATATGAGCGATATAAAGCAGGACAGCATTATATTACATGATATAGGACAAGTGAAATTTGGCAGCTACGGAAGCGCTGCGCCCTTTCCAATCTGTATCAAGTCGGTGTCGGAGTATCTGGGGGATGATGTGTCCTATCCCTACATCATGGCCGCCACGGGGGCGGCGTTCAGGCTGGTGTGGAACACGGCCTGCTGGGATCTGAGCAATGTGGATATTTATCACGCTTTCACGGAATCCAATGCAGTGTATGAGTTGGGGGCCAGGGCATTGGGCAGGGAGTTTTCCTTTCTGGGCAGGGGGGAGAATACCACAAAGGAGGAGTTTTTGGATTTTATCAGGAAGCATCTGGCAGAAGGGTATCCTTGTATTGCTCTGGGGATCATCGGCCCGCCGGAGCCCTGCATCGTGGCCGGGTATGGGGATGACGGGGAGAGCCTGCTGGGTTGGAATTTCTTCCAGGAGGACCCGGAGTATGCGGGGGATGTGACCACCGCAGAGAACGGCTATTTTGTCAGCAGGAACTGGTGGGAAAATACGGACACCCAGGCGGTGATGTGCATCGGCCCTGTAAACGCGGGGGAGGCGTCGCCGCAGGAGATCCTTCGGCAGGCGGTGAGTGCTCTGGAGGGGCGTATAGAGCATTCCTACGCCAAGGGAATACTGGCATACGACGCATGGCGTGAGATGCTTTTGGAGGACAGCCATTTTGCAAGCACCGCCTATGACAGCCTGTTTTCCAAGCTGCTGGTGCATAATGACGCTGTTCAGTGCCTGATGGACGGCCGGAATCAAGGAGCCGGATATCTGCGGGAACTGGTGGCAGCGCAGAAAAAGGGGGACAACACAAAGCTGGAGCAGGCGGCCCGGCATTTCCAGAAAGTCAGTGCCTATGCGGAGGAGATGAGCAGCCTGATCGGGGATTGGTCAGATATGGATGCCATGCTTCAGCACCTGGCGGACAGGAAAGTGCGGGAGGAACTGGCAAAGCTGATTCTCTATGCCAAGGCGGAGGACGAGGCGGCGCTGCAGTGCCTTAAGGAGTATTTGCGGTAAAACCGCAAGATTGGTTTCTATATATTTTAGGAAGGTTTTAGGAAGGGCGGGCGCATTTTGCGCCCGCTTTTATAAAGATTTATCCTATTTTGGCTGATGAATTTATATTCATATTCCTCCATACTTTTGCTGTCGGCGGCAATGCGGCACCATCGTAATATAACAATAAAGACACAGTGCCGCTCAAGAGGAAAAAAGTGTCACTTGCTCTCGGCGGGCTTGTGCTTGGAGAGAGGAATTGTTACAATGATCCTGGTTATTGAGAACGCGTATGGCGATCCGCGTAATTTTCCTAGACGATTGCGAAACTCCCTTTCTGGTAACAGTGGATGGGCAATATATACAAAATAAGGGCGACTTGCCACTGCATCGGAGCCCGTTTTTGTATATATTGACCAGCCACGTCACTTACAGAGAACCTTTCGCAATTGCCTGGTAATTTTCCAGCTGAAAGGAGTTTTGCATGAAATACACCATAGAACACATCTCCCAGGGGGAAAATGAAGTGATCCTGCGCTGCCATAGTCCGTCTGCGGAGATGGAGCAGCTGATCCGTTTTCTGGAGTCTCAGAACAGGAAACTGATCGGCAATAAAGACGGCATACGGACAATTCTGGAGCCATCACAGATCCTGTATGTGGAGAGCGTGGAGGGAAAGACTTTTGCCTATGCGGAGTCGGAGGTGTTTCAGATGGAATATTCCCTGGCGCAATTGGGGCAGCTGTTGGGTGCGGTTAATTTTTTCCGCTGCAGTAAGTCTATGATCCTGAATATCGACAAGGTCAGGGAGCTGAGAAGCCTGGCCTCCAACCGCATTGAAGCCACTATGTGCAATGGGGAGCGCATTATGATATCCCGGACCTATGCATCGGATTTCCGAAAGAGACTCAAGGGAGTGAGACAGCAGTAAAAAGAATATCATATACAGGGAGGGCAACCGTATGAAAAAAAGAGAAGAGGAAGTGCAAGGGCAGGTAAAGATGTCGCTGCTGGAGCGCTATCTGGCGGTGGAAATCGGGATTGAGTTTAAGGCATGTCTCTATTTTTTCTGTATCCTGTTCTTTTATTCCATGTACAGGCTCCTGTGTGGGAGCATGGAGGCCAGCATCCTGCACATGGGGGAAATGATTTTTCTGACCTATGGCATGGGATATATCCAGAAGTATATACTGGACAATTTTGATGAGGCGGATCGGTGGGGACTCAGGGAGATCGGTTTCCTACTGCTCTGTGTGGGAATCTATACGGCGGTCTCCTATTGGGGAGGATGGTTTGACCGACGCATTCCTGCCACAGCGTTCTATGCATCTTTTATGACGCTGGCCTATATCTGCGGCTTCCTGGTCTATAAGGTCAAGAGGACGCTGGACGCGAAACAGCTGAATGAGGACCTGCGGGTGTTCCAGGGGCGGGACGGCTCCCAGGCGCCAAAGCAGGAGCACACCTGACGCGGGGTGAACAAGGGAGGGTAAAATGGACAGTGAAAAGACAGTGATAGAAATCAGCCATATGACAAAAAATTACGGAAAGCACAGAGGGGTGACGGATCTCAGCCTCACCGTGGAGCAGGGGAAAGTCTTTGGATTTCTGGGGCCCAACGGCGCCGGAAAGTCCACCACCATACGGGCGATGCTGGGCTTTATCCGCTTTGACAGCGGTCGGATCAGACTGCTTCAAAAGGACATCCGCAGCCATAGGGAGGAGATACTGGCACAGGTGGGTTACATGCCGTCGGAGGCCATGTTCTATCCCACCATGAAAGTCAAAGATGTTATCCGGCTGGCGGCCCAGGTGCGGGGAGTGGACTGCGCGCAGGAGGCCAGGATGCTCTGTGAGCGGCTGCAGGTGGATACGGAGAAGAAGATCCGGGAACTGTCCCTGGGAAACCGCAAGAAAGTGAGCATTGTCTGCGCCATGCAGCACAGGCCCCGGCTGTTTATATTTGATGAGCCTACCAGCGGCCTGGATCCGCTGATGCAGACCACCTTTTTCGAATTGATCCGGGAATATGTGAATCAGGGGGCTACCTGCATGCTGAGTACCCATGTGCTGCCGGAGGTAAAGCGCTGCTGCGACCATGTGGCCATCTTGAAAGAGGGCCAGCTGCAATGTGTGGAGACGGTGGCGGCGCTCACAAAGGCCAGGGCCAAGCGGATCAAATGGGTGAGGGACGGCAGACAGGAGGAATTTTTGTACGACAGAGACCTGAATGAACTGTACCGGGAACTGGAGGGGCATGACATCACGGAACTGCTGATCGAAGAGCCCTCTCTGGAGGAAGCGTTTATTGAATATTATAGGGCGTGAAGCTGCCGCAATGACAGAATAATATATGCCGCGTAGCGGCCACATGGAGGATAATATGCGTTACATATACAAACATGAAATGAAACAATATTGGAAAACCCTGCTGCTGTGGTCAGTCTGTGTGGGCGGCATGGGGATGGCCTGCATTCTCTTATATTCCAGTATGCGGGAAGAGATGGCGGGCATGGCGGAGAGCTTTGCCGCCATGGGTGCTTTCTCTGCGGCCTTTGGCATGGATCAGTTGAGCATTGCGACTCTGAAGGGCTTTTACGCCACGGAAGTGGGAACCATCCATGAGTTGGGCGGCGCCATGTTTGCCGCCGTGGTCAGCATGAATATCCTGTCCAAGGAGGAGGATGGGCACACCAGCGAGTTTCTGTTTTCTCTGCCCATAGCCAGGGGAAAGGTGGTCTGGATAAAATGGTGCGTTGTCTGCACCAATCTGCTGTTGTTCCATCTGCTCTGCGGGGGACTGTATGGCCTGGGCTTTGTTCTGCTGGGGGAGGGCATTCCCGGAAAAGAACTGCTTCTGTATCATGCCATGCAGCTGCTGCTGGGGCTGGAACTGGCCGGAATATGCTTTGCCGTCTCCGCCTTTTCCCGGCAAAACAGATTGGGATTGGGCCTGGGGATGGTGCTGCTTTTCTATGCCTATGACCTGGTGAGCAGAGTGGATCCAAAGTTGGAGAAATTTTCGGTCATAAGTCCCTTTGCCTATGCCAACGCGTCCAGGATTCTGGGTACGGGAGAGATTGCCGCCAAAGGCGTCCTGCTGGGAGCGGGCGTACTGGTTCTGGCGCTGGGGACGGCCTATGTGAAATATACGGGTAAGGATCAGATGTGATGCTGTTACTGCGGCGGGGCTGAACGTTAGTGAAAGAAAAGCTACTGTTATGATTTGACGGATAGCTTGGTTTCCTGGATAAAAAAGGAAGGGCTGAGTGAAAAATTCATGATAGGGTTCAAAGAATGATGAATATGTTGTAAAACGGTAGTTATTAGCACCCCGCTACGGCGGGGTGCTTAAAAAACTAATAAATTTTGTAAGAGCATAAAAATACCATAAAAGCTATTGCTTATTGCCGGGGATGACGATATAATAAGCATAACAGGAAGTTTTTGTAAACAAAGTCATGGATGACAGGAGGGTTAATTTATGGGAATCAGTATTAATGTGCCAACTATGAAGTCGGATTATTCGTCTCTTTTTTCCAGTCTCGGATCAAGCGCAGGCAGCGCCGCTTCCAGCAACTGGTTGGGAGACTATGCAATGATCAAGAACGGCAGTTATGGCAGACTGATGAAGGCTTATTATGCAGAGGCCAAAGCAAGCAGCACAACGACGAGCAACGGGAAAAGCAATTCCAGCAATGTTCTTGATAAGATTCTGGAAGAGAAGAGGAACCCTAAGGTTTCCAAAGAGGCGCAGAAGGCAAATGCCAGTCTGACGTCAGGGCTTTCGAGCCTGAAGACCTCTGTTTCAGCGCTGCAGAACAGCAAGACCTATACAGACACGGAAAATGGTCAGAGCGCGGCAGACAAAGTGTCTTCCGCATTGAAAGCGTTTGTTTCGGATTATAATGACGTAGTGACTGCGGCAAAAAATTCCACGCTGACAAACAAGACAGCATATGTGGCAAATATGATGAACAACACGGCGGCGAATGCCGATGCGCTTGCGGAACTTGGCATTAAAGTCAGGGCTAACGGTACGCTTCAGTATAATGATGTCAAGCTTAAGGCGGAGGATGTGTCCAAGGCGCAGGAACTGTTTTCATCCCAAAACATCTTGAGTTATGGTTCCACGGTAGCGTCACGACTTCAGTTTGCAGGTGCTGCGTCCGGTACAAATACTACGGACAGTGTGGATTCGAGCAATACGGCAGGGTCTAAAGCGGCTTCTCTCAAGGCGGACGGTAAGACGCTTGCATCCGATGCGCTGTATGAGACGGTGAAGGATAAGGATGGCAATGACACCGGCAAATATAACATTGACAAGATTTTTGCCACGGTAAAGAGTTTTGTGAGCAATTACAACGGAATGTTTGACGCTGCGGAGTCCAGTTCAAATTCCGGCGTACTGGCTAATTTGTCCCACATCAGGGAAAGGACGGCTCACGATGCGGACGCGCTCAGTAAGTTCGGAATCAGTGTAAACAAGAAAGGCAGAATGCAGATTGACGAGGACACCTTTAAAAAGGCGGATATGTCTCAGGTACAGAAGTTTTTCAAGGATTACGGCTCTTCTATTGCCACCAATGCGTCGCTTGTAGATTATTATATGACTACACGGGCGAATGCTGCCAATGGGTACACTGCCAGCGGAGCATACAATGTGCAGGGTAATATCCGTTATGATGATTTTGTATAAGCAGTGTTGAAAGGGACAGAAACATACAGGATGCGAATCAGCCAGAGCATGCTTTGGGGATTCGCATCCCCTTTTTGATCTTCGGGCTACTTGGCAAGTTTTAGTGATTATCAGTATAAATAGGAGGACAAGAAAAGTGCAGTTAAAAGACAAAAAAATCATGCCTCCCCTCTGGCTGGCGTTCCCAGAGATCGAGCGACATTCCATCGGCTGGCGCATGGGCTATGGGGAGGGTTACAGATACCGACTTGGGGATTGGATGAAGGCTCTTTCCGAGGAGGAAAGGAAAGAGTACCAGGAGTTGTTCCCGGAGCCGGTCACCTGGAAGGGCTGGTGGGAGAAGGAGGATACCTGTGAGGTGCTGGCCCAGGGCGATTTCCGTATGCCCTTATGGAGGCCGGAGGGAATACCGAAATATACCCGCTTCTGGCTTACGCAGGAGGCGGCCTATGACAAACAGCATGTCTTCTGTCTGTTTTGGGGACATCGGCCATCCAGGGACGGAAGTATCACTCAAAGCTGTCTCAGCCAGTGGTGGATGGGAGAGTTTCGTTCGGTTGCCCGCAAGTATTGCTGTATGGAACAGTTTATGATGGAAAAGAAAGCGCAGCTTTTTGGAGACGAGACCATCAGGAAACAGATTTTGGAGGGCCAGACACCCGATCAGTTCAAGGCGCTGGGCCGCAAGGTACAGGGTTTTGACCAGGAACTCTGGGACAGGGCCAAATACTCCATTGTGCTCAACGGCAATTGGTGCAAGTTCAGCCAGGATCGAAGATTGAAGGCTTTTTTGCTGTCTACGGGCGACAGCATTCTGGTGGAAGCCAGTCCCTATGATACGATATGGGGAATCGGGCTTTCGGCGGATTCCCCGGACGCGCGGAATCCATGGAAATGGCGTGGTCAGAATCTGCTGGGCTTTGCCCTGATGGAGGTGCGGGATGAACTCCGCCGGGTCACACAGAACGAAGGGCTGTGTGATTGGAGTCTGGCAGAGCGCTAGTATGTGGGTTTCAAAGGAAAAATGCGTATAGAAATGAATTAATGTGGATAGCAAAAAAAGATATAGTGACGTTGGATAAAAGGGAGGGTTTTAAATGGCAGAAAATAATTTATCCTTGATGAATGAACTTGCGGAATGTGTGACAAAGAATCTGGAGCCGCTTACCAGAATCTTAGAAGAAAATAATGTGGCAGATATATCGCTGACGGATTCTCCATCCTCGCAGAAAGAGTACGCGGAATCCATATTGAGGAATCAGGAACTGATTGCCAATTACTTTCAGGAGTATTCGGAAGACATATCGAAATTTCAGAAGAAGAGCAAGGGGATTATAGCAAAAATACAGGATTCCATAGAGGCTGCCGAAATGACAGAGTACGATATACCCTGGCAGGAAGAGGTCTTGGAATCACTGACGAAGAATCTGGATCTGTTTGCCAGATATTTTCGAGGGGAGATATTGGCAATAAGGGTAACCTGCGAACTGTTTGTGGATATGCAAATCAGTGTGCGGACAGGTGAAGATACATGGGAAAACGCCATGGCGGAGGACATCCCCTATGAAGAGATAGCGGAAGAGGACAGGGATTGTTACAAGGACTGCCGCTGTGGAAATGAATGCATATGGATAGAGTTTTGCGATGCCTGTTCGGAGGAAGAAATCAAATCCATCATGGATTCTGTATGCGGCTTCCTGGGCCGGAAGTATGGCGTTTGTGCTGATTTGGTTTTTAGGGAGGGATAGCAATGGGACTTTTTGATCGCTTTAAAAAGAAAACACAGACAGCCGCCAAGGCGTGTCCGGCGCAGCAGGTGGAACCGGATACCCTGTGCATACTGGTCATGGATCGGGTGCTGCAGGATGCCTCCCAGGCGGGAGAGATTGTGAAGAGCGCTTTTGGCTCTGAGGCCTTGGGGGGAATAGACTCTGACAATCCGCCCATAACGCACATGGTGGTGAAATTGGAGGGCGCGGAATTTTGGTGTTCCTATATGCCCTTTCCTGTGCCCCCCGAGGAGATGACAATTCCTGACACTCCCCAGTACAGTCTGTTTGACCAGGAGGAATACCAGGCCCTGTGCGGCAGCAAATCCTTCTGGATCATAGTACAGAAAGGCGGCGGACAGTCCCTGGAGTCAAAACGCCGGGTGTGCAGCCTGCTCACCCGGCTGGCCGGGGCGCTGCTCAAGATGGAAGGCGCCATCGGCGTCTATGTGAGCGCCGCCGAATTGCTTATCAGCCGCCGGGTGTATTTGCAGCATGTGGATATTTTGGAGAAAAACATGAAAGATCCGGATTATTTTCCGGCGTCGCTGTGGATTGCCATACGGCAGGGACAAAAGGGAGACCGACTTCTGATGGGAACATGGGGGCTTAGGCAATTTGGTTTTCTGGAACTTTGGTTTCTGGATCCCAAATCCCAATGGGCCGAGATTCATGAAAAGCTGTATCTGATGTCCGTGTTCCAGATCACCGGGAAGGAATTATACAAGAATGAGGATACTATTGCCTTTACCCCGGGAAATATCACTGTGTTTAAAGAGATGAATGGCGCGTTGTTCCTTGTGGGGGGCGATGTCTGAGGATACACTGATAAGTGGGCGCTTGCCGGGGCTGTGAAAAAATCCGGCAAGCGCTGCAAAAGAGCAATGTTTGTCATAGTTTAGGCAGTATCATCATGGCAAAGAGCGTCACGCCTCCCATGGCGTAGAGGCCGTTGATGACCAGGCAGAGCTTCATCAGCGTATTCTGGACTTTTCCCCTGAAATAGGACAGGATGGTGAAAAGGCCGCTGAAAATCATAAATATGCAATAGCAGGAGATCGTGATCTCCGCCGCCGGAGATTCCAGCGCCCAGGCGAAGCTGCGAAGATACAGGATGGTCCAGGGGATGGGGATCATAAGGGTACAGATGGTGGTTAATATTTTCGTTTTCATAGTGTTGATTCTCCTTGTCTGTATGTTGTGCGTTGGTTAGTTTTGTGTGCGCTGAGGCGCTATTTCCGTTCGGCCCGTCCGAAGCACAGGCAGGATGCCGCCAGGCATACGACCGTGATTCCTATAGCTACAGGTATCCAGGGGAAGAGTTCTACCTGGGCTGTCTCCAGAATGGTTGCCAGTTTCCCATATTCTGCCGTGATGACAAAGAAGGGATAGGCCATGGGGTAGGTAAGCCACAGCTTTGTGTTGATGATCAGCACCGAGGGCACTATGGAGGCTAGTCCCATTCCCACAGAGAACACCGGCGTCTGGATACAGACGGACAGCAGCCAGAAAAAGGCGAGCATGGGAACTGCGGCCAGGTACATCAGCCCTGCCTCTCTCAACACGAACAGGGGAGGCAGCATAAAAGGGTAATTCCGGGTATGGCTGGCGATGGCCGCGCTGACAAAGTACATGCCCGCGCTCATCAGCATCTGCGCTCCGGCCAGGCTCAAAAGTACCAGAAACTTGGCCAGGCAGAGCCGGGTTGTGGAAACGGGCAGGGCCAGCATTTTCAGGATGCCGTGGTTACTCCGCTCGGTCTGGGTGAGAAGCACCGTCACCACGATCATACTGGCGGGGAACATGAACCAGGCCATGCCCATAAAGCCCTGTATCAGAAAATTGTGTTCCGGCGAGATGCCCTCCGCCTGCATACCGAAATTTAAATGGGCGTTCAGTATGGAGGGCATCCACAGGATGATGTCTGCCGCGAGCAGAATCCATTGAATGCCGGATCTGCGTGTTTTCCGCAATTCTACTCCGACAAGAGAAAGTATATTTATGTTTCTTCCTGTCTGCCTGCTTTGGCGGGCATCTGTATCAAGATTGTTTAAACGTGTTTTCATGCTGACCACCTCCTGATTTTTAAAAATATTATTTCAGCGGCACACAGTCCCAGACTCTCCAGGGCGGCGGCAGTGGAGAACCCTGTAATGGTTTCCTTTTGCATACCAGCCAGGATCTGGAAGGGCATGGCATAGGGAAACAGGGACAGCAGGAAATTGTCCGCAGGGAGCATGGTGGCTGTGAAGATGCAGACCACGCCGATACCCAGGGAGATCCACATATTTTTACAGGCACACGCCAGCAGCAGGGAAAGCAGGGCGGCAGGCAGGAGCAGGAGCAGGGAAAATCCCATACTGTACGCCAGTTCTGTCAGGACTTCCGGGGAGAAGGAAAGCCAATGCCAACAACAAAATCCCAGAGCGGCTGCTTCCAATGCCAGGGTGAAGATAAGCATGGGAATCAGCAGAAGGATTTTGCTGAAAAACAGGCTGCTTTCCTTCAGGGGCAGGGAACACATTTTCAGCAGGGCATTGTCTGATACTTCCGTGTGGTACAGGATGCAGGCCGCTACCACCAGCAGCAGTACGTTGAGCATGGACATCATCTGCCAGTCGGCGTGGAGCAGAATGGAAACAGGTGAGTCCGGGAGGCTCAGATACCGTTCTGAGCGCACCGCCATATCCGCCACCGGGAAGGCGGCAGCCAGCAGACCACAGCAGACGAAGGCTGGAAGCAGGCCGGTTCTTTTTATTTTCTTATATTCCAGTCCCGGTTTTAAGCCGTATCCCCCACGCCTGGAGGTGCTGTCATGGACCGGGTATCTGTCAGAACCAGAGAGGCTTTGTGTTTTCATCGTATGCCTCCCCTCTGCCGGTTGTCGGCGTCAATCACAGCCAGGAAGGTATCCTCCAGATTATCCGTGGGATAGCCCTGGTTTTCCGCGTGGGCTTTCAACTGTTCCAGGGTTCCCTCAAACAGTAGGTGTCCATGGTTCAGTATGCCGATGTGATCGGCCATCAGTTCCACTTCCGAGAGCAGGTGGGAGGAGACCAGCACCGTGCAGTCAAATTGTTTTGGCAGGGAGCGGATGAGTGTTCGGATTTCGTGGATGCCCACAGGATCCAGCCCGTTGGTGGGCTCGTCCAGAATCAGGATGGGCGGTCTTCCGATGAGGGCGCTGGCCAGTCCCAGGCGCTGCTTCATGCCCAGGGAGTACTTCCTGGCCAGTCTGTCTTTATAGGGGGTAAGCCCCACCAGTTCCAGCGCCTCCAGGGCTGCTGATTTTGGCAGACCCAGGATCCGGCCCACAATCTCCAGATTTTCTTTTCCGGTGAGATTGCCGTAGAAGGCGGGGGCTTCGATAAAGGACCCCACTTCCTTAAGGATTTCCACACGGTTTTCCGGGTACTTCTTGCCGTCAATGGTAAATGAGCCGCCGGTGGGTTTTGCCAGTCCCAGAAACATTTTCATGGTGGTGGATTTCCCGGCGCCGTTGGGGCCCAGGAAGCCGTAGACTGCCCCTTTGGGAATGTGCAGATCCACACCGGATACTGCCGCAAAATTGCCGTAGGATTTGGTCAATTGTTTGGTTTCGATGATGTACATGGTTTTTGTTCCTTTCTTATTGAGAGTTCCGCATGTTCCCGGAAAGTACACAGGCCGGTGATCCATATCAGGCCGCTTTAGGGCGTCCCGATATGGATCAGTGTACTTACCGGGAACATGCTGTTTGAGAGTTCCGCATGTTCCCGGAAAGTACACAGGCCGGTGATCCATATCAGGCCGCTTTAGGGCGTCCCGATATGGATCAGTGTACTTACCGGGAACATGCTGTCTGAGAGTTCCGCATGTTCCCGGAAAGCACACAAGCCGGGAATCTGCTGTTCTGCGTATACTCTATCATTCTCACCTTGCGGTAACTTTTCCTCTGTCTTACATTTACCTTACTTTTTCGGGAGATAATGGAAAAGAGCGGTTTATTGTGCTAATATATGGGGGATGGAGCATATACAAAAAATTATGTCCCTGTGTCCTGCATAGTGCCCTGGGTGATGCCGGGTATGGCCCATAAGCAGAAAACTATGCAAATTTTATATTAGGGGCAAAGGCAGTGACAAAAGCTTCATCAGGAGAGATGCCGAAGGTGACAGGTATTATTGATTGGAGAGGCGCAGCTATGGATATAACATATTTGAAGGAAAAAAGGATATTGATCGTGGACGATGAACAGGAACTTTTGGATATGGTGGTTTCTATCCTGAAGGAGGATGGCTTTCGGAACATCAGAACCGCTTCCAGTGTAAAGGATGCCTTGGAGACGGCTGGGACTTTTAGACCGGAGCTTGCCATTTTGGATGTAATGCTGCCGGACGGCAGCGGTTTTTCCCTGATGGAAAGGCTCAAAGTCCAGGCGGACTATCCTATTCTGTTTCTGACCGCCCGGGGGGAGGCGGATGACAGGCTCAGGGGTCTGGGACTCGGGGCTGACGATTACATGGTTAAGCCCTTTTTGCCCCAGGAACTGATTTTTCGTGTCACGGCTATTCTCAGGAGAAGCTACAAGGGGGAGGAGCCCTTGGTCAGGCTGCAGGGCAGTATGATTGACTTTTCCCGCGGGGAGGTAGTCAAAGGGGGAGAGCATATCCCGCTCACCGCCAAGGAACACGCGCTCTTGTCGGCGCTCTGCCGCAATGCGGGGCGGATTGTCACCATTGACGCTCTGTGCGAGGCGGCCTGGGGAGATAATCCCTATGGCTACGAAAATTCCCTGATGGCCCATATCCGCCGTATCCGGGAAAAGATTGAAGTCTGCCCGTCACAGCCGATTTCCCTGGTGACGGTGAAGGGGCTGGGTTACAAACTGATGGTGGAAAGGTAGGTTTGCGCGCTATCACAGGTGAAAAGGGTGATATACGGAAAGAGGTGACCATGAAAAGTGTTCCCAGACTTATAAGACGCTTTATAAGTATATTGTTTTTGAGCATATTTTTCCTTTTGCTGCTGAATTTTCTGCTCTTATATTTTATGACCAAAGACCAGACTTCCAGCCGCTCCCCTTACGCCACGGCCCAGGAGGCGGCCCGGGGGCTGATAAGAGACGGGGAGAACTGCGCGCTGGGGCAGGATTTCCAGGAGATGCTGCGAGAGGAAAATGCCTGGGCGGTTTTTATTGACAATGACACCCACAGGGTGATTTGGCACACAGAGGATCTCCCCGAGGATATTCCCATGGAATACTCTCTCTCGGAGATCGCGGATCTTACGCTGGGCTATGTCAGAGATTATCCCACCTATGTGGGAGACGGCGACAATGGGATTATGGTTTTGGGCTACCCCAGGGACAGGTACTGGAAATCCATGTGGCCTACCTGGGATTATGACTTTATCGCCAATCTGCCCTGGAATATTTTAACGGTTATGCTGCTCAACCTTTTGTCTTTCCTGATTCTGTATATGGTGGCAAACACGGGCCTGTTAAAGTCCGTGAATCCCATCGTCAAGGGCATCCAGACCCTGCCCACGGGAGAGCCTGTCTATGTCAGGGAAAAGGGTGTGCTCTCCGAACTGGCGGCAAGTATCAACCATACCTCCGAGATGCTGCAGATGCAGCAGCGGCAGCTGCGTCGTAAGGAGACGGCCCGGGCCAACTGGATAGCGGGTGTCTCCCACGATATACGCACACCTCTGTCCATGGTTATGGGTTATGCGGGGCAATTGGCCGGGGACTTGCGGCTGCCCGAGGAAGAACAGAAGAAAGCCCAGGTGATCGTGAGACAGAGCGCCCGAATGAAGAATCTGATCAATGATCTGAATCTGGCCTCTAAATTGGAATACAATATGCAGCCGCTGGCCCGAGGCCGGGAGAATGCGGTGGCTCTTGTGAGGCAGGTGGCGGTGGATTTTATCAATATGGATATTGACAGGAGATTTCAGATAGAATGGACTGCGGAGGAAAGCCTGAGGGCCTGCATGGTCGATGGGGACAGAGATCTTCTTATGCGGGCGGTGTCCAACCTCATACAGAACAGCATCAACCACAATGAGCAGGGGTGCCGCATCTATGTGGGGGTCTGGCAGGAGGAGGGCAGCTGCGTCATCCGCGTGGAGGATGACGGTAAAGGCGCGTCCGACGCGCAGATCGAGAAGTTAAATCATACGCCTCACTATATGGTCTGTGATACCAATACCACCGAGCAGCGCCACGGACTGGGGCTGCTGATTGTCAGGCAGATCGCCGCGTCCCACGGCGGCACCGTCCGCATCGGGCGCAGTTCCTACGGCGGCCTCTCGGTGGAGATCGTTCTGCCGGTGGATTCATAGAAGCAAAAGGTAGAGGTTTTCGCGATAGTTTGGAGTTTTGTAATTTGTGTATTGCAGAAAGAATATAGGAACTGCTATAATTGCTGTGAAAGAAATCGAAGAAACTGGATGACAACAACCCCGACAAACGCTACTATTTCTTTTCGTAAGAGACAATGGCCCCATGGTTAGAATAGGTATGACCTATGCTCTAAACGGAAGGCAGAAATATTAAGGGAGAAATGAATATATGAAAAACAATAATAAGAAGAATCGGATCGGCAAAAAGCAGGCAAACAGAAAGCAGACAGGTACAAATAATGGAGGGAACCATGGATCCAGGCAGGATTTCCCGGCGTCTGCGGCCGATGTGCCAGCCGACTGGTTCTATATGTCCGACGGGGATATCACAGCGGCAACTCTCAAGGAGGCGCTGGCTGACACCGTGTATAAAGTGGAGTTCTGGGAGGACGCCCAGGTGTTGGAGATTGCCTTGGGGGAGAGCGGCTGCCTGGATGTGGAAGTTATAGAGCCCCGCCTGGAGGAGAAAGAGGCGGATGCCTTTCTGGAAAAGCATCAGGTAAAATTCCTCTGTTATATCACATTTAAGCCAGAGAACTATGAAGCGGCCCGGTCTGTGATGGAACATATCTGCGGCAGAATCGGTGGATTTTTCTGTGGGGATACGGAGGATTTTACTCCGCTGATTGGGCGGCAATGATGATTTTCATCTGAGGGTTGTTTTTGATGAAGCTGAAAATGCTGCTGCATGGATCATCATGCGGCGGCGTTTCTTAATTCCGCTATTAACACTGCATAACGCCGGAATTTACCATACTGCATTGGCTAAACGCATAGGCTTAAGTTATGTAGTCAGGTTAGTGGGAAATTTTAACTGTTAGGCAGTATATATTCTACATATTTCTCACCGTTATGGTGGATTATTTAAAAAAGAAAAAATCATAAATCATAGAAAGACGAAAGGGACAGAAAAATGAGTAGATTAGAAGAGGCAAGAGAATTTTTCAAGGCGGATATATTCGCCACACAGACCACGGGGATTGTCATCGAGGAGGTGGCGGACGGGTACGCCCGCTGTAGTTTGGAGACGGAGGAAAAACATATGGCGGCGCATCACCATGTGATGGGAGGCGCATTGTTCACCATGGCGGATTTCGCCTTCGCTGTGGCCGCTAATCCCCCCGGACAGATGACCGTGACGGCCACCAGCAATATCAGCTATATCAGTATGCCCAAGGATGCAAGACTGGTTGCGGAGTGCAGGCAGATCAAGGACGGCAGGCGGGCCTGCTACTATGAGACCCAGATTACAGACGGGCTGGGCAATCTGGTGGCGGTGGTGACAGCCATGGGAATGCATATGAACTGAGTATAGATAAGGGAGGTTGTAAGACATGATTATCAAAGTACTGGTGGAGAACACGGCCATATCTGAGGAATACGGAAAAATACACGGCTTATGCCTGTATATAGAGACGGAAAAACACAAGATTTTGTTCGATTTAGGGCCGGATAAACTGTTTCTGGAAAATGCGGAAAAGATGGGAGTAAAGATTGAGGAGATTGACACAGTGGTGATCTCCCACGGGCACTATGACCACGGCGGGGCGCTGGGACTGTTTTTGCGGCACAACCACAGGGCCAGGATATATGTCCATAAGAAAGCGTTTACCGGGCATTTTACCAAAGTGCTGGGGCTGTTGTATATCGGTGTGGGGCTGGATGCCTCCCTGGCCTCCCATGAGCAGATCGTCCTCACCGAGGGCAATCTGGAGCTGGATGAGGAACTGCTGATTATCACGGACGTGAAAGAGCGGGAATTGTTTCCTCAGTCCAACCGAAGTCTGTACACAGCAGAAAACGGGAAGAAGCTGCGGGATGACTTCGCCCATGAGCAGAGCCTGCTGATCCGGGAGGGAGAAAACAAGGTTCTGCTGGCGGGCTGTGCCCACTGCGGCATTGTGAATATTGTGAACAGGGCCAACCGGGATCTGGGTGAGCCCGTGACCCATGTGATCGGCGGATTTCATATCTGGAAAGACAAGTCTCCAGAGTTGGTGCGGGATATAGCGCAGCGGCTGAAAGGCCATGACATACGGTATTATACCTGTCACTGCACCGGGCAGAAGAATTTTGCCCTGCTGCAGGAGGAGATGAAGGAGCAGATACAATATGTGCCTGTGGGAACGGTTTTAAAGATATAGAGGGCCGAAGTCATTTTTGCCAATTGCAAAGACGAAGTGGTTACGTTCAGACATCAGGTATCGTCCAGAGAGACATTTGCCGACGGTGCGGTTGAAGTTTCCCTGTGGACCGACAGGCAGCAAAGCGGGTTATATTGTATGGACGATTTTTGTAATCGGGAAGATGGTTTTTAGAAAGCTGAGGAGATGCTATGACAAACGAGCAGGGAGCGGAGCGGCTGATTGACCGGGAGGATTGTCATTTCACCGATCTATGCCCTGGCTATTGTATGCGACAGTCTATGGAAATCCCTGTGAGAACCTGGATCCGGTGCTGCAGGTTCCCATGTTATACTTTGACGGCGGGAGGGCATCGCAGGAGCAGTTGATAATAGTGGAGTACTGGATGGAAAACCAGAGGCCAGATGTGGAGGAGTACAGCTGCGTAAATTATTCGGAAGCGGATCTGGACGGCGGAGAGTACTATCATGTGATCCGCTATGAGCAAAATGGAGCAGCCAGGGAATACAGGATAAATGACTCCACAGGCGAGTTGGAGGAGTGAACAGGAAATTTGTGCTCTCAAAAAGGTTGTTATTTTACAGTAGATGGATTAATATTGAGTATAGAAGAGAGTTAAACGCAGGGCGTTTTGCTCATTGTGGAAGGAGGCAGTTATTATGCAGACAATCATTGTTTTATTAAATCCCGGTAAACTTGAGAATCCGGACCTGGACATACGTTATCAGATACCGGATCGCATTGAAGAAGTGTCTGGCGGTATTATACAGGATAACGGATACGACTATATAGACGCCCCGGAGGGACAGCCTGGACCACTGTTGGGTATTTGGCTTAAAACAGAGTCGGCGAGTGAAAACTGGCCCATACTTTTAAACCTTTTCCGGGAAGAACATTTTATGGGGAATGACTTGTCTTTATCAGCGGAAATTTTTATCTCTAAAAAAGATACGGATGATGTGGGGAACTGTACATTGGTATTCCCGGAACAATAATCTTTCGAGCGGGAAACAGTGTAACTACAGTAGGCGATTGCGAAACTATTTCCGCAAGTGACGGGACTGGTCAATATATACAAAAACGGGCTCCGATGCAGTGGCCTGAGACTTTTCCACAATCATATGATGATTGAGCCGGTGCTTGAGATATTTGGCGGATGGCGGGGAGACGTGGTGAGCAGGCTGCGCAGGGTCATATTGGAGGAGTTTGTGAAAAGCGACTGCGAGGGCATGATATTTACTTATATGTGGGCATTTGACATGCCGTCGGACCGGGACTACATACAGGGGGTTGCGAAGCTGTTTGAGGAAAATGGGGCGGATATTTACTGCGTGGAACTGGTGGCGTCCCAGGAGATCCGGCTGCAGCGCAATCGCACGGAGAACCGTTTAAACAATAAAGCCTCTAAGCGGGATCTGGATTTTTCCACGAGCCTTATATTGAACGAGGACGCCAACCATCGCCTGGAGAGCCGGGAAGGGGAGATTCCCTTTGCCAATTATATGCGGATTGACAATTCCCGGCTTTCACCGGAGGCGGTGGCTAAGCGTGTTCAGGAGTGTTTTGAATTATAATCTTGGATAGTCTTGCATGCATGGCAGAATGACAGAATGGCTATATGGAGGGGAACTATGAGTTATATTACAACATACACGGGCAAACATTTCGAACCAGCATGTCCGGAAAGGGAAAAGATTGATATTCGGGATATCGCCCATGCTCTGTCCCTGACCTGTAGGGGGAACGGACACGTGAAGACTTTTTTCTCTGTGGGGCAGCACTGCATCCACTGTGCTTTGGAGGCGGAGGCCAGGGGATACAGCCGTCGGTTGGTTCTGGCCTGCCTGCTTCACGATGCCAGCGAGTGCTATATGTCGGATGTGCCCCGGCCGGTCAAGGAGACTATGCCGCAGTACAAGGTTGTGGAGGAGCGGCTGCTTGAGCAGGTCTATATCAAGTATCTGGGGTCTTCACTGACGGACGAGGAGGAAAAGCAGGTAAAGCAAATTGACAATGATATGCTGTATTATGACCTGCTGTATCTGTTGAATGAAAAAACTGAGCAGGATGCCCCGGTGATGGCGACGGATTTTTCCTATGAGGTGCTTTCCTTTGAACAGGTGGAGAGACGGTATCTGGAACTGTTTGCCCGTCTGGGGGAGAGGGCAGGAGAGGAGCGCCTCTTTTCCACGGACTGTTTCGAAATTCGCTGCAGCCGGGACAGCGAGGAGTTGGTGGGAGAGATATCCGGGACGCTCCTTGAAAATATGGAGAAGCTCATGGGTTTTTTTCAGTTGGAGAAGCTGGAGAAAAAGATATCCGTAGTCATTTATCCGGATATAGATGCCTATGCCGCTCATGTAAAGGAATGCGGGCAGGAGTATTATGAGTGGATGGTTGCGGATACCTTTGATGGAGGGATCAACGTGCTGACTCTGGAGGCTTGCCGCAGCAGCAGCTCCCACGCCCGGATGGACAGGGCGGAATATGCCCGGCTGATTGTCCATGAGTTTGTGCATATCTGCCAACAGCAGGTGGAGCCAAACTGCTACGGATGCATATGGTTCTGGGAGGCTCTTGCCACCAACCTGGCGGGCCAGATTATGCCCCCTGTGGAGATTAGCTGCAGCCGGGAGGAATTGATGTTCCACTACCAGGAACTTCCGGCGTCTTATGCCATATCTTATCGGTTGGGAAAATATATGCTGGAGCACCTGCCCTATGAACAGATTTACAACTATATCCGCAAGCCCGCGGCACTTTGGGAGGATACGGAGAAAATACTGGAAGCGGCAAAACAGGCATAATATTCTTAAAATCTATTGGCAAACCGCATTACAAGCAAAGCCTATGTTATCAGAGGGAGGACACGGTATGATTTATAAATTGATAATTTGCTTTCTGGCGGGGATTGGAGCCGGTCTCGGCACCGGGTTTGCGGGCATGAGCGCCGCCGCCGTGATCAGCCCCATGCTTATCACTTTCCTGGGGCTCCCGGCCTATGAGGCCGTGGGCATAGCCCTGGCCAGCGATGTTTTGGCCAGCGCTGTCAGCGCTTATACTTATGGAAAAAACAAGAATCTGGACATCCGCAACGGTCTGGTGATGATGGTTACGGTTTTGCTTTTCACTCTGATGGGAAGCTGGGCGGCCAGCAGGGTTCCGAACACTACCATGGGCAGTTTTTCCGTTTTTATGACCCTGCTGCTGGGAATTAAGTTTATCGTAAAGCCGGTTATGACCACCAAGGAATCCATGAACAGGGTCAGCGGGAGAAAGCGGATCATACAGTCGGTTATCAGTGGAATTGTGGTCGGATTTATCTGCGGTTTCATCGGGGCCGGCGGCGGTATGATGATGCTTCTGATCCTGACCAGCGTTCTGGG
Organism: uncultured Acetatifactor sp.; assembly: GCA_910585015.1. Lineage (GTDB taxonomy): Bacteria > Bacillota > Clostridia > Lachnospirales > Lachnospiraceae > Acetatifactor. The sequence continues at coordinate 153,310 of CAJUCT010000002.1, forward strand.
ATATGAATTGAAAACGGCAGTCGGAACCAGCGTGTTTATTATGACTTTTACTGCACTGACCGGATCAGTCAGCCACTTTGCCATTGGTGGTATGCCGGATCTGTGGTGCCTGTTTTTCTGTGTGGCCTCCACACTGCTGTGGGCCAGAATCGCCGCCAAATTTGCCAACAAGGCCAGCGCCGTCACCCTGAACAGGGCCACGGGCGTGGTTCTGGCAGTGCTGGGAGTAGCGATCCTAACCGTGAATTTTATCAAGTGAGTTGCGGTTCCGCATAGAGATAGGGACAAAGGTACAAAAGATGGATTATTCAACTATAGTAGCTAAATCACAACGGATATATCCTGTCTTGTCTCCAATCGGAATCTGATACCATTCATATCCGTGGGCGTCATTTACTGTGTCTAAAAGTAAAAATGTTTCTCCCTGCAGCGCGTTTCCTATTATATCAGAAGAACTGTCAGGAGCAGATTGTATTTTTACGATTTCACCAAAAATTTGAATAAATATTTCATTTTTCTCTACACGGGAGCTGATTAACAATATAGCGGCGATAATCGCATATGTGCCGATTATACATGCCGCTATTAATACGAGCTTACCTTTGCTGTGTTTTGTTTTTTTGCTATCATCCATAAATATTTATTAGCCTCTCATATAGTATATTGGTTACTTCTTTCCATGCATTGTACCACAATATTTATGTGAAATTTACCGAGAACGTATGTTTATATCCAAAAAACATCTTGACTTGAAGTAGGCTTTAAGTTATATACTATGCTTAAAGCTATTTTATTAACTTTAGCGGTATCTGTCAAGAATTGGTATTTTTGCACAATTAGGTGATTGCGAAACGTTCTCCGCAAGTGACGTGGCTGGTCAATATATACAAAAACGGGCTCCGATGCAGTGGCCAGTCGCCCTTATTTTGTATATATTGCCCATCCACTGTTCCCGGAAAGGGAGTTTCGCAATTGCCTATTTTGCACAATCAATGAGAGGAGAAGGGTATGGAAAAGGCAAAAGTTTATTTCACCAGGGAGATCACGCCGGAGGCTGTGATCAGAGTGTATGAACTGCTGGGAAAGGAACTGCCGGGCAAGGTGGCGGTGAAAGTACACTCCGGCGAGAAGGGCAACCAGAACTATCTGCGGCCCCAGTTTATGCGGCCTATGGTGGAGGCGGTAAAGGGAACTGTGGTGGAATGCAACACTGCCTATGACGGGGCAAGAAATTCCACGGAGAAACACAAGATGCTGATGGCGGAGCATGGGTGGAGCAGATATTTCCAGGTGGATCTGCTGGACGGAGAGGGCCCGGATCTGGTGTTGTCCATTTCCGGGGGCAAGGTGCTGAAAGAGAATTATGTGGGAAAAAACATGGCGAACTATGATTCCATGCTGGTGTTGTCTCACTTTAAGGGGCATCCCATGGGCGGCTATGGCGGAGCCTTAAAGCAGCTCTCCATCGGCTGCGCCTCCAGCGCCGGGAAATGTCTGATACACTCCGGCGGCGCCACCGACGATCAGAACATTGTGTGGAGCCATGTGGCGGAGCAGGATGCGTTCTGTGAGGCCATGGCGGAAGCCGCCGGCAGCGTTGTGGAGTATTTTAAGGGAAACACGGCTTATGTCAATATGATGTGCAATCTGTCCGTGGACTGCGACTGCTGTGCCATAGCGGAGGATCCCTGTATGAAAGATATCGGCATCCTGTCCTCCCTTGACCCGGTGGCGCTGGATCAGGCGTGTATGGATCTGATCTACCAGTCCAAAGATCCGGGCCGGGAACATTTTCTTAAGAGGGTGGAGTCCAGGCACGGCACTCACACCATAGACGCGGCTGCGCAGCTGGGATATGGGACGAAAGAGTATGAACTGATCTGCGTGTAAAACCGCAGTCAGGTTTGGATGTGTACATCCAAATACTGATTGCCCCAGTATCGTAGGCCAGTCTGTAATATGCAGGAGCAAGCAAAGCTTGAAATTCTAGTGGAAATCAAATACAATAGAAATTAGTATTTATCAGGGCAGCAGAAGATGGAAAAAATGGAACAGAAAAGATGGTTGGCGGGGATTGACACTGGAAACAGGGCATTTTGGAGGTACGAAGGGAAGACATGGAGCATATTCTCCCTGTTTCTGTTTTTGGCCCTGCCTTTGTACCTGTCCGGCTGTGGCAGGACAGAGGAGGATATAGCGGCGGAAGAAGTCTCTTCCTTGCAGCAGGAAATCCCGGTTGACTTTCCTTTTTATGAATCGGAGAATTTTACCCTTACCTTAGTGTCGCCCGGGGATGCTGCCGGGGAGTATGCGCTGATGCTCTATAGGGAAATCCCACAGTTTATGCATGGCTGTATGAGAAGAGCGCAGAGGGAGACAATGCCCGGGAGGACGGAAGTTCATGGCACACAGCAGAGTATGAAAATCGTCAGGCGTTTCTGGAAAGCTGCGGTTATACCGGGGAGGAACCCACCTACCAGTATTACGATATGTTCCGGGAGCTTCAATTGGAACTATATCTGGACGAGGAGACGCAGCAATGCTATGGAATTGCCTATTGGAACCGTGTAAACTGTGATCGGGAGAACGTGCCGAAGCTGTTCGGATTCACCATATGCGATATAGGAGAAAGGCAGTGGGAGGAAGACTTTGCGTTTTTCTGGCTGTGCGTGGAAACAGCCAGAGGAAATGCGGAGGGAGAAGATCAGGATAGTATCATAGAATACACGAAAAATGGAAAGCCGGATTATTATCTACATCAGGGACTCATGGAGGACTGCGGGGTAGAATATATGGGCAATCTGGTGGAAATCGACTTTATATACCGGGAGGATGACACGCTGTTTGCGCGAAATTATCATCACGATGCCCGTACTTATACTTCCACGCTCTGCTCCCTGAACAGCCATTTTGATACGAAAGAGCGGCTTGTGTACGAGACGGGCTATTTGACGCATGGCTCCTGTGAGTTTTATTATTTTTATGAGGGCGATGGGGAGATGCCCGCTTACGGTTTGTTTCTGGACTATAACGGGGGATATGTGATTCCTGAGATGGTGCGGTTTTGGTGAAGGATGAGAGTATGGGCAAAATATATAAGCTGAGTAATCCCAAAGATGCGGCAGATTTGTTTGCGGGCTGGCAGGAGACTTTGATTGATTCCTGCCTGCAGGGTGTCATGGGGGAGATATATGCCGCGTCTTCCCGCTCTGCCATGGCTATGCTGGGTGATTTCTGTTTTCTGGCAGGGGAACCGGACGCAGAGCTGGTGGCTTATAAGCCGGAGGAATGTGACAAGGATTTTATGATTATGGTTCCACAGGATTCTTCCAGGAGAGAGCCCATGGGAAATAGGATTTTGCCGGATCCTCCTCAGAAGCTATCCTGGGAGAAACTGATCCGGCAGATCTATGGGGATAAGGCGCGTCAGGTAACCCGCTATGCCATCAAGAAAGAGGAACATATTTGGGATTTGGACAGACTGCGGGAGGCGCTGGCCGGTCTGCCCCCGGAATACACGCTGCGTCTGATTGACAAAGAGCTTTATAGGAAGTGTATGGAAAATGACTGGAGCCGGGATCTGGTTGCCCAGTACAGAGATTATGAACAATATCGGAAGCTGGGACTCGGCGCGGCAATCCTGCAGGGGCAGGAGATCGTTGCCGGGGCCTCCTCCTATTCCAGCTATGAGGGCGGGATTGAGATTGAAATTGACACCAGGAAGGATCACCGCAGAAAAGGGCTGGCCTATATCTGCGGCGCCAGGCTGATCCTGGAATGCTGCTCCCGCGGCCTCTATCCCAGCTGGGATGCCCAGAATCTGCAATCGGTGGCGCTGGCGGAGAAGCTGGGGTATCATTTTGACCATGCCTACACGGCCTATGAGATATGGGGGTATGGTTCCGGATGCCAACGGACTGGGAAAGCCGGATATTTGGATGGGAAAAAGTCTGGTGAGGTAGATAAATATGAAAAAGGTACAATTTTATGACAAAGTGGAAGATAGTCTGCTGCGTTTTGCGGTGATCATAGCCAGATCCGGGGACAAATGGGTGTTTTGCAAGCACCGGGAGCGGGATACCTACGAGGTGCCCGGCGGGCACCGGGAGCCGGGGGAGAATATCGACGACACCGCAAGGCGGGAACTGTATGAGGAGACGGGGGCCGTCAGCTATACATTGCAGCCCATATGCGTTTACTCCGTCACGGCTCCCGACAATTTTGACGGGCAGGAGAGCTTTGGAATGCTGTATTATGCTCAGATCGAAACCTTTGAACCGGAACTGCACAGTGAGATCGAGAAAATTCTGCTGACGCAGGAGCTGCCCCAGCGGTGGACTTACCCGGAGATACAGCCCAAGCTTCTGGAGGAGGCGAAAAGGCGGGGGATTCTGAAAACGTGGGAATAATCAAGACAATAATGCAGGTAAAACCTGTAAGCTGCATGGAGAGGGAAGGCTATGGGAATATATCTGAATCCGGACAACAAAGGCTTTTGGCAGGCAATCCGCTCTAAAATATATGTGGATAAGTCGAATTTGATCGCATGTACCAATGAACTTATCAACACAGAGGAAAAATATATCTGTGTCAGCAGGCCAAGGCGTTTCGGAAAATCCATGGCGCTTAAGATGCTGGCAGCCTATTACAGCTGCGGCTGTGATTCGGCAGATTTGTTTAAAGGGCTTAAGATCGAGCAGGATGAGACATTTCGAGAGCATCTGAATCAATATGATGTGATTTTTCTGAATATGCAGCAATTTCTAATCCGGGCAAAAAATCAGGATGTGACAGAATATCTGGAGCAGGCTGTCATGGAAGAGATTAGGGAAATCTATGGAGATTTACTCCCCCAGCGCACAATGGTTCTGGCCCAGGCCCTTGAAAGGATATATGTCAAAACAGATAAGCAGTTTATTTTTCTGATTGACGAGTGGGACTGCGTGATGCGCGAGCGACAGGAATCGGAGGGCATCCAGAGACATTACCTTGATTTTTTGAGAAGTCTTCTAAAGGATCAATCCTTTGTGGCGCTTTCCTATATGACAGGTATTCTTCCCGTCAAAAAATATGGGCAGCATTCTGCGCTGAATATGTTCTGGGAATATTCCATGACGGATCAGTTTGCTCTTGAGGAGTATACCGGTTTTACGGAAGAGGAGGTAAAAGAGTTATGCGGGCAGTATGACATGGACAGCGCCGAAATCAGCAACTGGTACGACGGTTACAGGTTCAGGCAGTTTCAGCATATCTACAATCCCTGGTCTGTGGTGGCGGCAATGAAAAACCATGTTCTGTCAAACTATTGGACATCCACGGAGACCTATGAAGCACTGAAAATTTATATGGATATGGATTTTGACGGTCTTCGCTCGGACATTGTGCAGATGCTGGGCGGTGGGCGTGTCAGGGTCAATACATTTAGTTTTCAGAATGATATGAGTACCTTTAAGACAAAAGACGATGTATTGACATTGCTGATCCACCTGGGATATCTTGCGTATGACTCCGAAAAAAGAGAGGTATATATTCCCAACAAGGAGATTATTGGGGAATTTGAAAATGCTATGAGTGTGGGTGGGTGGCCGGAGATTATCCGCATTTTGAAAGCATCGGAGAAGCTTCTGGAGGCTACATTAAGCGGTGATGAAAAAAGTGTTGAGGAGGGACTTGACCTGGCCCATAGGGAGGCTTTGTCCATACTCATGTATAACGATGAGAACTCCCTCAGCTGTGCCATTGGCCTGGCATATTACAGTGCGAGGAAAGATTATAGGCTGATTAGAGAGTTTCCCACTGGGCGCGGCTTTGCGGATGTAGTATTTCTGCCGCTGCCCTCTGTGGGCAAGCCGGCTCTGGTGGTGGAACTGAAATATGATAAGTCAGCCTCGGCGGCCACACAGCAGATTAAGGACAGAAAATATATCCAGGCGCTGGAAAGCTTTACAGGGGAAATCCTGCTTGTGGGGATAAACTATGACAGGGAGAACAAAAACAAACCTCACAGCTGTGTGATAGAAAAAGTTTGGAAGTAAACTTCCAAATACGCATTAACGCAATAACACGGGCACAGCCCGCGTTATGCAGGGAAGAGGAAAGTTTGGAAGTAAACTTCCAAATACGCATTAACGCAGTATCGCAGGCTCGGCCTGCGATATGCGGAAAGAGGACAATATGGCAGAGTACGAACGGGTGACGCAGCCCTTTGCGCCGGTGTATGACGGGGATTCCCGCATACTGATATTGGGCAGTCTGCCCTCCGTGAAATCCCGGGAGCAGGGCTTTTATTACGGACATGCCAGGAACCGGTTCTGGCCCATGCTGGCGGCGGTGTACCGGGAGCCGGTTCCCCAAACTATTCCTGACAAAAAGGCTTTGCTGCTTCGCCATGGCCTGGCGGTATATGATGTGATCGAGAGTTGTGAGATCTGCGGCTCCAGTGACAGCAGCATCCGCAATGTGAAAGCGGCAGATATCCGGGCTATTATGGAGGCATCCCGGATCGAAAGAATATTGGTCAATGGCAGGACTGCGGCAAAATATTTTAAAGCCTGCCAGCCTGCTGCCTATCAGCAGTTATTGACAGAACTGCCCTCCACCAGCCCCGCCAACGCCGCTTTTTCTCTGGAAAAGCTGGTGCGGATCTGGGGGGTACATCTGCAGTCAAATACCCCGCTGTAAGCAATGGGGTATCAAGCTCGCGGCGCTGCAGAGCAGCGGGGTATTTGATCCTCACGGCATTCGCAAGTCAACTATGTTGGCTTTATGCTCGTGCATGCGCGGCGCTTGGTTCATTGCCCGCAGGAATAAATCGTATCCGGCACATTGGCAAGGGGGACCTTCGCCGTAATGCCATTGTTTGTCAGCGGATTACGCCTTTCGTAGCCAAACAGTACGGCCATTGGTTCATCAAAGATGGCGGTAAACACCTCCACATGCAATGTCTTGGTCAGTTCCCGGTAGTTACAGCCTGCTAATTCCGGGAACAGCGTGTGTTCCAGAGACTCCCGGTGTACTATGTCGTGGATAGCATTCTTCCAAGGGTCCAGGGCAGGGGCAAAGGGAGGACGATTTTTCATGTGCTCACGCAGGTACAGGTCATAGAGAAGATATTCCTTTAACCTGGATATTTGCATGTCTGCAGCGATGGGGCTGCTTACTCTGGCCTGCCCGGAGAAAAGCAAATTCCGCTCCCGCGTATCCTGAGAGACACAGGCACTTCCAAATTCCAGCAATATCTCATATTTCCGTATGCGGGAAGACTGCACTCCGAACAGTCCATACCGCTCATACCATGCCGCAAGGCTGTCATACAGGGCGTAGGGGCTCTCAAAACAGGAAAGAAGAAATTCCAGCGTATTCCCAAACTGGCCGCTGTTGTAGTAGATCTCCACCATTTCCTCCACCTGTTTCAGATGGCAGACATCCTCATAGGAGAGCCATCTGGTGGAAAGCACCTCATAGGGGGGCTGGCTGGTGTAGAGCAGATCGTACTCCGAAGCGTACCGCTCCATATCCGAACCTTTCAATACCTTGAGAAAGCCCAGCTGCAGCTGCTGCGGGCGGAGGGCATACACGTCATTGAAGGATGTCTGGAATCGGGGCAGATCTTCAAAGGGAAGTCCTGCGATCAGGTCCAGATGTATATGGATATTTTGCCAGGAGGAGATGCGCCGCACGATGGAGGCAACTTTCGCAAAATCCATTTTGCGGTGGATCTCCGAGATGGTTTTCTCACAGGTTGACTGTACGCCGATCTCCAGCTGGACGGCGCCGGGACGCAGCCGTTCCATCACGGCGAAATAATCCTGGTCCAAAAGATCGGCGGCGATCTCAAAGTGGAAGTTGGTAACCCCGTTGTCTTGTTCCAGAATATACCGCAGGATGGGCAGGGCATGCTCCTTTTTACAGTTGAAGGTGCGGTCCACAAATTTCACCTGGGGAACTTTTTTCTCCAAAAAGAAGTCCAGTTCCCCGCAGACCTGCGGCACGGAGCGAAAGTCCATGGCCCTGTCAATGGAGGAAAGACAATAGCTGCAGGAGAACGGGCATCCCCGGCTGCTCTCATAATAGACGATGCGGTGTTCAAAGTCCTGCATGTCCTCATACCAAAAGGGAATGTCATCCAACTTCATCCGCTGAATTTTATTTCCGTCAAGGACGGCGGGCAGTTCCCGGGCAGCGCCGGATTCATAGGCGGCTGCCAGATGGTAAAAGGCAGCTTCCCCCGGCCCGGCCATCACGCCCCGAAGCCCCCATCTGCGAAGGGTTTCGGGGGCGTCATAGGAAACTTCCGGCCCGCCGGCCCAGATATCCGTCTGGGGCAATAGCTTGCGCAGATCGGGGATGATCACATCCATCACACTGCGGTTCCAGATATAGCAGGAGAAAGCAATCACATCGGGCCGCCTTTTATAGATCTCCTGCAAAATATACGCGGGCTGTTGGTTGATGGTAAATTCCGCGATATCCACCCGGGATTTATAATCCCCCGCGCAGGCTTTCAGGGAGTGGACCGCAGGATTGGAATGTATGTATTTGGCGTTGATGGCCACCAGCAAAATCTTCATCAGAAAAAGTTCCTTTTTAAATAGTCTGTTTTATAACAATTCTATTTTACCGAAAGCAGAGAAAAGTGCAAGGGAAAGAAGGAAAGTTTGAGCAAATTTGTGTAGAATATAATGTGTACCTGTGGTAAAATGAGCAAAATGCCCTGCGCTTAGCTCTCCTGAACAAAATGTGCGCAGGAGCGCACGGGATCATGCTTAAATGAGCCATTTGGAAAGGAGTTACATTATGGAAGAACTAAAATCTATTAGGGAGGAACAAGTTCTGACCAACATCCAGAAAACGGAGGCTTTTCTGAGGGAACAATTTGCCGGCTGTGCCTATTTCAGGCAGCATCCAGCCGATGGGGAGTACCGCCTGCAGCATTCCTACCGAGCGGCTCACGCGGCCAGGGAGATTGCCCGCAGGGAGGGTCTGGATGAGGAGGGACTGGTGCTCGGCGGTCTTTTGCATGATGTGGGCTACAGCCTGCCTTTTGAGACCGAAGACGGTTGGATAGAACACGGGCGTATGTCGGCCCGTCTGGCCCGTCCCTTTCTGGAGCAGCTTGACCTTGGCCCGGATAGGGTGCAGGAGATATGTTATGGCATTGCGATTCATGTGGACGGCGAGGCGGACTTTCCGGGGGAGAAGACGGCCTTTGCCCTGAGCATCGGAGATGCGGACGATGTGGACCGCTTTGACGCCTACCGAATCTACGATGCCATGGAGTATGCGGATTTCCGCAGCCTCAAGATAGAGGACAAGCGTAAATGGCTTCGGGAGAAGCTGGATTGGATCAGTTGGCGGCTGGGAGAGAAGTCCGGCACAGAGACTGCCCGGAAGATGATTGCGCAGCGGCTGCTGTACCAGCGGCAGTATTATGAGAAGGTGTTGGTACAGATGGAGCACAGCGAAGTGTTGGAGTGAGATACAATCCAATCCCACAATATGTGTGGAAAAAGGCTTAAATAAAGGCTTTCGGCGAATTTGATATTTGCCGGAAGCCTTCTTTTTTATGTTCTTAAACGGCAGTCAGCTGCTGAAATGTAATTTTGAGCCCCCTAATCCCATTTGAACCCCTCTGCATATGGCAATGATATCCGGGGACGCCGATATTGACAGCGCCTAAAGCGGCTGAACCGACTCCCCGGCCTACGAAAATATTATCCATATCGCTTTTGCTGTTATCTGTAGGAACTATTTGTCACAATGGAAATAAATTTTTTCAGAAGAGGGCTTTGGGAGCTTTTCTTAGAAAAGACGCCATAGGACAAAGGTTCACTGCCTGCTAAAGGAATTGCACAGACAGCCGAGTTTATAAAATTCATCTGCGGAAGGACAGAGCAGCCGTAGCCGGCCCTTACAAGCGTAAGAAGCACTTGCAGGTTTTCACACATATAAGTGGATTCCGGTGGAATATGCTGTGAAATCTGATTTTGTAATTCCGAAACTTTAGATGGAAGCGCATAGGAGTTGCAGACAACAATATTCTCCAGGTATAATTCCTCTTTTGCAAGTTCAGATCTTGCAGCATAAGGATGTGCGGCGGGAACAATACAGCACAGGGGTATTCGAAATAACTCTTTATAGATTGTGTCGCTCTTTATTGGGACATCACCCTGGAAACCAAACAGCAGGTCCAGTTCATCCTGATAAAAGAGATTTAGAATAGACCTGTGGGGAATTACTTTCAAAAACGGATAAAGCTGCGGCATCTGTTCCCTGCAGGTTTCCAGTATTTTGCAGAGCAGGTCCAGATTGGCTTCGTTCTGGCAGCCGATGGTTAAAACCTGTATATTCGTATTTTGGTGTCGTTGTATTTTCTGTTGGGCTACATCCAGCCTGCCCATGACATTTTTTGCGTCTTCCAGAAAACTGATCCCGGCAGGGGTAAGGGTAACCGTCCGGGTGGTGCGGTGCAGGAGTTTTGCCCCCAGTTCGTCTTCAGGGACGGTACTGGCGGCGAGGGGAAGAAGATACAGGTAATCCCATGATTTTGCGCAAAGGCATGAAAAAAGCAAAAGTTTCCCGGATATGACACTGGAAATGATTGGAGAAGACAGAGACTGTGATGGATTGGAACATGAACTGGCTGTCTTATTCAACATCAGTTTAAAGAAAGTGAAATGATATATGGATGGCAAGCAGTGTGCCGGTTCTGTTTTGGGGCTGGCCAATCAGATAAAAAGAGTTTTTGATACAACAACAGGGCGGTGTGGCACACGGGTACGAATCCTGAATTTTGTTCTGGTGTCATATCCGGATAGGGAAATCTATCAAAAGGATATAGAAGAGGAACTGAATATAAGAAGCGCATCCGTTTCCACGCTTTTGAAAAAAATGGAGGCCCAGGACTTTATCCGCAGGGAAAAGGTTTCCTGCGATGACCGTTTGAAAAAGATACTTCCAACCAGCCATACGGTGGAAATGAAAGAACAGGTTGAACGCCATATTGCTCTGCTGGAAAAGAGACTGACGGCGGGCATTGGCGCGGAAGAACTGAAGATTTTTCGTGATGTGCTTGGAAAAATGCAGGAAAATATGGAATTAACAGAAAAAGGAAATGTCAGGAGGCAAAAATGGATACAACAGTAACAAAAACGAATCCACTTGGAACAGAACGGGTTGGGAAGCTAATCCTTACATTTGCTGTTCCAAGTATTATTTCTATGGTGGTCAACGCGCTTTACAACATTGTTGACCAGATCTTTATCGGTCAGGGGGTAGGGTATCTTGGTAACGGCGCTACCAATGTTGTCATGCCCATGACTGTGATCGCGATCGCGTTAAGTCTGCTGATCGGTGATGGAGCCGCGGCAGACATACCGCGTAATACTGACCGCGTCAACGATCATGTTGGTCCTGGCATTTCTGGTATTTCAGTTCGCGCCTATGAGTATTGTCCGGCTGTTTGGTTCCGAGTCAGAACTGTACAATGAGTTTGCTGTGAAGTGTTTCCGTATCTTCCTTCTGGCATGTCCGATCAACGGGCTGCAGATGGCAACAGGCATTTTCTTCCAGGCCATCGGAAAGCCTACACAGGCAACCGTCCTGTCCCTGTCCAGGCAGATTGTTTACCTGCTCCCGGCAACCCTGCTGCTGCCGCTGGCATTAGGGGTGGAAGGGGCATTGTGGGCAGGGCCGCTGGCAGATGCGCTGTCATCATGGAGGTTATTTTCCCTCTGATGATGGCGGCCATCATAGATTACGGGCTGAAAGGGCAGAGTTTTAAAACGGTGTGCCTGATCGGAGGGGCAATGATCGTGATGGCAGGGTTGGCACTGTTTTTCGGAGTGGAATCCGGAAAGCTGGCTTCCAGAGCCAGTTCCGGTTTTGCCATGAATCTGAGACAGGCAATGTATGAAAAGATACAGACCTTCTCTTTTTCCAACATAGACAAGTTTTCCACGGCAGGGCTTGTGACAAGGATGACCACAGACGTGATGAATGTACAGCAGGCATTCCAGATGTCGATCTGTATCTGTGTGAGGGCGCCGATCATGCTGGTCAGCGCCATGGTGATGACCAGTATGATCCATCCCCGCTTTGCCCTGATCTTTTTGGTGGTGATCATCGCTCTGGCTTTTGTCCTTGCCCTGATCTCATCGAAGGCGAATCCGACTTTAAGGAAGATTTTCCATGAATATGATGAGCTGAATGCAAAGGTCCAGGAGAATGTGAACGGAATGAGGGTGGTGAAGTCCTTTGTACGGGAAGACTATGAGATCGGACGGTTTGAGACAGAGAGCGAAAAGATCCGCAGCCTGTTTGTGAGCGCGGAAAAGCTCCTTGCCCTGAACTCCCCGGTGATGCAGTTTTCCATGTATTCCTGTATCCTGCTGATCTCATGGATGGGGGCAGTGTGGGCACACATGAAGAACTGCTGGAAAACAGCCCGATTTACAGAGATATTTATGAGTCACAGACAAAGGAGGGCAGCAATGATGAAAGCGGGGAATAAAAAACCTATGGGGGCAACGTTAAAGCGCCTGATCTCGTACATACTGAAAAAATATAAATGGCAGTGCCTGTTGGTTGCGCTGTGTATTCTGGTCAGCACCGCTGCGAATATTGGCGGCACCCTGTTCATGCGGAATCTGATCGATGATTACATCCTGCCCTTTGTAGATCAGATACAGCCCGATCTGGCTCCCCTTCTGAGGGCGCTGCTTGTGATGGCGGCGGTCTATTATATCGGGGTGTTCTGCACATGGGCTTATAACTATATTATGATCTATGTGTCCCAGGGGATGTTAAAGACTGTAAGGGATGACCTGTTCCGCCATATGGAGCGTCTGCCCATCCGTTATTTTGACACGAAATCCCACGGGGATATCATGAGCATCTATACGAATGACACGGATACCCTGCGGCAGGTCATCAGCCAGAGCATCCCCCAGATGCTGTCCGCGGTGATCACGATCGTCGGAGTGTTTGTATCCATGCTGATCTTAAGCCGCCCGCTGACACTGATTACCATTGTGATGGTGATCTGCATGGTATTCGCGACGAAAACCATATCCTCGAAGAGCGGATATTATTTTGTGAAACAGCAGACGGATGTGGGGAACTTAAACGGCTACATAGAGGAAATGATGGAAGGGCAGAAAGTGGTGAAAGTGTTCTGTCATGAGGATGTCTGTATACAGGATTTCAGGGCTTTGAACGAAAAACTGCAAGGTAGCGCCAACAACGCCAACCGCTATGCCAGTATCCTGATGCCGGTGCTTGGCAACCTTGGGTATGTCAGCTATGCGGTGATCGCCATGGTGGGCGCGTGTCTGTCTATCTTTGGCGGTCAGATGACCCTTGGAACCCTGGCCTCCTTCCTGCAGTTTTCCCGCTCCTTCAATCAGCCGATCTCGCAGCTTTCACAGCAGCTGAATTCTATCATCATGGCGATCGCGGGCGCAGAGAGGATATTCGGACTGTTGGATGAGGAACCGGAACAGGACGGCGGATATGTGAAACTGGTGAATGCCCGGTATGATGAGCAGGGAAATCTGACAGAGGCGCCGGACCGGACCGGCATCTGGGCGTGGAAACATTACCATAAAGCGGATGATACGACAACCTACCAGATCATGGAGGGGGATGTGGTATTCGACCATGTGGATTTTGGATATACGCAGGACAGGACGGTTTTGCATGATATTGAGATTTTTGCAAGGCCGGGGCAGAAGGTGGCTTTTGTGGGGGCGACGGGGGCCGGGAAGACAACCATTACCAACCTGCTGAACCGTTTTTATGACATCCAGGACGGCAAGATTCGGTATGACGGCATCAATATCAACAAAATTCAAAAGGCGGATCTGCGGCATTCCCTTGGCATTGTGCTGCAGGATACCCATTTATTTACGGGGACGGTGATGGATAATATCCGGTATGGAAAGCTGGATGCCTCGGAGGAAGAGGTGATAAGGGCGGCAAAGCTGGCCAATGCCCATGAATTTATCATGAAGCTTCCTGATGGGTACCAGACTGTCCTGAAGGGCAGCGGCAGCAGCCTTTCCCAGGGACAGCGGCAGCTTCTGGCGATCGCCAGGGTGGCGGTGGCAGATCCCCCGGTATTGATTCTGGATGAAGCCACTTCCAGCATCGACACCCGGAATGAGAAAATCGTTCAGGAAGGTATGGATCAGTTGATGCAGGGAAGGACAGTGTTTGTGATTGCCCACAGGCTTTCCACGATCAAAAATTCGGATGTAATCATGGTACTGGATCACGGGCGGATTGTGGAGCGGGGAAACCATGAAAGCCTGCTGGCAAAGAAGGGAATGTATTACCAGCTTTACACCGGTAAGCTGGAGCAGGAATGATCGGAAATAGGCAATTGCGAAATGCTCTCTTCAAGTGATGTGGCTGGAGTGCCCAAGTCCTGAGGAATAAGGCAGATTCTGCATATCCCTGCAAATTGGACTTGCAGAACACGCATAAATGTGGCATTATAGGGTAAGAAAGTCAGGAGGCATTCCAGAAGAAGAGAGGATTAATCATATATGGCAGAAAATACACAAAAACGGGCGGGACAGTTGGAGACGATTAAGAAAGTGCTGCATTATATCAAAAAGTACTGGCTGCTGGTGGGGCTGTCCCTGGTATTGGCGGCGGTGATTGTGGCGCTGACGCTGTATGTGCCCATCCTGACGGGGGATGCGGTGGATCTGATTGTGGATAAGGGGCTGGTGGATATGCCGGGGATCTTTGCTATCCTGAAAAAGATCGCCGTTGCCATGATACTCACCGCCGTGGCCCAGTGGGTCATGAATACCGCCAACAACTATATCACCTATCATGTGATCCAGGATATTCGGCAGGACGCGTTTCACAAGCTGGAGAACCTGCCCCTGAAGTATCTGGATGCCCAGTCTTATGGGGATATTGTCAGCCGGGTTATCGCGGATGTGGACACCTTTGCGGACGGTCTGCTCATGGGCTTTACCCAGCTGTTTACCGGCGTACTCACCATACTGGGGACTTTGATTTTCATGCTGATTACCAATGTGCCCATCGCCCTGGTGGTGATCTGCATTACCCCGGTGTCTTTTTTGGTGGCAAAATTCATCGCCACCAGAACCTACACCATGTTTAAGGAGCAGTCCGAGACCAGAGGAGAGCAGACTGCGCTGATTGAGGAGATGGTGGGCAATCAGAAGATCGTAAAGACTTTTTCCAGAGAGGAGGCGGTGACGGAGCAGTTTCGGGAGATCAACGGCAGACTGGAGAAATGCTCCCTGAAAGCCATTTTTTATTCCTCCCTGACCAATCCCTGTACCCGTTTTGTCAACAGTCTGGTGTATGCGGGAGTGGGTATTTTTGGCGCTCTGGTGGCGATCAGGGGCGGCATCAGCGTGGGCAGGCTGTCCTGTTTTTTGAGTTATGCAAACCAGTACACCAAACCCTTTAACGAGATCTCCGGCGTGATTACGGAACTGCAGAACGCCATCGCCTGTGCCGCCCGGATCTTTGAACTGATCGAGGAGGAGGCCCAGGCGCCGGATGCGGAGAATGCCAAGGCGCTCACGGATGCCCAGGGCAATGTGCAGCTGGAGCATGTGTATTTCCAGTATGTGCCGGATAAAAAACTGATACAGGACTTCAACCTGACCGTGAAGCCCGGCCAGAGAGTAGCCATCGTGGGTCCTACCGGCTGCGGAAAAACCACGATTATCAATCTGCTGATGCGGTTCTATGACGTGGACCAGGGCGGCATCAGGGTGGATGGAAGGGATATACGGGATCTGACCAGGGGGAGTCTGCGCACCAGCTATGGTATGGTGCTGCAGGAGACCTGGCTGCGGGCCGGGACAATCCTGGACAATATCCGCATGGGCAGGCCCCAGGCCACGGAGGAAGAGGTGATTGCCGCCGCCAGAGCCGCCCATGCCCACAGCTTTATCAAGCGTCTGCCGGAGGGGTATCACACCGTGATCACCGAGGACGGGGGCAGCCTGTCCCAGGGACAGAAGCAGCTGCTGTGTATTGCCAGAGTCATGCTGTGTCTGCCGCCCATGCTGATTCTGGACGAGGCTACTTCCTCCATAGACACCCGCACCGAGATACGGATTCAAAAAGCTTTTGCCCGCATGATGGAGGGGAGAACCAGCTTTATCGTGGCCCATCGACTGTCCACCATCCGGGAGGCGGATATCATTCTGGTCATGAAGGACGGCAATATTATCGAGCAGGGTAATCATGAGAGCCTGCTGGCCCAGGGAGGCTTCTATAAGAACCTTTACAACAGCCAGTTTGCGGGATAACCGGAGTCATATTGGGGAGGCATATATGTACAAAATCATGATTGTGGAGGATGACGAGGGAATCGCTCAGTCCCTGTCCCGGCAGATTGCCAGCTGGGATATGGAGCCCCGATGTGTGGAGGATTTTCATAAGGTGACGCAGGAGTTTGCCGCTATTGATCCTCAGTTGGTGCTGCTGGACATTATGCTACCCTTTTATAATGGATACTATTGGTGCAGCGAAATCCGGCGGGTGTCCAAGGTGCCGATCATCTTTTTGTCCTCCGCTTCCGATAACATGAACATCGTTATGGCTATGAACATGGGCGGAGATGATTTTATCGCCAAACCCTTTGATATGACAGTGCTGATCTCCAAGATTCAGGCCCTGCTGCGCAGAACCTATGATTTTGGCGCCGCTCTGCCGGTGTTGGAACACAGGGGGGCGTTGTTAAACACCGGGGACAATACTTTGACCTACCGGGGAGAGCAGATTCCCCTGAGCAGGAATGAGTATCGAATTTTACTGTCTTTGATGGAGAGCAAGGGCCAGGTGGTAAGCAGGGAGCGGCTGATGGAAAAGCTGTGGGAGACCGACAGCTTTGTGGATGACAATACGCTGACGGTAAACGTAAACCGCCTGCGCAAGAAGCTGGAAGCGGCCGGGCTGGAGGATTTTATCACCACTAAGTTCGGTGTGGGCTATCTGGTATGCGGGTGACAGCGCCGGCAGGTACATCCTGCCGATGACTCTTGGGAAATTCCATCCGTGCTGTTTTG
Source organism: uncultured Acetatifactor sp. (assembly GCA_910585015.1). GTDB lineage: Bacteria > Bacillota > Clostridia > Lachnospirales > Lachnospiraceae > Acetatifactor. The sequence continues at coordinate 170,379 of CAJUCT010000002.1, forward strand.
ATGACAGGAATAGGTACGAGGTCAAGATTATGAGCATTGGCTCTTTTGAACAGAGTGTGCGCGGAAGCGCACGTAATCAAGGTAATATGAGACATTTTATATGGATATATATCAGGCAGCAGAAAAGGTATATTTTGACCTGTCTGCTGTTTTGCGTTATTTTTTCTGCTATTTTCATACTATATCAGCTGCCCCGTTCCGGGATAATGTATCCGCTCCTGCTCTGCATGGTGGCGGGGCTGGTGATTATGGGCATTGACCTTGCTGCGGCCTATCGGCGCTATGCTGCTTTGCGGCAGATTTTGGATACCGTGGGGCTGGAGCTTTATCAGGAACTTTGGCCGGGAAAGGAATCTGCCTATTCCCAAGGGGGAAAGGGAACCGCTGGCGGGCGTTTGCGGACAGCAAATGGAGAGAGAAGCGCTGAAGAGCGCTTGCAGTCAGCCGGCGGAGAGGAAAGCATCCAAGAGCATTTTCAGACGGGGGAGGGATGTGCTTGGGAACTGCTGCAGGAAATGCTTTATGGTCAGGGAGAGATAAATTCCGAGGGATGCGGCTGGGAGGCGCGCGTCTACCGGGAGATGGTGAGGCAGCTGCTGTTAGAGCAGAGGCGATGGCAGGATATTATGCGGATTCGCCACCAGGATACAGTGGACTACTACACCACATGGGTCCACCAGATTAAGACGCCCATCGCTGCCATGGGACTGGTTTTGCAGCAGGAGGACACGGAGGATTCCCGCAGGCTCAGCGAGGAACTGCAGCGCATAGAGCAGTATGTGGATATGGTGCTGACCTATCTGCGGCTGGGCAGCAGGGAGACAGACTATGTGTTTGCCCAGGTGGATCTGGACAAATTGCTCCGCGGATGTATCAGGAAATATGCCGGTCAGTTTATCCGCAGGCATCTGGCGCTGGACTATCAGAACATAAACTGCCAAGTGCTGACAGACGAGAAATGGCTGGCTTTTGTGGTGGAACAGGTGCTCTCCAACGCCTTGAAATATACCAGGGAGGGAAGCGTGAGCATCTATCTGGAATCGCCCTGCACTCTGTGTATCCGGGATACCGGCATCGGCATCGCCCCGGAGGACCTGCCCCGGATCTTTGAAAAGGGATATACGGGCTATAACGGGCGCAGTGAAAAGAAGGCCACGGGCCTGGGGCTGTATCTGTGCAGGCAGATCTGTGACCGGCTGAAAAGTACCATCGCCGCGGAGTCCGTACCCGGGGAGGGAACCGTCATCCGTATCGGCCTGGGCCGCGAGGTGCTGGAGGTGGAATAAAACATATTTGTGACAAAATCGTAAGATTTTTGCGGGAAAATGTAAGCCTCTTCGATGGCGGTTATTTCCTTTATTTTTTATAATGTGTCCATAATCAAAAAGCGGCTGCCAAGAAAGTATACTGTAACTGTTGGCAGCAGGGAATATGGAGGAAATATATGAGTATATTGGAAGTCAGAGAAGTGAAAAAGACTTACACCACCCGACTGGGCGGCAACCGGGTGGAGGCGCTGAAGAATGTATCCTTCAGCGTGGAGCAGGGCGAATATGTGGCGATCATGGGTGAATCCGGATCCGGCAAGACCACTTTGCTTAATATTCTGGCGGCGCTGGATAAGCCCACCGGGGGCAGCGTGATTCTGGGGGGCCAGGATCTGGGGCGAATCAAGGAGTCTGCGGTGGCGGCTTTCCGCAGGGATAACCTGGGGTTCGTGTTCCAGGATTTCAATCTGCTGGACACCTTTACATTGGAGGACAATATCTATCTGCCCCTGGTGCTGGCCGGGAAACGCCATGACGAGATGCGTGTGCGGCTGCAGCCCATTGCTGAGCAGCTGGGCATCACGGAGTTGCTGAAAAAGTATCCCTACGAGGTGTCCGGCGGTCAGAAGCAGCGGGCGGCAGTGGCCAGAGCGCTGATCACCGGCCCTAAGCTGGTGCTGGCGGACGAGCCTACGGGAGCGCTTGATTCCCGGGCTACGGACGAATTGCTGCGTCTGTTTGCGGGGATCAACCGGAGCGGGCAGACCATTCTGATGGTAACCCATTCCGTCAAGGCCGCCAGCCATGCGGGCCGGGTGCTCTTTATCCGGGACGGGGAGGTGTTCCATCAGATCTACCGGGGCAGCGGCACCAACGAACAGTTGTACCAGAAGATATCGGATACGCTGACGCTGCTGGCCACCCAGCCCGGGCGTGTGGGAACGCAGGCCCAGACAGCGCCCCAGTCGGGTAATATGCCCTCCCAGGGGCAGCAGGCTATGGCGGGAGAGGAGGGAACGGTATGAAGATCGGTTTTTATCCCCGCCTGGCCTGGTCGGGCATTCGGAAGAACAAGGAACTTTATATCCCTTACCTGCTGACCTGCATTGGCATGATTATGATGTACTATATTGTAAGCTATCTGTATACGGGTTCCCTGCTGAGCACGGTGCGGGGCGGCGATATAGTCGCGGCGCTCATGGGACTGGGGCGTTTTGTGATCGGAGTTTTTTCTGTGATTTTTTTGTTCTATACCCACTCCTTCCTGATCCGCAGACGCAAGAGGGAGTTTGGATTGTACAGTATCCTGGGGATGAACAAACTGAACCTGGCCCGGATTATGATCTGGGAGAGCGTGACGGTGATATGTATCAGCCTGGTTTCCGGGCTGGCTTTCGGAATCCTTTTTTCCAAGCTGGCGGAACTGTTGATGAACTATATTCTGCGGGCGGATGTGAATTATTCCATGCAGATTAACCCGGAAAATGTAAGGCAGACGGTGATTTTATATCTGGTCATTTTCCTGCTGATTCTGGTGGTGACACTGCGGCAGATCCATGTGACGGATCCCATACAGCTGCTGCGCAGTGAGAATGTGGGGGAGCGACCGCCCAAGGCCAACTGGCCCATGGCGCTTATTGGGGCTGCGCTTCTGGGCATCGCCTATTATCTGGCAGTCTCCATTGAGGATCCGGTGGCGGCTATGTTGTGGTTCTTTTTGGCGGTGCTGCTGGTGGTCGGGGGCACATATCTACTGTTCATCGCAGGAAGTGTGGCCCTGTGCAGGCTGCTGCAGAAGAATAAGCGATACTATTATAAAACCAACCATTTTGTGTCCGTTTCCTCCATGGTCTATCGAATGAAGCGAAACGGCGCGGGGCTGGCATCCATCTGTATTCTGTGTACCATGGTGCTGGTCATGCTGTCCTCCACGGTGTGTTTGTATGGGGGGCAGGAGAGCAGCCTGCGCTCCCGGTATCCCCGGAATATCATGACGGATAACCGGGCAGACAGTTATGAGCAGCTGCGGGAGGAGAACTATGCGCCCATACGCGCTGCCATTGAGGAGGTGTTAAGCGCCCATGGGCAGACAGCTGCGGCCCGTAACATTCTGGACTATTCCTATGTGGCTCTGGCAGGAGTGCTTCATGAGGGTACTATTTGGGCCGGCACTTCCAATATATATAATTTAGAGGATGCCACCTATGGGGATATGTGGGAGATATTTGTGGTCTCCCTGGCGGATTACAACCGTCTCATGAAAACCCAGGAGACTCTGGAGCCAGGGCAGCTGCTGCTGTATACCACCAAGAGGCGGTTCCGTCAGGAAAGTCTGCAGTTTGCGGGTACAGAGCAGGTGTGGCAGGTTAAAAGGGTAAAGAGTTTTGTGGACAACGGCGTAGATTCTATGCAGATCATCCCCTCCATGTTTCTCATTGTGGAGGATGTGGAGAGCTTTATCCAGCCCATGGCGGAGTGGGCAGAGGATTATGGGGATTCGCTGCTGCAATACGACTGGATCTATGGTTTTGACCTGGATTGTTCCGTGGAAGAACAGGGAACGATCTTTTACGAGATAATGGGTAAATTGAGCCAGCTGCCGGAACAGGGGGTTTTGCTGCACTGCAGCGTAGAGTCCGTGGCATCTAACCGCAGCGATTTTCAGCAGATGTACGGCGGTCTGTTTTTTCTGGGGATCATGCTGAGTATTGTATTTGTGTTCGCCACCACGCTGATCATGTATTACAAACAGATCTCCGAGGGGTATGAGGATCAGAGCCGTTTTGTGATCCTGCAAAAGGTGGGTATGACCAGAAAAGAGATTAAAAAGACCATCAACAGCCAGGTGATGACCGTGTTTTTTCTGCCTCTGCTGGCGGCCGGCATCCATCTGGGATTCGCGTTCCCGTTCCTGTACAAGGGGCTGATGCTGTTGAACTTTAAAAATCTGTGGCTGCTGCTGCAGGTGGCGATAGCGGCTTATCTGCTCTTCGGTGTGGGGTATGTGGTGGTATACCGTATCACTTCCAGGGCTTACTATCATCTGGTGGGCGGCGCAAAGTGAGGCAGCATGAAAAAGATTGAAAATTCGCCATAAAAAATCAAATTGTGGAATTTTTTGAAATGCCAAAAAAAAGGTTGCAATTTCCGTGGAAATATATTATAGTAAACAAGTGCCACGGAAATGGCAGCTATGGCTGATTGGTCAAGCGGTTAAGACGCCGCCCTCTCACGGCGGAAACAGGGGTTCGATTCCCCTATCAGCTGTTTTCTTTCATAAAGTATTACAGGCAGTAGTTATGGCTGATTGGTCAAGCGGTTAAGACGCCGCCCTCTCACGGCGGAAACAGGGGTTCGATTCCCCTATCAGCTGTTATTCTTTAACAGAATAGCCCAACCCGGAAAGTGTTGAAAATCATAGATTTTCAGCATTTTTTTGTTATTCCGATTTTCTTGGCAGAGCGTGTCTAATGTGTTAGACTAACTGCGAGTCTAATGTATTAGGTGTCCATGAACCATGATCTGTATACCGTCAGCGAGTTGTACGAACTGGCGGAGGCGGGCAGACCGGTACCGAAGGGGAGGCTGCGGCGGATTTCTGGTATATCGGCTTTGCCAGAAGGGATGCGCCCTATGGCCATGTGCTGTCCCTGTCGGAGAGGTATTTTACCCAAGAGGAGGCCGTCGCCATGGCCCGCGGCATCCGTTTCACCGAGGCGGCCTGGGCGGCGGCAGACAGCGCTTCCCCTTGACATTTTGGGCAGATAGCGATATATTATGTCCTATGAGGAAGGAGACTTGGAATTTACCTGCTTTTGTAAGGTGTCCAGATATGCCTCAAGCTGGCTTATTATCTTTTCGTCCTGCCTGCGGACTCGTTCCAGATAGGCGGCGGTGCGCCGGTCAATCTGTTCTTTTGAGTGAGTCATGAACCAGAGCGGACGAGCGACAGGTTTGTAGAAGAGCATATCCCGGTTCATCCAGTGGTAATGATAATAGGTCTGAATCTTTCGCCATAGGCTGATGTATTCTTTCGCCATAAGTATGCATCCTTTCTCAATGTAGTTTTTACGTTTTCTACTATGTAGTTTTTATTGTGTAAAACGGCGCACAACAAACATGCTGCTATATCATTATAGCTTGAATGTTAAAAAACTGCAATAGTTTTCACGAAAATACCGGGAAAGGAGTTATTGCGACTATGATGGACAAGAACGCGAAAATATATGTGGCAGGGCACCGGGGGATGGTGGGTTCCGCCATCCTGCGGGAGTTGAAAAAGCAGGGCTATGGAAATATCGTCACCCGTACCCATCAACAGCTTAATCTGTGCAGCCAGCAGGCGGTGGAGGATTTTTTTGCCGAGGAGAGACCGGAATATGTATTTTTGGCGGCGGCGAAGGTGGGAGGCATCGAGGCCAACGAAAGCGCGCTGGCGGATTTCATGTATGACAACATGATGCTGGAGATGAATGTGATCCACAGCGCCTGGAAACATGGCTGCAAAAAACTGGAATTTCTGGGTTCCTCCTGCATCTATCCCCGGATGGCGCCCCAGCCCATGCCGGAAAGTTGTCTGCTCACCAGCGAACTGGAGAAGACCAATGAAGCCTATGCTCTGGCCAAGATTTCGGGATTGAAGTACTGTGAATTTCTGAACAGGCAGCACGGAACGGATTATATCTCTGTGATGCCCACTAATTTATACGGTCCCAATGACAATTACCATCCCACCCACAGCCATGTGCTGCCCGCGCTGATCCGGCGTTTCCATGAGGCGAAGGAGCAGGGACTTCCCTATGTAACCTGTTGGGGGGACGGCAGCGCTCTCAGGGAATTTCTCTATGTGGATGATCTGGCTGAACTGTGCGTTTTTCTGATGAACCATTACAGCGGCAATGAGACAGTGAACGGGGGGACGGGCAAGGAACTGAGCATTCGTGAACTTGCCCATACAGTGGCAAGGATTGTGGGCTATGAGGGAGAGATCCGCTGGGATGCCAGCAAGCCCAACGGGACGCCGAGGAAGCTCTTGGACGTGAGCAAAGCCAAGGCACTGGGCTGGCAGTACCACACGGAGTTGGAGGAGGGAATCCGGCTGGCATACGATGATTTTTTGCATAACCCCATGCGGGCGGAGCGATAATTTTGGATGTCTTGCGCAGTCATAATGTAAGAATAGTCTGGGTTATACAGAAAGCGGAAAACGAAAAAAAAGAGGAGCTTGACACAGGTCAGGCTCCTTACTTTATTCCTCATATTTCATGATATCTAAAATTCCAAGTCCGTCGGAGGGAGGGATTCATCCCAGTTATCTTCTTCGCTTTCATTGTATTCGGGTTCTAAAACAGGAGGGACAAAATCCCTATTCCCCTGTTCCGGTCCGGAGAGGGACGGCAGAACGGCACCGTCACATACAGACAACATGGTGAGATATTTTACCAGATCCCGGCGCCCTTCCGGGGACAGTTCCAGAATGGCGTTCATGATATCACCGGCGGTATAATGGTCGATTAACTCCCGGGTCAAATCGTCAATAGGAGAGATATAATCTGTGCGATCCAGCAGGTAATCAGCGGATACATGGAAATAACTGGCAAGCTTACCCAGGGTTTTCAAGTCAGGGGAATGTATGCCGTTTTCATAATTAGAGATAGTGCCCACCGACACATGTAGATATACAGCCAGCTGTTTCTGGTATATTCCCCGTTCTATCCGCAGACGGTACAGTTTTTCTCCGAGGTCCATAATCTCTCTCCTGATCTTTAGAAAGTTTCTATGCTGAGATACATTGTAACGTATTTTTCGAAAAACAAAATAGCATTATAGAGTTTGGATAAAATTTGATTTTATGAATCGTAAAATTAAGAAGGAATAAAGTGGAAAACGCGGGACGGAAAATTCTCCAATAATTTTCTAATAAGGAAACTTTTTGGCGAAAGTCTATTGACAAGCATGATTCAAAGGCATATACTTTAGAAGAATTAAAGATTGTTAATGACAGTAAGAGTGGTTGCAAGCCACTCTTTCTTGATGTTATACATCCAAACAGGTGTTGATGCATATCGCGGGCCGGCCGGAGCGCGACTTGGGCCAAACTAAAGTTATGCAGGAAAGAGGGAAACATGTCAAAGAGAGAGGTTTATGAGACCAGGACGGAGGCGTTGCTGCAGCCTATAGCTACGGCCCAGGGCGTGGAGATCTATGATGTGGAGTATGTGAAGGAAGGCAGCGACTATTATCTGCGGGCCTATATCGACAAGGCGGAGGGAGTCAGCATCGTGGATTGCGAGAATGTGAGCCGGGCGCTGTCCGACGCGCTGGATCGGGAGGATTTCATCCCTGACGCCTACATTCTGGAGGTGAGCAGTCCGGGCTTGGGACGCACACTGAAAAAGGACAGACATCTGGCCCGCAGTATCGGCCAGGAGGTGGAGATCAAGCTGTATAAACCTCTGGAGGGAACCAAGGAGTTTTCCGGTGTATTGAAGTCCTTTGACGAAGGCAGCATTGTGATCACGGGGGATGCGGGGGACTGCGCTTTTGCGAGAAATGATATAGCGGTGATTCGATTGGCGCTTGACTTTTAAACAGGGATTGCCCAGGGGGGCAGAATGGAGGAGAAGTAGAAAATGAATAAGGAACTGATGGAGGCACTGGATATTCTGGAAAAAGAAAAGGAGATCAGCAAGGAGACATTGTTTGAGGCCATAGAAAATTCGCTGCTGACTGCCTGCAAGAACCATTTCGGCAAGGCGGACAATGTCAAGGTGGAGATTGACCGTGAGACTTGTGATTTCCTGTGCTATATGGAAAAGGAAGTGGTGGAGACCAGGGATGATGTGGAGGATGGTGTGCTGCAGATTGCCCTGGAGGATGCCCGGGAACTTTCCCAGAAGGCCCAGGTGGGCGATATCCTGAACGTGGAGATCAAATCCAAGGAGTTCGGGCGTATTGCCACCCAGAATGCCAAGAATGTGATCCTGCAGAAGATCCGTGAGGAAGAGCGCAGTGTGATTTACAACCAGTATTTTGAGAAGGAGAAGGATGTGGTGACCGGCGTGGTACAGCGCTATATTGGCCGGAACATCAGCATCAATCTGGGCAAGGCGGATGCCATGCTCACCGAGAGCGAGCAGGTCCGGGGGGAGGTGTTTATGCCTACGGAGCGCATCAAGGTGTATGTGCTGGAAGTGAAGAACACCCCCAAGGGCCCGCGCATCAATGTGAGCCGCACTCATCCGGAACTGGTAAAAAGGTTGTTTGAGTCTGAGGTGACGGAGATCAAGGACGGCACGGTGGAGATCATGAGCATTGCCCGTGAGGCGGGCAGCCGTACCAAGCTGGCGGTGTGGTCCCACAATCCCAACGTGGATGCGGTGGGCGCCTGTGTGGGGCTCAACGGCGCCAGAGTCAACGCCATCGTGGAGGAACTGCGGGGCGAGAAGATCGATATTGTGAACTGGGATGAGAATCCGGGCAATCTGATCCAGAATGCCCTGTCCCCGGCCAAGATCGTAGCCGTTTTTGCGGATCCCGACGAGAAGACCGCCAAGGTGGTGGTGCCGGACTACCAACTCTCCCTGGCCATAGGCAAGGAGGGACAGAACGCCCGGCTGGCAGCCAGGCTCACCGGCTATAAGATCGATATCAAGTCCGAGACCCAGGCCAAGGACGCGCCGGGCTTCCGCTATGAGGATTACTTGGACGATGAGTACGACGAGGATGAGGATTATATAGAGGAATATGACGGCGGGGACGGCGAGTATGCCGGGGAATATGAAGGCGACGGCGGGGACACTGAGGAGTACGAAGGCGGCGGGGAGTATGCCGACGGCGGATACCAGGAATAAGGGGGCGGCGTGATGGCAAAGAAAGTTCCCTTGCGGCAGTGCGTCGGCTGCGGCGAGATGAAGAACAAGAGGGATATGATGAGGGTTCTGAGAGCCGCTGACGGAGCGATCTGCCTGGATGTAACAGGAAAAAAGAACGGCAGGGGCGCATATATTTGTACACAGAGAGAATGTCTGCAGAAGGCCCGCAGGAACAAAGGGCTGGAGCGCTCCTTTAAGATGAGTATTCCTGAGGAAGTATATGAGACCCTGGATAAGGAGTTTAATAATATTGAGGCAAAATAAGGTATTATCATTGCTCGGACTGGCAATCAGAGGGCATAATTTGGTAAGCGGTGAGTTTCAGACGGAGAACGCAGTAAAGAGTGGGCACGCTATGCTGGTTATCGTGGCAGAGGATGCGTCAGCGAATACCAAAAAGTTTTTTACAGACAAGAGTTCCTATTATGGTGTTCCGATCTATCAGTATGGAACCAAGGAAAACTTGGGCAGAGCCATAGGAAAGGAACAGAGGTCTTCTCTGGCAGTATGTGATGCAGGTTTGGCACAGGCGGTTATAAAGGCACTGGAGGGTGAAGGTGTCTGCCAGGTAAAGGGAGGTAGTGAGCATGGCAAAAATGAAGGTACATGAGTTAGCGAAGGAAGTAAACAGGTCGAGCAAGGAGATAGTGGCCTTTTTACAGGAGAAAGGAATAGAAGCCAAGGCGGCCAATAGTTCCGTAGAGGAAGCCAATGTGGAATTGGTGAGAAAGGCTTTTGGCGGAAAGGGAGATATACAGGTGGGAGAGACTCGTGAGAAAACCTCAGAGGAGGTAAAAAAGGAGAAAGCTGCGTCGGAAAAGGCCCCGGCGGCTCCTAAAGCGGGGGCGGCAGCGCCGGCTGCGGGGTCCGAGGCGAGGGAGAAGTCTGAAAAGCAGACGGCTCCAAAAAAGAAGAGCAAGATTATCGTTGTCAGTAATCCGCAGAATTCCAAGATGTCGGGACAGAGGGCAAAGGGGAACGGACAGCAGGGGCAGGGCAGACCCGGACAGGGTAACCGCAATGGTCAGAACGGTCAGAACGGTCAGAACAGTCAAAAGGGTGGCAATGGCGGCAGACCCGCCCCCAGAACACCTATCAAGCCGCTGACCCCGCCGTCTCCTACACCCAGTGTGCAGATGGTGACCATGAAACCCCAGCCCAAGCCCAAGCCGCCCAAGGAGGAGCCGGCAGTGGAGAAGCCGGCGGCAGTGCAGAATACGGTTCAGGCAGCTTCGCAGGGGGCTTCGCAGGGGGCTTCGCAGGGGGCTTCGCAGGGGGCTTCGCAAGGGGCTTCGCAAGGGGCTTCGCCCCAGAAGCCTGCAGTGGAGAAGGCGGCGGGTAAGCCGCTGCAGGAGCGCGGGCCGGAGCAGGCCGGTTCTGGCAGGGAGCAGGGCAGAGGTTCCGACAGAAGTACGGATGCCCGTCAGGATAGAGGTTCTGACAGAGGAAGGGAACTACGCTCCGAACGAGGGTCTGAACGGAATGAGCGCGGCAATCGTGGCAATGACCGCAGAGAAGGCGGCTATCAGAGCGGCAATGACCGCAGAGAAGGCGGTTATCAGAGCGGCAGTGACCGCAGAGAAGGCGGCTATCAGAGCGGCAATGACCGCAGAGAAGGCGGCCATCAGGGTGGCAATGACCGCAGAGAAGGCGGTTATCAGGGTGGCCGTGACGGCCAGAGAAGCGGTTATCAGGGCAATCGTGACGGTCAGAGAGGCGGCTATCAGGGCAATAGAGATGGCCAGCGCGGCGGTCAGGGCGGTCGCGACGGCCAGACCAGAGGCGGCTACCAGGGTAATCGCGACGGCCAGAGAAGCGGCGGCTATCAGGGAAACCGGCCGGGCGGCAGCGGCCAGTTTGGTGGCCGGGGCGCGGCTCCCGGCGGCAGACCGGCATTCGGCAAGGATAATGGCAGCGGACGTTCTTTCGGCGGCGGCAGACCCGGTCAGGGCGACAAGTTCCGCGGCCAGCAGCAGGGCGGCAAAGGTTTTGCCAGCGAAGCGCCCGGCAAGGACAATGAGAAGCATAGAGAAGAGGAAAAGAGGCGCATCAGCCAGGAGAAGGATAAGCGCAACCGCAAGGATTATATGTATGAGGACGACGAGGCGCTGAAGAACAAGCCCGGTCGTTTCATAAAGCCTGAGAAGAAAAAGGAAGAGGTGGTGGAAGAGGCCATCAAGGTCATCGTGCTGCCGGAGTCCATCACCATCAAGGAACTGGCGGAAAAGATGAAGCTGCAGCCCGCGGCCATCATCAAGAAACTGTTCCTGGAAGGCAAGATCGTCACCGTGAACCAGGAGATTTCCTATGAGGATGCCGAGAACATCGCCATGGAGTACGATATCCTCTGTGAGAAAGAGGTAAAGGTGGATGTGATCGAAGAACTGCTGAAAGAGGACGAGGAGGCAGAAGAGAACCTGGTGGAAAGGCCCCCTGTAATCTGTGTCATGGGGCATGTTGACCACGGTAAAACCTCCCTGCTGGATGCCATCCGCAAGACCAATGTCACCGACAAGGAGGCCGGAGGCATTACCCAGCATATCGGTGCTTATACCGTATCCATTAACGGTCGGAAGATCACCTTCCTGGACACCCCCGGCCATGAGGCGTTTACCGCCATGCGTATGAGGGGCGCCAACGCCACGGATATTGCAGTCTTGGTGGTAGCTGCCGACGACGGTGTGATGCCTCAGACTGTAGAGGCCATCAACCACGCCAAGGCGGCGGGTATTGAAATTGTGGTGGCAGTGAACAAGATCGATAAGCCGGCCGCCAATGTGGAGCGTGTGAAGCAGGAGTTGACAGAGCACGAACTGATCCCTGTGGATTGGGGCGGAACTACGGAGTTTGTACCGGTGTCCGCCAAGTCCGGAGATGGTATCGAGAACCTGCTGGAGACCATTCTGCTCACCGCTGATATTCTGGAACTGAAGGCAAATCCTGACAGAAAAGCCAGAGGTCTGGTGATCGAGGCGGAACTGGATAAGGGCAGAGGCCCGGTGGCCACGGTGCTGGTACAGAAGGGCAGGCTGCAGGTGGGAGATTTCATCTCCGCAGGTTCCAGTCACGGAAAAGTCCGTGCTATGATCGACGACAAGGGACGCAGGGTCAAGGAAGCCCTTCCCTCCACTCCCGTGGAGATATTGGGACTTTCTGACGTGCCCAGCGCGGGCGAGGTATTTATCGCCCACGACAGCGATAAGTCCGCGAAAAATTATGCGGAAACATATTTAGCGCAGAATAAGGAAAAGATGTTAGAGGAGACCAAGTCCCGCATGTCTCTGGACGATCTCTTCTCCCAGATCAAGGAAGGCAACTTGAAGGAGTTGAATCTGATCGTAAAAGCGGATGTGCAGGGCAGCGTGGAGGCAGTGAAGCAGTCCTTGATGAAGCTTTCCAACGAGGAGGTCGTGGTAAAATGTATCCACGGCGGTGTGGGAGCCATCAACGAGTCGGATGTGTCTCTGGCCAGCGCTTCCAATGCCATCATCATCGGCTTCAACGTGCGTCCTGACCCCACGGCCAAGGCCACAGCCGAGAGAGAGCGGGTGGATGTACGTCTCTACAAGGTAATCTACCAGGCTATCGAAGATATCGAGGCCGCTATGAAGGGTATGCTTGATCCGATCTTTGAGGAGAAGGTCATCGGCCACGCGGAAGTGCGCCAGATCTTTAAGGCTTCCGCAGTGGGCAATATTGCCGGTTCCTATGTTCTGGACGGCGTATTCCAGAGAGGCTGCAAGATCCGCATCACCAGGGAAGGCGAACAGATCTATGAGGGCGGTCTGGCTTCCCTGAAGCGGTTCAAAGACGACGTAAAAGAAGTTAAGTCCGGTTTTGAGTGCGGTCTTGTATTCGAAGGGTTTGACCAGATGCAGGAATTGGATATCGTAGAAGCGTATATCATGGTGGAAGTACCGAGAACCTAAGACCGGGCGGGGGAAGGAGTCTCCGGGCGGACCATAGCCAAATGGCGTAGAGAACAAGTAGGGCGGCGTATTTTGCCGCCTTACGTACCGCTGGTTCAGGCATCTGATAAGAGCGCGTCCGATAGGAGACAATACTCCCCGCCCAGCTTCCCTGGAGGCTAATCCCTCCCAAGAAAGTAGGCAATAATAAATGAGAAAAAACAGCATCAAAAACACCCGCGTCAACGGTGAAGTCCAACGTGCCCTGGCGGAAATCATCCGCAGCGGCATCAAGGACCCCCGCATCAGTCCTCTGACCAGCGTGGTGGCCGTGGAAGTGGCCCCCGATCTGAAAAGCTGTAAAGCCTGGATCAGTGTGCTGGGCGGCGACGAGGCCAGAGAGGCCACCTACCAGGGCCTTAGGAGCGCGGAAGGCTATATCCGCTCCCAGCTGGCTAAATCCATCAACCTGCGCAACACTCCCGTGATCACCTTCGTCATGGACCAGTCCATCGAGTATGGTGTGCATATGTCCAAGAGGATAGACGAAGTGATCAGCGCCGACGAAGAGGCAGGGAAGAAAAGTGAGGAAGATAAGTGAATATTTTACAGGAATGCCAGGGAGCTTCCCGCATTGCCATCACCGGACACGTCCGGCCTGATGGCGACTGCGTGGGCTCCTGTCTGGCGCTTTATCAATATCTACAGAAAAAGATGCCTCAGGCCCGGGTACAGGTGTACCTGGAGCGGCCTGGGGAGATTTATCAATGTATCAAAGGCTGTGACAAAATAGACAGCCAGTGCGAAGACACCGATCCATATGATGTTTTTTTCGTGCTGGACAGCGTTCCGGAGCGCATGATGGAGCCTGCGAAAAAACTCTATGACATGGCCCGGAAAACCATCAATATAGATCATCACATCAGTAATGAGGGAGCCTGCGATATCTCCTGGGTAGTGCCGGATGCCAGCTCCACCGCGGAACTGATTTACGAACTTATAGACAAAGAGGCGCTGGACGCCGATCTGGCCATGGCGATTTACATAGGCATCATCCATGACACGGGTGTGTTCCAGTACTCTAACACATCTCCAAGGACCATGGAGATCGGGGCCAATCTGATCCGCTATGGGTTTGATTTTCCCAAGCTGATTCTGGAGACTTTTTACCAGAGAACCTATCTGCAGAGCCAGGTGCTGGGCAGGGTGCTTTTGGAGAGCATCCGTTTTATGGACGGAACCTGCATTGTCAGCTGTCTGGATCGAAAGATCATGGATTTCTATGAGGTGGAACATGGGGATTTGGACGGAATTGTGAACCATTTGCGCAATATCAAGGGGATCCACTGTGCCATTTTCATGTATCAGACAGGGGTGCTGGAGTACAAGGTGAGCCTGCGCTCCGACGAGTGGGTGGATGTGTCCAGGGTGGCGGCGTTCTTTGGCGGCGGCGGGCATATGAGGGCCGCAGGCTGCAATATGAAAGGAACCTTCCACGACTGTGTGAACAATCTTTCCCTCCATATCAAGGAGCAGATGGAGAGCCGCCTTTCCGCCCTGGAGGGTGAAAAGACAGGGCAGGAGTGAGGAAGGAAGATGATTCATGGCATAGTGATTATTCATAAAGAAAAAGGTTTTACCTCCCACGATGTGGTGGCAAAACTCCGGGGCATCTGCGGCCAGAAAAAGATCGGACATACCGGCACTTTGGACCCGGAGGCAACGGGAGTGCTTCCCGTGTGTCTGGGCAGCGGAACCAAACTCTGCGATATGCTCACCGACAAGGACAAGGAGTATGTGACGGAACTTTTGCTGGGAGTGGAGACTGATACCCAGGATATGACAGGGACAGTGCTGGCGCGGCATCCTGTGTCGGTAAGCCAGGAGCAGGTGCGGGAGGCGGTACTGTCCTTTGGGGGCAGTTACATGCAGGTTCCGCCCATGTATTCCGCTTTGAAAATAAACGGCAAAAAGCTCTATGAACTGGCCCGGGAGGGAAAGGAAGTGGAGCGCCGGGCCCGGGAGGTGCGAATCGAGGAGATTGAGATTTTGCAGATGCAGCTTCCGGTGGTGCGGCTGCGAGTGGTTTGCAGCAAGGGGACCTACATTCGAACCCTATGCGCGGACATCGGACAGAAGCTGGGCTGCGGCGGAGTTATGGAGAGTCTGGTGCGCACCAGAGTGGGTAAATTTTCCCTGGAAGAGGCGCTTACGCTGGAGCAATTGCAGGAGTTAAAGGATCAGGGGCGTCTTGCGGAGGCGGTCGCACCGGTGGAGAGCGTGTTTGGCAGTTGTCCGGTGCTGCACGTGCGCCGGGATCTGGAGAAACTTTTGGACAACGGCAATCCCCTGACGGTGGAGCAGACGGCGGAGAAAGAGCGGTATGCTCCGGGGCGCTGGGTGCGGGTCTGTTGGCCGGACAACCGTTTTGCGGGCATCTATGTCTACGACGAGGGAAAGCGGCGGTATCAGCCGGTGAAGATGTTTTTGGAACAGGAATAAAATGAGGAAAGTTTGGAACTAACGTTCCAAATACTGATTGGTGCAATATCGCAGGCAAAGCCAGCGATATGCATGTAGAGGAAAGTTTGGAAGTATGGAAATCATAGAGAGTTCTTTGGATTTTCAACTGAACATTGATACGGCAGTGGCAATGGGTAAGTTTGACGGTCTTCATATAGGGCACCGGGAACTTCTGAGTCATGTGCTTGCGCAGAAGGACAGGGGGCTTGTCCCTTGTGTGTTCACATTTTCTCCGTCTCCCGCAGTGCTTTTCGGCCTTTCCGATGGCAGGGAACTGATGACAAAGTGGGAAAAGCGGCGGGCTTTTGAAGAGATGGGCGTAGAGTTTTTGATTGAGTTTCCTCTGACCAGGGAATCCGCCGCCATGGCGCCTGAGGATTTTGTGGAGAGAATCCTTGTAAAGCAAATGAGGACCCGCTATGTGGCGGCTGGAGAGGACGTTTCCTTCGGGCGGCGGGGAGCCGGAGACGCGGCTTTGCTGCGCGGGCTGGGGGAGCGGTATGGCTATGAGGTGCAGACCATAGAAAAGCTGAAACTTCACGGGCAAGAGGTCAGTTCTACTTACCTGCGCAGCCGGGTGGAGGCCGGGCATATGGAGGAGGCGGCCCAGCTTATGGGGGATTTCTACACCATAAGAGGCAGGGTGTGCCATGGGGCCGGGCTGGGGCACGTTCTGGGAATGCCTACGGCGAATTTGCAGCCCTCTGAAGACAAATTGCTGCCGCCTTTCGGCGTATATTTTTCCAGAGTACTCTTTAGGGATTGCTGGTATGCCTCCATCAGCAATATCGGATGCAAGCCCACTGTGACAGACCAGGGACGGCCCGGGGTGGAGACATATATATATGACTTTGACGAGATGATTTATGGAGCAGGAATTGAAGTGCAGCTTTTGTCTTTCCACAGACCGGAGCAGCGCTTTTCCTCGGTTGCTGCCTTGAAAGGGCAATTGCGGGAGGACTTGGCGGCCGGAAGAGAATACGGCTGCAGACATGGGCTGAAGGGGGCTGTTTTGGAAAAATATGACAGCTTTGTGAATTGGCTGTGAAAAAAATGTGAAATATTTGTAAAATTATATATTGCCAGCATGGCTTTTTTCCCTTAAAATATAGAAGTGTGTGTAGAACGTATACTAACGAACGCTAAGATTTTCCAATAACTGCGCGCCCCATGTTACATATTAGGACATACAGGAAGTAAAATCTCACCGATTACGAGTATAGTTACGAATGAAGGGAATAAACGCATGAATGTACGCATCTTACTATCCTTGGCCGGCGGCCTTGGACTTTTCCTGTTCGGCATGGACCTGATGAGCGATTCCATCGAGAAGGTGGCGGGTGCCAGGCTGCGTCGAATACTGGAGATATTCACCACCAACCGCTTTACAGGTATGCTGGTGGGTATTGTATTTACCGGGATTATCCAGTCCTCCTCGGCCTGCACGGCCATGGTGGTCAGTTTTGTCAATTCCGGGCTTATGAATCTATACCAGGCAGCGGGAGTTATCTTTGGAGCCAATATCGGTACTACCATCACTTCCCAGCTGGTATCTTTTAATCTGTCAGCTGTTGCGCCGGTGTTTTTACTGTGCGGTGTGCTGGTCATGATGTTCAGCAAAAAGGAAAAAGTGAAAAAATTTGCAGAGGTGATCGTGGGCTTCGGTATCCTGTTCACCGGCTTAAACACCATGTCAAACGGTATGGCGGAGATGAAGAATGTGCCGGAGGTGGTGGATCTGCTCAAGTCTTTGAACAATCCCCTGCTGGCAACGGTGGTGGGCACCGTGCTGACAGCGGTGATCCAGAGTTCTTCCGTGACGGTCAGCATCGTGCTGCTTTTGGCCAATCAGGGGTTTCTGGATCTGGGGATCTGCCTGTATATTATCTTGGGCTGTAATATCGGCGCCTGTGCTACGGCGCTGATCGCCTCCCTGCCCGGCAAAAAGGACGCCAAGAGAGCGGCGCTGATCCATTTTTGGTTTAATGTGATCGGGACGCTGCTCATCTATGTGATCCTCTTTGCCGCCAAAGAGCCGATTATCCGTCTGATTCAGTCCGTCTCCGCGGACAACGGCAGGTTTGTGGCCAATGCCCATACGATCATCAAGATATTCCAGGTGGTTGTCCTGTTCCCCTTCTCCGGGGCCATTGTAAAGCTGGCCAGCATCACCGTGCCGGGAGAGGACAGGAAAGTGGGCTACCGGGAGAGTTACCAGCTGAAATATATCGGGGAAAAAGTGGTTTTCAACCCCGCCACGGCGGTGGTTGAAGTCATCAAGGAACTGGACCGCATGGCATCTCTGGCCAGCGAAAACCTTAACCGTGCCATGAACGCCCTTATCACACTGGACGAGGAGGATATCCAGGAAGTCTATGAGGTGGAGAAGAATATCAACTTTCTGAACCATGCCATTACCAACTACCTGGTTAAGATCAACCAGACCACTCTGCCCATTGAGGACTTGAAGAGCCTGGGCGCCCTTTTTCATGTGGTCAATGATATCGAGCGGATCGGCGATCATGCGGAGAATGTGGCGGATGCGGCCAGGCAGCGCCGGGACGGCAATCTTAGCATCAGCAAGGAAGCCCAGAGGGAGTTGGGGGAACTGTTGGATATGGTCAACACCATCTTTCAGTATGCCATTGAGATGTTCGCCAAGAGCGATGACCGCCATATGAATGACGTGATGCTTCTGGAGGACAAGGTGGACAACAAGGAGAGGGAGCTGCAGCAGCGCCATGTGGAGCGTCTGGCCCGGGGTGAGTGTACTCCTGAGGCCGGCATGATTTTTTCCGATATTATCTCCGGCCTGGAGAGAGTGGCGGACCATGCCACCAACATTGCGTTTGCGATTCGGGATGAGGATGGAGTCTGACGCCGGGACTTCCGTTAACAGGAAAAACAAGGAAATATGTAGAAACTATTGACAAACAGGCAGAGATGTGGTTATAATTCATATCAGTTAATAAATTTGTAACAAAATTGTAACGATTGTGACTGGTATGACGGGAAGAGGTTTCATACCGACAGGGTGTGGAATCTCTTTTATTCTCAAGAGCAATGGAATTTGCTGCAATGTCCTTGGCAGTTTTCGCTCATGAGTCGGGTTATTTGGCAAGTTTTTGTGACCGTCAGGATAAAATACGGAGGTAATATGAAGAGAGGAAAAAATATTGCACTGAAAACCATCAGCACCTGTGTGGCGGCCTGCCTGCTACTGCCTCTGAATGCCCAGGCGGCGGAGAACGGCGGCGCGAAGGGTGTGCTGCAGCAGGCGGGCATTGCGTCCGTGATGGATGTGTCCCTCACAGAGGAGGAATACATAGAGGCGGCTCAGGAAGCGCAGGGAGCGTCCTGGGGATATACGAATATCGGTATTGCCGAGGTGGAATCGGGTAACCTGAATGTTCGTGCCGAGGCTACCACCAGCGGTAAGGTGGTGGGAAAGATGCCCAAGGGATCGGCTTGCGAGGTGCTGGAGAATTTTCCTGAGATCGGCTGGGCCTATATCAAGTCCGGCGAGGTGGAGGGCTATGTGAGCACGGAATTTCTGTTGATGGGCCCGGATGCCAAGCTGCGTGCCAACGAACTTGTGAGGACAGTGGTGGTGGCGGACACGGACGGTCTGCGAGTGCGGGACGAGGCCAGCACGGACGGCGCAGTATTCACGCAGGTGCCCCAGGGAGAAGAACTGGA
Organism: uncultured Acetatifactor sp.; assembly: GCA_910585015.1. GTDB lineage: Bacteria > Bacillota > Clostridia > Lachnospirales > Lachnospiraceae > Acetatifactor. The sequence continues at coordinate 189,651 of CAJUCT010000002.1, forward strand.
CTATGTGAACACACTGGATGGCTGGTATGAGGTGAATATAGACGGTGACAATGTCTTTATATCGGCGGAATACTCACATGTGGAGGAACGTCTGGACACGGCCATTACCATGGCGGAACTGCTGTATGGACAAGGTATCTCCGACCTCCGGGTGGATCTGGTGGAGTATGCCAAGCAGTTTTTGGGCAACCCTTATGTGTGGGGCGGTACCAGCCTGACCAAGGGCGCCGACTGCTCCGGTTTCGTGTTGAGCGTGTACAAGAATTTCGGCATCACTTTAAGCCATAGTTCACGGGCCCAGGCAGGCGAGGGAACCAAGATTTCCTATTCCGAGATACAGCCCGGCGATCTGGTGTTCTACGCGAACAGCAGCGGCACCATCAACCATGTGGCAATCTATATCGGAGGCGGTAAGGTCATCAGTGCCAGCAACCCTACCAGCGGCATCCGGATCAACAAATACAATTACCGCACTCCGGTGAGATATGTGCGGATACTGGCGGAATAGGGGCAATATATTCCCCGGGCAATATATCCCCGGATATATATGCTGCCTGGGGATATTCTGAACTGGGATAATATCAGAAAATTTGTTGTTTACAAACGCCGGAAGATGTGGTATTCTTAATCGGTATGAGTTCGCCGACGCTCAGATACGGGACGCTCCGACCCGGTCTTGGTGTACGGTGGGTACAATCAAAAATATGGAGGAAGAGAACATGATTTCTAAGGAAAAAAAGACCGCTATTATCAATGAGTACGCAAGGACACCCGGTGACACAGGTTCACCTGAGGTTCAGATTGCAGTGCTGACCGAGAGGATCAAGGAGTTGACCGAGCACATGAAGGCTAACCCCAAGGATCATCACTCCAACCGCGGCTTACTGAAGCTGGTTGGTCAGAGGCGTGGTCTGCTTGCTTATTTAAAGAGCAAGGACATCGAGAGATATCGTGAACTGATCGAGAAGTTAGGTCTGAGAAAGTAAGACTTTGGGAAGGCGGAGCGGCAGCCGGATACGGCACTCCGCCTTTTTACCATAGCGCAAACTACTGATTAGTGCAATATCGCGGGTGTATCTGCGATATGCGGAAAGAGGGTAATATGTATAATTCTTATTCAATGGAACTGGCCGGGCGCACTCTGACCGTGGATATCAACAGAGTGGGCAAACAGGCTAACGGCTGTGCTTTCATGCATTATGGTGAGACCACGGTGCTGAGTACTGCCACGGCATCCGAAAAGCCCAGGGAGGGTATTGACTTTTTCCCACTGAGTGTGGAATTTGAGGAGAAACTGTATTCTGTGGGCAAGATCCCCGGAGGATTTAACAAGAGGGAGGGCAAGGCCAGTGAGAATGCGGTGCTGACCAGCCGTGTGATAGACAGACCCATGCGGCCCCTTTTCCCCAAGGATTACCGCAACGATGTAACCTTGAACAATATGGTGATGAGCGTGGATCCCGAGTGCCGTCCGGAACTGGTGGCCATGCTGGGCGCAGCCATCGCGACCAGTATCTCGGACATCCCCTTTGACGGTCCCTGCGCCATGACCCAGGTGGGCATGATCGACGGGGAGTTCATTATCAACCCTTCCCAGGAGCAGTGGAAGAAGGGCGATTTGAACCTGACCGTGGCATCCACCCGCGAGAAGGTGATTATGATCGAGGCAGGCGCCAACGAGATACCTGAGGCGAAGATGATCGAGGCTATCTACAAGGCTCATGAGGTCAACCAGACCATTATCGCCTTCATCGACAAGATTGTGGCAGAGGTGGGCAAGCCCAAGCATACCTATACCAGCTGCGCAATTCCCCAGGAAATGTTTGATGAGATCATGAAGATTGCCACTCCTGAGGAGATGGAGGTGGCTGTGTTCACTGATGACAAGCAGACCCGCGAGGAGAATATCCGCCAGATCACTGCCAGGCTGGAGGAGGCGTTTGCCGAGAACGAAGAGTGGCTGGCAGTTCTGGGTGAGGCTGTGTACCAGTATGAGAAGAAGACCGTGCGCAAGATGATTCTGAAGGATCACAAGCGTCCCGACGGCCGGGAGATCACACAGATCCGTCCTCTGGCGGCGGAGGTTGACCTGATCCCCAGAGTGCATGGCTCTGCCATGTTCACCCGCGGACAGACCCAGATTTGTAATGTTTGTACTTTGGCTCCCCTTTCCGAGCAGCAGAAGCTGGACGGGCTGGACGAGAACGAAGTGAGCAAGAGATATATGCATCACTACAATTTCCCTTCCTACTCCGTGGGCGAGACCAAGCCCTCCAGAGGTCCGGGACGTCGGGAAATCGGCCATGGCGCGCTGGCGGAGAGGGCTTTGATTCCTGTGCTGCCCAGCGAGGAGGAGTTCCCCTACACTATCCGCACGGTATCCGAGACCTTTGAGAGCAACGGCTCCACCTCCATGGCTTCCACCTGCGCATCTTGTATGTCCCTGATGGCGGCAGGCGTACCCATCAAGAAGATGGTAGCCGGTATTTCCTGCGGTCTGGTGACCGGCGAGACCGATGACGATTTCGTGCTGCTCACGGATATTCAGGGGTTGGAGGATTTCTTCGGCGATATGGATTTCAAGGTGACAGGTACCACAGAGGGGATAACCGCCATCCAGATGGATATCAAGATCCATGGCTTGACCAGGCCCATTGTGGAGGGCGCTATCGCCCGCTGCCGTGAGGCCAGACTGTTCATCATGGATAATTGTATGAAGCCCGCCATCTCCGCGCCTCGTCCCCAGGTCGGACCCTATGCCCCCAAGATCATTTCCATCCAGATCGATCCGGAGAAGATCGGTGATGTGGTGGGCCAGAGAGGCAAGACCATCAATGAGATCATTGCCCGTACCGGCGTGAAGATCGATATCACTGATGATGGCAAGGTATCTGTATGCGGAACTGACAGGGAGATGATGGACAAGGCTGTGGAAATGATCAAGATGATCACCACGGACTTTGAGGAAGGCCAGATCTTCAAGGGCAAGGTAGTCAGCATCAAGGAATTTGGCGCGTTCATCGAGTTCGCTCCCGGCAAGGAGGGCATGGTTCATATCTCCAAGATTGCCAAAGAGAGAATCAATCGTGTGGAGGATGTGCTGACTTTGGGCGATGTGGTTACCGTGGTATGTCTGGGCAAGGACAAAATGGGACGTATCAGCTTTTCTATGAAGGATGTAGCACAGGCTTAATCGCATAAGGAAGGTATGCGCCACTATCGACAAACCGGGTAGTGGCGCTTTTTATGCTTTCTTTAGAATTATTTAGAAAGAAAACATTGTATTTGCCAGCTGCCCGGCGTAAGATTATAGGAAAAGCAGTATGACTTTATACTACATAACGCCAGAAGTTACCGTACTGCATTGGTTAAACGCATATGGCCGGCGTTATGTAGTCAGGTTACTTGGAAATTTCAACTGTTGGGCAGTATAAAAAAAGAGGTGGCAAGGCATGAGAGAAAAAATAGTGCGATTTATGCAGGGCAGATACGGCAATGACAGGCTGGGACAGGCCATGCTGATGGCGGCGCTGGCCTGTGTGGTGCTGTCCCTGTTCCGAATTCCCTTTATCTCCACCATAGGGCTGGCAATTTTGGTTCTGACATACTACCGTATGTTTTCCAGACAGATCGCCAAGCGGGCGGCAGAGAATCAAAAGTATATGCAGCTGGAGTGGAAGGTGCGCGCCAAGCTGCAGAAGAAAAAACAGTCCCTGGCCCAGCGCAGGACGCACCGCATTTACAAATGTCCAAACTGTAAGCAGAAAATCCGGGTACCCAGGAACAGGGGCCGCATTGCCATCAGCTGTAGAAAGTGCGGCACGGAATTTATCAGAAAAACCTGACGCGGGGAGGACGGGCCTATGTTTGGGTATATCGTTGTGAACCAGCCGGAACTTCGCATTCGGGAATGGGAGATGTATCATTCTTACTATTGCGGACTGTGCCGGGTGTTGAAGGAAAAATATGGCCGGGTGGGTCAGGCCACCCTGAGTTATGACATGACCTTCCTGTTGTTGCTGCTGTCGGGGCTCTATGAGCCGGAGACGGTCTGCGGAGAGAGCCGGTGTCTTATGCACCCGGGGAAAAAGCATACATACCGTTACAATGAACTGACAGAGTATGTGGCGGATATGAATATGCTCCTGACGGAATATAAATGTATGGACGATTGGAAGGATGACCGAAAGCGTCTGCGTCTGCTGATGGCCAGGATATTGGGACGCAGGACGGGAGAGAACAGGCGGAAATATTCCCGCAAGCTGGAACAGATCACCGCCGCCATGGAAGAATTATCCCGGGCGGAGGAGCAGGGCGTGATGGATCTGGACAAGATGGCGGGTTGTTTCGGGCGGGTCATGGCCCAGGTCGTTGCCATCCGGAAGGATGAGTGGGAGGAGAGCCTGCAGCGGTTTGGTTTTTATCTGGGCAAATATATCTATCTGCTGGACGCCTATGAGGATATTGAGGAAGATCTGAAAAAAGGACGGTATAATCCTCTGCGGGAGAGATATGAAGATCCTGATTTTGAGCGGGGCTGCCTGGATATCCTGACTATGATGATGTCCGCCTGCTGCCGGGAGTTTGAGCAGCTTCCCATATTGGACAATGTGGAAATTCTGCGCAATATTCTGTATTCCGGCGTGTGGAGCCGTTATCAGATTGTTCAAAGTAAGAGAAGAAACGGAGAGCATTATGAGTGATCCCTATCAGGTGCTGGGGGTGTCCCGCGGCGCAACGGAAGAGGAAATCAAAAAAGCATACAGGGCACTGAGCCGTAAATATCACCCGGATGCCAATATAAACAATCCCAACAAGGCCCAGGCGGAGGAGAAATTTAAGGAGATCCAGGCGGCATACCAGCAGGTTATGAAAGAAAAGACCGGCGGGTATGCAGGTGGAGCAGGTTCCGGTCAGAGGCAGGGCGGCTACGACGAGCAGGATCCCTTTGGGTTTGGTGGTTTCGGGTTTGGTCCCTTCGGAAGTTTCTACGGCGGTTCTGGTCAGAGACGCAGCACCGGCTATGAGGACCAGCCTCACCTGCGGGCAGCGGGAAATTATATCCGCAACGGCTATTACCGGGAGGCAAGGAACACATTGGATCAGATGGACAGCGGAGAGAGGAATGCCAGGTGGTATTATTACAGCGCTGTCGCTCATTCCAGTTTGGGCAATAATGTGGCGGCTTTGGAGCACTCCCGGAGGGCGGTCGCACTGGAACCCGGAAACAGTGACTACAGGGAATTGCAGCAGACACTGGAGAACGGCGGCAGCTGGTACCGGCAGCGCCAGGCAGGCTACGGTTATCCCACCATGGGCGACGGCGGTATGTGCATGAAGCTTTGTGTGGCCAATATGATCTGCAATATGTGCTGCTGCGGAAGAGGATTTTTCTGCATATAAAAACAGGGCCTGTCTTGTGCGGCCCTGTTTTTTTGACAATGCCTGAGGGGGCATTGGTTGGGGGGCAGGAAGTATGTTATGCACTTCCCTTTTCCTGCATATCACTGGCTGAACTGTGATACTGCGCTAATCGGTACTTGAATGTGCAGCATCCAGATTTCCTCTCACGGTGATGCCGTTCACCTCTACATTGGCGCCCAGTTCGATAACCAGGCATTCCCTGCCGTCGATAATGCGGGTAGAGATGAGATCTGTGCGCTCTGGGTCCACCTTCACCACCACTTCCGGCGTCTTCACATCAAAGGAGCGGCTGTTTACCACATTGCTTACATACAACTGAGTATCGCTGCCTGCGGTGGAGTCATAGCACTGATCGAAAATTTCCATCTTTTCATTGGCCACGCCGCTGCCCGCGAATACGGTTTTCACTTCGTTCTTGTCCAGAACCAGAGGGGCGGGGTCCTCCTTGTGTTCTTCCACCATCTCGATGATTTTCTCATGGATGTTTTTGACGGCTTCAATGCTGCAGGTCTCTCCCAAAGTCTCCTCCACCAGCATCTGGAAAGTTTCCTTCTGTCCGCCGGCGGACAGGGGCAGGGGGCAGCCCAGGAGCAGATCCACGAAAGCCTCCTTCAATTCTTCGGCGTTCTTGGAATAGTACAACACACTGTGGAGATCCGTGCTGCGGTCATTAAAGGCGGGGAACAGAAAACCGGTGTCCGGTACCCCCACCACCCAGTCACGGATTCTGTTGTGGAAGCTGTTCTCCTCCGCATCATAGGACAGGCCGGGCTTGGACAGGTTCACCGGGCAGATGCTGGCCAGAATGTATTCATACACCTCGTCGGAGGCATCCTCCATCTCCAGCCCGTCCCGGGTGCGGCCGGGCACGTCGTAGGCGTCGTGGATCACCAGGATCAGGTAATTGCCCACAAATTCGTAGGAGTCGATGATATTCTGGTAGAACTGGTCCAGCAATTCATCGTCCTTCAGCTTGCTGTCCCGCAGGCGCAGCAGCAGTTCCTGGGTTCCGCCCTCCTCCTCGGCTTTCAGCGGGAACTCCAAAGTGTGCAGGTTCTTGCCAAGTGAGCCGGAGAGGGTCTTTCTGAGGATTTCAAAATATTTGAACATTTCCTCCTCGGGCAGCGCCAGAAAAGCCTGCTTGAACTGAGCTTTTTTATTCTTTTCCCCGTCCACATAACAACCGCAGATACGGGTGATGGAGCAGTTATTTTGAGTGAAGAGCTTCTTGATTTCGGATATTTCCTGTTTTACCATATGTACCTCATTTCCGCGCAGGCGTACCGCGCTTTTTCTCCTGACAGTATAAAACACTAAAAGAGGAATTGTCAACAAAGGAAAAATTGTGTTTGATGTGAAATAAAAAAAAGCTGGAACAAAACGAAATATGTACTTGCATTCTTCTCCAAGTATATGCTATAATGATTTCGTTCAAGACATGGACTGGTTCAAGTATACCAGATATGTTTACGGGGATATAGCTCAGTTGGGAGAGCGATACGTTCGCAACGTATAGGTCAGGGGTTCGAGTCCCCCTATCTCCATTATAAATAGTTGAGAAATTTCTTTATGCCGTTCTTTTTTCTAACTCCTCAATCCTGCTTTCGAGTTGATCGATTTTCTTTATCAGCAATCCAATGGATTCACGCTCCAATTTACATGCATTGACCTCATGCTGCATGGAATCTATGCGGCTGTTTATCCTGTCAATGCGATTGGTTAAATTTGTCTGAAGCTGCGATTCTGGTACCGACCACGGACTCCATCATGTTATGCAACACTTCTAAATCTTTTTGTTCTAACATTATACCGCCCACCTTTATATTGATTGATATATATGTAGTGCAGTTTTCATTATACCAGAACGCATGTCTTTTTCAAGCCATTTATTCTGTTTTTGTATGTGCAATCGCTTTGATACGTATTTTGACGGATGTCAGTGTAAAAAGGGGAAAAAGGAAAAAAAGGAGAGTAACTTGCGGCGGATTGCAGTTGCTGTCCGATCTGGAAGAATCGTATAATAGATAATGATAAAAAGTCAATCTGTGGAGGAAAAGAGAAAATATGGAACAGTTGCGTATTACCGCTGCCGATGATAATGAAAAAGTATACAGGATCCTGGGGGATCTGATGAATGGGGATAAAGAATTCCAGATTATGATAACCGTACCCGGGGGGCGGAAGGGCGCAGATGAACTGCAGCAGCCTGTCGAGGAGGTGTTGATCCAGGCTGCGGAGGAGAAGGCTGCGGTAAGCGCCCCTGCCGAGAAGGTCTATGACCTGGAGCAGGATGTGACGGATATTATTCACGAGATCGGTGTACCGGCACATATCAAGGGGTACCAGTACTTGCGGGAGGCCATCATGATGTCTGTGCGGGAGCCCGCCATGATCAGTTCCATCACCAAGGTACTTTACCCTACGATTGCAAAGAGGTTCCAGACTACGCCCAGCCGGGTGGAGAGGGCCATTCGGCATGCCATAGAAGTGGCCTGGTCCAGGGGCAGGATGGAGACGCTGGACGCTCTGTTCGGCTACACGGTGAATACGGGAAAGGGTAAGCCTACCAACTCCGAATTTATAGCCCTGATTGCGGATCGAATCCGCCTGAAATACCGTGAATAGTTTGGTAAAAATTTCAGAAAAGGCTTTCCTAACGAATCAGGATGTAGTATAATCAATTTATCTACGAGAAGGTACAAATGGAGGTTTGCACATGAAAAAAATACTGTTTGCGGCATCTGAAGGGGTTCCTTTTATCAAGACAGGAGGGCTGGCCGACGTGGTAGGCTCCCTGCCTAAGTGCATTGACAAGGAATACTATGATGTGCGGGTGATCCTGCCCAAGTATACCTGTATGAGGCAGGAGATGAAGGATAAGCTGGAGTATGTGACGCATTTTTATATGGATTTCAACTGGACAGACGCCTATGTGGGCATATTGAAGGCCGAGGTAGATGGAATCCAGTACTATTTTATTGACAATGAAGGGTATTTTGGAGGCTTCAAGCCTTATGGGGACAATGCGCTGTTTGAGATTGAGAAATATGCGTTCTTCTCCAAGGCGGTGTTGTCCGTGCTGCCTATTCTGGATTTCAGACCGGAATTAATCCACTGCCATGACTGGCAGACGGGGCTGGTTCCCGTATATCTGAAAGAACGTTTTCAGGGGAATGATTTCTTCCGGGGGATCAAGTCGGTGATCACGATCCATAATCTGAAGTTCCAGGGTAAATGGGATCCCAAGGTGGTGCAGAATATCACCGGTCTGCCGCAGTACTATTTCACGCCGGATAAGCTGGAGGCATACAAGGATGCCAATCTGCTCAAGGGGGGTATCGTGTTTGCGGACGCGGTGACCACGGTGAGCGACACCTATGCGGAGGAGATCAAGACCCCGTTCTACGGGGAGGGCCTGGAGGGCCTGCTGAATGCCCGCAGCCGTGATCTGCGGGGAATTGTCAACGGCATCGACTATGAGGAGTTCAATCCTGAGACGGATAAATACATCGTAAAGCCCTATAATGCAGTGAATTTCCGCAAGGAGAAGGTTAAGAACAAAAGGGCGCTGCAGGAGGAACTGGGTCTGACGGTGGACGACAGAAAGATGATGATCGGCGTGGTTTCCCGGCTGACGGATCAGAAGGGGTTTGACCTGATCGCCTACGTGATGGATGAACTGTGTCGGGACGATATTCAGTTGGTGGTTCTGGGCACAGGTGAGGAGCGCTATGAGAATATGTTCCGTCATTTTGACTGGAAATACAGCGATAAAGTATCGGCCAATATATTTTATTCCGAGGAATTGTCCCACAAGATCTATGCTTCCTGTGACGCATTCCTGATGCCGTCTCTGTTTGAGCCCTGCGGTTTGAGCCAGCTTATGTCTCTGCGCTACGGCACGGTGCCCATTGTGAGAGAGACTGGAGGTCTGAAGGATACGGTAGAGCCTTACAACGAGTATGAGAGCAGGGGTACGGGCTTTGGCTTTGCCAACTACAACGCCCATGAGATGTTGGCGGCCATCCGTTATGCGGAGCAGATCTACTATGATAAGAAGCGGGAGTGGAACAAGATTGTGGATCGTGCTATGGCAGCAGATTTTTCCTGGGAAGTGTCTGCGAAGAAGTATCAGGAGATGTACGACTGGCTGATAGGATATTAAAGGAATGAGCAGTGGCAAAAAGAAAGACAGTTTTATCCTGCAGGCGGGCATTCTGGCTGCCGCAGGATTTATCAGCCGGATCATAGGGCTTTTGTATGTAAGTCCTGTGGCCCGGATTATCGGTCCTGTGGGCCAGGGGTATTATGAGTCGGCATATAATTACTACGCCATTGTATTGATGATATCCTCCTACAGTATCCCTTCAGCGATCTCCAAGGTGATAGCCCAGAAGCTGTCGCTGCGGGAATACCGCAATGCCCACAGGATTTTTATATGTGCCATGTACTACGTGCTGGGAGTGGGACTCGTTGCGAGCTTGCTCCTCTTTTTTGGTGCCGGTCATCTGGTGACGGAGTCAGCGGTGCCGGTTCTGCAGGTGCTGGCCCCCACCATCTTTGTCTACGGTATTCTGGGAGTGCTGCGGGGGTATTTTCAGGCCCATAAGAGCATGGTACAGACTTCTCTTTCCCAGATACTGGAGCAGATTGTCAACGCAGTGGTGAGCATCGGGGCCTCCTATGGGTTTATTGTGTTATTCATGGGAAGTTATGAGAAGAGCGAGGTGGCGGCGGATCAGAGCAGCCGTGCGGTGTACGGCGCCATGGGCAGCGCTCTGGGAACCGGAGCGGGAGTGTTGATGGCATTGTTGTTCATGGCGGCGGTCTACGCCCTGAACCGGCCTATGATCCGGAGAAGAATGGAGAGGGATCATACCCGGCAGGCGGATTCCTACCGGGAGATCAGTAAGATGATCTTACAGGTGGTGCTTCCCTTTATCATGAGCACGGCCATTTACAATCTCAGCAGTTCCCTGAACAACAAGCTGTATTCGGATATTATGATGAAATTCCGCCATGCTGCCGAGAATCTGGTGGCGGCGGATTACGGGGTGTTCAATGGGCGGGCCATGAAGATTTCCAACATCCCCATCGCTTTTTCTTCGGCCATGGCAGCCGCCATCATTCCCACCGTGTCCCAGCTGGTGGCGCGCAGGCAGCTGGCGGATGCCAGGGATAAGACGGCCCAGGCAGTGAAGACCATTATGTTGATCTCCATTCCTTCCGCGGTGGGCCTTTTTGCTCTGGCAAAGCCCATAACCTGGCTGCTATTCCCGGACGAGGATACTATAGAATTGGCCACCAGAATACTGATGGCCCTGTCTGTATCCATTATTTTTTATGCTTTGTCTACCCTGAGCAATTCTATATTGCAGGGCATCGGCAGGGTGAATACGCCCATTGTCAATGCGGCAATCGCGCTGCTGCTGCAGACCGCTGTTCTGGTTCTGATCCTGTGTTTTACCGACCTGGGCATCTATGGGGTGGTGATTGCCACCATTGTGTACTCCGGCCTGATGTGCGTCCTGAACCAGATGTCCATGCACAAGGCATTGGGGTATCGGCAGGAGATTATGAATACATTTATTATCCCGCTTATCGCCTCCGCTTTTATGGGAGCTATTGCCCGGGTTCTGTACGAGATCTTGCTGATGCTGACCGGATCCATCATAGTATCTGCCGTTCCGTCCATCGCTGTGGCCGTGGCGGTGTACTTTTCACTGGTGATTCTGTTTAAGGGGGTGACGGAGGAGGAACTGCGCTCCATGCCCAAGGGTCACCTGTTGGTCAGGGTGGCCAAGAAATGTCGCCTGATGCGGTGAGAGTTGGGTCCCTATACCTGTTTTAAGCCCGATATATCATCATCTATCATCATGGAGTAATTGGTATAATATACCACAAATCCCGGCTTGGCGCCGTTTGGCTTTTTCACGTGTTTTTTTTGAATATAGTCAATCTCCACTTTCTCCTGTCCCCGGCCTTTGGAATAGTAGGCGGCCAGCTTCGCGGCCTCCTCGAAGGTGCGGTCGGGCAGGGTGTCGGCGCCTTCGCATTTGACTATCACATGGGAGCCGGGCATACCTTTGGCGTGGAACCACCAGTCCCCTCCGGAGGCAAACTTGAAGGTCAGTTCGTCGTTCTGATAATTATTTTTCCCCACATACATGTGAAAGCCGTCGCTGCTCATATAGTGAAAGGGCTTGCTGGTGACTTTCTCCTTTTTGCCGCCGCGCTTGTGGATGTATCCGCTGGCGGCCAGTTCTTCCCGGATCTGCACCAGATCCTCCTCCAGCAGGGCGATATCCAGGGCGGTGCTGATGGACTCCAGATGCTCGATCTCCGCTTTGACTTCCTTGGTCAGAGTGGATAGGGCCTCAAAGGTGCGCTTTAACTTGCCATATTTGTCAAAATACCGCTTGGCGTTCTCCGCCGGGGTTTGGTCCGGGTCCAGGGGGATGGTGATCATTTCGTTCGTATAGTAGTTCAGGGCCTCCATGGATTTACTGCCCTCCGGAACATTGTAGCCGTAGGTGTTGATCAGTTCTCCGTAGACCCGGTATTTGTCCCGTTTTTCCGTATCCTTGATCTGCTGCAGCTGCAAATCGTATTTTTTTACATTGCGCTCCAGGGCGGTCTGCACGATCCGGCGCAGATCCGCAGATTTCTGCCGGATGCGGGTCAGGGTGTTCTTCTCCGCGTAGTAGTGCTCCAGCAGGGCGGAGACGGAGGCGTAGGGCTGCAGGGTGTCCTGGCCCTGGCTGTACAGCGTCAGAGGCAGGGCAGCGTACTCCGCCGGCTGCTTGCCTGTGTATGCGATGACAGGGGCGAAATCGCCGTTCTGTACCCGGTCCATCATTTCCCGGAACACATGGTAGGTTTTTTCCAGTTCCTGAGGCGAGAAAGCGGCGGTGGGGGCGTCCCCGTCCAGGCCGCTGCGGTGGCAGACCTCCTGGGCCAATATGGGCGATATGCCGGTATAGCTCTGGTAAATAGCCTTGTACAGCACCGCGGGGCGAGAGGTTAAGGCTGTAATGAACTGTTCCTGCTCACAGCTGAGGGGATCCAGTTTGTCCTGGGTCTGAGCCACAAAATAGGGCTTTCCGGGCAGTACTTCCCGGAGACTGCTGACCAGGCCGGACACATGTTTGATGCTGTCCAGAATCATGCCTTCCTCATTGCAGAAGATGATATTGCTGTGCTTGCCCATGATCTCCACGATCAGAGTTTTGTGGCAGAGATCTCCCATTTCGTCCAGGTGTTCCACGTCGATATGGATAATGCGCTCCAGGCCGGGCTGGGTGACGGCGGTGATGCGTCCGTTCTGCAAATGCTTGCGCAGCAGCATGCAAAATCCCGGAGCCGTCATGGGGCTGGGCTTGTTCTGCCCGGTGAGATATACCAGGGGCAGGGAGGCGTCCGCGGACAGGAGCAGGCGCCGTTGGCCCTCCCCGGTCTTGATAGTCAGCAGCAGTTCGTCACTTTCCGGCTGTGCTATTTTATACAGTCTGCCTCCCAGGCAGGTGTCGTTCAGTTCTTTTACGACAGCGGCAATGGTTACACCGTCAAAAGCCATGTTTACTTCCTCCTTTAATTATAATAGTTCCGTTCCGCGGGTTCCGCGCCTGTCTGTACACTTTATTATAGCAAATTGCAGGGAAAAGACAAGTGTTTTCCTGTGTCGGCTATTGACTATCAGGACAATCTACATTATAATGTAATGAAGTATGGATGTTTCCCATCCGGAAAAGTGCGGGACATATACCCTGCTTATACTGCTGATTAGGAGTCTGCCAAAGCGGACATGAGGTGTAAAGATGATAAAAAGTATGACTGGTTTCGGCAGATGTGAGATCACCGAGAACAACCGCAAATTTACTGTGGAGATGAAGTCCGTGAATCATCGGTATCTGGATATAAATATCAAGATGCCCAAAAAGCTGAACTTTTTTGAGTCCTCTATTCGCACGGAGTTGAAGAATTACATTTCCCGGGGAAAGGTGGATCTGTTTATAGCTTACGAGGACTACACGGAGAACAATGCCAGCATACGCTACAACAGGGAGTTGGCCGCGGAGTACATGAAGTATCTCCGACAGATGCAGGAGGACTTCGGGTTGGAAGATGATATCCGGGTATCTACTCTGTCGCGCTATCCCGATGTCTTTACCATGGAAGAACAGAATGTGGACGAGGAGAAACTGTGGAAAGAGCTTCAGAAAGCCATCCGTGGAGCCGCGGAGGGTTTTGTGCAGACCCGCATTGTGGAAGGGGAGCATCTGAGGGATGATCTGATAGAGAAGCTGGACGGCATGCTGAAGCTGGTGGATTTTATTGCGGAAAGATCTCCGCAGATTGTGCAGGAGTATCGGCAGAAGCTGGAGGACAAAGTAAAGGACCTGCTTGGGGATGCCCAGGTGGACGAAAACCGGCTGCTGACGGAGGTCACGATATTTGCGGATAAGGTATGTGTGGACGAGGAACTGGTGCGGCTGCGCAGTCATATTACGACCACGAAGGCCACTCTGCTGGAAGGCGGCAGCATCGGACGTAAGCTGGATTTTATTGCCCAGGAGATGAACCGGGAGGCCAACACCACCCTGTCTAAGTCCAACGATCTGGAGATTTCAAACTGTGCCATTGAACTCAAGACGGAGATTGAAAAGGTTCGTGAGCAGATCCAGAACATTGAGTAGCGATGAGGATATTTTATGAATAAATTAATTCATATCGGTTTTGGCAACATAGTCAACACCGGCAAGATTATTGCCATTGTCAGTCCGGAGTCTGCCCCCATCAAGCGGCTGGTGCAGAAAGCCAAGGAGGAGGGCACCGTCATCGATGCCACCCAGGGGCGCAAGACCAAGGCTGTGTTGGTCATGGAGAACAGCCGGCTTGTGCTGTCGGCCTTGCTGCCGGAGACCATTGCGGGAAGAGCGCGGGCGGAGAGCGGAGGAAATGAAGATGAATAAAGGTATTTTGACGGTAATTTCCGGTTTTTCCGGTGCCGGCAAGGGAACACTGATGAAGAGACTGACCCAGGACTATGACAATTATGCGTTGTCCGTGTCTATGACCACCAGATCCCCGAGAGAAGGTGAGCGGGAAGGTATAGAATACTTTTTTGTGGACACGGATACTTTTCAGGAGCGTATCCGGCAGGGGCAGATGCTGGAACATGCCTGTTACTGCGGGAATTATTACGGCACCCCCAAGGATTATGTGCAGCAGCAGCTGGAGAATGGCAGAGACGTGATTCTGGAGATCGAGATCCAGGGAGCCCTGCAGATCAAAGAACTGGTGCCGGACTGCCTGCTGCTTTTCGTGACGCCTCCCAGTGCGGGAGAACTCAGAAGGCGGTTGGAGGGCAGAGGCACGGAGAACCCGGAGATCATAGCCAAGAGACTGGCCCGGGCGGCGGAGGAATCAGAAGGCATAGAAGCCTATGATTATATAGTTATAAACGACAACCTGGAGGAGTGTGTCCGGCAGATTCACAGTATGGTGCAGAACGCTCATCACACCCCGGCCAGACAGGAAGCATTAATAAAAGAGATCAGGGGAGAACTAAACGGATTCCCGAAAGGAGCAGAATAATGTTACATCCATCTTATTCCGATTTAATGAAGGTAGTAAACAGCGAGGTTGAGAGGGGGGAGGCCCCCGTTGTCAACAGCAGATATTCCATAGTAATGGCCACCTCCAAGAGAGCCAGGCAGATTATCAGCGGCGACGAGCCCCTGGTGGCGGGCGGTATAGGCAAGAAACCTTTGTCTTTGGCGGTAGAGGAATTGAACCAGGGCAAAATCAAGATTCTGGCCGAGGATGAGGTCATGGAGGAGCAGGAGGTATATGAGCAGGAAGAGATTCCGGCAACAGACCCGGCAGATACCCAGACGATTCAGAATGAGTCAGAAAATGAGGAGCAGGAAGTGACCGCGGCGGAGGAAGAAGAGACACTGCAGGCTGAAGAACAAGAAGCGTAAGGCAGGGGGAGAAATGTTCGGCTATGAGTATTTCTCCCCTTTTCTAAAAAAAGGTTAGATACTACAAGGAAGAGGAGAGTATGAAAATACTGTTTATTTCTCTGGGCTGTGATAAGAACCTGGTGGATACGGAAGTGATGCTGGAATTATTACGGCAAAAGGGATACAGTTTTACAGATGATGAAAACGAGTGCGATATTGTGGTGGTGAATACCTGCTGTTTTATCGGAGACGCCAAAGAGGAAAGTATCAATGCGTTGTTGGAGGCGGCACAGCTGAAGAAGAACGGCAGGGTCAAGGCGCTGGTGGCGGCAGGATGTCTGGCTCAGCGCTATCACAGAGAGATTCAGACAGAGATTCCGGAGGTGGATGCTATCGTGGGCACCACTTGTATCAGCCGGATCGCGGATGCCGTGGAACAGGCGCTGGCGGGCGGCAAACCTGTATTTGTGCAGGATCCGGATGCACCGGTTGAATTTTGCATCAACAGAGTATTGACTACCGGAGGCCATTATGCCTATTTGAAGATTGCGGAGGGATGCAGCAAGCGGTGCAGTTATTGCATCATTCCCCAGATTCGGGGCAGCTACCGCAGCATACCCATGGAGATTCTGCTGGAACAGGCCAATGTGCTGGCGGAACAGGGAGTAAAGGAATTGATTCTGGTAGCCCAGGAGACCACCCTGTACGGCCTGGAGAGGTATGGGGAGAAGAGTCTGCCCCTGCTGCTGCATGAACTGGCCCAGATACCGGGGATTCAGTGGATTAGGATCCTTTACTGTTACCCGGAGGAGATCACGGAAGAACTGATTCAGGCCATCAAAAAAGAGCCCAAGGTCTGCAATTATCTGGATATTCCCATCCAACATGCCAGTGACCGAATCCTGCGTCGTATGGGTAGACACACCACCCAGAGCCAGATGCGGGAACTGATCGGCCATCTACGGGAGGAAATACCGGATATCTGTCTGCGTACCACTCTGATCACCGGCTTTCCCGGGGAGACCCAGGAGGATCATGAAAAGTTGGTGGATTTTGTGAACGAGATGGAATTTGACCGCCTGGGGGTGTTTACCTATTCTCAGGAGGAGGGAACGGCGGCCGCGGAGATGCCGGAACAGATTCCGGAGGAGCAGAAGGAGACCTGGCGGCAGGAAATTATGGAATTGCAGCAGGAGATTGCGTTTACCAAGGCAGAGGATATGGTGGGCAGAGTGCTGACTGTAATGGTGGAGGGAAAGGTGGCGGACGAGGAGGTTTATGTGACCCGTACCTATCGGGATACTCCGGGAGTGGACGGCTATCTGTTTGTACATACTTCCGCTATGTTGATGACCGGGGATCTGGTACAGGTACAGGTCACCGGCTGCAATGAGTATGACCTGGTGGGCGAAATCTGGCAGGAGGCGGAAAGTATAGCCGGCAAGGAACGGAACAATAATTAACGACATAACAAATTTCTGTTTCCGGCCTTGCAAAATCCATATACGAGAGCTTTTGCGAGGCCGAAAACGAAATTTCTAATGTCGTTAACTATAAAGATCAATATATAGAATTTTAATGAGGAGCAAGTTATGAATCTACCCAATAAACTGACAATATTTCGCGTGATTTTGATTGTGCCCTTTGTGGTGGCCCTGCTGGGAGGAGACGCAGGGTGGTTTGGCGAAAACCTGCTGATCCCCGAGATTGTGGCGCTGGCTATTTTTATCATTGCCAGCCTGACGGATATGATTGACGGAAAGATCGCCAGAAAGTACAACCTGATCACCAATTTCGGCAAATTTATGGACCCTCTGGCGGATAAGCTGCTGGTCAGTGCCGCTCTGATTGCGCTGGTGTCCATGGGACGTATTCCTGCCTGGGTGGTCATTATCATTATAAGCCGGGAATTTATCATCAGCGGTTTCAGGCTGGTGGCGGCGGACAACAGGGTGGTGATCGCGGCGAGTTACTGGGGCAAGTTCAAGACTACCTTCCAGATGATTATGGTGTGTCTGATGATAGTTGACTTGTCCAGGTTCTGGTCCTGGGTAGGCGCGGTGACGGATGTGATCATGTGGATCGCGTTGCTGCTGACGGTGATATCCCTGGTGGATTATCTGGTAAAGAACAGAACAGTCATGAAGGGACAGATGTGAGAGGCGAGAGGAAAACTACAATGACAGTGGAATTGATTTGTGTGGGAACGGAGCTTTTACTGGGGAATATTGTGAATACCAATGCCGCCTATCTGGCAGAAAAGTGTGCCGGGCTGGGTCTGTCATGCTATTATCAGACTGTGGTGGGGGACAATGCGCAGCGTCTGGCTGAAACTCTGCAGGCAGCGGTAAAGCGCGCGGATATCGTAATATTGTCCGGCGGACTGGGCCCCACAGAGGATGACTTGACCAAGGAAGCGGCGGCTAAAGTCATGAACCGGGAATTGGTGGAGGATGCTGCCTCCAGAGAACATATCGAGAAGTATTTTGCCTCCCGGAATGCCGTGCCCACGGAAAATAACTGGAAGCAGGCCATGATGCCCCAGGGCGGTATCATATTGCCCAATCCCAACGGCACCGCGCCGGGGGTCATCATTGCCGACGACGCCACCCATGTGGTGCTGCTGCCGGGGCCTCCTCATGAGTTAAAGCCCATGTTTGAGAATTATGTGATCCCGTATATAAATAAGCTGGAGCCGGGGGTAATCGCTTCCCAGACCGTTAAGGTATGCGGTATCGGGGAGAGCAGGGTGGAGACTTTGCTGCAGGACCTGATTGACGGACAGGAAAACCCCACCCTTGCCACTTATGCCAAGCCGGGAGAGGTGCATATCCGGGTGACGGCCAAGGCGGAGGGGGAGAAGGAAGCGCGCAAACTGATCAAACCCGTGGTCAAAGAGATCAAGAGCCGCATGGGTAACAATATTTACACTACAGACGAGGAAGTGACTTTGGAGAAAGCGGTGGTGGATCTGCTGGTAGCCAATGAACTCACTGTTACCTGCGCTGAATCCTGCACCGGCGGACTGCTCTCAGGCAGGCTGATCAATGTGGCAGGAGTATCGCAGGTCTATAAGTCAGGCTATGTGACTTACTCCAACAAGGCCAAGAGAAAGCTGCTGGGGGTAAAAAAGAGCACACTGGAGAAGCATGGCGCCGTCAGCCGCCAGACTGCGGAGGAGATGGCCCGGGGCTTGTCCTCTGTGGCAAAGAGTGATGTGGCGGTAGCGGTCACTGGGATAGCAGGCCCGGACGGGGGGACAGAGGAAAAGCCGGTGGGACTGGTATATATCGCCTGCAGTGTAAAAGGTGAGGTGACGGTGCAGGAGTACCATTTTTCCGGTAACCGCCAGATTATCCGGGAGGCGACGGTTTCCGCGGCGCTGGTGCTGATGCGCAGTTGTATTTTGGAATACTTCAGCGAGATTACCTTTGGAAAGAAAAAGTAGCCCATATATGGACGAATTTGTGAAAAGAATATAAAGTGTATCATATCTCTTGTGCTTGCGCAGGAAATGTGGTACATTTTCTGTATGCAAGGACAGACTGCTGGGAAGATTTCGTGTCTCCAGGAATGTCTGTCGGTGCTGGATTCCAATTTTGCTATATTCTTATATAGTCCGGCGTTTCGCCTGTGCATTCATGAGGGTAGAAAATAAGGAGATTTTTCTGTCAGTGTTCAGAGAATTATCTAATGTGACAGCATTGGAGGCTGCTCCGCGCAAAGCAGCGCTGACAGAGAATCTGCGGAACAAGGTTAGTCTGGAGGATTTATATCCATTATACCGATTTACGCAGCGACACGGAAAGATGGATAATCTTGAAATAGGAGGGGGAATGGGTATGAGTACTGTTTATTGGACTTGAAATGCGGTATGATGGGTATAACAACAGGACAGAGGGAGAATCCTCCAAAAAAGAGTTGACAAAGTCGAACAAATGTTTTATTCTATACGGGACGAGAACATTTGTTCTCCGCGTAAAGATAAACTCGAGAGTGGAAACAATTCTTCCAAATAAAGATTGGCGCAGTGTCCCGGGAGGTTCCGGGAGATGCCGGAAAAGAGGTTAATCATGGAAAAGAATGAGAAGTTAAAAGCATTGGATGCGGCTATCAGCCAGATTGAGAAGCAGTATGGCAAGGGCGCCGTTATGAAGCTGGGTGACCCGGCCAACCAGATGAATGTGGAGACCATTCCCACAGGTTCTCTGAGCCTGGACATTGCTCTGGGACTGGGTGGCATTCCCAAGGGAAGAATTGTGGAGATTTACGGACCTGAGTCCAGCGGTAAGACTACAGTGACGCTGCATATGATTGCCGAGGTACAGAAGCGGGGCGGCATTGCGGGTTTCATAGACGCGGAACATGCTCTGGACCCTGTCTATGCCAAGAATATCGGTGTGGATATCGACAACCTGTATATCTCCCAGCCGGACAACGGCGAGCAGGCCCTGGAGATCACGGAGACCATGGTGCGTTCCGGTGCCATTGATATCGTGGTGGTGGACTCCGTGGCGGCGTTAGTGCCCAAGGCGGAGATCGACGGGGAGATGGGAGATTCCCATGTGGGCCTGCAGGCCCGCCTGATGTCCCAGGCCCTGCGGAAGTTGACAGCAGTGATTAGCAAGTCCAACTGTACGGTGATATTCATCAACCAGCTGCGTGAGAAGGTGGGCGTTATGTTCGGCAATCCGGAGACTACCACCGGCGGCCGCGCCCTGAAGTTCTACTCTTCCGTGCGCATGGATGTGCGCCGTATAGAATCCCTGAAGCAGGGCGGTGAGATTATCGGCAACCATACCAGGGTCAAAGTGGTTAAGAATAAGATCGCTCCACCCTTCAAGGAGGCGGAATTTGATATTATGTTTGGCGAGGGCATCTCCGTGGCGGGAGACATCCTGGATCTGGCAGCCAGCGTGGATATTGTGAACAAGTCCGGCGCGTGGTATGCTTACAACGGGGATAAGATCGGTCAGGGCCGTGAGAACGCCAAGCAGTATCTGAGGGACAATCCGGCAGTATGTCAGGAGATCGAGAATAAGGTGCGGGAACATTTTGGACTTAATGGCAGCATGACAACCGATGCCGCCCCTAAGAAGGATGATATCCCGGAAAAGGGAGATACGCCCAAGAAGGGAAATACATCAAAGAAGGAAAATTAGTGCCCTATGTTAGTGACAGAGATAGAAGATATATCCAAAAAGCAGAGCAGAATCCATATAGATCACAGTTTCAGTTTTGTGTTATATAAGGGAGAATTGCGGCAATATGGCATTGCGGAGGGAGAGGAACTGCCTCAGGAGACTTGCAATAAGATTCTGGGAGAGCTTCTGCCCCGCAGGGCCAAGCTCCGGGCTATGAATCTGCTGCAGCTCCGGGATTATACGGAAAAACAGCTCCGTGACAAGCTGCTGGGGGGCGGCTATCCCGAATCTGTGGCCGACCAGGCGGTGGAGTACGTAAAGTCCTTCCGCTACATTGACGACCTGCGCTACGCAGGGGACTACCTTGCCGCCTTTGCAGGCAGGAAATCCCTGCGGCGGATGGAGCAGGACCTACAGCAGAGGGGTGTCTCCAAAGACATAATAGAGCAGGCCGCCGCCGATTGGCAGCAGGACGGAGGGCAGGACGAACTCCGGATGGCCTGTGCCCTTCTGGAAAAAAAGCACTACGATAAAGACAGCTGTGACCGTAAACAGCAGCAGCGTTTATACAACTTCCTGGCGTACAGAGGCTTCTCCGGCGAAATAATCAGAAAAGCTCTGCAGACAGAGTGGGAGTATTCATAAAGGACTCATAAAGTGAAAATTGTGCTTGACATAACGTCCGTTTCGGTTTAGAATTTATATGTTGTAGATTGCCTGTTAGAATGTGAGTAATACATACATTCTATATTAGATATTTGTACAATGAAAATTTAATAAGGAGGTGCTCCTGTAATGGATCCAAGTGTTATTATCGGTTGTGCTATTACAGCGGTAATCTGTATCCTTGTGACTGCGGTGGTCACGGCGTATGTTACTTCTGCCTATCAGAAGAAGGTAGCGGCAACAACCATCGGCAACGCGGAAGACAAGGCCAGAGAGATTATTGATGAAGCCCTCAAGACTGCAGAAACCAAGAAACGTGAGTCACTGCTTGAAGTCAAGGAAGAGTCCATTCGCACCAAGAATGAACTGGACAAGGAAATCAAGGAGCGCAGAGCGGAGGCGCAGCGTTATGAGCGCAGGGTTCAGCAGAAAGAGGAGAACATTGATAAGAAAGCTGATGCCATCGAAAAGCGTGAAGCAAGCTTGACTGCCCGTGAGGAATCCTTGAACAAACTCAAGGAAGAAGTTTCCAAGCTGAACGAGCAGAGAGTACAGGAACTGGAAAGAATTTCCGGATTAACCTCTGAACAGGCAAAAGACTACTTATTGAAAATTGTTGAAGATGAAGTAAAGCATGAAACGGCCGTGATGATCAAGGATATGGAGAGTCGGGCCAAAGAAGAAGCAGACAAGAAAGCGAAGGAATATGTGGTATCTGCTATCCAGAGATGTGCTGCAGATCATGTCTCTGAAACCACGATTTCTGTAGTACAGCTTCCTAACGATGAGATGAAGGGACGTATCATTGGACGAGAGGGACGTAATATTCGTACCTTAGAGACCATGACCGGTGTGGATTTGATTATAGACGACACACCGGAGGCAGTCATTCTGTCAGGATTTGACCCGATTCGCCGTGAAGTGGCAAGGATCGCCCTGGAGAAGCTGATTGTAGACGGCCGCATACATCCCGCCAGAATCGAGGAGATGGTGGAAAAGGCCCAGAGAGAAGTGGAAGTGATGATCAAGGAGGAAGGTGAAGCAGCTACCCTGGAGGTAGGTGTTCACGGTATTCATCCGGAACTCATCAAGCTTCTGGGAAGGATGAAATTTAGGACCAGCTATGGTCAGAATGCGTTAAAGCATTCCATTGAGGTTGCGCAGTTGTCAGGTTTGCTTGCAGCCGAGATGGGGCTGGATGTGAGATTGGCCAAACGTGCCGGTCTGCTGCATGATATCGGTAAGGCAGTGGATCACGAGATGGAGGGTTCTCATATCCAGTTGGGAGTAGAACTCTGTAGGAAATACAAGGAGAATGCTACCGTTATCAATGCTGTGGAATCCCATCATGGCGATGTGGAGGCCACTTCCCTGATTGCATGTATTGTACAGGCTGCTGATACAATCTCTGCTGCAAGACCGGGAGCTAGAAGGGAGACTTTGGAAACCTATACTAGCAGATTAAAACAGTTAGAAGAAATAACCAACAATTTCAAGGGAGTAGACAAGTCTTTTGCTATTCAGGCAGGTCGTGAAGTTCGTGTGATGGTAGTACCTGAGCAGATTACTGATGCAGACATGGTATTGCTGGCTCGTGACATCTCTAAGCAGATTGAAGCCGAGCTTGAGTATCCTGGACAGATCAAGGTCAATGTGATCCGCGAATCGCGTGTAATTGATTATGCGAAGTAATGAAACCAGTGACTAAAATTGGACAAGTTGAAAAGAGTTCCGTTTACGGGGCTCTTTTTTTGTTGAAAACGACTCTTGTGCATTAGAGATATTTGTAGTAATATATACGGGATGTATGATTGTATACAATTATCCAATTCTTGAGTCAGAAAATCAGACATGTGGGGAGTTTCGCTTTGATAGATCTGTGTGTTGTGTTATTCAATATATAATAAATCAAATGTCGGAACAAGGGACAGCACATTGATTATATGTAAGGAAAGGGCAGGTTGAGGAGCATGGAGAGAAAGGCTTACAAGGAACTAAGTAAGGAAGAACTGCAGCAGCTGTACACGCAGCTGTCAAAGGACTATGAAGATGCAAAGGGAAAGGGATTGAAACTGGATATGTCCAGAGGTAAGCCCAGTGTGATACAGCTGGATATGGGCATGGATATATTCGACGTGCTGAATGCCTATAGCGATATGAGAAGTTTGGACAAGGTGGATGTCCGCAATTATGGTGTACTGGACGGCATAGCGGAGGCCAAACACATGATGGCGGATATTATGGGTGTATCTGCGGATGATGTAATTGTGTGCGGCAATGCCAGCTTGACTATAATGTATGACACGGTGTCCCGCTCCATGACCCATGGTGTGATGGGCAGCACCCCTTGGTGTAAGCTGGATAAAGTAAAGTTCTTATGCCCCGTGCCCGGATACGACCGCCATTTTGCCATCACAGAGCATTTCGGCATCGAGATGATCAATATACCCATGACGCCCCAGGGACCGGACATGGATATGGTGGAGAAGCTGGTGTCGGAGGATGAGAGCATCAAGGGAATCTGGTGTGTACCCAAGTATTCCAATCCTCAAGGCTACAGTTATTCCGATGAGACTGTCAGAAGATTCGCGGCGCTGAAGCCCGCAGCCCGGGACTTCAGGATTTTCTGGGATAATGCCTATGCGGTACATCATTTGTATGAAGACAGGCAGGACGAGATCCTGGAGATTCTGACAGAGTGTAAGAAGGCGGGAAACCCGGATATGGTGTATGAGTTTGCCTCCACCTCCAAGATCAGTTTCTCGGGTGCAGGTGTGGCTGCCATAGCTGCCTCCAAGGGGAACCTGGATTTTATCAAGAAGTCCATGACCGTCCAGACCATCGGCTATGACAAGATCAATCAGTTGAGACATGTGCGCTATTTCAAGGATTTTGAGGGCATCAAGGCTCATATGAAAAAACATGCCAATATTATGCGTCCCAAGTTCGAGGCAGTGCAGGAAGTGCTGGAGCGGGAGCTGGCCGGGCTGCAGATCGGCAGCTGGACCAATCCCAACGGCGGCTACTTTATTTCCTTTGACGCCATGGAGGGCTGCGCCAAGGCCATCGTGGCCAAGTGTAAGGAGGCCGGAGTCACCCTGACTGGGGCCGGAGCCACTTTCCCTTATGGCAGAGATCCCAGAGACAGCAACATCCGCATTGCGCCTTCCTTCCCCACACCGGAAGAAATGGCCATGGCTACGGATCTTTTCGTGCTCTGCGTGAAGCTGGTCAGCGTGGAAAAACTGTTAGGCATGTAGGCATACCCTGCCGCATACAATAGAGTGTCCATTATTTTGTGTGCGGGAAGAGGAAAAATTGAGGCTGGCCAATAAACAGTTAATTTTATTTATCATTGGAATATGCGGCGGCATATTGCTCGCCAATCTGGTAAAAAGTGAATTGTTGTCGGGAACGGAACTGCTGGGGGAGAATGCTCTGCTGCAGGTGCGCTATGCCGTGATCGACAGCAAATCACTTTTTCTTCGTTTGCTGGGACAAAGGCTGGGGGAGGCGATACTGCTCATGCTCCTTTCCACTACGTTTCTGGGACTGGCGGCGGTGTGGTTCTATGCCTTCCGCTATGGTCTGTCGCTGGGACTTTTGCTGACAGTGCTGCTGGCCGAACACGGGATCAGGGGCCTGCTCCTTCTGGTTGCGGGTCTGCTGCCCCAAATGTTGGTCTATGTTCCCGTGTGGGCGCTTCTGCTTGCCTTGGCGGAGCGGACTTGCAGGCGGCTCTATTATCTGAATGGCAATGAAGGATTAGCCGGCCTGAAACGTATGGGGATACATCTGTCAGCGCAGACAGGACTTTTGCTGTTTATGCTGGCGGTGGGCTGCTGGCTGGAGGCTTATGTGAATCCCTATTTGCTGCGGCTGGTGGTGAAGATATTTTAAGCGGGCTAATTTGGGCTTGATCCTGCAAATATTTGTTGTTATGCTAATGATAGCCGCCGAAGCGGTATTTTAAAAGTTGCAATGCATAAGAGAGGCAGGTATATGGAAGAGCAAATAGAGCAATTTATAACCTATCTGCAGCAGGTCAGGGATCTCTCTGACAATACGGTGCTTTCCTATCGGCGGGACCTGCGGCAGTTTAGGCAGTATTTAGAAAAAGAGCAGGAGATAACGGATTTTCAGAATGTGACCACCGGTCATCTGGAGGCGTATTTCCATGTTTTGGAGGAGCGGAAAAAGGCAAAGCCCTCCACCGTTTCCCGCCATATGACCTCCGTCAGGTCGTTGTATCACTACATGACAAAAATGTATCTGGTGAGGGAGGATATCACCCAGCAGCTACAGGCTCCCATACAGCGGCATAAGCTGCCGGAGGTTCTGACAGCGGAGGAGGCAAAGGCGCTGGTGGAGCAACCCTCGGGGGATAAGCCGGTGCAGACGCGGGATCGGGCCATTTTGGAACTGATGTATGCTACGGGTATCAAGGTGTCTGAACTGGCGGAACTTAAGGTTTCCGATTTGAATCTTAGGCTGGGCTTCTTACATTGCGGGGAGAGTGGCAGAGAGCGCGTGGTTCCCTTTGGAAACAGCGCAAGAGCGGCGCTGCTGCAATATCTGGACAAGGGGAGGGAGGCGCTGCTTACAGACGTTTGTTCCCAGGTGCTGTTTGTAAACTATAAAGGTTGTGCCATGAGCCGGCAGAGTGTGTGGAAGCTGGTCCGCAAATATGGGAAGCAGGCTGGGATACAAAAGGAAGTAAATCCCCACAGCCTGCGTCATGCTTTCGCTGCGCATCTGATAGAGAACGGTGCGGACTTGCAGAGCGTACAGGAGATGATGGGGCACACGGATATTGCCGCCACACAGATTTATGCGGCGGCGTACCACAATAACGTCAGAGAAGAATATAGCAAAGTCCATCCAAGAGGATAAAATGGCTGTGAAAAATACAGAAGCGCAAAGTATTCTTATTCATATTCCGCCAGGTCTAAAATCAGCTTTTCCGTATCCTGCCATCCCAGGCAGGGATCGGTGATGGATTTGCCGTAGACGCCGCCGCCCACTTTCTGGCAGCCTTCCTCAATGTAACTTTCCACCATGACCCCCTTGACCAGCCTGTGAATGTCGCTGTTTAACTTTCGGCTGTGCATGACTTCCTTGATAATGCGGATCTGCTGGGCAAACTGCTTGTTGGAGTTGGAGTGATTGGAGTCGATGATACAGGCGGGATTTTTCAGTTCCATCTTGTTGTACATCTCCAGCAGGCGGTTTAGATCTTCGTAGTGGTAGTTGGGGGTATTGTTTCCGTGTTTGCTGGTGGCGCCTCTCAGTACAGTATGGGCCAGGTCATTGCCGCTTGTCTGTACCGCCCAGCCGCGATAGATAAATGAGTGAGGGTGCTGGGCGGCATATACGGAGTTCAACATTACAGAAAAATCGCCGCTGGTGGGGTTTTTCATACCGGCGGGTACATCAAAGCCGCTGACGGTCAAACGGTGTTGCTGATCCTCCACAGAGCGTGCGCCGATGGCCACATAGGAGAGGATATCGGACACATAGCCCCAGTTTTCGGGGTACAGCATTTCATCCGCCGCAGTCAGGCCGGTTTCCTCTACGGCGCGGATATGCATTTTCCTCATGGCGATAAGTCCTGCCAGAAAATCCTCCTGCTTTTGGGGGTCGGGCTGGTGAATGATTCCCTTGTAGCCTTCCCCGGTGGTGCGGGGCTTGTTGGTGTAAATCCGGGGAATCAGGATCAATTTGTCGGATACCCTGTCGTTTAACTTTGCCAGACGGTTCACGTAGTCGCATACGGAATCTTCATTGTCGGCGGAACAAGGGCCGATGATCACCAGCAGTTTGTTGTTCTTGCCCGTGAGGACTTCACGGATCTCCTGGTCACGCTCAGCCTTGCGCTGTGCCAGGGCCTGGGGCAGGGGGTATTGTTCCCGAATCTCGTCGGGGGTAGGTAGTTTTTCAATAAAAGCGAAACTCATCGTATTTTCAGACCTTTCTATTTAGAGTACCGCATATTCCCGTCCACCACACAAGCAGGTGATCAACATCCGGCCGCGCATGCGTCCCGATGTTGATCAGTGTACTGTACGGGAATATGCTGATTAGAGTACCGCATATTCCCGTCCACCACACAAGCAGGTGATCAACATCCGGCCG
>CAJUCT010000002.1:217087-273331 GCA_910585015.1 uncultured Acetatifactor sp.
CATATGCGTCCCGATGTTGATCAGTGTACTGTACGGGAATATGCTGATTAGTGTGCAATAACCCTTCTGCCAGAGCGGTTATTGTTTATTTTTGCTGATTTTTCTTGAGCAGTACTCATTATAGTATATCACTAAAAATATGGCAAGCGTTTTGTGGGATTTTCCTAATCCGGATCAGCGCTTTTTACGCCTTGACCAGCCGTCGGCTTCAGGCTTGTTATTATATCGGCTGCGTCGCCACAGGCAGGCCAGATAGAGGGCGCATTGCAGAATCTGGCTCACCAGCAGTCCGTACAGGTAGCCCTGGATGCCGAGACGGGGGACGGTCAGCAGGATGAAAAGCAGCCGCACCAGCAGGGATGTCACATTGATGAAGAACAGACGTCCCGCCATCCCCAGTCCCTGGAGAATGCTGGACAGGGTATTGTCCAGATAGAGGAAGGGACAGATCAGGCTCAAGGTGCGGATGAAATGCCCCGCCAGAGGGCTCTTGTACAATCCCTCCCCCAGGAGCTTTCCGGTGAGCAGGAAAAAAACCATACAGGTAAAACCTAAGAGGAGACAGTATTTTACTGTGCGCAGGATGGCCCGGCGGATGCCCTCGTCGTCCCCTTTGGCATAGCTCTCGGAGATTATGGGCAGCAGCATGACGGACACGGAGCCGGTAAGAGCATTGGGAAAGAAAATCATGGGAAAGGCCATACCCGTCAGCACACCATATACGCTGAGGGCGGTGGCATTGTCGTAGCCATAGCCGCGCAGCCCGGCGGGGATGGATACGGATTCCACGCTCTGCAGCAGGTTCAGCACGATTCGGTTGGCGGTCAGGGGAATGACCATTCCCAGCAGCTGCCCATAGCCGGGAGCGGATGCAGGGCGCGGGGAGGGGAAACGCCGGGCAATGCCGGAAAAATGATACCATGCAGCCAGCAGGGCAGCCAACATGGAACAACCCTCTCCGATGGTCAGTCCAAGCACTGCCACATTGATGGAGGGGGTGTGGCCCTGGGCCAGTATGTAGGCGGAGACCAGATAGACACAGGCCACCCGGCAGCACTGCTCAAACAGTTGAGTGCCTGCGGGGACTCCGGCCTTTTTGATGCCGTAGAAATAGCCGTTGACGCAGGCGTGGATGGCACTCAGGGGGATGGAGGGGGCCAAAATGCGGATCATGTCGGCAGTCCGGGGCTCCTGAAGCAGATGGACGGCAATGTAGTCGCTCTTTAGAAAGAGTAGCGCAGTGCAGGCCAGGGACAGAGGAACGGTAAGCAGCAGTCCCATGGCCATGGGGCGGCGGGAGGGAAAGGCAGTGTTCTCACGTCCGGCCTGCGCCGCCACGAATTTGGAGATGGCCGTCTGAAAGCCTGCGGCGGTCAGGGAGAAGGACAGGGCCAGCACAGGGGAGAGAAGCTGATAGATGCCCATGCCCTCCTCCCCGAACAGCCGGGACAGGTATATACGGTAGAAAAAACCGATGATCCGGGTGATCAGTCCGGTGACGGTCAATATGGCAGTTCCCATGATCAGGGGATGCCTGGTATGGGGACGAGAGAGTTTTTTTGCGGAGGATGACATAGGAACCCCCTATAAATGCGGTTTCCCTATTATATTACCCTGCTTGGGCTGCTATGCGTGTCCAGATGCTTTCTTCCCCGGAGCCAATGTTTTCCCGAGGTCAGTCGTGTCACCCGCTTCAAAGGGTTCCAAATTACCTATGCCTGTGCGGGAGTTGACAGAATGAACCTGAAGTGCTATATTAGAATTGTTAATTCTTAGTAAAATGCTAGGAATTAAAAGCGTATCTGGAAGGATGGGCACAATTGTTAAAAGTCTGCAGATTCTTTAACGGTTTACAGAAAAAGGATAGGCAGGAGGAAAAGTAAGGAGGGATCAGATGTGATCTATTTGGATAACGCGGCCACAACAAAGACGGCGCCGGAGGTGGTGGAGGCCATGCTTCCCTTTTTCAGTGAATATTATGGTAATGCCAGCAGCATTTATACTCTTGGCTCCGCCAGCAAGAAAGCGCTGAACCGGGCCAGAAGGACGCTGGCGGATTATTTGGGGGCCAAGCAGGAGGAAATCTATTTTACCGCCGGGGGCTCCGAGGCGGACAACTGGGCCTTGAAGGCGGCAGCGGAGGCTTATAGAGAGAAGGGAAAACACATTATCACCACCCGGATAGAGCACCACGCCGTTCTGCATACCTGTGAATACCTGGAAAAACAGGGCTATGAGGTGACTTATATTGGGGTGGACGAAAACGGCGTTGTGAAGCTGGAGGAACTGGAGGCGGCGATTCGGTGGGACACCATACTGATCTCGGTGATGTATGCCAACAATGAGGTGGGCACATTACAGCCCATCCGGGAGATTGGGCAGATGGCCCACGACAGGGGCATTCTGTTTCACACGGACGCGGTGCAGGCATTTGGACAGCTGCCCATCCAAGTGGAGGAACTGCACATCGATATGCTCAGCGCCAGCGCCCATAAAATGAACGGCCCCAAGGGGGTGGGCTGTCTCTACATCCGATCCGGTCTGAAGCTGCGCAGTTTCATCCACGGCGGCGCCCAGGAGCGGTCGCGCCGAGCGGGGACGGAGAATATTCCCGGCATTGTGGGCTTTGGCAAGGCCCTAGAGCGGGCAGTGAGGATCATGCCGGAAAAAATCAAAAAAGAAACGGAACTGCGGGACTATCTCATTAAGCAGATATATGAGAAGATTCCCTACTGCCGGCTGAACGGGGATCGCAGCAGGAGACTGCCCGGCAATGTGAATTTCAGTTTTCAGTTTGTGGAGGGGGAGTCCCTGTTGATCATGCTGGATATGAAAGGAATCTGCGGTTCCAGCGGTTCCGCCTGTACCTCCGGGGCCCTGGACCCCTCCCATGTGCTGCTGGCCCTGGGCCTGTCCCATGAGCTTGCCCACGGTTCCCTGCGGCTGACTCTGTCGGAGGAGAATACCAGGGAGGAGATGGACACGGTGGTGGAGGCCATTGCGGAGATCGTGGGGAAACTGCGGGCTATGTCCCCACTGTATGAGGACTTTATGAAATCTCAGACAGCCGGATCCTGCGCATCTGATCTGTGATTTGTCCTGCGTCAGGAGGATATAGGTGAAAAAATGTAGGTGATTAACTTAAAAAGTATAATAGGAGACAACTATGTACAGTGAAAAAGTGATGGACCATTTTCAGAATCCCCGAAATGTGGGGGAGATAGAGGATGCCAGCGGCGTGGGCACCGTGGGCAATGCCAAGTGCGGCGATATTATGCGGATATTTCTGGATATAGATGAGAAGGGCATTATCCGTGACGTAAAATTTAAAACCTTTGGATGCGGGGCGGCGGTGGCCACCAGTTCCATGGCTACGGAACTGGTGAAGGGAAAAACCATCCGGGAGGCCATGCAGGTCACTAACAAGGCGGTGATGGAGGCGCTGGACGGCCTTCCGCCGGTGAAAGTACACTGCTCTCTGTTGGCGGAAGAGGCCATTCACGCAGCCCTATGGGACTATGCGGAGAAAAACGGTATCACTATAGAGGGACTGGAAAGGCCCAAATCCGATATCGGTGAGCATGAAGAGGAGCAGGAGTATTAGAAAAGGTAAGGGAATGAGACTTGACACTAGTCAGATATGGTACTAAAATGAGTTTGAAACTAATGCTCCAAATACCGATTGACGCAATAACACGGGCATGGCCGGAGTTTGGCCAAGCCAAACTCCAGATAGGCAGGGACAGGGTAAGGTTGAAAGCGATAAAATAGCCAGGGTTAAATCTCAAGGATTAGAAGCGCCTTGACAAGGGGGAAGTTCATATGAGATCAAAGGGAAGAATCACAAAAGCTGCCGCCGGGATTTTTCTGCTCTGTGCCCTGGCGCTGGGAGCCCGCGGCAGGGAGGAAGAGCCCGAGTACGGGGATCTGCCCGCTTTTGTGTCTGTTCCGGCCGGGGATAGCGGGAAAGTATCCTATCTGCAGTATGCTGCAATGTCTGCGTCGGATACGGGTGTATCCAGCGCGGTTTTATAATGAACGGTTCTGCCGGGAAAGAGGTAATTATGAAGCGGAAAGTGGTGGTGGGCATGTCCGGGGGCGTGGACTCCTCGGTGGCGGCCTATTTATTGCGGGAGCAGGGATATGAGGTGATCGGCGTCACCATGCAGGTCTGGCAGGACGAAGATCCGCAGACACAGGCCCAGCAGGGAGGGTGCTGCGGCCTGTCGGCGGTGGAGGATGCCAGAGCGGTGGCCCAGATGCTGGAAATTCCCTACTATGTGATGAACTTTAAGCGGGAGTTCAGGGAGAATGTCATGGATTATTTTGTGGAAGAATACCTCCAAGGATGGACGCCCAATCCCTGCATCGCCTGCAACCGCTATGTGAAATGGGAATCCCTGCTGCGGCGCAGCCTGGAGTTGGGGGCGGACTACATTGCCACCGGCCATTACGCCCGGGTGGACAGGCTGGACAACGGACGATTTGCCATAAGAAATTCTGTGACGGCCCAAAAAGACCAGACCTATGCATTGTACAACCTGACCCAGGAGCAGTTGGCCCACACGCTGATGCCGGTAGGGGAGTATACCAAGGAGGAGATCCGGCAGATAGCGCAGCGGCAGGGGCTGCCGGTAGCCCATAAGCCTGACAGCCAGGAGATCTGCTTTATCCCGGATCACGACTATGCGGCATTTATAGACCGGGAGGCAGGAGAGCGGGTGCCGCCTCCCGGGGATTTTGTCACAAAAGACGGGCAGGTGCTGGGGCGGCATAAGGGCATTACCCACTATACCGTGGGACAGCGCAGGGGATTGGAACTGGCCATGGGCCGCCGGATATTTGTGACCGAGATCAGGCCCAAGACCAATCAGGTGGTCTTGGGGGAGAATGAGGATACGTTTACCCGGCAGGTGCTCTGCGATCAGGTGAATTATATGGCGGTGGAGGATTTGACAAAAGCCCGGAGGGCAGTGGCGAAGATCCGCTACAATCACGGCGGCGCTCCCTGCGTTATTGAAAAGCAGCCGGACGGGAAAGTATTGTGCAGTTTTGACCAGCCGGTGCGGGCCTCCACCCCCGGCCAGGCGGTGGTATTTTACGAGGGGGAGTATGTGCTGGGAGGCGGGACGATCCTGAGCATATAAATGGATGCAAGAGTCAGTCAATGCCAGGTTTCCATGCCCATACCGTTTATAATAGGAGAATTATGCGGAGATTTCATGGGCGAACAGTGTACCCAAGGAACCCGAACAGGCACTCCGGCGTACAATGAAAGAGACAGCGAATTGCCCGGATGGCCCGCCGCCGGGAAGAAGCATACCGGGGTGTGCCATGGGCAAGGGCTGCATGGAAAGAGGGTAAAAACATGGATATGCAATTTGACAGAAACCGCAGAAGAGAGAAAGCGTATCGGGGCGTACAGGGCACCATTGTGAGCATGGAGCCCACACGCATCGGCAGCCGCCGGGCGGACGGCTGCATGATGTTTGTGGGACTGGAAGATCAGCAGGGGAACCTGGTAAACTTTATGGTGTCTCCCACCACCTTCGTGCTGGATTACGTGATGCTGCGGGAGGGGATGGAAGTGACCATGTATTATCGCATGGATGAGCCGGTGCCGCTGATTTATCCGCCCCAGTACAGAGCGGCGGTGGTGATCCCCCGGATGCCGGGGCAGATGGTGGACGTGGACTATTACAACAGATCGCTAATGAACCAGGATATGACATTGCAGCTGAACCTGGACGGCAGTGTGGACATTACCACCACCAACAACCAGCGCTTTCTGGGAAGTCCCGCAGGCAACGATCTGGTGGTGGTGTACACCAGTTCCACCAGAAGTATCCCGGCTCAGACCACCCCGGCCCGGATCGTGGTGCTGTGCCCTAAAACCGTTTAAATTCCGGCTGTCGCTTCTCAAAGACCGTGTAATAGCGAAAGCCGCATTCCTGCAGTACCTCCCCGGCCCTGTGGAAATCGGCGGCAATGCGGGCGGGATCATGGGCATCGGATCCGATGGTGATGATCTCGCCTCCTTTTTGACGGTAACGGCGGACAACCCCAGCGGTGGGATGCACGTCTTTCAGCCCACTTTGTATTCCGCCGGTATTGATTTCCAGGCCCTTTCCCTTCTCCAGCAGCAGATCCAGTATTTTGTCAAACAGATCGCTGTATTTCTCATAGGAATAGTCCTGATCCTTCCCGGGGCCATAGCGCACCACATAGTCCAGGTGGCCGTACACATCGAAGTTGTCAAATTTTCGGATATTGTCGTAGACACCCTGGAAGTATTCCCGGTATGCCTCCTCCTGGCTGCGCCCCTCGTAAAAGGCGGGGTAATAGGGGTCTCTGCCCCCGCATACATGGGAGGAGCCGATGATAAAGTCATAGTCGTGGGCCTTGGCGAAAATGGCATTTTGCCGCATCAGATGAGGCTGCAGGCCAAGTTCCACCCCAAACAGGAGCTTGATTTGTCCGGCGTATTTCTCCCGCAGACGGATCAGGTCGTAGAGATAGGCGTCAGCGTTCAGCTCGAACATACCCTGGGGCGTGTCCTTTGACACGGGATAGTCAAAATCGTTGTGTTCGGTAAAACACATGTGGGTAAGTCCCCGGCGGATTCCCTCCCGGATCATATCTTCCATGGGGGCCTCCGAATCCCCGGAGTGGCAGGAATGTAAGTGACAGTCGGCTTTGATGGACATAGGTTTGTCTCCTTTCCTGAATATTGTATACACTGTGTTCCTGTGCTGTCAATTATACTGCTTAACAGTTAAAACTGCCGAGAAACCTGACTACATAACGCCAGCCATATACGTTTAACCAATGCAATACCATAAATTCTGGCGTTATGTAGTATAACAGCAGATTGCCGATAGATAGTTCCATTTGGAAAAGAAAACTGTGAAATAAGAATACATCCCAGGCGGAGGAATGTCAAGGTAACCAAAGCAGCCGGGGAAGCTGAAAGCCATGGAACTACTGCAGCGCAGGAATCTTAAAAAGCGGACATAGTATTTTGCGAAAATACTTAAAATGTATTTCCCTAAATGGTTGGAAGATGTATAATGAATCCAACGACAAACTGGGCGGAGTGTCTGGATGAGAGCAATGGGCGGGAATGCGCATGAATGTGTAGAGGAGGAAATCGGGAAATGGAATTGGAAGATAGATTAAAATACGCGAAACGCGCGCTGGATGGTATTGCGTCAGGGGCCAGGGACACCATATGCGCCATTGTGGGTGGCATGGCTGCTCTTTTTGCGGACGAACTGCCGCGGCAATGGGTAAATCATATGGAACATCCGAAAGATTCCGAGTTTTTCATCTGACCAGTAAAGAAGAAGTCAAAAGAGTGTCCGAAGGGAATAGGCGGAACTTGCTATAGAAAGAGGAAAAGAATATGTCAGTACAGGGTGAGATAAGAGAGAGAACAAGGATAGATATAAGGGAGCCAAAGCATTATCAGGTCATTATGCATAACGATGACTTTACGCCTATGGATTTTGTGGTGGAGATTTTGCGGGGGATTTTTCATAAGGATGAAATAGAAGCCGTGCATTTGATGATGAAGGTACATGAAAGCGGCAGCGCCGCAGTGGGCGCCTATCCCCGGGATATTGCGGTCACCAAGGTTCAGAACGCCACGGCAAGGGCCAGGGAAGAGGGGTATCCCTTTCGAATGACAATAGAGGCAATTTAAATAGGTAATTGCGAAACGTTCTCCGCAAGTGACGTGGCTGGTCAATATATACAAAAACGGGCTCCGATGCAGTGGCCAGTCGCCCTTATTTTGTATATATTGCCCATCCACTGTTCCCGGAAAGGGAGTTTCGCAATTGCCTAGAGGCAATTTAAAGTAAGAGAGGATAACGGATATGCGTGTATCGGAGGAAGTGGAGGAGATTGTCGATAAGACAGTCATTTTGGCAAAAAACGCAGATTTTGAATATGTGGTGCCGGAGCTTATGTTATTTGTGATTTGTCAAAACGAAGTGTTTGCCAGAGCGTTTGAAAACTGCGGCGGCAGCGTCCGGGAACTGGACTATCATTTGAGAACGTATTTGGAAAATTATATGGAATACAGAAGCGAAGGCGACGAGAGCGAGCCTCAGCTTTCACAGGATATGCAGAGTGTGTTGGATGCTGTCAGAGAGACGGCGCAAAACAGCGGAAAAGATGTGGTGGAGCTTTCCCATATTCTGTGTGCTCTATATGGACTGGAGGAAAGCTATGCTGTCTACTATATGCGGACACAGGGAGTGGAACGGGCCGCTCTTCTCCAGGAGATGAATATTCTCTATGAAGAAATTGCCAGGGAAGGCGGACTGAGGGAAAACGGCATTTCGGCAGGAAACGGGCGGACCAGTGACAGGCAAAAGGACGGGGCGGACAGGGAACAGGAGAAGCGGCGGCAGGGCGGCAGGAAACAGAATACGGACTGGCAGCAGTATGCCGTCTGTCTGAACGATATGGTGGACCAGACAAATCCCCTTATCGGCAGGGAGGAAGAGCTGGAGCGGACCATGCAGGTTCTCTGCCGCAAGGAGAAAAACAACCCTCTCCACATAGGGGAGCCAGGGGTGGGAAAAACCGCCATCACCTATGGTCTGGCAAGGCTACTGGAGGAAGGCCAGGTTCCAGAGCCTCTGCGGGGGGCAAAAATATTTTCCCTGGATCTGGGAAGTCTGCTGGCGGGTACACAGTACAGAGGGGACTTTGAGAATCGGTTCAAAAAGGTCATGGACAGCATCAGCAGCCAGGAAAAGCCCATTATCTATATCGACGAGATCCACAATATCGTGGGGGCGGGCGCGGTGGGCGGCGGAACCTTCGACATTTCCAATATGCTCAAGCCCTATCTGGAGAGAGGGCAGATCCGTTTTATCGGCGCCACCACCTATGGGGAGTACAAAAAGCACTTTGAGAAGAGCAAGGGTCTTGTACGGAGATTTCAAAATATTGATATCAGGGAGCCGGACATTTCGGAATGCGTTCATATTCTGGAGGGGCTGAAGGCGGGCTATGAGGAATTTCACGGCGTCACTTATGAGGAGGACACACTGGAATATGCGGCTTTAATGAGCGCAAAGTATATAAACGAGCGTTTTCTGCCGGATAAGGCAGTGGATCTGATAGACGAGGCGGGGGCTTACCGCCGTTTGCATCCCCTTGAGGGAGAGCGCCAGTCTGTGGGAAAAGAACTGATTGACGAACTTCTCTCCAGGATCTGCCGGATTCCCAAACAGGTGGTGGAAAGCGACGAGACCGCCGCCCTGGCAACCCTTGAGGAGCGTCTGCAGGGCCATATATTCGGCCAGAACGAGGCCATAGCCCAGGTGGTCAACGCAGTGAAGTTTTCAAAGGCAGGGCTTTTGGACGAAGGGAAGCCCCTGGCCAGCCTGCTCTTTGTGGGCCCCACCGGTGTGGGAAAGACGGAGATTGCCAGAAGCCTTGCCAAGGAACTGGGGATATCTCTTGTCCGCTTTGACATGAGTGAATATGGGGAAAAACACGCGGTGGCAAAGCTCATCGGCGCGCCCGCAGGCTACGTGGGGTATGAGGAGGGCGGCCTTCTCACAGAGGAAATCCGTAAACATCCCCACGCGGTGCTTTTGCTGGACGAGATCGAAAAGGCCCATTCGGACATCTATAACATACTGCTGCAGGTGATGGATTATGCCACATTGACGGACAATCAGGGCAGAAAGGCGGATTTCAGGAATGTCATCCTCATCATGACCTCCAACGCGGGGGCCAGCCGGGTAGGAAAGCCCGGTATCGGCTTTGGCGGATCGGATACCGGGGCGGAGGCCATAATGGAGGAGGTTAAGCGCATCTTCCAGCCCGAGTTCCGCAACCGCCTGACCAGGACGGTGGTATTTAACGGCATGGACGATAAGATGGCCGGACAGATCGTGGACAAAAAGCTGGGTGAGCTTAAGCAGATGCTTCTGCGGAAAAATATAGAACTGTCCGCGGACGAAGCCGCCGCGAAATGGATCAAAAAGAAAGGGATCAGCGCGGAATTTGGCGCAAGAGAGATCGGGCGCGTAATACAGGGAGAGATCAAGCCCCTTCTGGTGGATGAGATTTTGTTCGGGTCATTGAAGGAGGGGGGAAAATGTTTTCTCACCTGCGCTGACGGAAGGTTCGCGGTCAAGGAGCAAAACAATGTCGGAGAAAATGTGTAACAAAGAGAATCCCGTATTTATACGGGTTTTGGCGTTTTGCAAACGCCTAAAGGAACTTAATCTAAGAAAGGAGCGAAAACGGTGCCGGTGTATCGTTTAAATCCCAAAGAGATATCTTTTCCAAATCCCGTGCTCGCCGAGGAGGACGGGCTGTTGGCCGTGGGAGGCGACCTGTGCGTGGAACGGCTCCTACTGGCCTATACCCATGGTATTTTCCCCTGGTACTCCCCGGGGGAGGAGATAATGTGGTGGTGCCCGAAGCGGCGGTTTGTCATTATACCGGAGGAAATCCACATTTCACGCTCCATGAATAAATATATTCGCAGGCATACATACAGATTTCAGTTAAATCGGGATTTCGGGGATACCATGCACCGGTGCCGGGCTAAGAGGGAATTCGAAGAAGGAACCTGGATTACCGACGAAATGGAGGAGGCGTATTGCCGGCTGAACAGAGAGGGCTATGCCCTGAGTCTGGAGGTCTTTGAGGGAGATGAACTGGCGGGCGGGCTCTACGGAGTTTCCATCGGGCGATGCTTTTTTGGGGAGAGCATGTTTTCGGAAAAGGAGAACGGCTCCAAAGCGGCGCTGATTGCGCTGGCCAGGATGCTGGAGGAGAACGGGTTTTTGATGATTGACTGTCAGTTCCACACGCCCCATCTGGAGAGCATGGGCGGAAAATATATCTCCTGGGAGGAATACGACAGAATGCTTCGGGAGGGCACGGGATAAAATTATTAACAAACTGTAAAAATTCCCAGTTTTACCAAATATTTTTGATTTACATCTTGAATTTTGGACAGGAATTAGGTAAAATAACATTGTTGACAAAATTTTGACAATCCGGCGGCGGTCAGTATCGGCAGTCGGTGGAGTTTTTGTCAAAATAATATAAAATTAATTTTAGGAGGAAACTAAAATGGCAGTAAGAGTAGCAATTAATGGTTTTGGCCGTATTGGTCGTCTGGCTTTCAGACAGATGTTCGACGCAGAGGGCTATGAGGTAGTAGCAATAAACGATCTGACCAGCCCCAAGATGCTGGCCCATCTGCTCAAGTATGACTCTTCTCAGGGCAAGTATAAGTACGCTGACAGCGTAGTGGCCGGCGAGGACAACATCACTGTGAACGGCAAGACCATCACCATCTACAAAGAGGCAGATGCTTCCAAGCTTCCTTGGGGCGAGCTGAAGGTAGACGTAGTTCTGGAGTGTACCGGTTTCTACACCTCCAAGGACAAGGCTTCCGCACACATCACCGCTGGCGCCCGCAAGGTTGTTATCTCTGCTCCCGCAGGCAATGACCTTCCTACCATCGTATACAATGTAAACCACGACACATTAAAGCCCGAAGATACCGTTATCTCCGCAGCTTCCTGCACAACCAACTGCTTGGCGCCCATGGCTAAGGCATTGAACGATTTCGCTGCTATCCAGAGCGGTATCATGACCACCGTTCACGCTTATACCGGCGACCAGATGATTCTGGATGGTCCCCAGAGAAAGGGCGATCTGAGAAGAAGCCGCGCAGGCGCCTGCAACATCGTTCCCAACTCCACCGGTGCTGCTAAGGCAATCGGCCTGGTTATCCCTGAACTGAACGGCAAGCTGATCGGTTCCGCACAGCGTGTACCCACCCCTACCGGTTCTACCACCATTCTGGTAGCAGTTGTAAAGGGCGAGGTTACCAAGGAAGGCATCAATGCTGCCATGAAGGCGGCTGCCACCGAGTCCTTCGGCTACAATGAGGACGAGATCGTATCTTCCGACGTGATCGGCAGCACCTACGGTTCTATCTTTGACGCTACCCAGACCATGGTTTCTAAGATGGAAGACGGCAATTCCCTGGTACAGGTTGTTTCCTGGTATGACAACGAGAACAGCTACACCTCTCAGATGGTTCGTACCATTAAGTACTTCAGCGAACTGGCTTAAGTATAGTAGAGTAAGACCTTTAAGGGTCCGGTCCTTGGACCGGGCCTTTAACTTTTAATATTTTTATAAAAAGGAGATCAAGAAATGGGCTTAAACAAAAAATCCGTTGATGATATCAACGTAAAGGGAAGAAGAGTTTTGGTTAGATGTGATTTTAACGTGCCGTTAAAGAACGGGGAGATCACCGACGAAACCCGTATCGTGGCGGCTCTGCCCACCATCCAGAAGCTGATGAATGACGGCGGCAAGGTAATCCTTTGCTCCCATCTGGGCAAGGTGAAAGAGGGCCCCAATGAGAAGGAGTCCCTGGCTCCCGTTGCCAAGAGACTGTCCGAGAAGCTGGGCAAAGAAGTGGTGTTTGTGGCAGACTATAATGTTACCGGTGAGGCGGCCACCGCGGCAGTGGAGGCCATGAAGGAAGGGGATGTGGTTCTGCTGCAGAATACCCGTTTCCGCGGCAAGGAGGAGACCAAGAACGGCGAGCAGTTCTCCCAGGAACTGGCTGACTTGGCTGACGACTATGTATGTGACGCCTTCGGTTCCTCCCACAGGGCCCATGCCTCCGTGGAGGGCGTGACCAAGTGCATTACCGCCAAGGGCGGCTCCAATGTGGTGGGCTATCTGATGCAGAAGGAGATCAACTTCCTGGGCAATGCAGTGGAGAATCCGGTGAGACCTTTTGTGGCTATTCTGGGCGGCGCCAAGGTTGCAGACAAGCTGAATGTTATCTCCAACCTGCTGGAGAAGTGTGATACACTGATTATCGGCGGCGGCATGGCTTACACCTTCCTGAAGGCACAGGGCTATGAGATCGGTAATTCTCTGGTGGACAATGAGAAGCTGGATTACTGTAAGGAGATGATGGAAAAAGCCGAGAAGCTGGGCAAGAAGCTGCTGCTTCCTGTGGACTCCGTTACAGTGGCGGCATTCCCCAATCCTATAGACGCCGAGATTGAGACAGAGGTTTATGATGTAAAGAATATGCCTGCCGACAGAGAGGGCTGTGATATCGGTCCCAAGACGGCTGAGATGTATGCGGAGGCCGT
Source organism: uncultured Acetatifactor sp. (assembly GCA_910585015.1). Classification (GTDB taxonomy): domain Bacteria; phylum Bacillota; class Clostridia; order Lachnospirales; family Lachnospiraceae; genus Acetatifactor. The sequence goes on from CAJUCT010000002.1 coordinate 230,263, forward strand.
AAGGAGCGCCAAGACCGTGGTTTGGAACGGCCCCATGGGCGTGTTTGAGAATCCGATTCTGGCAGCAGGCACCATCGCAGTGGCTAAGTCCCTGGCTGAAACCGATGCCACCACTATCATCGGCGGCGGTGATTCCGCGGCGGCTGTAAATCAGCTGGGCTTCGGCGACAAGATGAGCCATATCTCCACCGGCGGCGGCGCTTCTCTGGAGTTTTTGGAGGGCAAGACTCTTCCCGGTGTTGCGGCGGCCGACGACAAGGCTTGAGACGAGGCCAAAATGGACGTCTTTACTGAACATGGATCAGACGGCCAGAGGGTTGGCGATGACTTTACCGTAAACGAGATGCTGGAGTTGCAGAGAAAGCTTCAAGAGGAATATAAGGACAGGTGGAAACCAATCTGTCCGGAACTGGGCAATGAAAAGCTGCTTTTCATGGTCGGAGAGATCGGCGAGGTAATAGACATCGTAAAGAAAAACGGCGGGCAAAGAGCCGCTGGAGATACGCAGCTTCGGACGCATCTTGTAGAGGAACTGGCGGATGTTCTGATGTATTACAATGAAGTCCTTCTGTGCTACGGAGTTACGGCAGAGGAACTCAAACGCGCCTATACAGAAAAAGTGGAGAGAAATATGACCCGCTGGAAATAATTTGTGCAAAACGGAAGGTTCTATGACCTTTTAAACAGCATATTCCCGGACAGCGCACTGAGAAACATCGGGACGCCGGAGCGGCCGGATGTTTCTCACCAGGGATGTGAGATGGAGGGGAATATGCGGAACTTAAACAGCATATTCCCGGACAGCGCACTGAGAAACATCGGGACGCCGGAGCGGCCGGATGTTTCTCACCAGGGATGTGAGATGGAAGGGAATATGCGGAACTAAAAATAGAAATCGAGGAAAAGAGTATGGCAAGAAAGAAAATCATTGCCGGCAACTGGAAGATGAATATGACTCCCAGCCAGGCAGTAGAATTGGTTAATACCTTAAAGCCTCTGGTGGCAAATGACGAGGTGGACGTGGTGTTCTGTGTGCCCGCCATCGACATTATCCCCGCTATGGAGGCAGCCAAGGGCACCAATATCCAGATTGGTGCGGAGAACATGTATTTTGAGGAGAAGGGCGCTTTCACCGGCGAGATCGCTCCTGATATGTTGACGGATGTGGGCGTTAAGTATGTGATTATCGGTCATTCCGAGAGAAGAGAGTACTTTGCCGAGACCGACGAAACCGTGAATAAGAAGGTGCTGAAAGCCTTTGAGCACGGTATCACCCCCATCATCTGCTGCGGTGAGTCCCTGACCCAGAGAGAGCAGGGCATCACCATTGATTGGATTCGCCAGCAGATCAAGATTGCGTTCCTGAATGTGACAGCAGAGCAGGCTGCAGCCGCAGTCATCGCCTATGAGCCCATCTGGGCCATCGGCACAGGCAAAGTGGCTACCACCGAGCAGGCCCAGGAGGTGTGCAAGGCCATCCGTGACTGCATTGCCGAAATCTATGACGAGGCAACCGCAGCGGCTATCCGCATTCAGTACGGCGGATCCGTGTCAGCTTCCAGCGCTCCCGAGTTGTTTGCCCAGCCCGATATCGACGGCGGCCTGGTGGGCGGCGCTTCACTGAAGCCGGATTTTGGGAAGATTGTCAATTATAACAAATAGGCAAGTTTGCAGAGCAGTAGATGACTTGTTTGAGTCAAGATGTATTATTTGTAACAAGTAAGTGCCGGAAATAAATAACAAAAGGCGTTGGGTTCAAGAAAAACCAGCGCCTTTTATATATGGAATTTAGATTATCGTATAATTGTCAATTCTCATCTGCTGTTATATCCGTTTCGGCAGCATCACCGCCGGAGGCGATTTCTTCTCCCACGCCTGCCTCCAGGTCATCCACCTCATCCTGGACGGACTGTACCTTGGCATCTAAATGGATTGCGCGCAGGATCAGGTTTACATCCTCCGGAGAAAACATTCCGATGGCCTTGGAAAGCTGGCCGATATTGGCCCGATTCACCTTCAGATGCCCGCCGCCGGAGAGGGGAATATTGATAACCTGTTTGGAGTTTGTCATATCACCAAGGCAGATGCTGTTTGTCTTCTCATCACAGGTGAATACTACTCCGTTATAGGTAATAACATTGTCCTTGGCCAGATAGCCGTAAGGAACCTTGGGAGCGGTTCGGATGTTGCTGAGGATGTTCTTGCTTCCCTTGATGGCAGCCTCATATACCTTGGCAGCTTCGCTTCTGTCGCTGGGGGTTTCCTCGGTTACCGGTTTCATCTTTTTCTCAGCCTCCGATTCAACCAGACGCTGAAGCGTATTGCCGCCCGATGTCATCCAGCCGGAACTGCCTGATTTGGCGGTGCTGCTCCCCGAAAAGCGTCTTCCCCTTACTCCCGTGCTTGCTGCAGAGGATTCCCTGATGGATTCGGTCATTCTTATGGTGTTACTCATTGCAATATACCTCCTATTTAAGTACTGCATATCTTTTGCCATCACACATGTGATTTGTCTGCATGAAAAAAGCCGCAAATGACATTAAGTTTTCCCTATGCCATCCGTGGCTGCTATTTCTTCCTGCTGATATAAATATCGGAAAATCCCTCTAAAGCTTTAGTGCAGCCAATAGTCTATTCGTGCTTTCATCTTGCAACTCTACATAATCATCCGACGCACTTAATTTGTGCATTGCGAAAATGCAGACTTTTTGGTACAATATAACGGACGGTTCACTTAGTAAGCTTCTATATTGCAAGATGGAGGCACAGCAGGAATGGTCCGGGCAAACCGGAAGTTTGTCCAAGGCTAAATTCCCGATATGCAGAAAAGAGGTAGACATGATATTCAAGTGTAAGAACTGTGGTGGCAACTCGGTCTACAGTCCTGAGAAAAAGATGATGTACTGTCCTTTTTGTGACAGCGAGAAAAGTGATGAGCGGCAGCACGAGCATGCGCAGATGCAGGTATGTCCCAACTGCGGTGGTGAAGTGACTTATACGGAGCACACATCTGCCCTGCAGTGTCCATACTGTGACCACTACATAATCTTTGACGAGCGGATCGAAGGGGCTTATGCGCCCGGCCGGATTATTCCCTTTAGGCTTGGCAAGGAGAATGTCAAGGGACTGATCCGGGATAAGTTCAAGAAATGTACTTTTGCCCCCACGGATTTTTTGTCTGAGGTGCGCTTGAATACCATGACGGGGGAATATATACCTTTCTGGATGTATAATTATAATACCCGCTGTCAGTTTCAGGGCGAGGGGGTTAAGCGCCGCGTCTGGGTGGCCGGGAATGTTGAATATACGGAATCCTCTTACTTTCATGTGGTGCGTGATATGAGCATTGCCTTCCAGGGGATTCCGGCGGATGCCTCCGTGAAGATGCCGGACGGGATCATGGATCTGCTGGAGCCATACAACTATGGAGAGATGGTTCCCTTTCAGCCGGAGTACATGTCCGGTTTCCTGGGAGAAAAATACAATATGGCGGCAGAGATGATAGAGAGCCGCGCCCATGCCAAGATGGAGAGCAGTGCGGCTACCATGCTGCAGCAGAGCATCAGCGGATATTCTTCCCTGACGCCTGCCAATCGGAGCATCACGGCCCCGCCCCCCGGCACGGAGTTTGATCTGCTGCCGGTGTGGGTTTACCGTTATACTTATAAGGATAAAGAATATCCCTTCTATGTGAACGGACAGACGGGCAAAATCATCGGAACAACGCCCATCTCCAAGGCCAAGGTATGGGCCTATGGGGCGACGCTGTGGGCCTGTTTGACGGCGGTTATAGCGATGATTGGCATTATGATTGTATAGAGGGAGAGCGGATATGGAGAATGATTTTAAAAAGGAAGCCCAGAGGCAATATTTACATTTCTTTCGCATTTGGTTTATTATTGTAGGTATACTGCTGGTGGTGACCGTTCTGGTGGTTGTGGCAAAGAATATGACGTACACTTCGAGGGAGCGGCACAATGCCCAGGCTCCGGCGGAGCGGGTTTATGACTATGCGGAAGTGCTGACAGATGCGGAGGAGGAACAGCTCCGGGAACTGATCGCGGAAAAGGAGGCCAGGATTGGCTGCGACCTGGTGTTGGTGACTATGCGCCAGCCGGTGGAGGGCAGTGCGGCCAAGGAGGCTTATGGCTATCGCTATACGGATTGGAAACGGAATATGCAGGATATAGGCGACGATTTCTATGACAATCATTTCTATGGCTATAACGCGCCCTATGGGGATGGCGCATTGATTCTGGACAACTGGTATGAGGGCCAGGTCGGTACGCATCTGTCTACCAGCGGCAGGATATTTGAAAGATTCGGAAACCAGGAGATAGACCGGGCGCTGACCTATGTGGATAAGTATATTGAAAGTGATCCCTATAAAGCCTACAGCGCCAGCATCAACTACATAGCCGATGTGATGAGCGGCGGAAGAACGGAGCTTCGGGGAATCTTTCTTATGCTGGCGCTGTTGGTTCCCATTATTGCTGCGGGAGTCTTTGTAGGCACCCATCTGCGCAGCAAGGAGGGTAAAAACACTACTACGGCCACCACTTACATTGCGGGAGGCAAGCCAGTGATGAACCTGCAAAGGGATGATTTTGTCCGCAAGCATGTGAGCCAGCGGCGGATACAGACCAGTTCTTCTTCGGGAGGAAGCGGCGGCGGTGGACGGGGCGGCGCCCATGTCAGCAGCGGCGGGCACAGTCATGGAGGCGGAAGTCACCGCAGGTAAGCGTGAATCAGGATTCATATATTGTTTGAGCCAGCGGCGCCGCTTTGTCTGGAAGCTTGGGCGCTGCGGGAGTTTGATCAAGTCAAACTCCGGTTATGCAGGCAGAAGAAGTTTTATCATTTTGCAACAAAAAAAGAAGGAAACATCCACATGACGGTATGGATGTTTCCTTCTTATAATATTCTCTATAAATTCTGGGAAAAATTAAGCCATCTGGTTTACAGCCTTGCTCAGACGGGAAACCTTCCTGGCGGCATTGTTCTTGTGATAAATGCCCTTGGAAGCAGCCATCTCGATGGTCTTGGTTGCAGCCTTCAGTTCAGCTTCGGCAGCAGCCTTGTCCCCACCTTCAACAGCGGCCAGCACCTTCTTCATAGCTGTCTTTACGCCGGAGCGGATGGATTTATTCCTTTCAGCCTTGGTGCGGTTTACCAGAATTCTCTTCTTTGCGGATTTGATATTAGCCAAGATTACACCTCCAATTACGAAACGTTTGTGTTTTTTTCATTAGGTTTATCTTAGCCAGACACGGAGGACTAAGGTAAACATACTCTTGTATTTTAGTAAAAGAATGGAAATTTGTCAATACATAAAACCGAAAAAAACGCAAAAACTGTTACTATTTAGGATTACTGGTTACGGGCACAGATGCAAGACAGTGAAGTAGTTGCCATCTAGTTTGGGGTAAAGGAGAATGCATATGAGTGGGTTTCAGGTGAGGACGGATTTGGCTTTGGAGGCTAGGGAAAGCATTTCAGAGGCAGAGAGTGAGCTTCGGGGGGTGCGGGTGGAGGAGTACTATCAGGAGCAGGAGGACATCAGGGTTACCAAGGTGATGATCGATACCAAAAATGCGGCTAAAGCCATGGGGAAACCTGTGGGTACTTATATCACTATTGAAGCCCCGGCCATGCTGGAACCCGATGAGGATTATCACAGGGAGATATCGGAGTGCCTGTCCCGGGAACTGGAGGAGATGATGGAGCAGGAGAAGGAGGAACTCTCTGTGTTGGTGGTGGGGCTGGGCAACCGGGAGGTGACGGCGGATGCCCTGGGACCCCAGGTGGTGGATAATCTGCTTATCACCAGGCATATCGTGAAGGCGTATGGGTCGGCGGCGTATAACAAGAAGCGTATGAACCTGATCAGCAGTATTGAGCCTGGGGTGATGGCTAAGACGGGGATGGAGACTGCGGAGATCGTCAAGGGTGTGGTGACGGAGACGGAGCCGGATATGCTGATTGTCATTGACGCACTGGCGGCGCGCAGCACCCGGAGGCTGAACCGCACTATTCAGATCACCAATACGGGCATACAGCCGGGTTCGGGGGTGGGAAACCACCGCAATGCATTGACGATAGAGAGTCTGGGAGTGCCGGTGATTGCCATCGGTGTGCCCACGGTGGTGGACGCTGCGACTATCGTGGGAGATGCGCTGGAGCGGATTATGGAGGCGGAGCAGGGATTTGATCGGGTGAAGTATATGGGCCAGCACCGCACGGCTTTTGCGGAACTGAATAATATGTATATGACAGGCAAGGACATTGACGCAGTGGTAAAGCGGGTAAGTTATACCGTGTCGGAGGGCATCAATATGGCGCTGGAATGTCAGGGATAGACGGACACTGGGCCTCCTGCCGTGGAATGTCAAGAGGTAAACATGCATATAGTAATAGGGATGAACCGGGTGAAAGCAGGTGAGGACTGTCAAACACGGGAACAATAACAGATTCATCCCTGTCATAGCAGTATGCGGCATTCTGCTGTTGATATGGCAGGTCCTTGCGGGCGGAGACGGGCAGGGGGAAACGGGCCAAGGGGGATTGTTGTCCCAAATTCTGCAGGCCGGACGGGATCAAAGTATCCGAAATCTGCTGCCGGTGCTGGCAGAGCATACGACGCATCGGGAGGAGCAGGAGGGCATGATCCTGCAGAAGGAATCCCTGGAGGAATGGATGCCGGGATACCTCTACCAGACCCAGGCGGGACAGGTGGCAGTGCGGCAGGAGGGCGCGCAGGATAGGGAATTGCCTCAGGATGAAGGGGAACAGAGCCGGGAATTATCCCTGGAGGAACTGATGCGGCAGGAAAATCAGGATCAGCTTCGGGAACAGGAGGAAGAGGGCGTAGTGATGTTGGATCTGGAGCGACTGTTGGAGGAAAATGGCTGGGACACGCAGGAGTTCTCCGAAGAGGCGGAGGTTCAGGAGCCCCAAGAGATATGGAATCAGGGAAACATAGCTGCGGACAGCAGCTTTGTGCCCCATATCCGACAGCAGACAGTGGATCTTGTGGCGCTGCAGGATTATGAAACCCTGCGCAGCCAGTTCTATGTGGTGGACAGTGTCACCAATATCGGCAAGGATCTGCTGGACATACAGAAGCTGACACAGCGGGATCTGACCATCAGCAAGGAAGATCCAGGCCCTCAGATTTTGATATACCACACCCATTCCCAGGAGGGATTTGCAGATTCCGTGCCGGGGGATGACAGCACCACCATCATGGGGGTGGGACAGCATCTGGCGGATATTCTGGAGCAGCAGTACGGATACCAGGTGCTGCACCATCTGGGCACCTATGACAAGGAGAGCCGGGACAATGCCTATTCCCGTTCCCTGCCGGAGATCACACAGCTTTTGGAGGAGAATCCCCAGATCCAGGTGGTCATTGATCTGCACAGGGATGCGGTGGCGGACGAGAGCACACACCTGGTTATGGATCTGGACGGAAGACCCACGGCCCGCTTCATGTTTTTTAACGGCATCAGCTGGACCCGCAGAACCGGCAGTATCAGTTATCTGCAAAACGATAATCTGTCGGACAATCTGGCATTTTCCTTTCAGATGAAGTTAAAGGCGGAGGAATATTACCCCGGGCTCACCCGAAAGAATTACATAAATGGTTATCGCTACAATATGCATCTGCGTCCCCGCACCCTGCTTATTGAGTTGGGCGCCCAGAACAACACGCTGGAGGAGGCCATGAACGCCTGTGATCCCATTGCGCATCTGCTGGATCTGGTGTTGTCCGGGGAGGAGTAGCGTTGGCGCGGGATTGCTGACAACCCCTGCGGCATCAAAATATTGCTTAGACGGCCAAAAGATGATATATTGAATGTCAAAGACACATTAAAGCAGTATATACGGAGGAGGCAGTGATGAACTTACAGGATGAATTTCCCAAAAAGACGCTTTTCTGGAAATATATGATTGTGGCCCTGCAGGCTATGGAGCAGGAATATGAGCTTTATGAGCGGCTGGCAAAGGACAGGAGGTTTGACATGTCCCGGCATCTTGGGAAGACGGTGGAGCGTTTTTACCAGGCGGCGGCGACGGGGTACCAGCCGGATGAAAAGTACATACTCGCTGTGGAGGAGAGCTATTTTGAACCCAGGGATGAATATGAGAAGCTGGCGTATCGGATTGTAAAGGATCTGGAGGATTTTTTCCATCTGGTGTATGAGAAGGATTGTAAAAAGGCCGGAATGTTTCTGGAACGTCCGCTGCAGATATTGGAACAGTTCTGTTCGTTCAGCCCCAATATGGATCTGGAGAAAGCCCGGGAGGAAGAGCGTCAATATCTGTCCCGGATGATCAAAGAGGTCGTCGCTGTGGACAAAAGCGGAAAAAAGGCATATATCGAAACCGTAAAAAACCGGGAGCGTCCGCTTTTGATCGGCGACGCGCTGCTGGAAAACCGTGCGCCTATAGAGAAGGAGAAGCCCGTCAAAAAGACTTTTCCCCTGATACGCAGGACCTCTCTGCGGTATGACTATGACTTAAAGACAGACGCAGGAGCGTATTGGCAATTCCGGGAAAACTGGGAGGATATCCTGGGGGACTGGTACCATGCGGCATCGCTGACACTCTATAAGCTTAAGCTGTTTGAGAACGGATTTCCGTTGTCCGGCAATGACTTCTATTATCATGAGAGGCATGGCGAAGCGGACATCAACAGTTCAATGGTACGGGCATACGCGGCGGGGGCCAGGGAACTGATTCCACAGTTGTTTGATTATTCTTATGACAAAAGTTCCAGAAATACGTATGATCTGCTTAACGGAAATGCCACAAAGGAGCAGTTCCCAGACAGGGACGAAGAGGGGCATATAAGCAGAGGCGTCCACGCAATTCTGGAGGGAGACGGAAAGGAACTGACCAAGGCGCTGCTTGCCCGTGTCCGTTATATCAGGGGCTGGTATGAGATGTATAGAATCGCAGCGGACGAATGGGGGTATGCCCTGGTGAGGCTGGCCGGGGAAACGGGGCTTAAGTACGAGAAGGTGGTTGCTGCGGAGCTGCTGGACTGTGAAGTGCGGCAGGCAGATCTGTCAAAGGTTAAGCTGGATGAGCAGGAGGAATGGGATAGGTGGCTTAAGGAGGCCGGGACGAGGCATTTTAAGCTGGACTGTATTTTCCCCTATGTCCCTCAGGGAAAAAATGTGCGCAGACCTTACACTTCGCTGGACACGCTCTCCTATATTGGAAAAGACCGTTCGGAAACGGACGAAATATACAAGTTCTGCAAAGAATTTGACTATCAGGCCCTGGAGGAGTATGGAGACGGTCTGATAAAGGAAGGCAAACATCCATATATCGGATATGTGGTGAGGGCTTATGCCCATATGCAGCAGCACAGGCAGCAGTATGACTGGGAGCAGGTAAATGAGGATCTGAGCAAGGCCATCCGATACAGCAGCCAGGAGGACAATGCCCTTTGGAGAAAGCTGGAACTCATGGCCAGGCGGTCCAGACTCCTTATCAATCCTGACAGGGAATCCATGCAGTATAAGAAGGATTTGGAGTATTTGAAAGACACGGACGAGGAAAAGGGCTGGTACTATGAAGATGAGTGGAAGAATCTTGCATAGACGGTATTTTTCTGCTAGAATAGGGGAATGTGGAACCACGTCCGCCCAAGCGGTATATGGGCTAAAAGGAAGATTTATGGGCGGCCATATGGCGATGGCCGGGTTTGGACGTTTGACAGGGCGGATGGGGAATTTATAGTAGAGAGGAAATACGGATGAGTTCTATAGAGCAGAGCAGGATACGGAATTTTTGCATCGTGGCCCATATTGACCACGGTAAGTCTACACTGGCGGACAGGATCATTGAGAGTACCGGGCTTTTGACCAGCCGGGAGATGCAGGCCCAGGTGCTGGATAATATGGAGCTGGAGCGGGAGAGGGGCATCACCATCAAGGCCCAGACCGTGCGCACCATATATAAGGCCAAGGATGGGGAGGAGTACATTTTTAACCTGATTGACACGCCTGGGCATGTGGACTTTAATTATGAGGTCAGCCGCTCTCTGGCGGCCTGTGACGGTGCTATTCTGGTGGTGGACGCGGCCCAGGGCATTGAAGCCCAGACCCTGGCCAATGTGTATCTGGCATTGGATCACGATCTGGATGTGTTCCCAGTGATCAACAAGATCGATCTGCCCAGCGCGGAGCCTCAGAGAGTGATTGAGGAGATTGAAGATGTGATCGGCCTGGAGGCCCAGGACGCCCCCCTTATTTCCGCCAAAAACGGTATAGGCATCGACGAGGTGCTGGAGAAGATTGTCCATAGGATACCGGCTCCCGGCGGAAGCCCGGAAAATCCCCTGCAGGCGCTGATCTTTGACTCGGTGTACGATCCCTACAAGGGAGTTATTATCTTTTGCCGCGTCATGGAGGGCACCGTGAAAAAGGGCACAAGTATCCGCATGATGGCCACCGGCGCCAAGCAGGAGGTGGTGGAGGTGGGATACTTTGGCGCAGGGCAGTTCATCCCCTGCGAGGAACTGTCCGCCGGCATGGTGGGTTATATCACCGCATCCATCAAAAATCTTAAGGACACGGCGGTGGGAGATACGGTGACGGACGACCGCAACCCCTGTGCCGAGCCGCTGCCCGGCTACAAAAAAGTGCAGTCCATGGTGTACTGCGGCATGTATCCGGCGGACGGCGCGAAGTACCCCGATCTGCGGGATGCCCTGGAGAAGCTGCAGTTAAATGATGCTTCTCTGAACTATGAGCCGGAGACTTCCATCGCTCTGGGCTTTGGCTTCCGCTGCGGCTTTTTGGGGCTTTTACATCTGGAGATTATTCAGGAAAGACTGGAGAGAGAGTACAATCTAGATCTGGTGACTACGGCGCCGGGGGTCATCTACAAGGTACACCGAACCAACGGGGAGGTCATCGAACTGACCAATCCCTCCAATCTGCCGGATCCCTCGGAGATCGAGTACATGGAGGAACCCATCGTCAACGCGGAGATTATGGTGACCAGCGAATTCATCGGATCCATCATGGAACTCTGTCAGGAGAGGCGGGGACGGTATCTGGGCATGGAGTATATCGAGGGCGCCAGGGCTCTGCTGAAATATGAGCTGCCGCTGAATGAAATTATATATGACTTTTTTGACGCTCTGAAGTCCCGCTCCAGAGGTTATGCCTCCTTTGATTATGACTTAAAGGGCTATGAGCAGTCCAGTCTGGTGAAGCTGGACATCCTGATAAACCGGGAGGAGGTGGACGCACTGTCTTTCATCGTCCATGCGGATTCCGCCTATGAGAGGGGGCGGAAGATGTGCGAGAAGCTGAAGGACGAGATACCCAGGCATCTGTTTGAGATTCCGATCCAGGCGGCGGTGGGGGGCAAGATTATCGCCCGGGAGACCGTCAAGGCCATGCGCAAGGATGTGCTGGCGAAGTGTTACGGCGGCGATATCACCCGGAAAAAGAAGCTGCTTGAGAAGCAGAAAGAGGGCAAGAAGCGTATGCGCCAGATCGGCAATGTGGAGATCCCGCAGAAGGCTTTTATGAGTGTGCTGAAGCTGGATGACCGGAAATAACTGGGGATATGTGGGAGTGAGAAAAGCTTGAAGAATCTGGAAATATACGTACACATTCCCTTTTGCGTCCGCAAGTGTGGATATTGCGATTTTCTATCCGCCCCTGCAGACCAGGATACACAGGAAAAATATGTACAGGCTCTGGAACGGGAGATTCGGGGCAGGGCGGAGGAATATAGGGAGTATCAGGTGCCGACGGTGTTTATTGGCGGCGGCACTCCCAGCTTATTGGGACCTGAAAGGATGGGGAGACTGCTGGATACTATGGGCTGCTGCTACCGGATTTTGCCGGGGGCAGAGATCACCATGGAGGCCAATCCGTGTACAGTGGATTATGACTCTCTGGTACAGTATCGCAAGGCGGGCGTGAGCCGCCTGAGTCTGGGACTGCAATCTTCCTGGGACGAAGAGTTGAGGGCATTGGGAAGAATCCATACCTGGCAGCAGTTTCTTGATACCTATGGTGCGGCGGCAGCAGCAGGCTTTGCCCATATCAATGTGGACCTGATGAGCGGCCTGCCGGGGCAGACACCCGGCTCCTATGAGACCACCTTAAAACGGGTGGCAGAGTTGGAACCCGGGCCGGAGCATATCTCCGCCTACAGCCTGATTCTGGAGGAGGGTACGGCTTTTGCGGAGCGCTATGGGGCAGGAGAACTGCTGCTGCCAAACGAGGAGACGGAAAGAGAACTGTATGGGCTGACGAAGCATATCCTGCGGGAGTATGGATATCAGCGCTATGAGATTTCCAACTATGCAAAAGAGGGCTGCGAATGCCGCCACAATGTGGGATACTGGACCAGGGAAAACTATTTGGGCTTTGGCATTGGCGCCGCCTCCTTGGTGGAAAATGTCAGATTCCGGAACGGGGACAGCCTGCAGGCATATCTTGAGGAGCCGCTGGGGCAGCGGGAGCAGGAGCACAAACTGACTGTGGCGGAGCAGATGGAGGAGTTTATGTTTCTGGGTCTGCGCCTGACGGCCGGCATCCGGGAACAGGATTTCAGTGACACCTTTCACTGTGTACCGGAGCAGGTCTACGGGGAGGCTATTTGCAGGCATGTCGCCCAGGGGCTGTTGGCCTGGCACAGCAGTGTGGCGGGCAGATACCTGCACCTGACGGATAGAGGGCTGGATCTGGCCAATTATGTGATGGCGGATTTTCTTGATCCTTTGGTGGTATAAAGGATTCGGCAATTTGGGACAAAGTGGGACAACTATTTGCCGTAGCTTTGGGGTGATAAGAGCAGAAATAGTGGAAATTGGGAAATGCACCTGTAATGTCCCAGGCACATAGACTAGAGGTAAGAGTATCCTGTGGAGGCTACGATTGAAGACTTTTCAAAAGCCCTTGACCTCCGGAGAAGAAACCTACTATGTCCACTTGCTCAGAGAGGGAGACGCCGACCAGGCCAAAGCTGCCAAGGACATTCTCATAGAACACAATCTGCGTCTGGTGGCCCATGTGGCCAAAAAATATCAGAATGTGGATGAAGATATGGAAGATATGATATCCATAGGCTGTATCGGTCTGATAAAAGCTATTGATACCTTTGACGCAGGCAAGGGAAGGCTTGCCACCTATGCCTGCAGATGCATTGACAACGAACTGCTGATGTTGCTGCGCAGCAAGAAAAAGACATCCCGGGAGATTTCCCTTTATGAACCCATCGGACAGGACAAAGAGGGGAACGAGATTCATCTGGTAGATGTGATAGAACAGGAGCAGCAGGATGTGGTGGAGGCCCTGGAACTGCGGGGCAATATCTGCAGGCTCATGTTGCTGATGCAGCAGGAACTGACAGAGCGGGAGAGGGAGATTCTGCTGCTGCGATACGGCTTGCGGGGAAACAAGGAACTGACCCAGAGCGAGATCGGCGAAAGGATGGGGATTTCACGCAGCTATGTGAGCCGGATTGAGAAGAAAGCGCTGAATAAACTGCGGGAGAGATTTGAACAAGGGTAGGCGGCGGAAAAGAATATTTGTTGAAAAAGGAGATAGAGTCGATTTTAAGGCGGAAGCGGCACTATCTCCTTTTTTATGGGCTGGAAGCATTGTGGACATAAAGATTCGTAAACGGTGGATAGGTTACGAATAAGACGCTATCAGCTTTAGGAGAGGGATAACGGTGTGTACAATGAAGTGCATAAGACGGGACCATATATGCAAAATGTGTATAATGCAAATTCTGTAGATATAACATATGAGTTTTGTATATGCATATAAAGGATAGGCATCAGGTATTCGGTATTATAAAATGATTAACAGAAAGACCAACTATTAAAAGTCAAGTAGATAAATGAAAAAATCAAAAGAAATTTTCATTGAAAAAAGCACGACAACAAGACCTGCTGTCAGGCAGGCTGGAAAGGGAAAAGGATTTAAGCCTTTGGAACATAAGGCTGATTGTTTTTCACAACAGCATAAATAATGTTGCACATTTTTCTTGCCACAGTGCCGATGCAGGTTAAATGATGTTTGCCTTCCGCCTTCTTTTTCTGGCAATAGGCACTTAATACAGGGTGTTTAAAGGCGGCGACCAGGGCGGCTTGAAAAATGGCTTTCCGCAGGTATGGTGATCCGCGTTTGCTCATTACATTGTGGGCTGCTTCAAATTCTCCGGATTGCGTGACTGTGGCATCAAGTCCGGCAAAGGCCACCAGTTTTCTGGGACTGTCAAATTTAGAGATGTCACCTATCTCACTGATAATGGCAGCGCCCGTGACATTACCGATCCCGGTAATGGTTGTAATGAGGGATTCCAGTTTTCCCATAATGCCAGCGATCTACAGTGCCCCTGCGCCAGCCATCGGTCTGAATGGGATTGATGACATGAAGAAGGAATTGTCTAACCTTCTCTTACGATCACATTGACGAGGACTTGGAGACTTTCAGCAAGCCGGGAGAAGAGGACTACCCGGAACTGGCGAAGATACGCGCCCTGTCCCGGGAGCGGTGGGGCGAGGTTACAGGCAACTATCTGCTGTTTTGGTGCGAAAATCAGGGCTGTTGGTACGCAGGCATCAAAGCGGAAGATTTGACTCAGCCCAACCCGCCGGTGTACTACAACGACCAGGACGATATGTACAGCTGGGCTCCATTTTCCGATTCCGTCCAGTCTTTCCTTCTGTACATTATGCTTACAAATCTGGAGGAAGAGGCCAACCCGGACGAGATTGATGACCCCGCTGAAATACAAAAGGTTCTGCTCGGTGGCAGTGTAGACTTCCGGCGGCTGTGTGAGCCATATCCTTTCCCTGGCGGGCGCTTCTGTCACACCTGTCTTGATACGGAGGCCAATACGCTGTATGTCTATGGCGAGGAGGCGGAGGGCCGTCCCGCCTATTTGAAGGTATTCAAACCGGACAAGGAAGAATAGACCACCTTCCAGTTTATTGGCACTTCCTGTAACGTGAGAGCAAGTATCGACCCGTGGCCCAAATTCCGCTCCGCTCATTTGTTCCTCTGGTCCGCTACTTGTTGGGGTTGCCACCCCAAACCCGCCTTTGGACCGGTGCATCCGCACCGGCCTTTTTGCCTATCCGACAAAAGCAGACAGAAAGTCCTATTGTTCTTACATTGACAAAACTGCTGCTTTTGGATTATAATAATATCAACGTGTATGGGCGAGGTAAGAAGCATATCAGCTTAAATCCTTGCGTCCAGATGGTTTTTAGGAACTGTGCAAAATGAATTCACTGTTTTTTCAGTCGAACAGTAAGTTTATTTCTTCATGGTTTCTTGCCACCTGGGCGTATGCAAGGCGATCATCAGGGTATACACGATTATTGCAAATGGCTCTTTTGGGGCAATGGCATTGCTGTTTAAAGAAAGTTTTGCAATCGTGCTATGCGGACAGGGGGAAGTATTATAAAATGGGATAGAGCCGATTAAGCCACAATAGGCTGATTTGGCTCTGTCCCGTTTTTTGAATGAGGGAGCTGCATAATTATTGCGGAAGTTTTTATGATTTTCTTGTATGTGATGCGGAAAGCATATATAATAGGATTAAAAATATTATAAGACTAGAGAAGGATATCATGAACAGGCGATCATTAAAGCTCTTAAATGAGCAAGAAATATCATCATAGCAGTTGGAATAATAGGCGGATTAATCATGTGGAACGTAATTCCCTGGGTGATTTCAAACAATCGTCTTGTGCATGAGAGAAACGGGCAGTATGGTTCAAAAATCGGACTATTGCTTCTTCCTGCCCTCACTTTCTTTCCTTACCAGTATGGAGCAGGATGAGATTCATACGGATGATGAGACTGAGCGCGCAAGGCTGGAAGAAGCGACAAAGAAGGCGGTTATAAATAAACAGATTTATTTTGCCATAGGCGAAACCATTACCGTATGGTTGCTGATGCTTATAGCAGCATTTCTTACGCATTGAGGTAAGGGCTGATGTTGAAAAAAGTTTTCGGAGTATTGCTGGGGGTGGCGGCAGCAATATGGATATTCTTTGCGGCAGTGGGAGTGTCGGCGTTTGTAGCGGAAAGATCCAGAATGAACGAAAGTATGCCAATATATACAGAAGCAGAACCGATTTACAACCACTTCCCAGGGTTGCCGGAGACATCGGAAATAGAATGGTGCAGCCGGGCCTCGGGCGGTATTGGTTTGACAACGGTCAGAATATATTTTTTCGCATTTTACGATCATGATGTCAGCGGTGAATTGGGGGATGTGGAAATCAAAAGCCAGAGCGAGGATATGGAATGGGGCTTTACCCCTGATGGCATAAACGGAGATGAGAGTTGGAGGCGTGTTGAAAACGCAGGTGCTGTTCTGCAGACGGGTATTAGGGATACGCAGAAAATGGCCACGACAGTTTATATAAATGACGCGGGAAATATTCTCTATGTTGAAGCGATCGGAGAATAAGAGTTGAAAAGAGGAGTGATATATGGATTCTGTCAATATGTTGGTATCGGGAATTATAAACAGGGAAGGAAAGCGATTTGCCAGAGTTTCCTTTATCCGTGGAAGAGATATTGCCGAGGGAATTGTGCCGGATGGGATGGTGGATCACGCGGAAGGATTTTCGGAAGCGGAGGTGGCAAAGTTGGAGCGCTATCTGCGGGAGAACCGAGGAGAGATTATGGAGCAGGCCAGGCAGGTCAATCCGATAAAAAACTGGCTGGGCATATAGAAAAGAGACGCTAATCATTGAGGGGAGACACAATATGCTGAGTGTAGGACTGAACTGGATATATGTTATATTGACCACATTTTGCGTCGGGTATGGTATCGCGTACCTGGTGGAGAAGAAACTGCATTACCGTATACGAGGAATGGACAGTGTTTTGATGGCCGGCCTGGTGGCGGTGACGGTTTATGCGGAGCTTTTCAGTCTTCTTTACAAGGTGGGAGCCGTTGCCAACGGGATACTCCTGGCAGTGTGCGCTGTGGTGCTGTTTCTGCTGCACAGGCAGATCCGGAGGGGCTTGGGGGACTGGTGGCGGGAGACATCCAGGATAAAAAAAGTGCTGCTCCCCATTCTCTTTTTGCTGTGGGCTTATTTTTCCTCCAGAGGATATATGGCCTATGACTCTGATTTGTATCATGCCCAGAGCATCCGTTGGATGGAGGAATACGGCGTGGTGCCGGGGCTGGGCAATCTGCATGAGCGCTTTGCCTACAATAGCGCCGCTTTTGCCGTGAATGCCCTGTACAGCATGAAGTGGCTGCTGGGCAGATCCCTGCACACAGCCAGCGGTTTCTTTGCCCTGCTGCTCAGCGCCACCGCATTGGAACTGGGACGCACCTGGAAGGAGAAAAAACTACGGCTGGCGGACTATGCCATGATCGGCGCGGTCTATTATCTGGTTACGATCTGGGACGAGGTGACGGCGCCCAGTTCGGATTATTTGATCATGTGTACCCTGTTCTTTATTGTTATCAAATGGCTGCTGTGTCTGGAGCGTGACAGCAGTGCCGCCGGGGAGAAACTGGTTCCTTACGGGCTTCTGTGTGTGGCGGGAGTCTATGCCCTGACGCTGAAGCTGACGGCGGGGTTGATTTTGCTGTTGGTCATCAAACCGGCGGTATCGCTGATACGAGGGAAGAGATGGCGGGAAATTCTGTTGTATCTGGGGCTGGGACTGTTGGTGTGTCTGCCCTGGATGGCGCGGACCGTGGTGATTTCCGGGTGGCTCCTGTATCCGTTCCCGGCGCTGGATCTGTTTTCTGTGGACTGGAAGATGCCCGCCGGCCCCATCGCGGTGGACGCGGCGCAGATCAAGACCTGGGGGCGGGCGCTTTATGATGCCCGGCTGGTGGATCTGCCCATGCACCAGTGGTTTCCCGGCTGGTTCTCCACTACACTGTCCGGCATGGAGAAATTGCTTATTCTGGGGGATTTGGCGTGTATCCTGCTGTTTGTGATATATGCTGTTTTCAGTCTGGTAAAAAAGAGGAAAGAAAACCTGGATGTTCTGCTGGTGCTGGCCACCGTGATCAGTTCCTATGCATTCTGGCAATACAGCGCGCCGATCCTGCGGTACGGCTATGCTTATGTGCTGCTGGTGGATCTGCTGATGGCAGGAGTGATCCTGCAGAAGCTGCGCAGGCAGCGGATCCTGTATGCTCTGATTTGTTTGTATGGAGGCTATAAGCTGGTTATGATGGGCGACTACATCCGCGGCAATTATCTGGTTGACGCCTATATATGGCAGCAGGATTATGGCAGTTATGAAGTGGTTTCCTACGAACTGGGCGGCATCACATTCTATGCCCCGGCCATGGGAGATCGGGCGGGCTATGATTATTTTCCCGCCGCGCCCACCCAGCCGGAGATTGAACTGCGTGGGGAAGGGCTGAAAGACGGTTTCCGGCCAGTGCAATAGATGCTTGCCTTCCTGCGCTTTTTCATGTACAATGAAGGTGTTGGAAATTTGCAGCGAAACATGCGGAACGAAAACAGCATGCTTCCTTCCGGTACACGGAATAATCTCCGGACGCCAAAGCGGCCCGACACTATTCTCCAGAATGTGTGCTGGGAGGAAACATGTGGAACTTTTAATAGAAAAAAGGGAGAAAACACATGCCAACAATCGAAGAAATATTGTCAGCTGCCAAGGAGGCAGGCGCATCGGACGTGCATCTGACCGTGGGCATACCGCCCAAGATGCGGGTGAACGGCAATCTGATCACCATGAATTACCCCAGGATGCTGCCTGCGGATACCTTGGATGTACTGTTGTCCATCATGACGGAGGTGCAGAGGGATCGGTTCGAGGAGAGGGGAGAGTACGATATGTCCTTCTCCATTCCCAATGTGGGACGTTACAGGGTCAACGCCTATAAGCAGAGAGGATCCGTGGCCATGGCTTTCCGTCTGGTGGGCACGAAAGTGCCGTCCCCGGAGGAACTGGGTGTGCCCGTGTCCGTGGTGGATCTGTACCAGAGAAAGAGAGGACTGGTTCTGGTGACGGGGCCTACCGGCAGCGGTAAATCCACCACTCTGGCTGCCATCATAGACAAGATCAACAATAACAGGGATGCCCATGTGATCACTTTGGAGGATCCCATCGAGTATCTGCATCAGCACAAGATGTCTATGGTCAACCAGAGGGAGATCGGTTTGGACTCCGAGACATATGCCAATGCTCTGCGGGCGGCTCTGCGTGAGGACCCGGATGTGATCCTGGTGGGCGAGATGCGTGATTTTGAGACCATCAGTGTGGCTATTACCGCGGCGGAGACAGGCCATCTGGTGCTGTCCACCTTACATACTATCGGCGCTGCCAGCACGGTGGATCGTGTGATTGACGTGTTCCCGCCTCACCAGCAGCAGCAGATTCGGGTGCAGCTGGCCAATGTGCTGGAGGCGGTTATCTCCCAGCAGCTGATCCCTACGGCGGACGGTCGGGGGCGTGTGGCGGCTTTTGAGGTCATGCATGCCAATCATGCGGTGCGCAATCTGATCCGAGAGGGTAAGTCCCACCAGTTAGCATCCGTTATGCAGACCAATCGCAAGATGGGCATGATCACCATGGACGAGGCCATATCCCAGCTGTATTTTGAGGGTAGGATTGACCGGGAATTGGCCATCCAGTTCGCCCAGGATCCGGATGCTATGGAGAATAAGATTTAAAAGGGGCGGATCCGTCCTTGGACACGGATGCGTGTATGAACCATATCATACGCACCGAGGCTGCGTATCTGTGGAGGAAGATGCACCAATGCAGCCGATGTGGAAGGATGGATACGTTCCGCTGTCCTGAAAAGAGGGTATAAGGAGGAAGTAATGTCAAAAAAGCTGAATAAGTATCGAATCAAAGAGAGATTATCACATGCCTTTCTGATGGCGTCCTGCATTCCGGCAGCAGTTGCAGTGGTGGTACTGATAGTATTGATTGCGGTGGCTCTGGTGTATGCGTCAGCACTGAAAAATTATGGCTTTGCTCAAGGGGATGTGGGTAAGGCTATGACATATTTTGCTGAAGCCAGGTCCGCATTACGCGGATGTATCGGGTATGATGACATCGATGCCGTGGAGAATCTACGCAGTGCGCATGATGAGTATGTGGAAGAGTTTACCCGGAGTTTTGCGGATCTGGAGCACTTCATGGTAACCAAGGAAAATCAGGATATCTACAGAAATATCTCCAGTAAGTTGGATGCTTATTGGAAATTGGAAAATGAGATATTGGAGTTGGGAGCGGTCATAGATGCGGAGCGGGAAGCCCAGGCGCAGGAGAGAGCATTGACGGAATTAATGCCCATGTTCGAGGAGATCAATGACCAACTGATTGCCATTATGGAAGTGAAAGTAGATCATGGTAACAGTATGTCTGCCATCATGTTGGTGGTATGTGTCGTACTGGTGGTGCTGATTGCAGTGGTAATCACTATAGCATTGACGTTTTCCATCCGGTTGGGCAAAAGCATTGCGGCAGGGATTTCCAAACCTTTGGTACTGCTGGGAGATAGATTGGAGAATTTTGCCAAAGGAGATTTATATACACCTTTTCCGGATGCGGATACCGAGGATGAAGTGGCGGATATGATCAATGTGGCGAAAGACATGGCGGAGTCTCTTGACTTTATTATTTCTGATATGGAATATACTTTGGGCCAGATGGCGGATGCCGACTTTACGGTAAAGTCCAGGGACAAATCCCGATACATAGGCGATTTCCGGCAGTTGTATGAGGCATCAAGCAAGTTAAAGCATCGTCTGGTGGACACCATGCGTTCTATAGAGGAGTCTTCCGTACAGGTTACCGAAGGATCCGGCCATCTGGCAGAGACCGCTGTAAGCCTTGCTGAGGGCGCCACAGAGCAGGCCGGCGCAGTGGAAGAACTCCAGGCTACAATCACTACGATTACCGACGCCGCAGAGAAAGCGGCAGCTTCTGCCCAGGAGGCATATAACCTGTCCCAGAAATATGCGGATGTGGCAGGTGAGAGCAGTGCGGATATGAAGGAAATGGTTGAGGCCATGAATCGTATCAATGAAACTTCAAAAAAGATCGGCAATATTATTTCCGAGATTGAGAGCATTGCTTCCCAGACGAATCTGCTTTCCCTGAATGCTTCCATAGAGGCGGCAAGGGCAGGGGAAGCGGGAAGAGGCTTCTCCGTGGTAGCGGATCAGATTAGGCAGCTTGCGGAACAAAGCAGTAAATCCGCTGTGGATACCAGAGCTTTAATTGAGGGAACCATGCAGGAAGTTGAAAATGGTAACCAAGTGGCAGGCCGTGCTGCGGCTTCCATTGAGATAGTGGTGGATGGAATCAGAACAGTGGCACTTTCCTCCAAGGATGTGAGCATTGTCTCCAAGAGCCAGGCTGTCACTATGAAGGAAGCGGAGATTGGGGTCAATCAGATTTCCGATGTCATTCAAACTAATGCGGCTCTGGCAGAAGAATCTTCCGCAACCAGCCAGGAATTGTCTGCCCAGGCGGCCACTCTGGACTCCCTGATCGCCAAGTTCAAACTGCCTGAAAGTAATTAATTTTTGCAGCAGCAGTAGGATTGTGGGATATTCCCTCTTTCTTCTTAAAGCTGCGGATAAAATTGTCGTAGTCGTTAAAACCGGGGCGAAACATGCCTCGGCTACGCAGGCACCGTTTTTTAGAAGCGTTTTGGCGTTTGCAATTTTCGCTCCAGCAGATATTCGCGCAGGGTAAGCCCGGTATGTCTCGCTTTTTATTGTGGGAAGAGGCAGGAGGGGAACGATTTATGGAATGTTCCGTCTCTCGGAATTATGCGGGGTGCCGTCTCTGGTTTTCTGGGGAGATGCCGCCCCTGCCCATAGAGATATTCAGGGACAGAATATATATCAGAAACGGGATTATTGCGCTCTTTTTAGACAATCTAAAAAGAACATAGTAATTTCAAAAGCGGTTTAACCGAAATTCGAGCAGGGGTTGAACTGCTTTTTTATGTCCATTTTCAGCAGGATGTAGAATTTATACTGCTCAACAGTTATGATTTCCGAGTAACCTGATTAATTCCGGGGTCGAGGAGGCATTGGTCTACGACAGTATGATAAGCCTGGGACGGGAAGAGGAGTATATGCGCATGAATGGCATGCCGAATGTGCTGACAGAGGTGGCCCAGAGGATAGCCGCGGTTCTGGGCGGCGTACCGGCGCGGTACTCTTATTTCTGGTGTTACAGTGCCTGTCTGGTGATCGTAGGGCTGGCGCTGCTGGTATTCGCTTTTTTATGGAATCAAAAAGAGTATTTATAATATGACATAGGATGTCAGGTTTTTTGTGCGAAAATAGAACCGAGGCAAGAAAAATCTGAAATCTGAAAAACGGCAAATGTTCTGTGGGCAATATCACTGGCAGGACATTTGCGGAACTTGAACAGGAGGTTGTTATGCTGGAGATACCTGAGAGCCGGACAATTGCGGCGCAAATGAATGAAACTATACAGGGGAAACGTATTTTGGAGGCGGAGGCCGCCCATACGCCCCATTCTTTTGCCTGGTACAGCGGCGAGCCCGCCTTCTATGCGGAGATTATGGAGGGACGGGAAATCGGACGGGCAGAAAGCCTGGGCAGTATGATTGAGATGCGGCTTGGGGATTACAGCTTTGTAGTGGGGGACGGCACCAATGCCCGCTATTTTGCTCCGGGGGAAAAGCTGCCGGAGAAGTACCAGATTCGCATTACCCTGGAGGATGACAGCCATGTGGTGTGTACGGTACAGATGTACGGTGCCATGTTTCTGGTTCAGCCGGACGTTTATGACAATCCTTACTATCTGGCGGGAAAGCGTAAGCCCATGCCCAATACAGAGGATTTTACCTATGGATATTTCAAGCAATTGTTTGACGGGCTGTCCGGCAATACTTCCATGAAAGCGTTTCTGGCCACTGAACAGCGGATTCCGGGGCTGGGAAATGGTGTGCTCCAGGATATTCTGTTGGCGGCAGGGCTTCATCCCAAAAGGAAAATAAGCGGTATGACAGAGGAGCGGCGCAGAAAAATATATGATGCGGTGCAGGGGACACTGGAGCGGATGACAGCTGCGGGCGGCAGGGACACGGAGAAAGACTTTTTCGGGAGAAAGGGCGGATACCAGACTTTTCTCAGCAAGAAGACAGTGGGGAAGCCCTGTCCCTATTGTGGGAATCCCATCCAGAAGATGAATTATCTTGGAGGAACGGTATATTTCTGCCCTTTTTGCCAGAATTAGTTCATAAGTTCCCGGGCAGCTTTGCCGGTCATGTGTTCTATGTCGAGTTCCAGCAGGCACATGCGGGACCAGGCTTCATTGATGGTGTCGGTGCGTCCCTCCCGGGTATCGGCGGGATAATATTTTTGGGCCAGCAGTTCGATGGCGGCTCTTTTTTCCGATGCATCTTCCAGGATCCGGAGTCTGCCGAAAGCAATCACGCTTTTATAATAGGTAGTGTACTCTTTAGGCACAATATGATCCTGGGCGATTACACAGAAAGACGCTTTGTCTGAGTTTTTGATGGCATCTATCTTGTGCCCGCTGACAGCGCTGTGGAAAAATATCTTGGAATCATTGTATACATAACTGATGGGAACCGCATAGGGATAGCCCTCGTCCCCGGACAGGGCCAGCACTCCTGCGGTTCCCCTTTCCAGAAGCGCAATGCTTTCTTTTTCGTCTAACAGTTGTAGTTTTCTTCTCATTTCCCTGAACATAGGGATCCTCCTTTTGGTTTACGGCATTGTTCTGCCCATCTCCTGTATCTTAACTTCGGGTTGAGCAGTTTGTTTACGGCTGCACTTATCAGCAACCAGTATAGCAGACAGGAAGTGGCAGGTCAATCATTTGGCCGGGTTTTTAACACGAGCTTTTTAACATCCCCCTTTAGCTGTGTTATGCATTTTGCATTGACAAAGAAAAGATGCCCCTTTAAAATGAAATCATATTCTCTATAGAGAACATAAAAGCGAGAGCAATGCCCGATTTGGGCAAGAAAACTTGAAAATGGTGTCGAAGAGAGTGCCGGATGAAAAGAGGAATCATTTTGGATGAGATCATGCAATTGTGCAAAAGGATCACCGCATATATCCAGGAAGGAGATTATGGATCCCTTGCCCGAGAGTATGTGTTGCGCAGAGTATCGGAGCTGGATATTAGGAGAGTTCTGGGGGAGTACGGGGGCAGTGTGACTGCGATTTCCGAGGAGGCTTTTCATAGCGACGCATATCATGTTGTTACGTATAAAGACGGTTCGGGATATCATGTGGATCTGGAACTGTGGATTGATGGGAGTAGGAGCGATCTGACATTGCAGGTGGAAGTTAATATGGATGAAAACCGTGAGATCTGCGGTTTTCATATCTTAGATCTATTGGTGATGTAAAAGCAGGGGCGGAAAGGTGATTCTTGAACAGATGGAATATATATGATAAAATGAGAGAAATTGCAAAACCTGCGCAACAAGGACATGCGTATAATGAGGGGGAACCAGTATGGAACGGTTGCATATGACGGAATTGTTTGACGTGGACATTCTTCAGCGGGTACAGGAATCATTTTCTATCACCCAGGGAATTTCAGCGGGGATTTCCGATGAAAATGGCGTGGCATTGGTGGAGCATACATCGAATTGTGATTTCTGCTCTAAATATACCAAGATGTCGGCGGAGGGCTTAAGGCGGTGCCAGCTGTGTGACAAGCGGGGGGCACAGGAGGCCATGCGGAAAAAGGTGCCGGCAATATATACCTGCCACGCCGGACTGACGGATTTTGCTGCTCCAATTCTGGTGAACGGGCAGTTTGTGGGATGCTTTTTAGGAGGTCAGGTTTTGACGGAGCCTCTGCCCAAAGAAAGAGTGCGGGCCTATGCGGAAGAACTGGGGATTTCCCCGGAGGAATATGTGGAGGCGGCCTCCAGGATACCTGTTTTTTCCAGGGAAAGAATAGAGCATATTGCCCAGTATATGTACGACATGGGAGATATGCTGTCCAGTATGGCATATAAACAGCACTTAACCGTGCAGATGAGCGGTGAACTGAAACGGGAAGCGCATATAAAGTCAGATTTCCTGGCCAATATGAGCCATGAGATCCGTACACCTATGAATGCGGTCATCGGTATGGCGGAAATGGCGCTGCGGGAAGATCTGCCGCCGGTGGCGAAAGAGTACATCAGACAGATCAAGGCTTCCAGCAATACGCTGTTGAAGATTATCAATGACATTCTTGATTTTTCCAAAATCGAGTCGGGAAAGATGGACATCAACCTGGCCGAATATGAACTGTTCTCCATTGTAAAGGATATCTCCAGCTTTATCATGGCGAGAATCGGAGATAAGAAGCTGGAGTTTATAGTGGATGTGGCCCCGGATATCCCCAGGCAGCTGATGGGAGATCGAATCCGCATTCAGCAGGTTATTCTGAATCTGGCAAACAATGCGGTCAAATTCACCAGAGAAGGCTGTGTTTACCTTTCTATAAATTATGAGAAAAAGTCGGAACGGGAAATTCTGATGAAGATTTTTGTGCAGGATACGGGAATGGGAATTAAGAAGGAGGATATGGGGAAACTGTTCCAATCCTTTCAGCAGCTGGACAGCAAAAGAAACCGCAACATAGAGGGAACCGGTCTTGGGCTTGCGATTTCAAAACAGCTGATTACCCTGATGAATGGAAAGATAGAGGTAGAAAGCGAATATGGAAAGGGAAGCCGCTTTTCTTTTGAAATTCCGCAGATTGTTCTGGATGCTGCCCCGGCAATAGAGGTGAGTGCGGGACAAAGGAGCGCAAAAGCGGTGGGTCTGCTCTGTGACAATGAGTATGTGCTGAAAAATATGGAGAAAATGCTCCAAGAGCTTTGTATGGAATTCTTTTTGGTGGAAAGACAGGAGGATTTTGATATACTGGAGACCCAAGGGGCGGAATTTATTTTTATGGAGAGCGCATGCTATTCCCGCCAGATGCATAAGTATCTGGAAACACATCCCCAAATTACAGGGGTGTTGTTAGTCGGTTTTAAGGAGCAGATTAACATAGATTTAGAGAATGTGATGGCAGTCCGCAAACCCCTTTACATACTGGAACTGGCCAAAATACTGGCCCATGAAGATCTGTATGCGGGTGAGGAGGAATCGGAGGATGAAGGTTTAGGCTTCATCGCGCCGGATGCGGAGGTCCTTGTGGTGGACGACAACAATGTGAACCTTATAGTGGCGGAGGGTATTATTGCGCCATTGCAGATGAAGGTTGAGAAGGCTGCCAGCGGAAAACAGGCGCTTGAGATGATAGAGAAAAAGCACTATGACCTGATATTTATGGATCATATGATGCCGGAGCTAGACGGCGTAGAGACCACCCGCCTTATACGCCGCTTCCATGAGGATTACAATGATGTTCCCATTATCGCGTTGACCGCCAATGTGATGGAAGAGATGCAGGGAATGTTTCTGGTGGAAGGGATGAATGACTTTGTGGCAAAGCCCATAGAGACCAAAGTTATTGTGGCCAAGATCAAGCAGTGGCTGTCCCCTGAAAAGATGCAGCGGGTGGAAAGTAAGGAAAAAAGCAGGGAATACGAACTGGGACGGAAGGGGCCGGAGAAGATTGATATTCCGCAGTTGAATATAGAACACGCGCTTCAGCTGGTGGGAAACGAGGATCTGTTTTGGCAGGTTTTAAGGGAATATGCCCGAGTGATTCCTAAAAAGGCAGGAATGCTGGAGCAGTATTTCGATGCCGGGGACTGGAAAACCTATACGATTGAAACACATGCGTTAAAGAGTTCCTCCAAACAAATCGGGGCAATGGCCCTATCGGAACTGGCGGCCCAGATGGAGCAGGCGGGTAATAACAATAATATAGAGTTTATCCGTATGCATCACAGCGAATTGTTGGAACAATATCGAGGGTATGAGCCAATTTTGGCGAGATATTTTGAAGTTCCAGAGGAAGAAGTAAAGCCGAAGGCTATATATGACGCGGAAATAATATTGGGTTATCTGGATAATATGCAGGAGGCCGTGGATAACCTGGATATGGATGAGATGGATAAGGTTATAGGTCTGCTGGAACAGGTGGCCCTGGAAGAAAGGGAGACGCAGTGTTTTGTTAAGATGCGGGAAGCAGTGGAAGAGTTGGATGCCGAAAGCTGCGAGGAACTCATCAAAGAGTGGCGGCAGTTGATTCATATGTAAAATCTGCATTTACGGTCTGGTACGGCCCGGATTTTAACATCAGGGCAGATAACTTTATGGCTTTTGGGGAAGCAATGGACTGAACTATGGGGTTGACCGGATCCGCTTTTGTATGTTAAGCTAGGACTAGCAAAGGAAAGGGGTGAAAAGATGATTCAGTAGTCTATCAGAACAAATGTAGCAGGAATAAGCGAGTCAGCACAGTTGTGCGTTCATTTTTGCTGCCCGAAGGATAGACGGATCATCTTGTTTCTATATGCCCAGTTTTCCGGATATGTAGTGAGGAAGAGACTGTTTTATAGTCTTTTAGAGAAAATATGGCTGTTAGCGGGGACGAACGATCCTGTCAGGGATTGTTCGTCTTTTTGCATGGTTATTTTGCATATAGCAGCGGGAATGTCCTTATGCGCGGCAGAGTAGAAGCACACTGTGGAAATGGAGGAAAACAGTGAGAGGAATAACAAGCAGAGATTTCAGGATTTTATGTGATTTTATGGATGTGAGAAAGTTCATGGTGGAGGTCTATGAGAGGGACTGGCGCAACGGAGTTCCTGCGCCGTTTCTGGAATATGCCCTGTCCAGCAGCTGGATGGACACCTTGTTGACCCATAGGTTTCGCATATGGGAGGAGGAGGGGAGAATTGTCGCCTTCGTGTTTTATGAGAATCCCATGAGTGACATTTATTTTAGTCTGCGGCCAGGGTATGAGGAACTGGCGGAGGAGATGGTTGACTACGCAGGCCGCTATATGCCTAAGAAGGACGGGAAGCAGAAGCTGGTGCTCTTTGAGGGACAGAAGGCTGTCATGGATGCTGCCGGAAAGGCAGGCTATGTGAGGGGCGGCGGTTATAATGAGAGGGTTTATGATTTTGGAAAATCGCTGGATTACTCGCTGCCGGAGGGATTTCACTTCGTGGAACCGGGAGAGGCGGAGGCAGGAAAGATTGCTGAGTGTTGCTGGAAAGGCTTTGACCATGAGCAGGAGGAGGGGCCTTGGGACGGGAATGATGAGGATGTGCGTCGGTGTATGACAACACCCCATGCCACGCCGTTATACCCGGTGGCAATCGCGAATGAACAGCAGGAGTATGTGTGCTTTGCGGGTATGTGGTGGACGCCGGAGAATCACTTGGCATATATGGAACCCCTGTGTACAGTTCCCCGGTACCGAGGAAAGGGGCTGGCCAGTGCCGCCCTGTCAGAATTGTATCGCCGCATGAAGCCATTGGGAGCTACCCATATGACAGGCGGCGGGGATCCCTTTTATGAGAAGATTGGGTTTGAGCCCTGTATCGGGTGGACTTTCTGGGAGAGAGATTTTGGCATGCAAACAAGTCGGATATAGAAAACAAATTGCAACAGAATTTCAGAGGAGCAGAGATTATATGCCAAGAGGGGAAAGTGCTTTTTTAGAGGGCGACGGGTTATGCCGGCCTGGCAAATGGGATTACGGAAAAAGATGATAATCCTGATGGTAAGTAATTGTGGGGATAATGTCTGGGAGGAGATGAGACGGATTCGGGATATGCTGTATTGAATATAAGATAATGATATAACAAACCGCAGGCTTTGCGTATCAATGCCTGCGGTTTATTTCTGATATTATAATACCACAAATATGCTAAAAAATCAAGGCTTGTATCGCTTCTTGGATAGGATTATACTAGGTTCCATGGCCGTAACCGATGGGCGGCTGCGGAAGGGAAGATTTAATAATATACAAACGGGGGGCAGGCATATGGGGGTAGAAAACTGGATGGAACTTATGGACGGGCAGATGTGGCTGGAACAGGTGAGAGAGACAAACCAGTACACGGAGAAGTATGGGCTGACATTGTCGGCGGAGGATGCGGAAATTCTGCTGGCGGAGAAGAACCGGATTCTGAAAGCGGAGAGGAGAGTTGAATTTGGGCAGAGCATTCTGCCCCAGATTATATATACATTCTGCGATTCGTCGTACATATCCCAGGATGACTATGTGGATACGCTTAGCCGGCTGCAGGAGATTTTCTATCTGTACAAGAATGAGATGCAGGATGAGATAACGGACGAGGAACTGCTTGCATTTATGAAGGAGCAGTTCGAGACAGTCTGCTTTGGGGATCTGCAATATCTGGAAGGCACCTGTCTGGATATTTTTGCCCAGGCCATCAGGGCGGGGTACAGAGGGTATTCGGAAACCCAGGGCAGGGGGGAGTTTGCCCGGTTTGACATTGTGCAGCGGTGGGACAAGGAACTGTATCTGCTGGCATTATCCCAGAGCAATTAAAAAGAGCGGGCAATGAGTTACTTATTTGGTATACGTTTTTGATGCCCGCTAAATTGGGCAGATAGGGGGAAAATGGACTATAAAGTGGAAAAGCTGCTTCCGATTGTCTCAAAGCTGGCCCGAAAGTATGCCGGTTGTGAAAATACATCCATCAGCTATGAAAAGGCGCAGATGCTGATGGAGGCTGTGATATACTGTATGGACGAGTATTGGAACTCGTCGTCTGCTATGATATCCCGCAGAGATATTTCCGTGGAGGAGCAATATACGCTGGGATCAAAGCTTGTAATGGAAAAAGCAGGCCAGGTCAGGGAGATGTTTAACGAATTGGCAGAATCCTTTGAAGACTACGGAGTTAAATGCCTGTATGATACGGTACAGAGGGGGATCCCGGAGTTTTTAAAGTGGTATGACGCAAAATTCTGTCCCCAGGACACCATCCTGACTTTGGATTACCCTGTGTCGGTGGATTTAAGCCCCTATAGGGGAGTGGATGCGGTGCATTACTACCTCCGTTCCATTTTGGCGGAGCAGCGGTTTCTAAGACGGTTTGGCGGCAGTTATGTGAGGGCGGTACTGCAAAGTTATAATTCCGGATATGGCGGTATGTATGAGAATGTGTGTGAGATTCTGTTGGGAAACGCCCTTGGTCATATGGTTATACAAAAACCTTTTCAGGAGATGGGCTTTAAGGAGGAAGAGTATGCATTGCTGTCCAAGCGGTTTCAAGAGGATTCTCTCTCCGGTATGGAAGACCGAATAAGATATACTATTCAGGAAATGGTGCGACAATATTACCAAAGTGATGAGCAGTTGCTGGAATATTTATGCTGTAGTGCGGGAAATCTGGCAGTGCGTATTGATATGGCTTTTCAATCTGGCAGACCGGATACAATATTTTTGCTGTAATTTGCCGGGAATTTGGATTTTCAATTGCTTTTTAATGATATTTCACATAAACTTATTCTAAAGTTTACTATTTGAAGAGGCATATTTATAAGTTTTGAGAGGAGATTCCCGGATAGGTGTTAAGCTCCGGCAATGAATACGCAAGACGTAGAATAGAAAGGAAGACACGCACATGAAAAAACTTTTTACGCAGCGCCTGTTTGCCTACATGCTGGCAGCGATCATCGTTACTATTACCGCCATTTTGTGCTACAGACAGTTATCACACAGAGGAACAACGCGGCGGAGAGTGGAAAGAGGATTATCGATCAGACCGTGAAAGCCTTTGGCGCGGTGGCGGAGGATATGGAGAGATCCAACCGGGACGTGTTGACTATCACGGATATGGTGAGACAGAATGTGGATATCGTGGTGGGCGCTGTCAACCAGATTGAGAGGATATCCGGTGTGGTGGAGGAGAACGTGCAGATCTCCCAGAACACAAAACTGGCATCCGCCAATATGGCGGAAATCACATGTAAACTGTTGGAATTAGTGGAACAATAAGAACAAAATATTATAAGCCTACCTGTACTGAAAAGTGCCAGGTAGGCTTGTTTGCTTTCGTCTGTCCGTACTGCGGCTAAAATATTAAAAAACAATAAAATGATAAAAAGGACTTGCAAAAAAATAAAGTCTCTGTTACAGTTTTTAAAAGCATATTATATTCAGATTCATTCATTGATCAATTTTTTTCATTTATTCCCCCACATTTAAGGCAGGAATGAAATAACAAAAGGGAAGGAGTTTTTATGTACAGTTCTATATTGACGGGGTCTCTTTTTGGCGTTGAGGCCAATTTGATTCATGTGGAGGTGGATATCTCCACAGGACTGCCTGGATTTTCCATGGTGGGGTCTCTGAGCAATGAGGTGCGGGAGGCCAGGGAGCGGGTTCAGGTGGCGCTGAAGAATGCAGACTTTGACATTCCCCCGAAAAAGGTTACCATCAACCTGGCGCCGGCGGACCTGAAGAAAGACGGGACGGGCTTTGATGTGCCCATTGCCATCGGTATTCTGCAGACATTGGGGTATTTTCGCAGAGAGGCCACAGAGAATATCCTGTTTGCGGGGGAATTGGGGTTGGACGGAGAGATCAGACCTATCAGCGGCATACTGCCCATAGTCAGGGAAGCGGCCCGGAGGGGTATCGGCACCTGTATCATCCCCTGGGACAACCGGGTGGAGGGCAGTGTGATACCGGGCATTCGGATCAGGGGCGTCCGCAATATTCATCAGCTGACGGCTTTTCTGCAGGAACCGGACGCAGACAGGCAGGAGGAACTGCTGGCCACACAGCCCTGTACCACGCAGGAGATACTGGAGAAGGAGCAATACGGCACAGGCAGCGACTTCTCGGAGATCAAGGGGCAGGAGATAGCCCGAAGGGCGGCGGAGATTGCGGCGGCGGGGTTCCACAATCTGCTGATGTCCGGTCCTCCCGGCGGTGGCAAGAGCATGATTGCCCGGGCTATGGCGGGCATCCTGCCTCCCATGACCTGGCAGGAAAGTATTGAAGTAACAGCCATCTACAGTGTGGCAGGCATGCTGGATCAGGAGAATCCGTTGATTCTCCGCAGGCCATTTCAGAGTCCACATCATACGATTTCCGGAGCTGCCCTGATCGGGGGCGGCATCCATACTCATCCCGGAGCTATCTCGCTGGCCCACAGGGGTGTCTTGTTTCTCGACGAATTGACTGAATTTCCCAGAAATATATTGGAATGTTTGAGGCAGCCCCTGGAGGATCGCCAGGTCAATATAGCCCGCGCCCAGGGCAATTATATCTACCCGGCAGACTTTATGCTGGTTTGTGCCATGAATCCTTGCAGATGTGGTTTTTTCCCCGATAAAAACAGGTGCCGCTGCAGCGAAGGAGAACTGGTAAAATACTGGAGCAGGCTTTCCGGGCCCTTGCTGGACCGCATGGATATGTATGTGGAGACCAGCCGCATTGAATTGCAGAAGCTGCAATCCATCCGGCAGGGGGAGAGCAGCGCCCGGATCAGAGAGCGGGTGGTGGAAGCCAGGGCAGTTCAGGAGGAACGTTTCCGCGAGAAAAAGTATTCCTTTAACGGGGATATGGAAGCGGGAGAACTGGAGTATTACTGTGAACTGGGCAGGGAGGAGAAGCGGCTCATGGAGTTGGCATACAGAAAACTGGATCTCAGTGCCAGAACATACCATCGGATATTGAAGGTAGCCAGAACCATAGCGGATCTGGGGCATTCGGAGCGCATACGGGAGGAACATCTCAGCGAGGCGCTGGCCTATCGCCTTACGGAAGGAGCATGGAGGAGAAATGGATAAATACCTATATTGGCTTGCGAATGTGAGCGGGCTGGGAACTGCCTCCAGAGAGTGTCTGTTGGAGGCTTTTGATACGGGGGCGGCGGTATATGCGGCCCAGGAGAAACACCTGGCTATGGTGCTGGAGAAAGTTAAGCTGGAAAAGTTGTTGGAGAAGCGGAAAACCTGGGATCTGGACCGGGAATATGCCCGGCTTCAGGAGAGGCAGATCCTTTTTGTCTGCACGGCGGATGCGGAATATCCGGAGCGCCTGCGGCATATTCCTGACCATCCTTTCGGTATCTACTATAAGGGCCGGCTTCCGCAGCCCCCAAAGCTGGCAGTGGCCGTGGTGGGAGCCAGGGAATGCTCCGACTATGGACGTTTTATCGCCACGGAATTGGGCAAGGAGTTGGGCGCGGCAGGGGTGCAGGTGATCAGCGGCATGGCCAGGGGGATAGACGGCATCAGCCAGCTGGCGGCACTGGAGGCGGGCGGGGAATCCTATGCCGTTCTGGGCAACGGAGTGGATATATGTTATCCCAAGGGAAACCGGCCCGTCTATGACCGTATGCTGGTCCAGGGCGGGATTCTCTCCATCTACCCGCCGGGCACGGCCCCTAAACCACAGCTTTTCCCGCCCCGCAACCGGATTGTCAGCGGTCTTGCGGATGTGCTGGTGGTGGTGGAGGCCCGGCAGAAAAGCGGCACATTGATCACAGTGGATATGGCGTTGGAGCAGGGAAGGGAGGTCTATGCGGTTCCGGGGAGGATCACGGACAGACTCAGCGACGGCTGTAATAAGCTGGTCAAGGACGGAGCGCTGGTATTTTTGTCTCCCCGGGATTTTATGGAGGGATTGCGGCAGTCCTTTCCCGAAAAACTGGCCTGCTGCGTCACAAAACAGCCGGTGTCCTCAGGCGGCCGTGTCCTGCCGCCCATCACGCCGGAGGAGGCGGTGGTACTGGAGGCGCTGGATCTGTATCCCCAGCCCCTGGAGAAAATTCGGGAGCAGCTTCAGGTAAAGCTGACGGAGAGAGGGTTCCGCACTTTTTCCAACAACCTGCTTACCATATTGATGCATCTGTGCCTGAAGGGCGTGGCAAAGCAGAACAGCCCGGGGTGGTTTTCACTGGATATATGAGTAAGGTTATGGTATACTGAGCAAAACGCTTCGCATTTAGCTCTCCTGAATAGAATGTGCGCTGAAGCGCACGGAAATATGGTATACTGAGCAAAACGCTTCGCATTTAACTTTCCGATTAAAAGCAAAAGGGAGATGTATAATGTATAATGGATATGAGAGTACAGAAATCTGCAAAGGCTGCGGCGGAGCCTGCTGCAAGGCCATTGGATGCAGCCTGGCGCCGGAGGATATGTTGCGGGAAATGGCGGCGTGGCGGTATGAGAAGAACTTGGAAAAGATGCCGCAGGGGGATATGGATACAGGGCAGTCTGCCGAAACAGATTGGCGGCATCTGGAGGAATGGCTGCGGCAGAGTGATTGTGCTATAGACACCTTTACAGGGACGGCAGGGCTGTGCTATTATATCCGTATGCGGCATAAATGCTTTACTTTTATCGGTGTGGATGCCATGGGGGAATGCATTGCCCTGACGGATCAGGGCTGTCGTCTGTCCTATGAAAGGCGCCCCAGGGGAGGCCGGTTTCTGGAAGGCAGGATAGACAGGCATTGTGTACAGCATTATACCCGGGAGCAGATGGAGGAGGACTGGCGTCCGTACCAGGGGCTGCTGGGGGAAATATGGGACAGATGGCACCACCGTCTGGCGCGTGAGGGCGTGTTTGACCGATGCGAGGAGGCATATATGCTCTATCAGAAGGAGAAGCGGCAGGGAGGGAAAGAATAAGAAGATGAAGAAGAGTATAAAGATGGGAATTTTTATATTGCTCACGATGGTTCTGCTGGCGGGCTGCGGCAACCAGACTATGCCCCTGGCGGAGGTATTCCAGCAGGAACAACTGGAGCAGCAGACCATACAGATTGTGGACTGGCTGAATGCGGGAGAGTATGAACTGGTTTATAATACTTTCCGGGAGGATATGAAACAGGCGCTGCCGTTGGAAGAATTGCGGTCGGCCTGCGCGGAGACTTACGGCGGCGCCGGGAATTTCACGCAGATTGACAGCACAATGGTCAGCGGCCAGGAGATTGAGGAGGAGGACTATGCCGTTGTCATGGTTAAGGCTCAATATGAAAAGCAGATTGTGACATTTCAGGTGGGATATGATGCGGATATGCAGGTGGTTGGTCTCTATATGAAGTAAAAATCGGTCAAGAAGTGTCCTCCACACAAGCTGTTTTATGGCAGTTCCCAAGGAGAGTTTGGTTTATTAGGGCATATCGCAGAAGAATAATTAGATATGCAGGAAGAGGGAAATAATGAAAATTTTAGTGATTGGCGGCAGTTATTTTTATGGCCGGGTATTTGTGATGCAGGCTGCGGAGGAGCATGAGATTACCGTGATGAACCGGGGAACCTACTCCATGGAAGATTTTGGAGTGGCACAAATCAGAGGAGACCGCAGAGATCCGGCGGTATGGCAGGACTTGTGCGAAAGCTATGACGCAGTGGTGGATTTTTGTGCCTACGAGGCGGGGGACATCCGATGTGTGCTTGAAAATATGCCGAGCAGGCCCGTTCAATATATTGCCATCAGCACTGTGGATGTATACCGTCGGGGGCTCGGAGGTTATAAGGCGGAGGACACCCCCTATGAGGACAGAACGCTGCCGGGAGAGGCCGGGGCATATATTGCCGGGAAGGTAGCCCTGGAGAAAGAACTGCGGCAGGTATGTAGGGAGCAGGGAGTGGACTGGACAGTGTTGCGGCCGGGAATCCTTTATGGCCCTTACAATTATGCGCCCCGGGAGTCCGCTTATATTCAGCTGATGGTGCAGCAAAAGATTCTGCCCAGGGTTACGGATGCGGACGGTCAGTTTCAGTTGGTTTATGTAAAGGATGCAGTGGAAGCAATCCGAAAATGCCTGGGGCAGCCGCAGACTTACGGAAAGGCATATAATATCTGTGAGAGAGAGCCGGTGACCTATGGTCGTCTGGCGGATGCCTTATTAAAGGTATGCGGCGATGCAGTGGAAGAATATCCCATGACAATAGACCAGGCTGTAAAACAGGGTGTTCCATTGCCTTTTGCCGTGAGAGAACAGGAGACCGAATTGTATGACAATACCAGAAGCCTACAGGAACTGGGGATGGTATATACCGGACTGGAGGAGGGCATGGGAAAGACTTATAGGGCGTTCCGAAATGTATTTGCCAACCGGAGGTAGAATTTTTGCAATAGCTTTGAATATAAGGTTATTGTCAAAAAGCGATAGGGCTGTTAATATAGGTATATAGTATAAAAGAGGAATATTCCCGACAGGGAACATGCAATTTAAAACAGGAGGAGAGAGGAAATGCAGGAGTTGAAACCGATAAAGGAAGGAAAAGTACGTGAGATCTATGACAATGGGGATACCTTGATTATGGTGGCTACGGACAGGATCAGTTGTTTTGATGTGATTCTGAAAAATCAGGTCACGAAGAAGGGGGCGGTGCTTACTCAGATGTCCAAGTTCTGGTTTGACATGACCAGAGACATCCTGCCCAACCATATGATTTCAGTGGATGTAAAGGATATGCCGGAGTTTTTCAGGCAGGAGCGTTTTGACGGCAACAGCATGATGTGCCGTAAACTGGAGATGCTGCCCGTGGAGTGTATAGTGCGGGGATATATCACCGGCAGCGGCTGGGCCAACTATCAGAAGGACGGCACTGTGTGCGGCATCAAGCTGCCGGAAGGACTGAGGGAGTCGGATAAGCTGCCGGAGCCTATTTATACCCCCTCCACCAAGGCGGAGATCGGCGACCATGACGAGAATAT
Source organism: uncultured Acetatifactor sp. (assembly GCA_910585015.1). Taxonomy (GTDB): domain Bacteria; phylum Bacillota; class Clostridia; order Lachnospirales; family Lachnospiraceae; genus Acetatifactor. The sequence goes on from CAJUCT010000002.1 coordinate 266,885, forward strand.
CTCCTTTGAGCAGAGCGTGGAGTACCTGGAGAAATATTTCCCCGGCAAGGGCCAGGAGTATGGGGAGAAGCTCCGTGACTACACCATTGCACTGTATAAAAAGTGCGCGGAGTATGCCTTGACCAAGGGGATTATCATTGCGGATACCAAGTTTGAGTTTGGTCTGGACGAAGAGGGCAATATAGTGCTTGGAGATGAGATGCTGACGCCGGATTCCTCCCGGTTCTGGCCTGCGGAGGGATATGAGCCGGGCCATGCTCAGCCCTCCTTTGACAAGCAGTTTGCCAGGGATTGGCTGAAGAGCCATGAACATGACTGGGAACTGCCCCAGGAGATAGTGGATAAGACCATCGAGAAGTACCTGCAAGGTTATGAGTTGATCACGGGAAAACCATTGGAGTAAATAGCTTGAAATGAAGCATGAACTAAAAAGGGGCTGAGAAGCCTCTTTTTTAGTGTGTACAATAGACGCAAATTCGGTTACCGATAATGTTGACTTTAGACTGAATGTGTTGTATTCTGGATTTATCGGAGCCGATAAAAAATACGGAGGTGTAAATATGATCTTTATGGAAGAACGTCACCAGAGAATAGCGGATGTTATTCGCGAAAACGGAAAGATTACCATTGCTGAAATTACCGGAGAATATGGTATATCTGATGAATCCGCACGGAGAGATCTGCGGATGCTGGAGCAGAAGGGAGTCTGCAAAAGAACCCATGGAGGCGCGATTTTGTTACAGCCGGTCAGCGTAAGACCGCCGGTGGACCGCAGGTTTGAGTGTATGCCCGTTTTTGACAATTATAAGGCCATTTCATGTAAGGCTGCGGAAATGATAGGCGAAAATGATACGATATATCTGACAGGCGGATCGCTTGGGTATCTCATGATCTCTGCCCTGCCCAGAGATATCCATTATACAGTGGTGGTCAACTCAGTAGATATAGGAAGGGAACTCAGAAGTTTTGAGAACATTGAGGTTTATCTCGTCGGGGGTAAAATGCGGCGGAGCGGTTCGCTGGTGGATAGTCTGGCCACAGAGTTTGTCAGCCGGATGCACTTTGATCTCTGCTTTATTACTGGAGCAGGACTGACAGCCGCCTTTGGACTGACTAATGGGACGGATGAAACAGCGGCATTTCAGCGCATAGTGATCAAGAACAGCAGGAGGAAATGCCTGTTGATCCCAGGCGCCAAAATCGGGACGAACTCCTTTATCAAAGTATGTGAGGCGGATGACTTTAACTCCGTTATTACGGACTGGGACTGCGTGGAGGAACAGATAACAGCGCTGGAGGAAAAAGGGATTGCAGTAATAATTGTCGGAGAATCCAAATGAATCGGGAAGAAATGCTGCGGAATCTGATTTTGGACGGGTATGTGAGTCTGCGGCAGTTCTCTATGGAGGCGGACATTCCCTATAGCACATTGACAACGGTGCTGTCAAGGGGAGTTGGCGGCGCTTCTTTTGATATGGTAATTCGGATTTGTAAGAAGCTTGGCATTGATCCCTGTGAACTCTGAGACAGCAAAACAGGGGTAAAATCTTCTTGAGGAGGATTTTGCCCCTGCTGCCATACTATTTCTTATATGCATCTCCTGCGGAGTGTCCATTCTCAAAGTCTTCCGTAAATATTGCCGGCGGCTTTCATCCGGCGTTATCTTTCCAGATTTTTGTTGGCGGTGGACAGCATCAGTTTGATGCGGTTGAGCTGGTTTACTTCGCTGGCGCCGGGATCGTAGTCAATGGCCACAATGTTGGACTGGGGGTAGGCTTTCCGCAGAGCCTTGATTACTCCCTTGCCCACCACATGGTTGGGCAGGCAGCCAAAGGGCTGGGTACATACGATATTGGGCACGTTCTCATGGATCAGTTCCACCATCTCTCCGGTAAGGAACCAGCCCTCGCCGGTCTGGTTGCCTATGGATACGATGGGCTTGGCGTACTCCACAATCTCCCGGATGGGAGTGGGCGGGTTAAAATGCTCGCTCCTGGCAAAAGCCTTGGCGGCAGCCCCTCGCAGCACATGCTCGATGGCCCAGATACCCAGGGAGGAAATCCTTGCCGCCTTTTTGCTGGTGCCCAGATGCTCTGCCTTGTAGATCTGGTTGTAGAAGCAGTATAGCATAAAGTCCATCAGATCGGGCACCACCGCCTCCGCCCCCTCGGCCTCCAGCAGTTCCACCAGGTGATTGTTGCCTGCCGGGGAGAATTTTACCAGAATCTCACCCACGATACCCACTCTGGGTTTCTTGATGTCCCGAAGCGGGATGGCATCAAATTCCCGGATTATCTTCCGACACATGCCGGGGAATTTTGCAAGGTTGATATGTTTGGCGGACACATAATCCTGGGCGATCTTCAGCCATTTTTGGTGCAGGGCTTCCACGCTGCCGGGAACCTCCTCATAAGGGCGCATCCGGTAGACACATCGCATGAAGATATCGCCGATCTGGGCAGACAGCGCCGCGCGCACCAGCAGGTCCAGATTCAGGTGGAAACCGGGATTGGTTTCTATACTGCCCAGGTTCAGGGAGATCACCGGGATCTGGGCCATACCAGCCTTTTCCAGGGCCCGCCGGATGAAGCCGATATAGTTGGTGGCCCGGCACCCCCCTCCGGTCTGGGTCATGATAACGGCTGTTTTGTTCAAATCATACTTGCCGGAGAGCAGTGCCTCCATGATCTGTCCCACCACCAGCAGAGACGGATAACAGGCGTCATTATTTACATATTTAAGACCCACGTCCACGGAGTGCTTGTTGTCGTTGGTCAGTACTTCAAAATGATAGCCGCAGGCGGCAAAAGCCTTTTCAAAGATGTCAAAGTGGATGGGCGACATCTGGGGACAGAGGATGGTATAGTCCCCTCGCATCTCCTCCGTAAACTGTACTTTCTGGATGGCGCTGGAGTGGATGGCCCGCTGTTCTGCTTTCTGTTCCCGCACACGTATGGCGGACAGGAGTGAGCGAACACGAATCCGGGCGGCTCCCAGATTGTTTACCTCATCAATCTTAAGGCAGGTATAGATTTTGCCGGAGCCGGACAGAATATCGTTCACCTGATCCGTGGTCACTGCATCCAGGCCGCAGCCAAAGGAATTAAGCTGAATCAGGTCCAGATTTTCCACCAGCTTCACATAGCTGGCGGCGGCGTACAGCCGGGAGTGGTACATCCACTGGTCGGAGACGATCAAGGGCCGTTCCGGGTCAGCCAGATGAGAGATGGAATCCTCTGTCAGCACAGCAATGTCATAGGAAGTGATCAACTCCGGTATACCATGGTTGATCTCCGGGTCAATGTGGTAGGGCCGGCCTGCCAGTACAATGCCCCGTTTCCCGGTCTCCTTTAGATATTGCAGGGTTTCTTCTCCCTTTTTCTGCATATCCCGGCGGGCTGCGGCCAGTTCTTCCCAGCCTTTTGCCACAGCCTCCCGCACCTCATGGGCAGGGATTTCACTAAACTGAGGTCCGCTAAACGGGAGTTCATCGGACTGGGGTCCGCTAAACCGGAGTTCATCGGACTGGGGTCCGCTAAACGGGAGTTCATCGGACTGAGGTCCGCTAAACGGGAGTTCATCGGACTGAGGTCCGCTAAACGGGAGTTCATCGGACTGAGGTCCGCTGAACTCCTTTATCAAGGCATCGGAGATGGTCTCCTGGCTGGTAAAGGCCATGAAAGGATTGCGGAAAATGATATTCTCGCTCCTTATTTCTTCCACATTGTTTTTGATATTCTCCGAGTATGAGGTTACAATAGGGCAGTTGTAGTGGTTGTTGGCATCCTCAAACTCGTTTCTCTCATAAAAAAGAGCCGGGTAGAAGATGAATTTTACGCCCTGTTTGATCAGCCAACTCACATGCCCATGGGCCAGTTTGGCCGGGTAACACTCAGACTCGCTGGGGATGGACTCGATGCCCAGTTCGTAGATCTGACGGGTGGACACCGGAGACAGCACCACCCGGAAACCTAGACTGGTGAAAAAGGTGTGCCAGAACGGGTAGTTCTCATACATATTCAATACCCTGGGAATGCCAACCACGCCCCTGGGAGCCTCGTCGGCGGGCAGAGACTCATAGTCAAACAGTCGCTTTAGTTTATACTCAAAGAGGTTGGGCACATTGTGGGCGTTTTTCTGGCCGCCGATGCCCCGTTCACAGCGGTTGCCGGAGATAAACTGCCGTCCGCCGGAGAATTTGTTGATGGTCAGGCGGCAATTGTTGGTGCAGCCCTTGCACTTTGCCATGCTGGTGTCAAATTGCAGGTTGCAGATCTGCTCATAGGAAAGCATGGAGGTCTGGTAGCTGGCGTTGCCGCTGCAGTTATCACCGCAAACTTCGCAATTGTCAGTGTCAGTATTTTCATTATAGTTTATTCCGCAACACTGTGTGTAGCGTTCCCGGGCGATCAGAGCCGCGCCGAAAGCGCCCATGATACCTGCGATATCCGGGCGAATGGCTTCACAGTTCGCGATTTTTTCAAAGCTGCGCAGAACGGCATCATTGTAGAAAGTACCGCCCTGAACCACGATCTCTTTGCCCAGTTCCGAGGCGTCGGACACTTTGATTACCTTAAACAAGGCGTTCTTGATCACCGAGTAGGCCAGTCCGGCGGAGATGTCCGCAACACTGGCCCCTTCTTTTTGGGCCTGTTTCACTTTGGAGTTCATGAACACGGTACAGCGGGTGCCTAGGTCAATGGGATGCTGGGCAAACAGAGCCGCCTGGGCAAAATCCTGAACGCTGTAGTTCAGGGATTTCGCAAAAGTCTCTATAAAGGAGCCGCAGCCGGAGGAGCAAGCCTCGTTGAGCTGCACACTGTCCACGGTCTGGTTCTTGATCTTGATACATTTCATATCCTGGCCGCCGATATCCAGAATGCAGTCCACCTGGGGATTAAAAAAGGCGGCGGCGTAGTAGTGGGCCACAGTCTCTACCTCACCGTCGTCCAGCAGGAAAGCTGCTTTCATGAGGGCTTCGCCGTAGCCGGTGGAGCAGGAGCGGACGATCTGCACATCCTCCGGCAGCTGCTGGTAAATCTCCTTCAGGGAGCGAATGGCAGTCTTTAACGGGCTGCCGTCATTGCTGCTGTAAAAGGAGTACAGCAGGGAGCCATCCTCCCCTACCAGGGCGATCTTGGTGGTGGTGGAGCCTGCGTCAATGCCCAGAAAAGCATTGCCGTGGTAGGAGGCCAGATCTCCGGCGCTCACTTTATGCCGGGCATGGCGGGCCTGGAAAGCGTCATATTCCTCCTGGCTGGCAAAGAGAGGCTCCATACGTTCTACCTCGAACTCCATCTTGATTTCTCCGGAGAGCTTTGCCACCATTTCCTCCAGGGTGTAACTGACTTCCTGCTTGGCGTTCATGGCAGATCCCATGGCGGCGAAGAGGTGTGAGTTGTCCGTATCCATGATATGTTCCTCATCCAGTTTCAGCGTTCGGATAAAGGCATTTTTCAATTCCGATAAAAAGTGCAGGGGGCCTCCCAGAAAAGCTACATGTCCCCGGATGGGTTTGCCGCAGGCCAGGCCGGAGATGGTCTGATTCACTACCGCCTGGAAGATGGAGGCCGCCAGATCCTCCTTGGTGGCGCCCTCGTTGATCAGGGGCTGGATATCAGTCTTGGCAAACACGCCGCAGCGTGCGGCGATGGTGTACAGGGACTGGTAATTTTTGGCGTACTCATTCAGACCCGCCGCGTCCGTCTGGATCAGGGAGGCCATCTGGTCGATAAAGGAGCCTGTACCACCGGCGCAGATGCCGTTCATGCGCTGCTCCACATTGCCGCCTTCAAAATAGATGATCTTGGCGTCCTCGCCGCCCAACTCAATGGCCACATCGGTCTTGGGAGCCAACTCTTTCAAGGCGGTGGACACGGCGATGACCTCCTGAGTAAAAGGCACACCCAGGTGACTCGCCAGGGTAAGTCCTCCGGAGCCGGTGATCATAGGGTGCAGCATAGCGTTGCCCAGCTCGTCATAAGCTTTCTGCAGCAGGGAGGACAACGTCTCCCGAATATTGGCATAGTGCCGCTCATAGTCGGAGAAAAGAATTTCGTGGTTCTCATCTAATATGGCAATCTTCACCGTGGTGGAACCGATGTCAATGCCCAGGGTGTATTCGGGGAGATGCCGATTCCCGGCATCGCAACTCATACAGTTATTGTTCATGTATAACATCCTTTCTGGATCAATTCAATATATCACAGCCATCTATTCAATCTATGAACGGAGGCTTACTTTTAAGCATTCCCCGACATTATACGACAGAAAAAGCAAAAATGCAACGGATTGCGAGCCTGGGACTGTGTTAAATTTTTGTAAAATGTTTATCATATTTTAAAATATGCATGCTATAAACTTTTGGAAATACTTGACAATTGCATGGCGGCATGTATAATAAGAGATACAACAGCAGGAAGAATACTTGACTCACGGAAGTGGGCC